>NZ_CP014167.1:0-685000 GCF_001685395.1 Paenibacillus yonginensis | reverse complement strand
GGCTGGTGTTCCGCCCCGCAGTTCCACCAAAGCCCCCGCCGCCATACCAATAGCGGAGCCAATTTCCGCCTGGCAGCCGCCTTCGGCGCCGGAAATAAACGAGTTGTTGGCAATCACGTAACCGATGGCACCGGCGGCGAACAGCCCGTAGACCATATGCTCGTCGGTCCAGCCGAACCTTTGTTGACTGCTGACAAAGACACCAGGTATAACTCCGCAGGAGCCGGCGGTTGGCGTAGCTACAATTCGTCCCATAGAAGCGTTCACCTCGGAAACGGCCAGCGCGTAAGCCATCACTTCTCCCGCCGCTCCGCCAAGGTTCATTTCCGACTGTTTCCCGTAATTGACTACTCGCTGCGCGTCCAGGCCGGTCAAGCCGCTCGGCGAAGTTGTATCTTCATTTAAGCCTTTATGCACGGCTTCCTTCATAACTTCATAATATTGAGCCATAGTCGCAAATTCAGCTTCAGGCGTACGTCCGGATTCCCGGCTTTGCTCTTCCAGCATCAATTGGCCGATGGTCATATTTTGGGTTTCACATAAAACTGCCAGCTCATTTAAGGTTGTAAAATTCATTTCTGTTCCTCCGTTTGGGTCTCCTGAGACAAATCGATGATACCAAGCGAAATCAAAGCGTCCATTTGGGAAATCCTCGCCAGGATTCCTTTCTTGATTTCGCCGTCAATTTCGACAACCGTCATGGCGTTGCCGCTTCTATTTTTACGATCTACCGACATATGTGCGATATTGGTGCCTTCTAAACTTAAAGCCTGAGTAACATAAGCAAGCACACCCGGCGAATCATAATGCTGAATGACAAGAGTCGGATAGATGCCTGTCATTTTGATATTGAATCCGTTGATTTCTATAATTTCAATATTGCCGCCGCCGATGGAAATTCCGGTCATCGTAACTTCGTTTCCGCCATTACGATCCGACAAAATCAATTTAGCCGTATTCGGGTGCCGGACAACACCTCTGCCTTCTTCAAAGGAGACTTCCAGCCCTGACTGCTTGGCATAATCAAGCGCCATCGGAATCCGTGGATCATCGGTATCATAATCCAGCAGACCGCCGACGATCGCCCGGTCCGTTCCATGTCCCTGATAGGTCGCCGCAAACGATCCGTAAAAGACTACTACCGCCTTCTCCGGCTGTTTGCCGTACAAATGGCGGGCCGAACGGCCAATACGGGCAGCGCCGGCAGTATGCGAGCTGGATGGACCGACCATAACGGGCCCGATAATTGAAAAAACATCTTTAAAACGCATATTCTCCAAGCCTCCGCGACAATACTGCCCATGGGTCGTAAACAATCATTCTTTGCAGTATGCCTTTTTCTTAAAATATGCTGGAAATCCTCCAGCCGTCCCCCTTATTATAGCTTTTTAAAGGTTGGCTGAATAGGCAATTTGTCCATTGACGACGGACATTTTTACCTTCACTTCCAGGAGGGCATCCACATCTTCAGTCAGGTCAGTTTGAATAACTGTAAAATCCGCAAATTTGCCAATCTCTATGCTTCCCCGTTCCTTCTCTTCAGCTACAGCAGCTGCACTTCCCCATGTAAAAAGCTCCAGGGCTTGCTGAAGCGTAAGCCGCTCATGCGGCAGATAACCTTCTCCCTGCTGTCCGGGTCTGCGTCTCGTTACAGCGGCATGGATGCCGAGGAACGGATTCAGCGGCTCAATCGGCGCATCGCTGCCTCCTGCACATACAATACCGGCTTCCAGCAGCGTTCTCCACGCATACAGGACGTCCTGACGATCCGGCCCCACCCGTTCAAACACCCAAGGAAAATCACTGGCCACGAAGCGCGGCTGGATATCCGCAATCAGCGGCAGCCGCTTCATCCGTTGAAGCAGGGAACGATCCAGCACCTGGGCATGAATGAAGCGGTCAGGCAGGCCGGAGGCCCTGCCGAGCGGAAGTTTCTCCATCGCGCCGAGAGTCAGATCAGCTGCCCCATCACCAATCGCATGGACGGCGATGGGGTAGCCGTGTCTGCGGGCCTTCGCTACCAGTTCGTGCAGCTGCTCGGGCGTCTGGATTGCCATGCCTTTGGTATCAGGAGCATCGCTGTACGGCTCCTGCAGAAGAGCCGTTCGGCCGCCGATAGCGCCGTCCGCAAATATTTTCATCGCGCCGATCCTTGTCCATTCATCCCCGCTGCCCGCCTTCACGCCAAGCTCCCTTGCTTCATCCATATATGCATGAAACATCAGCTGATGGGAGCGCAGCGCCAAACCTTCCTCCCGGAGCTCGCGATGAATTCTCAGCATCGTCTCTACGCTGCCAAGGAATCTCAGGTCCTCTGTATGCACACCGGTCAAACCAAGGCTAAGCGCATCGAGACTGGCCCGGCGGATAGCGGCTTTTTTCGTCTCATAATCAGCTTCCGGCTGGGCCTTCTCAAACGGATAACAGGCTTCTTCATAAATCCAGCCGTTAAAGCTCCCGTCCTCATGACGGCCAAACGCTCCTGAAGCCGGGTCAGGCGCTCCCTCCGGAATCCCCGCACGGCGAAAAGCCTCCGAGTTGCCCAAAAAAGCATGGAAGCAGGTTCTCGTCAGGAAGACCGGATGGCGGTCCGTCACCTCATCCAGCTCCTCCCGGCTCGGAGCCGCAGGCGGCGTGAATTCATTTTCGTTCCAGTTGAGGCCCGTGATCCATTCTCCTGGAGGTGTAACCGCTGCACGCTCCCGAATCAAGCCCAGCATCTCTTCTTTGGAAGCAACGCCGGTGAAATCAAGCATGCTCAGCTTCATGCCGTGCATTCCCAGGTGCAAATGCGAGTCAACAAGCCCCGGCAGCACGTAAGCGCCTTCCCAGTCTACGGTTTGATAGTCTTGACCGGACAGCTGAAGCTGCAAATCGGAAGCCTGTCCGATTGCTTTAATCCTTCCATTCTCCACATATATAGCATCTGCAGACGGATAATCAGCCGCAAATGGAAACATTCCGTTCTTGAATAAAATGGCCGTCATAAGTTCCACCTCTCCCTTATCATTCTCATACGCCAAGAGCCTTCCTTGATTATACCTCCGGCCCCCTCAAACAGAAAGGCAGCTTCTATACATAACAACATACCTACACGCATGTCATCAGCTGTCCTGCGCTCTCCTATTAATGAAGAAAGACAAAATTCATCCGGTCCCCGCGGCGAACTCCCTCACATATCAGACACTCTCGCGAATATACTTTATTTACAATCGTTTGATTGTCATAGGCTGTTGACTTCAACCGGGGAGGTGCCGCAAGTGTCGTCTTCATCTCGCAACTTTGTTGTTTCCCGCGAGGATTGGTCTTTACACCGGAAAGGATACCAGGATCAGCAGCGCCATCAGCAAAAGATTAAAGAAGCGATCAAAGAGAACCTTTCCGATCTAGTGTCCGAAGAAAATATTATCATGTCCGACGGCAAGCAGATCGTGAAAATTCCGCTTCGCAACCTGGAGGAATACCGGTTTGTCCATAACTTCAACAAACAGAAACATGTCGGTCAAGGGGATGGCAGCTCCGAGGTTGGGGATGTGCTGGCCCGAGAACGCCCGGGAAAAGCGGGCAAGCCCGGCAAAGGCGGAGAAGCCGGCGATCAGCCGGGTGACGATGTCGTAGAGGCCGAGGTTAACATCGAGGATCTGGAAGAGATTTTATTCAGCGAGCTGGAGCTTCCCCACCTGAAGGAGAAAGACAAACAAGAGGTCGAAACCGAGGCTATCCGCTTCAACGACATCCGCAAGAAAGGCATCATGTCCAATATCGACAAGAAACGGACGATTCTCGAAAATCTCCGGCGCAACGCCAGACAAGGCCAGCCGGGCATTCACGGCATATCGCCGGATGACCTGCGCTATAAGACCTGGGAAGAAATTGTTGTTCCCCGCTCCAATGCGGTTATTATCGCTATGATGGATACCTCGGGATCAATGGGTTCTTTCGAAAAATACTGCGCCCGCAGCTTCTTCTTCTGGATGACCCGCTTCCTGCGGAAGCAATACGAGAAAGTGGAAATCGTCTTTATCGCTCATCATACGGAAGCCAAAGAAGTGTCGGAGGAGGATTTCTTCAACCGCGGCGAAAGCGGCGGCACAATTTGTTCCTCCGCTTATCTCAAAGCGCTGGAGATCATCGACAGCCGGTTCCCGACGTCGAGCTACAACATTTACCCGTTTCATTTCTCCGACGGCGACAATCTGACTTCCGACAACGAACGCTGCGTCAAGCTGATTGGCGAGCTGCTGAAGCGAAGCAACATGTTCGGCTATGGCGAAGTGAATCAGTACAACCGCAGCAGCACGCTGATGTCGGCGTACCGGAACATCAAAAAGCCGGAATTTATGCACTATATCATCAAGGAGCGCGGCGAGGTTTATGGCGCGCTGAAGCATTTTTTTCAGAAGCAGGAGGTCGGGGTTTAAGAAGGACTTCTTTAAGGAACAGTTGGGTTAGGCCAAGGTTCGCCAACAAGGCGGGCCTTTTTTATCATGAATTCGAAGGATGTTGTTATTTCCTACAAAAGATGGGTATAAATACGGAAAGGCCTTCAGGAGTTTATCCAACATATACATACTGGTCAAACCGGCTTATAAGCGGTATAATTTCATTCTTTACTGCCTTCTATATTTAGGGGCAAATCCATCTATGTCTCAACAAAAGCATCAGGAGGTTAATTCATGGCAGAAATCACTAAAAAGGACATTGCCGAAAGTGTCCCGCAGAAAGGTTTTTTTGGACATCCTAAAGGGTTGTTCACTCTCTTCTTCACTGAGTTCTGGGAACGGTTCTCTTATTACGGAATGAGAGCAATCCTCTTGTATTATATGTACGACACCGTTATAAACGGCGGTCTCGGCATAGACCAAACTACCGCCTTATCCATCATGTCGATTTATGGCTCTCTCGTCTATATGTCTGGTATTATTGGCGGCTGGCTTGCTGACCGTGTACTTGGCACCTCAAAAGCAGTCTTCTATGGCGGTGTGCTTATCATGTTTGGACATATCGTGCTCGCCATACCGGGCAGCGTTGCCCTTTTCTTTGTTTCGATGGTGCTGATCGTGCTTGGCACAGGCCTGCTCAAACCAAACGTCTCCAGTGTAGTCGGAGAAATTTATACGCCGGAAGATCAGCGCCGGGACGCAGGCTTCAGTATTTTTTACATGGGCATCAACCTTGGCGGCTTCTTGTCACCACTTATTGTAGGTACGCTTGGCGAATACAACTATCACCTCGGTTTCGGAGTAGCGGCCGTAGGGATGTTCCTTGGACTTGTGGTCTTTGCTTTAACCAAGAAAAAATTCCTCGGCTTGGCAGGAACCGTTGTAGCCAACCCGCTTGCAGCAGGCGAGAAAAAGAAAGTATATACATGGATCGTCGTTGGAGTTCTTATTGTGGCGATTTTGGCTTACATCGGAATTGTGACGAAACTTCTCACCTTTGACCGGTTCATTCTGCTGGTCGGCATCCTGGGGATTATTATTCCGGCCCTTTATTTCCTGGTTATGTATCATAGTCCCAAAACTTCGCGTGTAGAGCGTTCCCGGATATTGGCTTATATCCCGCTCTTTATCGCAGCCGTTATGTTCTGGGCCATTCAGGAACAAGGTTCTACCATTCTGGCGGCTTACGCCAAAGAAAGGACCCAGCTGGAGTTTGCAGGCATTACGCTTACCCCTGCCTGGTTCCAATCGCTGAACCCGCTGTTCATTATCATTCTGGCACCTGTATTTGCCTGGATCTGGGTCAAACTCGGCAACCGGCAGCCCTCTGTGGCTAAGAAATTTTCTCTCGGGCTTTTGTTCGCGGGATTATCTTTCCTGGTTATCCTGCTCCCGGCTTATTTCGGCGGAAGCGACAGCCTGGTAAATCCGCTGTGGCTCGTGCTCAGCTACCTGATCGTCGTGATTGGCGAGCTTTGCTTGTCGCCGGTAGGTTTGTCGGCTACGACCAAACTGGCTCCGGCAGCGTTCTCTGCCCAAACGATGAGCTTATGGTTCCTGACCAACGCAGCCGCTCAGGCAATCAATGCCCAGGTCGTCAAGCTGTATTCGCCGGAATCTGAAATGGCCTATTTCGGTATTATCGGGGTTATCTCGATTGGACTTGGCTTGGTGCTGTTCGCCATCTCTCCGATTATTCAAAGAGCAATGAAAGGCATCAAATAAAAGCATAAAAGCAGCCCCTCTATTAAAAAATACCGCTTTGAAATGCAGCAAAACCAACCATGGCCCTGATGAACAGGGCCATGGTTTTTGTTTTATATCAGGAGCATTAGGAAGCATGGCGAATCCAATTAGATCCCATCAGACACCGGCAGCATCCGGTCCAGTATCCGCTTCAGCTTCAAATCGAAGCCGGATGAACCCGCTTATATTCCCGCCACTCCTCAGGCAGCAGAGAACGGTAAGGCTCTTGGGCAAACCGGTCATCCACCAGCACCAGCACCCCTTCGTCCTGCTCGGTCCGGATCAGCCTTCCTCCGGCCTGAAGCACCTTGTTCATTCCCGGAAAGATATAAGCATAATTAAACCCGTTGCGTCCCGTCTGATTAAAATAATCCCGCAGCATATTGTTCTCAAGCCCAATTTGCGGCAGACCGGTGCCGACCACGATTACGCCTCCGAGCCGGTCACCGGGAAGATCCACGCCTTCCGAGAAGACGCCGCCCAGTACGGCAAAACCAAGGCGCGTCCGCTCAGGGTTCGGCTGGAATCCCGACAGAAACGTTTCCCGCTCCTCCTCCGACATGGAGGACTGCTGCAGAACGACGTCCACGCCTTTCCCTTCTTCCTGTACATACGTATCGTATACTTCCTGCATAAATGAATAAGAAGGGAAGAAGACAAGCAAATTGCCGCCGCTCCTCTCCTCGCAAACCTGCTGGAGCAGTCTGGCGATCGCCCTTTTGGAGCTCTCCCGGTCATTGTATCTGACCGACAGCGGAACAAGCCGCACATCCAGCTGTTCTTTACGGAACGGCGAAGGGATGCTGAGCGTGTAATCTTCTTGATCCGCGCCAAGCATGTCCCGGTAATAGCTCATCGGAGACAAAGTGGCCGAGAAATAAATGATCGAGCGGTAACCTTTGCCGGCCTGGCGGAGCAGCTCAGAAGGATCGAGGCAAAACAGCTTGATTCGGAATTCGGTACGAATGATTTCGGCATAAGTTAAATAATGGTCATCATACAGCTTGGCCATGCGGATAAAATTTTGCGCCATAAAATACGTGCTGAGCAGCTCTTCCTGAGCTTCAAGACTAACCTGGGAAGCCGCCCCCGCCCCGTTTGCAGCCAGTTCTAGTTCAGCAGTCTCCACAAATTTCTCGAGCTTTGTGATCAATTCCTCGGGCAGCTCGGCCTGAATGATGCGGCCTTCGCTGCTGCAGTTGTTCTTGACCGCAGCCAGGAAGGAGTTGACCTCCCCGGCCGCTCGGGAAAGGCCCTCATTTGCCGCCTTATATTCGCTTTTGATGCTCAGGAACACCGATTTGATCAGCTCTGCGGAAAACATGCTGCGGCCTCTGTCAACCAGATTATGGGCCTCGTCCACCAGCACGGCCGTTTGTTTCTTCTGCTCCTCGAACAGCCGCTTGAGGGAAACACGCGGATCAAAGATATAGTTGTAATCACAAACGACCGCGTCAGCGGCGTAAGCGATATCAAGCGAATATTCGAACGGACAAACCCGGTGCTTCCGGGCGTAAGCCTCAATGACAGGCCGGGTCATCATCGTCTCATTCTCCAGAATATCCAGCACCGCTTCATTGATCCGGTCATAATAACCTTCGCATAAGCTGCAATGTCCGGCATCACAAGCTTCCTCTTCTTTAAAGCAAATCTTGTCTTTGGCCGTGATCGTAACCGAGTTCAGATGAAGACCTTGAGCCTGCATCCTGGCAAAAGCCTCTTCGGCCGTCGCCCGCGTTGTGGTTCGGGCTGTTAAATAGAAAATTTTACGAATATGGCCTGCTCCCATGGCTTTAACGGCCGGGAACAAAGTCGACATTGTCTTCCCGATGCCTGTCGGCGCTTTGGCCATCAGCCCTGCACCCTCCTGGATCGTCTTGTACACCGCCCCCGCAAGCTTTCGCTGGCCGGCACGATAAGACGGAAACGGGAAAGGAAGCGTCTCAATCGATCCGTTCCGTTCCTCTTCATGCCGTCTCAGCATTTCCGCATATGGCGCATAAGCAGCAATGACCTCAAACGCATAAGCCTCCAGCTCCTCAAAAGCCTGTGAAACGAGCAGCTTCTTCTGTTCTCCGCTTCCGGTCCGCACGTAAGTGAGCTGAACCTGCATGGACGCCAGACCCTCCGCCTTGGCATACATGTAGGCATACATTTTCCCTTGGGCCCAATGTACCGGAAGACCGTCCTCCAATTCCTGCAGCGGCACTGCCGTAGATTTGATCTCGTCAATCGTCCATTGACCATCAAGCTGGATAAGGCCATCGCAGCGTCCCTCTATCTTGAACAGCAAATCCCCATAAGGAATTTCAGCGGACAGAAACAGTTCCTTCTGATCCGTCTCGGCATAGGTCTTCTGAATGCTCTGATGAATCCGGGTGCCTTCCTGCATCGTGGCATTAGTCCGGAAGCCGCCCGTGATGCTGCCGCTCCGGTAGACATACTCGACCAATGGCCTGACGGAAATTGCGATTTCGTATGACAAAAAAACTTCACCTGCCTGACATTTTCAACTTTCTCCTGTTTCCTGCTGGAGCTGTTTATTCCCAAGGATAATCCGTTGTCAGAAATGAAGCCAGCTCCCGGCTGGCCTCGCGGCGGTAACGGCGCTGCTCCGCCCGGTCCGGAGCGGTCTGGTGCAGCTTGACCTCTTCTTCCGTCTCCGGAACGATGAGCGGCACCTGCATTTTTTGATCCTGCTCGTCAAACGCCACAAACGTCAGAAATGCCGTTGCGGCAATTCTTTTGTCACCGGTTCTCAAATTCTCGCGAATGACCTTCACAAAAATCTCCATCGAGCTGTGCCCTGACCAGGTCACAAACGCCTCCAGCAGCACCGAATCCTCCGGAGCGATGGGGTGCAGAAAGTCGACCGAGTCGGTCGAGGCTGTCACCGTGTTCGCCCTGCAAAATTTAGCCGCCGCAATCGAAGCAATGTCGTCGATATAAGCCATTAATTTTCCGCCAAACAAAGTATTGTGATTGTTAACGTCACTTGGAAACACTCTCGCCGTTTTAAAACAGCGGGTTTCTCTTACGAACTTTCGGGTCCGCTCCATATCCTTCGCTTCCTTCTCTCCTGTTTGCTGCCGGTCAGGCAGTCTTTGACTTCACGATTATACTACATTTCCTCATTTACACCGAATGGGAGCAAAGGCTTTGTCATGATCAAGGCTTCCCGTCCATAAACATAAATAGACCAAATAAGTCCTTACGGAGGGATCAAAAATGATTCAGGATGACATCAACCTGTTGGAACGGGCGATCGATCAAATCACCGAAATAGCCGAAGGCTTCGGTCTTGATTTCTACCCTATGCG
Source organism: Paenibacillus yonginensis (assembly GCF_001685395.1). NCBI lineage: Bacteria > Bacillati > Bacillota > Bacilli > Caryophanales > Paenibacillaceae > Paenibacillus > Paenibacillus yonginensis. The sequence continues at coordinate 675,492 of NZ_CP014167.1, read as the reverse complement.
TTATGAGATCTGCCCCGCTGACATCATATACACCTTTGGCGCTTATGGCATGCCGACACGTTTCAGCCACTGGAGCTTCGGCAAAAGCTTCAATAAAATGAAGATGCAATACGATCTTGGCTTAAGCAAAATTTATGAACTCGTCATCAATTCAAACCCCTGTTATGCCTTTCTGCTCGACGGCAATTCGCTCGTTCAAAATAAACTGATCGTGGCCCATGTGCTTGCACACTGCGACTTCTTCAAGAACAATGTCCGCTTCTCCGCTTCCAATCGAGACATGGTAGAAAGCATGTCCGCTACGGCAGAGAGAATCGCCAAATACGAATTAGCCTACGGGGCCGAAAATGTTGAAAAATTTATTGATGCCGTCCTGTCGATTCAGGAGCATGTTGACCCCCAAATCATCAAACCACGCAAGCTAGATAAACGCCGTTATATGGAACAGAAGATCAAAGAAGCCAAACAGGAAAGCAAAGAACCGGCCTTTGAAGGCGAATACCATGATTTATGGTCGCTGGATGAACGCAAAGCCTCCCAAGCGGCTGCCGATGACCCTGAAACAGCTCGTATTCCTTTCCCGCCCGAGCCTGAAAAGGATTTGATGTGGTTCATTCAGGAATATTCCGAGGTGCTTGAGGATTGGCAGCGTGACATCATGACGATGCTGCGCGATGAAATGCTGTATTTCTGGCCGCAAATGGAGACCAAAATCATGAACGAAGGCTGGGCTTCGTATTGGCATCAGCGGATCATGCGCGAGCTGGATCTGACAAGCGAGGAGACGATCGAATACGCCAAGCTGAATTCGTCTGTCGTCCAGCCGTCCACCCAAAGTTTAAATCCCTATTATTTAGGTCTGAAAATCTTCGAGGATATCGAGCGGCGCTGGGATAAACCGACCGAAGAGGAGCAAAGCCGGCTTGGCCGCAAGCCGGGCAAAGGGCGGGAGAAAATTTTTGAGGTGCGGGAACTGGATATGGATACCTCCTTCCTCCGCAATTATCTGACCAAGGAGCTTGTCAGAGATCTGGATCTTTATGTGTTTGAGAAGCAGGGGCCGGAGTGGAAAATCACCGACAAAACCTGGGAAAATATCCGCGATCAGCTCGTATATTCCCGCGTTAACGGCGGCAGTCCTTATATCGTCGTTACAGACGGCGACTTCAAACGCACCGGCGAGCTGATGCTGCAGCACCGTTATGAGGGCATCGAGCTGGACCTGAAATACCTGGAGCGAACCCTGCCCTATGTCTATACGCTGTGGGGCCGTCCGATCCATTTGGAGACGGTTGTCGAAGGTCAGAAAGCCATGTTCAGCTACGACGGCAAAAAACATTACCGCAAAATGCTGTAGTTTTTTTAGCCAAGCGGTAAACCTCATTCCCCCTCCTCCATCCTTCAGCTCACCTCCGTTTCGGTTTGAGCCGGAGGATTTTTTGTGTGATATAATATAGGCCTACTCTTGTTTATAAGAAAGGAATATAAACGATATGTACACAGCCGAACAGGTCAAAACTTACCTGACGCATAAAGACGATATTGTCAGCAACGGCGCAATCCAATATTTTGCCGAAAGCTTCAATTATACGGATGGCATTATGGAACGTGTGCTGGACAAGCTCGCCGGTTCCCTAACACCGGACCGGATTTATCTTCACCTGGTCTCCGCATTTCCCCAAACCGCCGAAACGGTTGGACGAATGGCCAAGCTGCTGACCAAAAGCTCCCTCAAGGGAAGCAGCCGCCTACATATTCAGCAGGCCCTGCTAAGCAGCCCTCCTTCGCTTCTGGAGCAAGTGCTGAGCGAGCTGCAGGCGTTGCAGGACGAAACCGGTGTGAAAGCCGAAGAGCATGTCCGCATCGGACAGATGGAGCCTGAGCAGCTGCGCGAAACGCTGCAGCAGATGATTGAGGCCAGCCGAGGACTGGAATACGACGATCTGGAATACGACTATCTAGATTATCTGGTGAATGAAGCCGTCGCCAAACAAGCATTGGCTTCCGAATACGTACTCGGCAAGCTTGAGCAAGCCGATCCGGAGGACACGGCCAATTATGAGTCGGTTTATTACACGCAGGCGGCCGGGAAAATGAAGCTGGCTTCCGCCATGCCGCTGCTCATCGACTATCTGGGCTCGACCAACGACCTGCTGGCGGAGCAGGCGTGTGACGCCTTGGTCCGCATCGGATCAGAGGACGTCGTGAGCCGGCTTGCCGAACGCTACGCCAAAGAGCAGGACGATTATTTCAAGCTGTATGCTGCGGACTGCCTTGGGCGAATAAGCGACCCTTCCGCCGAATCCGCCGTCCTTTCCCTCCTAAAGAAAGAACGGAACTTAACGCATGCTACTAAGCTGGCGGCCAGCCTGTGCTTTATGGGCTCCAAGCAAAGCATCCCGGTTATAGCCAAATTGATCGAAGCCGGCTATGACGACGATTATCTCGATTTGCGGGAACCCCTTTACCTGAACTGCGTTATGAACGAAGTGGACTTGCCTCAGCTGGAGGAATGGAGAAAAACTTTCCTGTAAGGGGAAGTTAACGAAGGAGAACCACGTTAGGATACAAAATCGCTCGCACGCTGCAAGGCTTAGCTTGCAGCTTTTTTGTGTTCATAGATCCTCCTTTATCTGACACGAACCTCTCACAATTCAGTTGTTTTCATTACAGAATAGAGCGATCAACACTTTTATTTTCTAATAAATGTAATTTAGACCGTGAAAGATTATTCAAATCGCTTTTTTGTGTTAAATTTATTTACATTGAAGCCGGAATTATATATGGTAGAAGCAAGAAATGATGAAAACGAAGGAGTGGAAATTATGGCCGGGTTAACCGAGGAACAGAAAGTTCAGATTGTCCGCTGTCTTGCCCGTCATTTTCAAGCTTATTCCGTTGTCCTGTTCGGTTCCGCAGCCAATCAGTCGCTTTGGAAGGACAGCAATGTCAACGTTGCTTATTTATCCGACTCCTCGCTTTCATCCGAAGCCCATGCCCAGGCCGTCCGGGAGCTGTCCTTATTTCTGGACAGAGAGGTCATGATCGTCGATTTCAACAAGGCGCTGCCTGCCCACAAAGCGCAAATCGTCAGCAGCGGCGTGCTGCTTTATGACCGGAAACCTGTAACCCGGCAGTATGTATTCAAACGGGCGCTGAAAGAATATGTTCTGCACAACTCGCCATAAAGGCGCCGATAGGGACAATCCGGCACGACTTGACACAAAATACAGTTCAGTTATTCAAACCTCTTAATATACCCTCCAACTCGATGCCTCCAGCCTCAAAACCTTGAACCGGTGCCAGCCGGAGCTCAAGGTTTATTTTTTTGACTAAACCACCATCCCTAACTCTGGCCTGGCACAAAAAAAAAGACCGGGTTGCCCCGGCCTCCTTGCCTTCCAATCTCTTGCCTGGAAATCAACGGTTCAGCAGCGAACCTACATAACGAAGCAGTTCATTGGCGGAAACCGTAGAATAACCGTGTTCATCAACCAGCCGTTTGATCACCTCGTTAATCCGCTTAAGCTGCGTCTCATCCGGCGTTTTGGTCGAGGTCGTAATTTTGACGATGTCTTTCAGGTCGGCAAACAGCTTTTTTTCGATCGCTTCACGCAGCCGGTCATGGTGATGGTATTCGAATTTTCTGTTTTTTCTGGAATAGGTCGAGATGCGGATCATGATTTCTTCGCGGAACGCCTTTTTGGCATTTTCGGAAATGCCGATTTGCTCCTCGATGGAACGCATCAGGCGTTCATCCGGATCAAGCTCCTCGTCGGTCAGCGGATCACGGATTTTGGTCCAGCTGCAGAAGGCTTCGATGTTATCCAGGTAATTCTCAAACAGCGTTTTGGCCGACTCTTCAAAGGAATAAACAAACGCCTTCTGGACTTCTTTTTTGGCCAGCTCGTCGTATTCCTTGCGGGCAATCGAAATAAAGTTCAAATAACGCTCGCGTTCCTCTTTGGTAATGGAAGCATGCTGGTCGAGGCCGTCCTTGATCGCCCGTAAAATATCCAGCGCATTGATCGAATCCAGATTTTGTTTGATCAGAGCGCTGGAAATCCGGTTGATGACATACCGCGGATCGACGCCGGACATGCCTTCATCCAAATATTCGTTCTGCAGCTCCTTCAAATCGGCTTCCTTGAAGCCTTCCAGCTCTTCGCCGTCGTACAGGCGCATTTTTTTGTACAGGTCAATGCCCTGCTTTTTGCTCTCCTTCAGACGGGTTAGGATAGAGAAGGTAGCTGCCGCTCTGAGCGCATGGGGGGCAATATGAATATGTTTCATATCGCTTTGCGAGATGAGCTTGGCGTAGATTTTTTCCTCTTCTGACACCTTAAGGTTATAAGGAATCGGCATGACAATCATCCGCGATTGCAGGGCCTCGTTCTTTTTATTCGCTATAAATGTTTTGTACTCCGCTTCATTCGTATGGGCAACAATGAGCTCATCCGCGCTGATCAGCGCAAACCGGCCCGCTTTGAAGTTCCCCTCCTGGGTCAGCGACAGCAAATTCCAAAGGAATTTCTCGTCGCATTTCAGCATCTCCTGGAATTCCATCAGGCCGCGATTCGCTTTGTTAAGTTCGCCGTCGAACCGGTAGGCGCGCGGATCGGATTCCGAGCCGTATTCGGTAATTGTCGAAAAGTCGATGCTGCCCGTCAAGTCAGCGATATCTTGAGATTTCGGGTCCGACGGACTGAACGTGCCGATGCCGACCCGGGCGGATTCGGACAAAATAACGCGTTCTACGCGGACCTTCTCGATGTCCCCGCCGTATTCCGTATCAAGCTTCAAGCGGCATACCGGGCAAAGCTCGCCTTCAATCCGGATGCCAAATTCCTTCTCGAATTCCGGACGCAGCTCGTGGGGAATCAGGTGCAGCGGATCTTCGTGCATCGGGCAGCCTTCAATCGCATAAACCGCCCCTGCGTCCGTCTTCGAAAATTGCTCCAAACCGCGTTTGAGCAGCGTAACCAGCGTCGATTTGCCGCCGCTGACCGGTCCCATCAGCAGGAGGATCCGTTTGCGGACGTCGAGCCTTCTGGCCGCCGAATGGAAGTATTCCTCTACCAGCTTTTCCAGCGGACGGTTCAGCCCATAAAGCTCCTGCTCGAAAAACTTGTAGGTTTTATGTCCCCCCTCTTCCTCCACCCCGTAAGAACGAATCATTTCATATACCCGGGCATGCGCAGTCATAGCCGGTCTGGGATCTTTGCGCAAAAGTTCGATATATTCCTTAAACGTGCCGCTCCATGCTAATGAGTCATGTTCTGCCCGATAGGCTGCTATTCGTTCGAAAATATCCATGATCGGTACCTCCTGTGCTCCGCTTTTAGTATTCGCATCCTCCCGCCGCCCTTTACTAAGGTGCTGCACTGAATTTTTTAAGAAAAGATTATTACATAACTATGCGGAGGACGGACGGATTATTGCTGTTTTTTAAACAGGCACAAGGGGTTTCAGCCAGAAAAAATAGCTGCCACACAAGGTCATCCCGAAACGGATGGAGGGCTTATGTTAAAATAGATTTGACCCCGCGACAAGCAAAGGAGAAGTTATTCATGGCTGTCCAGCATGAAACGGAATTATACAAGCCTTTAAAACATTATTTCGAGCAGTCCGGATATTTGGTAAAAAGCGAGGTCCGGCACTGTGACCTGGTCGGCATCCGTCCCGATCAAACCGAACCGCTTATCGTTGAAATCAAAAAAACGTTTAATCTAGCCCTGCTGCTGCAAGGGCTGGAACGGCAGAAAATGACACGCGAGGTTTATTTAGCGGTAGAGCGCAACCGCGCCAAAAAAGGAGCCCATAACCAGCGCTGGGGCGATTTGACCGCTCTTTGCCAGCGTCTTGGCCTTGGGCTGATCACAGTAACCTTTTATAAAACAAAGTCTCCGTTCGTTGAGGTGCTTTGCACGCCGTCCGGCTACGAAACCGCCCGCCGGGTGTCCAAGCTGCGCACCAGCAGGCTCATTAACGAATTTCACGAACGTTCCGGCGACTATAACGTCGGCGGCAGCACCGGCCGAAAGCTGTATACGGCCTACCGGGAGAAAGCGCTGAAGGTGGCGGCTGCCGTTCAAGCGGGCGGGCAGATTTCGCCCAGCAAAGCGAAAGAACATTCCGGCGTATCCGCCGCTGCCTCTATCATGCAGCATAATTATTACGGCTGGTTTCAACGGATTGCCCGTGGAAGTTATGTGTTGACGGAGGCAGGAACGGCGGCTCTCGCCGAATATGAGGAGATGCTGCGAAACCTGGAGCGGGCGGAAGCGGCTCCGGGGCTGGAGGAAGTTTAGATCGCTGAATCGAGTGAGGTAGCGAGATTCGCAGAGGGCTAAACGGGCGTTCAGGCTGCACCAGGCTGCACCAGACTGCATCAGGCTGTTCAAGCCCGTTCAGGAGCGTCCTTGATCCAGCCGGGCCGTGAAGGCGCCAAGGGCGGCCGCAACCCGGTCCAGCCCTTCGGCGAGCTGAGCGATGCCGCAGCCGGTATAGCTGAGCCGGATCAGCCGCTCGCTGCCGGCGGTCGGCTCGGCGAAGGCCAGCGGGCCGGGCAGGAACGCGGCGCCTTCGAGCAGGGCGGCACGGAGCAAAGCCGTGCTGCCGAGGCCTTTCGGCAGGCGCAGCCAGATATGGCGGCGGCCGGCGGCGATGAGGACCGTCCCGTGCCAGGACGGTCCGGCAAGCTTCGACAGCGCCAGCTCCCGCCGCTCGGCGCAGGCCTGCCGCAGCGTCTCTGTCTGTTTCGGTTCAGCTTCGGCTGGGCCTTCCCCTTCCCCTTCAATCGGACAGGTATCGTCTTGTTGCATCCAGCTGCGCACTGCCCGCTCGGCCGCCTCCAGCCCGGCTTCTTCCCCACAGGTCTCTTCCCCGCAGGTCTGCTCGGCCTGCTCCTCCGCTTCGGCCATCCTATTTTCAATCAGACTGTCCCCCAGCTGGTCCCAGGCCAGGTTAATCAGCCCCTCCTCCTCTTCAAGCTTCCGAATATGCGCTTTCCAATTTGCCAGCTCCCCATCCAGCCTTTCCACCATTTTTGATTTCCTCCTTCGCCATTACCTTTTATCCCCATGGAATCAGACTTTCCCGAAGCATATGTGATTAACGGAGATTGTAACGCCGGACAATCCTGAACAGCAAGCTGACGTTTTTCTGGAATGCCATGAAAAGATTGTCATATTTTTGCGAAAGAAATGTCGGCATGCTAGAATAAGACCTGTCAAAAAATTAATAGATTTCAGAGGTGATAGAATGCCATACGCTGCGGAGCAAGTTTCCAACTCTCCATCGCCGCGCAACCAGAGAAAACGGGGACCTTCCGTAACAGTCTTTTTAGCCGTATGGATTTTGCTGATAGGAGCCGGAGTTGCAGCCACCGTAATGTACAGCAATCATATGAAGAAACAGATGGTTGAGGAACTAGACGCCAAATGGCAAAGTCAGATCTCGCACATGCAGTCGGATTACCAATCCCGCTTAAAGACGCTGGACGGGGAAGTTGCCGAACTGCAGACCAAGGTCCAGGCTTTTAATGAACTGCTTACTTTCACCAAAGATAACGCCAGCAATAAAACGGATAACAGCAACCAGCTTTACACCCAATTAAATGAAGTGAAAAAGCAGCTGAGCGAGCTGCAGAAGAAAATGGATCTGCTGAAATGAACATTCAGGTCAAGCAGGTTAACCGTTTTTTTCTGCTGGCTACCGCCCCGTTTTTCGGTTTGCTGCTGACGCTTTGGATCAGCAGCCATTCCTTGGACTGGAATACCGGCGGCACGTTGCTTGAAAGCCAGGAGGATACGGCAATTGTCGAAAAAACCCGCTCGATAGCAGCAGGTCTGTCGCAGGCCGAGGATACGGCCCAATACACGGTCTCCACGATCAAGAAGACGGCCAACCTATACACGCAAACCACCAAAGCGATGAACGACATCGTCAAAACTACAAAACAGCAGGCCGCCCGTCCGGAAACCATTTACAACAAACGTATTGTTTCCCGGCTCGGCGTCCCCTTCCAGACCGCTCAATCGGATCGGATCCGGCTTGAGCTGTACAAGCTGAACTCCGGCACCTACAGAGGTTATGCCATGAAAGTGAAGCTTAAGGATTCGGCCGCCATGAAGATGGTCTTGGGCAACGATTCGCTGGGGGGTGCAGAAACTACCCTGCACGCGGTGAACCGGTACGGTGCAATTGCCGGCATTAACGCCGGCGGATTTGCCGACGCCGGCGGCCGCAGGTACCCGCTCAGCACCACCGTCTTGAACGGAAAATATTTGACCGGCTTTGAACCCAGCTTCAAAGATCTGGCTTTTGTCGGCCTAAGCAGTTCCGGCAAGCTGATCGGCGGCAAGTTCTATTCTCAGCAGCAGCTTGACCAGCTGCAGCCGTTGTTTGGCGCCACCTTTGTGCCTGTTCTGCTCAAAAACGGCGTAAAGCAGGCGATTCCGGACAAGTGGAAAACCTCCCCGTACCGGGCGCCCCGGACGGTCATCGGCAATTTTAAAGATGATCAGCTCCTGATCGTTGTGGTTGACGGCTATAACGAAAGCGGAGCCTCCGGAGCTACGTTAGAGGAGCTGCAAAACAAATTGATCAACCTGGGCGTCAAGGACGCGTATAACCTCGACGGAGGCGGATCTTCTTCGCTGATCTTCGCCGGGAAAGTCATTAACAATCCTTCCGACAAAGCCCTCCGGCCAGTTCCCACGCATTTTTTATTCTTTAAATAACATCCTTAAGCCATGTTCATATAACAAAAAAACAAGCGTCTCCTTCCCCAAGGAGGCGCTTGTCCATTTATCGGCTTCATTTTAAAACCTTCTGCTGAATCGGCTCGTACTCGTACAAAGCTGTCAGCGCTGGTTGTATGTATTAGCCCAATCTGCGAAGTCCGTTCATTTCCGTCAGGCACTGTTTGCAAATCGTACGTTCTTTAAATTCTGTAACCTCTTCCATCGAACCGCAAAATACACATTTAGGACGATAGCGTTCCAGGATAATGTGATCCCCTTGGACCAAAATTTCGACAGGATCTCCCTCGTTCATTTGATAACGTTTGCGAAGAGACTTCGGCAACACGATTCTTCCCAATTGGTCTACTTTGCGTACAACACCGGCTGGTTTCATTTGGCACCTCTTTCAATAGATAAGATTTGCGGATAGCATTTGTATATATAATTCGACAGAAAAAGATCGAATCCTGCCGAAATTTATTTTTTATATGATCTTTTTTTTAAGCTTAAAGGGACCTCAGCAAAAAACCGGCAGTTTAAACTGCCGGTTCCCATTTCTGACTTATCCCATTCCCGGAAAATCAAGCTGACGGAGCGCCTCATACACAATGATCGCTGCCGAGTTGGATAAATTCAGCGAACGAACCTTATCCGTCATCGGCATTTTCATTGCCGTCTCCCGATTCTTCTCAATCAGCTCCGGCGGAAGGCCTTTTGTTTCTTTGCCGAACACCAGAAAGTCTCCGTCCTGGAATTTGAATTGATGATAATATTGCTTTGCTTTGGTTGTAGCGTAGAAATACCGTCCATCCGGATAAGCAGCCTGCAGCTCCTCAAACGAATCGTGATATTCAATATGAACAGCATACCAGTAATCCAAACCGGCCCGTTTAAGAGTCGCATCATCCGTACGGAATCCAAGCGGACGAACCAGATGCAGGTGTGCGCCTGTTGCTGCGCAGGTTCGGGCAATATTGCCGGTATTAGCCGGAATCTCCGGTTCAACAAGTACAATATGTAAAGCCATGTTAGAAGACACCTCTTTATCAAATTCTGTGACTACGGCTTTTGTTCGCAGTTTTTATATTATACCAAAACAGCAGACAAAACGGCAGGACCCCACTTTTCCACGAAAAATGGGGTCCTGCCGCATAGCCGCTTTTAACGATTTTTATTGCGGAAATCTTCCATGAACTGCACCAAAGCAGCAATTGCATCATAAGGCACAGCGTTATAAATGGAAGCACGGAGCCCGCCAACACTGCGATGTCCTTTAAGGCCAACAAATCCTGCGGCCTCAGACTCTTTCACAAACTTCTTCTCCAGTTCTTCAGTGCCGAGGCGGAAGGTTACGTTCATCAAAGAACGGCTGTCCGGCTGGGCAAAGCCGTTATAGAAGCCTTCGCTCTGGTCGATAGCTTCATACAGCAGACCCGCTTTTTTGCGATTAAGCTGTTCGATGCCGGTTAACCCGCCCTGCTCCTCAATCCATTTCAGTACCTCGTTCACCATATAAATCGAGAAGGACGGCGGCGTATTATACAAGGAGTCATTTTTATAATGGGTATCATAACGAAGAATCGTCGGCAGATGCTTAGGCGACTGCTCCAGCAGCTCTTCCCGGGCAATTACGACCGTTACTCCGGAAGGCCCCAGATTCTTTTGCGCCCCTGCATAAACCATGCCAAAGGACTCTAAATCGAAAGGACGAGACAGAATATCGCTGGACATGTCGGCGATCAGAGGTACGCTGCCGGTATCCGGATAGTTAAGGAAAGAAGTGCCTTCAATCGTCTCATTTGAAGTTAAATGGACATAAGCCGTCTGCTCAGGCAGTTCAAGATTACGGAGATCCGGGACTTTCCGGAAACCTTCAGATTCAGAGGAAGCGGCCACAAACGCCTCGCCGACCAGCTTGGCTTCCTTCAGCGCTTTATCGGCCCAGCTGCCTGTTCTAACGTAACCGGCTGCTTTCCCTTCGGACAGGAAGTTTAGCGGAATCATGGCAAACTGCGTAGAAGCCCCGCCCTGTAGAAATAACACCTTGTAACCGGAAGGACTGCCGAATAAGTTCAACAATCTGCTCTGCGCTTCATGGTGCACGGACTCATAAACCGCTCCGCGGTGAGACATTTCCATAATCGACATTCCAGTCTCCTTGTAATCCACGAACTCGGCTTGCGCACGCTGCAGCACCTCCAGCGGCAAAGCAGCAGGACCCGCATTAAAATTGTAGGCTCTCTTGTTCAAAAGACTCCCATCCTCTCATTTTCTGTCACTTCATTTACGAATTATCATAGCAACTCTCAAATATTCCATCAAGAGTTAACCCCAAACTTTTTTTATTATTTTAAAGGGATAACGCATTAAAGTAATCATTTGTTCAAAAATAAAGAGAACCTTCCGGCAATCCGGAAGGTTCCTTGTTCTACTTGGCAAGACTTTGACCTTACAGGTCAAAGTAAAGGCTGAACTCATGCGGATGAACACGAGTGGAAACCGCTCTTGCTTCATGGCGTTTGAAGTCTACAAAATTCTCGATAAATTCTTTGGTGAATACGCCGCCTTCAGTCAGGAACTCATGGTCGGCAACCAAAGCGTCAAGCGCTTCGTCCAGGGAACCTGGAACGCTGCGGATGTTCTCTTTCTCGGCATCGGACAGCTCATAGATATTTGTATCGAAAGGACCATAACCTTGAGCTCTAGGGTCGATTTTATTTTTGATGCCGTCCAGTCCGGCCATCAGCATAGCGGAGAACGCCAGGTACGGGTTCGCTGTGGAGTCCGGTGTACGGAACTCGATCCGGCAGCCTTTAGGCGTAACAGCTGCAACCGGAATACGCACGGCCGCGGAACGGTTGCCTTTGGAGAATACCAGGTTGACCGGGGCTTCGTAGCCAGGAACCAGGCGTTTAAACGAGTTGGTGCTCGGATTCGTGAAAGCGATCAGTGCCGGTGCATGGTACAGGATGCCGCCGATGTAATGCAAAGCTGTTTCGCTCAGGTTTGCATAAGCGCCTTTTTCATAGAACAATGGCTCACTGCCGTTAAAGATCGATTGGTGAACGTGCATGCCGCTACCGTTATCGCCAAACAGTGGTTTAGGCATAAACGTTGCTACTTTACCTGCTTTATAAGCCGTGTTTTGAACAATGTATTTATATTTCATCAGGTTGTCTGCTGTTTTGAGCAAAGTATCGAAACGGAAGTTGATTTCCGCTTGGCCTGCTGTCGCCACTTCATGGTGATGACGCTCTACGCTAAGACCGGCTTCTTCAAGCAAACGGCACATTTCGCTGCGCAGGTCTTGACCTTTGTCTGTAGGAGCTACAGGGACATATCCGCCTTTAACAGGCACTTTGAAGGACTGGTTTGAACCTTCTTCATTACGTCCGCTGTTCCAGCTTGCTTCTTCGGAATCTACGGAGTAATAGGACTTATTCATGCCGCTTTCGAATCGAACGTCGTCAAAGATAAAGAACTCGGACTCCGGAGCAAAGTTGGCATGTGTACCGATGCCGCTATCCTGCAGATACTGTTCGGCACGGGCTGCAATGCTGCGCGGATCGCGCTCGTAACGTTCGCCTTCAGGTGTATAAATATCGCACAATACGTTAAGCGTTGGATGAGCCGTGAAAGGATCTACGAATACAGAACCGCTGTCAGGCATCATAACCATATCGGATTCTTCAATTCCACGGAAACCAGGAATAGAAGAACCGTCAAACGCAACGCCGTTTACGAATGTATCTTCATCTACTGCAGTAGCCGGCAGAGAGATGTGATGTGAACGACCTGCCAAATCCGTAAAACGGAAATCCACCCACTCAATCTGTTGTTCTTCGATTAATTTCAAAACATCCTGTGCTGACATCCTTTTTTCCTCCCAATCACGAACATTAAAGCGCGAACCAACGATTAACGTTCATTTTTATTTATTTTTGTTGTGGTCATTATAAATCTCAAACAGGTTAGCCGTCAATAGCTATGTAAGGTATTTTCGATGATTATGTCAGGTATTATCACATTTACCCCGCTGCTGTAAAGCACAAAATTTTAATAGCCCTTCGGCAAGCCGAAGGGCTATTGCAGAACACCTTGTTATCCTGATGCTTTAAGCCGGAAAACGGTTATTTTTCTCTCGTCATACGGACGTGTTTACTTTACTGCTGCCAGATCGGGCACCTGAAAGCTTCGGCCCACAAGCGGAGCCAGCTTGCTCAAATCCTGAAGCAGGGCTGCAAATTGATCCGGGAATAGAGACTGTACACCGTCTCCGGTCATTGAATTGTCAGGATCGCTATGCATCTCAACGATCAAGCCGTCCGCTCCTGCGGCCACGGAGGCTTTGGACATCGGCTCTACCAGCTCTCGGCGGCCGGTTCCGTGGCTAGGATCAGAGATAATCGGCAGATGGGTAAGCTGCTTCAAAGACGGGATAGCGGCTAGATCCAGCGTATTCCGGGTGTAAGTTTCAAAAGTACGGATTCCGCGTTCACATAACATGACATTCGGATTTCCGCCCGCCAGAATGTACTCGGCTGCATTCAGCAGCTCGTCATAAGTGGCGCTGAATCCTCTTTTGAGCAGGACCGGCTTGCGGCATTCGCCCAGCTTGCGCAGCAAATCAAAATTTTGCATATTCCGCGTGCCAACCTGCAGAATATCCGCATATTCAGCGCAAATATCCACGTACTCCGGCGTCATGACCTCTGTAATCGTCAGCAGCCCATGTTTCTTGCCGGCTTCCGCCATCATAACCAGCCCCTCTACTCCAACTCCCTGGAAGCTGTAAGGGCCTGTGCGAGGCTTAAACGCTCCCCCCCGCAGGACCTGGGCTCCGGCTGCTTTGACGAGCCCGGCAATCTCGTCAATCTGAGAGACGGATTCCACCGCACATGGACCGCCCATAATGACCAGCTCCTCGCCGCCGATCTTCACGTCTCCAATTTGAATAACCGTATCCTCCGGATGGAAATCACGGCTCGCTAGTTTATAGGATTTCGTGATCTTCACCACATTCTCCACATCTTTCATTTGTCTTAAATGTTCGGCCAGCTGAGGTTCGATCCGGCCAATCAAACCGATAATCGTCCGGTCATTGCCTTGGGACACATGAGTTTGTATGCCCTCTTTCTCTATGAATTGAACAATTTCTTTCACGCGGTCTTCCGGTGTATGTGCAGAAGTAATGACAATCATATTTACACTTCCTCTCTTGTATTTAGCCAAAAAGGATCCTTCACAACTCCTGATCCTGTTCCTATTCTTTTACACTTAAACGCTTGTTTGCTTTTAAGCTTTTAATCGCTAAAGTAACTATAGCCGAAGAATCCCTTTTCGTCAAGAACATTTCCCAGTCCACTTCCTCGTGTTATCCAAAGCTTACTTTAGAATCCTATACAAAAAAGCGCCCTCTCGGACGCATTCAAAGATTTCTCACTTTCCTCCCGGGAAGGAGATTCTCCCAGGCGGCACAAGACGCTTTGTAAGCAGTTTCCAACTGTCCGAAGGCATAATCGGCTTCCCGTGTTCCATCCTCCAGGCACGCCTGTTCAAGCTCTTCGCACCATTTGGCAAACCAAGCCATTCCCATGCTCAGGCTGGCCGATTTCAGACTGTGGGCAACCTCGGAGGCCAGCCGTAAATCGCCCTTCTCCCGCAAGGCGCGAATCTGTTCGATCTTCAGCGGTGTGTCCTGCCGAAACATCTCGAGCAAAGTACATACCATTTCATGGCGCCCGTCATCCAGCTCAAGGAGTTCCTCAACGGTATCCTTGTTCAGCAAGCCCTTCTCGGCGTCCGCCTCTGGCAGCCAGCGAAGCAAGGTCTCTTTCAGCTCATTTGACCGCACGGGAGCGGCGATGATATCGTTTATGCCGATAGATCGGCAGTCTGCCCGTGCCGCTTGTTTTTCCGGCTCGAAACGGTCAGTAATCAACAGCACCACGGCTGGCGGCCAGCCTTCCTCCCTTTCAAGCCGGCGGATTTCGGCCGTCCAGGCAGCTGCCTGCGCCACTGTGCGGCGGTCGATGAGGATCACAGGGTAACGTTGTAGCGATAAAGCTTCTTTTGCCTGCTTGCAGTCGGTAGCTGTATCAATGTCTGCCGTGTTTAACCGTTCCAGCTGAGCCCAAAGCGATTTGTTTCCCTCAGGCTCGGCGTCGATCAGAAGGAGCTTGTCTGTCATTTCCGTATCCTCCTTGGTGCATCTTTCATTTCCATTTCTAAGTTCTATTTTCCATTATAAGCGTTTATATAAAATTAAAAAACCCGCCAGCCGGCGGGTTGTTCCCTGCATTGCAGAAACAGCAGCAGGGGAAATCAGGCTTCTGCAGCCGCAGAAGCCTTGGCTTTCACCGGCGGCAGCAGCTTTTTCATATTCACCGTTCTTACAAGCGGCCAAGTCTCCGGTTTATCATCCTCATATTGCTCGAGGTAAGAAATTACCTCCTTCGTAATCGGCGTCGGCGTTGAGGCACCGGATGTTACGGCCACCCGCTGCTTGCCGATCAGCCATTCGCGCTTCAGCTCCGAAAGATCGGCAATCCGGTAGGCTTTAACGCCGGCAATCTCTTCGGATACCTGGGCCAGACGATTGGAATTGTTGCTGCGGGGATCCCCGACCACAATCACAAGCTCGGCTTGCCCGGCTTGCTCTGCAACCGCTTCCTGACGTACCTGCGTAGCGAGGCATATTTCATTGTGTACTTCTGCCCCAGGGAATTTCTCAAGCAGCTTCTTCATGATATGTTTGATGTCCCATTGGCTCATCGTTGTCTGATTGGTGATCAGAATTTTGTCGGCATGGAGGTCAAGCTGCTCGATCTCCTCTTCTTTTTCGATGAGATGGACTTTGCCGGGCGCAACACCCAAGGCGCCTTCCGGCTCCGGGTGCCCTTTCTTCCCGATGTAAATAATATCAAAACCTTCCGCAGCCTTCTCTTCGATCAGGACGTGGGTTTTGGTCACATCCGGGCAGGTAGCGTCAATTGTTGTCAGCCCTTTCTCCCGGGCTCTGCGGCGAACTTCGGGCGAAACCCCATGCGCGGTAAAAATAACGGTTCCCGAATCCACCTGATCCAAAATATCCAGGCGATTAGCCCCGTCCAGCGTAATGATGCCTTCGTCTTCAAACGACTTGGTGACATGACTGTTATGCACAATCATGCCCAATATATAGATCGGCCGCGGCAGATCGAGGTTCTTGGCAGCCTGGCGCGCCAGCACCATTGCATCAACAACCCCATAGCAGTAGCCGCGCGGCGATATTTTTACAATTTCCATGGCCTTTAACCCGCCTTTCCTTACCCTGCTTGCAGAATGTTAGGCAAACCGTGCAGGGATCAATCCTCATTATACCTTATTCTTCGGCAGCATTAAAGACGGCCGGCAGCCAGATGAGGAAAGTTGTGCCTTCTCCTTTGCGGGTGAAGACCTCGACAGAACCGCGGTGCTCATCAATAATCCATTTGCCGATAGACAAGCCCAGTCCCGTTCCGGGCGTTACGCCGCGCGACTGATCAGCCCGGTAGAAGCGGTCAAAGATATGCTCGACCTCCGAGCGCTCCATCCCGATTCCGGTATCGGCAATACGAATGCCAAGCTGGCCGTCATTTTTGAGCGTATCGATCACCACGCTGCCTGAAGGGGTGTATTTAAAGGCGTTTTCGATAAAAATAAACAGCATTTGCTGCAAATAATCGCGGTCCCCTTCCACGACCGCTCCTTCCAGCGCGCCAAGATCACCCTGAAGCCAGTCCGCCTTGCGGGGCAGGAATTGGGCACGGCGAATCACTTCCGTTACCAAAGGTTCCATGTCCACCATGGTCTTCTCAATCGTCTGCCCTGCATCCGCACGGGCAAGCGACAGCATATCATTAACCAGACGGCTCATCCGGCTTGCTTCATCGGCGATATCGCTGACAGCCTCGACGGACATCTGATGCAAATCAGCTGGGCTGAGCTTGCCGCCTGCGCTGTCCTCCTGCGTCCAAACCTTCTTCAGCAGATCGACATTGCCGCGAATGGTGGTGAGCGGCGTCCGCAGCTCATGTGAAGCATCCGATACAAAACGTCGCTGCGCCGCGTAAGCTTGATCCAGCTCATTGTAGAAGGTTTCCGTTCGTTCAAGCATTCGATTGACCGTTCCGATCAGCCGACCGATCTCATCCTGTGGCCCATCGTAATCGATTCGCACACTGAGGTCATTGCCAGTCTGGATCTGGTTGGCAGCTTCGATCACCTTGCCAATCGGTTTCATCGACGTGCGGGCCAGGAATAATCCGAAGGTAGAGGCCACAACAATGGTGATGATCGATCCGATTAACAGCACACGCCAAAGCTGATCCATGATCCGGTTCTCGGACGCTGTGTTGGCTGCAAGCTGAACAAGGCCAATGACCCCGGCTTTTCCATTCACAGATGCCGTAATCGGGACGAGCAGAACGCTGTAAAAGTTCCCGCCTACCGTCACGTTCTCGAAATGCGCTTTCGGGCTGCTCCCGAGCGCCTCCAGATCCGGCACCGGAAACTGCATGGCCCGGTTCTTAAGCCCGGTCGAAACTTGAGTCAAACCCGAAACATAGCTGTGCGTCTGCCAGAAGATTTGCGCATCCTCCAGTCTGATCCGCTGCGAAATATCCGGGGTCAGGTCGAAGCCCTGGATCGTGGTCACATTCAGCGAAGCGAGAGTCGGATTAGCCTGATCGAGAATCTTGTTCTTCACTTCCGTAAAAATGTTATAACGGACAATCCCGTAAATCGAAGCACAGAACACAAGGAGCGTAACCGCCAAGATGCCTGTATACCAGGCTGTAAGTCGGAGCCTGATGGACATCTTTAGTTGTCTCCTCTCAGAATATATCCGGCTCCGCGAATGGTTTGAATAACCCGCTTCCCTCCATGTTCCTCCGTTTTCTGCCGCAGCATGGCAATGTATACTTCGAGGACATTCGATTCCCCGCTGTAATCATAACCCCAGATTTTATCCATGATCAGATCGCGCGTAAGCAGCCGTTTTGGATTCTGCATAAACAAATGCAGCAGATCAAATTCCTTCGCCGTAAGCTCCAAACGGTTCCCGGAACGAACCACTTCCCTGGCATCCAAATCCATAATAATATCTTCAAAGATCAGCCGCTGTCCGCCGCCTTCACCAGTAGGCTCCTTGCGTCTGAGCAGGGCGCGGACCCGGGCCAGCAGCTCTTCCAGCGCAAATGGCTTGACCAAATAGTCGTCCGCACCGGTATCCAAGCCTTTCACGCGGTTCTCCACTTCGTCTTTGGCTGTCAGCATCAGAACCGGCACGGTGCTTCCGCCTTCCCGCAGTCTGCGGCATACCTCAAACCCGTCAAGCTGCGGCATCATCACGTCCAGAATAATTAGATCCGGATCGGTGGACAACATCATTTTTAATCCTTCCAGTCCATTGTTGGCCGTATATACGTCATAACCCTCGAAAGCCAGTCCACGCCGCAGCATGGAGGTAATTTTCTCATCATCGTCAATAACCAAAATGCCGTTTCTCACCTAAAACATCCCCCAATGACTTTCATATTCCGAATATGAATAGAAGCGGTAGGGACATCACCCTGCCGCTTCCTCATTAAAGCCCGTCTTGCTGCCGCACGTCAAGATTAAGGATTGGTTGTGCCGCTTGTAGAGGTCTGGAAATCATTTTTGTTGCCGATCGTAACCGGCAGGTCGATTTTTTTGCCGTCGCGAACGATGTTCAGCGTTATTTTATCGCCGACTTTTTTCTTCTGAATATAAGCGATCAAATCATCAGCTGTACCGTAATTCGTGCCGTCTGCGCCGGAGATAATATCATATGGGCGAAGATCGGCTTGATAAGCAGGCGATTTGTACAGCACTTCCATAACTAGTGAACCCTCGGTCACGTTGGTTCCCATTTGCTTCGCAACCTGAGGGGTTACGGTTTGCAGGCTTGCGCCGATAAATGGCTCAGGTGTGGCCGGAATTTCTTCGTTATTTTTCAGTTTGTCGAGCACTTCGGTAATCGTGCTGGTAGGAATCGCGAAGCCGATGCCTTGGGAATCCGAGCTTACGGCCACGTTGATGCCGATAACTTCACCGTTCAGATTGAGCAGTGGTCCGCCGGAGTTACCAGGGTTGATGGATGCGTCCGTTTGCAGCAGGTTCTGGTATTTGCGGTCCTTCTCCCCATTCTCGCCGGCAATGGAGATTTCACGTCCTGTTGCACTAAGTACCCCGGCCGTTACCGTATGGTCAAAGCCTTGAGGGTTACCGATCGCTACGACGCTTTCCCCTACTTCTTCTTTGCTGGAGTCTGCAAGGGAGATAGACGGGAAGTTGCCGTCGCCATCAATTTTCAGTACGGCCAGGTCAAGGTCATAGCTTGTGCCGAGCACTTTGGCTTCGTACGGTTTGGTTGTGCCTTGAACCGTTACCTGCACTACATCGGCACCGTGGACAACGTGTTCGTTGGTAAGAATGTAACCGGATTTATCGAAGAAAAATCCGGAGCCCAAACCGGAAGCAACCAGACCGTCATCCGTGCCGTTGCTGCCGTTTCCGCTTCCACCGCTTCCACCGCTGCCTCCGTTACCACTTCCTCCGCCGAACGGATCTCCGAAGAAGTAGTTAAAGAACGGATCGTTGTTAAAGGAGTTGCCTCCGCCGTTGTTTTTATTGGCTTTCACCAGCGTTTCGATCTGTACGACCGCAGGACCAGCCTGTTTGACAACCGAAGTTACATCACCGCCGCTGCTTACCGGCAGCTTCACGTTTGTAGCTGCCGAATCCGTAACCGCGTTCGAAGCCGCCGCCGCTGCCGGAGCATCGGACAAGGCCTGTTTGCCGCCGGTGAACAGGTTCTCGGAGTCGGCGTAGTACATCGCCCCACCCATTAGAACCATACCCGCCAGCACGCCGGCTACCACCGATTTGATCGGCGACTTTGGTTTCTTGTGGCTGTACTGCCAATTCGGCTGATTTCGTCCGCCCGGACCGCCGGAATCCGAATTCCCGCCGTTTGAAGCTCCTTCAAAGGTCGAACGTGCCGGATAGCTGCCGGTTGGAACTTGGCGAACAGGCTGCGGAGGAGTTATCTCCACATCCTCTTGATTTCTAGCCTCATAGCTGCTGCTGTCGTAACCTCCGCTGCTTTGCTCTTCACGGTTTCGGTCTTGGGATTGATATGGACCATAGGAATAGTAGTAAGGCGTATTGGTATCGGCCGTGCTTCTGTCCTCTTTGTTAAAGCCGCTGCTAGGATTCATTTCATCTTTATGGTTATGATCGGAGTCTGTACCGAAACCGAAACCTTGGTTGGATTTGTTGTTTTGATCGTCCATCGTTTATATCCTCCTCATCCCTGATTGATTAGGGGTTATGTTCTTGATGTTTTTATTTTGTACTATAAACCTTAAGCATACCTTAAAAACAATTAAAAAGAAGATAAATCCCTAAATAACATTCCTTTTCCCAAGGATTCGGAGCAAACATAACCGATCAGAACAACTCTCATCTCCTTGTTGACGGCTTGCGGCTTAAGATACCCATCCCTGGCGGTGAGCATAAATGGCAAGCTGCGTGCGGTCTTCCAGCTCGCATTTCATCAGCAGATTGCTGACATGGGTTTTGACCGTCTTGATACTGATATGCAGCTCCTCGCCAATCTCTTTGTTGCTTTTGCCTTCCGCGATTAGAAGAAGCACTTCCTTCTCCCGGTCAGTCAAACCGGCTGTATCTCCCTGAACCGTCTTCTGACGGATCCCGCGTGTCAGCGCCTGGGCTACATCTCCGGTCATCACAGGCATGCCGCGGTAAGCGCCTTGCAGCGCATAAATCAGCTCTTCAGCCGATACCGTCTTCAGCACATAACTGACGGCCCCCGCCTCTATAGCTTCTACCACCAGATCGTCTTCCAGAAAGCTGGTTAAAATAATGATTTTCATATCCGTATGACGGGCAAGAATGTGGCGGGTTGCTTCAGCGCCGTTCATGTTCGGCATCATCAAATCCATTAAAATAATGTCGGGTCTTTCCCCCGCCTGCATTTCGTCTATCCTTTTAACTGCCTGCTGGCCATCACAGGCCTCAGCTATCACTTCAAACTGGGGTTCAAGCGATAAATAGGTTTTTAACCCCATTCTTACCATATCATGATCATCCACAATCATCACTTTAATTGACCCGTTACTCATGATTCTTCCCCTTTCCTTACATCCTCAAACTTCGGAATATGTATGCGGATCGTAGTTCCCGCGCCCGGCTTGCTGATAATCTCGGCAGTACCTCCTAGCTTCTCCGCACGCTCCCGCATCGTTGATAGTCCATAAGAACCCTGCTTCTGCACGGTGGAACTAAAGCCTTGGCCATCATCACTCACACTGAGCGCCACCTGCCGTTTGGATTCCTGCAGCGCCAAACTGACCAGCTTGGCTCCCGAATGCTTGACGATGTTAGCCATGGCCTCCTGAATGATCAGAAACAGCTGGTGCTCAATCGCCTCTGACAGCTGCCCTTTCAAATCCAGGTCGATTACCCCTTTAAGCCCGTTCTGACGGCAGTAATCCGGGAACCATTGATCCAGCGCCTGCGATAACGATTTGTCGACCAGCTCCATGGGACGAAGCTGCGCAATAAGCGCCCTCATTTGCTTCTGGGCTGTATTGGACATTTGAATCAGCTGGTCCATAACCTTGCCGCCCTGCTCCGGTCTGCTTTCCAGAATCTTGGGCAAAGACGAAGCGGCCATATGAACAGCAAAAAGCTGCTGGCTCACCGTGTCATGCAGATCACGGGCGAGCCGCCGCCGTTCTTCCAGCACCGCCTTCTCAGCGGCTTGTTCCTTATTGGTCACTTCCTGCTCCCCAAGAACCTGCAGCAGGTGCATCTTCTTCTCTACCGCCTCGGTCATCCGGTTAAATTCGCCATATATGCCGGCAAAGGTCATATCCGTAGTCTCGGGAATCCGGACCGATAAATTTCCTTTGGCCACCTGCAGCATGCTTAAATGAAGCAAGTCGAGCCGGCGCTGGATGCGCTGGCCCGCTATATAACCAATTACGACGGTGAAAATCACGATTCCCGCCACGTAATAAATCCACACTCTCGGGTCGGACACCACGATGTAATCCGTAGTATTTCCCGCATATAGAACTCCTGCCGTCAATACGCCCGTAAGCAGGAAGTAGAAGAGAAGCTCCCACTTCGTGCTTTTCAGCACCTTCATCATCATTTTCAGCCCACCCTGTTGATCCGGATATCCCCAACGAACACACTGACGTTCAATTTGATCCTTTTGCTTGTTTCGTTATAATTCGGCGTTTTGGAATTGATGTTGCTCATAAAGCCGCCCGACTTCTCCTGTAGCACCTTCATATCTCCAATGAGGGAATTGGAAGCAACCGAAATGCCCAGATCCGCATCGGCTGGCACAAATACCTTCACATCCCCGATAAAAGCAGACACATTAATTTTGGTCTCCCCGTAAGGAATTTGCGCTTTCGTCAAGTCGATGATCGTGTCTCCGATAAAATGGGAAATATTTGCCGGCTTCAGTTCGAAATACTGATCCCCAAGCCGCACGTCGCCAATAAAACCCGACCGGTTGATTTTGTCGTCCGGATCCGCATTCCTATATTCATGTTTAGGCTGCTTATGCTTCTCTTCCTGCTCTCTCCGCTTCTTGCTTTCATCCGGAAAAGCCTGCTCAAACGCTTCATCCAGGGTTGACCCGAAATGAGGATCCAAAGAAGGATCCAAAGGAGGCGGAGGCGGAATGACCGGCTCTTCATAACTTCCGGAACCGGAACCCAAATCCGAACGCTGCCGTCTGGACGGCCGAAACATCACCGACAACCCCGCCGCTATCAGCACAACAGGCACGGCATATCTGAAGAAATCACCGACAGACAAAGTGATGAAATCCAGATTTCTTGCCAGGAAAAAAGCACCCACGACCGTTACGACCAAGCCGCCGAATATAGAACCGTACTGACGAGCGCTGTTCGTAAGCTGCGATAATCCAGCCAGAATGACGAATACCGGCCAGTAAGTCGCAAACAATTCGCCAGGGCTAACGTGTATATAACCCATCATGTTTAAGAGAAGCAACACCCCAGCCGCAAGCAGCAATAGCCCTCCAAACATTCTGCCAGTCCATCCTCTAAACATATTGTATCCCCCGTCTTCCTATACTTGTTAGATCATGCTTCTAGTTTAACGGACTGGCGTCAAGCTGCATAGCGGCGGCAGATTGAAAAACTCCTCGGTCTCCAGACCGATACAACTGTCAAATTTGGGCATGATTCCATGATGTAAAAACAAAGAAGATGCCGCTGAGGGCATCTTCATTTGTTTCGGCTGTCGCCTTATTTCGTTTGTTTCTGAGCTTTCGCTTGCTGAACTTTCTTTTTGACCGGCTGACCGCTCAAATCCGCGAATTCCTCGTCGAATTTTTCATTCGGTGTTTTGTAGCCTGTGCTTTTAGCCGTACCCGAAGCACCCGCAGATTTTACTTTTTGTTGAACAGGGCTGCTGTCCAGTTCTGCAAATTCTGCATTAAATTTTTCGTTTGGTGTTTTGTAGCCTCGGTTTTTAGCCATGGGTAAAGCACCTCCGCTAATATTTTAGGCTGTCTTAACGACTAGCCGAAATGTATTATGTGGAGGTTTAAATGCCGCTATGCAGGTAAAGTTTAGATGGAATTTTCCCAGTTCGGATCAATTAAATCTTCATTTACCTCAATGGATTCTCCAAACTTCTGCAGCATCTGCTCGGTCAGCTTTCCGCTGCCCCACTTAATGACGCGAACGTTAACCTTTTTCTTGCCCCATTCCTTGAATACCTGCTTGGTTGTCGAGAAATACAGATCCAGGTGGTTGCCTTTTATCGCGCCGCCTTTGTCCGCTACTACTCCGTAGCCGTAACCTGGAATGTACAGGATTGTTCCAAGCGGAAACACGTTCAAATCTGCGGCAATCGTCGAAAGAGCTGCTTTATCCCTTCTGACCTTCACGCCTGAATACGTGATTCCGTATTGCGGATGATTTGGCCGTTTGCCGGTAGATTCGTAACCTGCCGTATATCCGGTAGCCAGAACCGTTACGATCTCGGACTGTTTAGGCAACATGTTTTGTTTCTGCAGGCCGGCTACGGTCCGTGCTACCTTCCCGGCATCGGACATCGCTTTGCCAATGACGCTACCTGCACTGCGTACGGGGTTCCCAGCTTGGGTTTCATTTCCCCTAAAGTCGCTATTAAATGTAAAGTCTTGATCAAACGCTCTGGTTTCATAGTCGCTGTACGAATCATAGAGATCATCCTCATTTAAGCCAAAGTTCATCACGGTGAAATCACTTAAATCGAGATCAAAAAGATTGACAGCCACATCGTTGTAAGGCTCCTGACTATACTTGAACCCGCCGAAAGCGGCAGCGATCTCTTTGCCTTCAAAACTATTAAAAACCAATCCGGCTCCTATCAAAACCAAAGTTAATTTTTTCCAAAATTTAAAATGGCGCATGTGAAATCCTCCCCCTTAATCGCAAGGATGTCCACATACGCCAAATTTTATACCTTATTTCATACTCTATTATGCTCTATTAAATGCAGCCCTATGAAAGCTTAGATCGTATGGCTCTTAATTTCTTCCTGAAGCAGGAGAATGGCATCAGCCAATGCTTTGGCTCCAATGTCGCCTTCGCCGCGTTTGCGGACAGATACCGAGCCTTCGTTCATTTCGTTCTCGCCGACGATAAACATATAAGGAACTTTCTCCAGCTGGCCTTCCCGAATTTTGTAGCCCAGCTTCTCATTGCGAAGGTCAGCTTCCACGCGGATGCCCGCTTCCTGCAGCTTCTCGGTTACTTCTTTGGCATAAGCCTCGAAAGCGCCGGAAACCGGAATAATCTTGGCTTGTACAGGAGACAACCAGAGCGGCAGGGCGCCGGCAAAGTTCTCAAGCAGGAATGCAGTCATACGCTCCATCGTGGAGATAATGCCGCGGTGAATAACGACCGGACGATGTTTCTGTCCGTCATCGCCCACATATTCCAGTTCAAAGCGCTGCGGCAGCAGGAAGTCGAGCTGGCAGGTCGACAGTGTTTCTTCCTTGCCTAACGCGGTTTTGATTTGGACGTCTAGTTTAGGTCCGTAGAAGGCCGCCTCGCCTTCCGCCTCAAAATAAGGAATGTCAAGCGACTCCACAACCTCACGCAGCATACGCTGTGACATTTCCCACATTTCATCGTCAGGGAAATATTTCTCGGTGTCCGCAGGATCGCGGTAAGACAACCGGAACCGGTATTCCTTAATGCCGAAGTCTTCATAAACACGCTGAATCAGCTGGATTACGCGCGAGAATTCTTCTTTAATCTGGTCCGGACGGCAGAAAATATGCGCATCGTTCAGTGTCATGGAACGGACGCGGTGCAGGCCGGTTAATGCGCCGGACATTTCATAACGGTGCATCAAGCCAAGCTCGCCGATCCGGATCGGCAGGTCGCGATAGCTGTGCATTTCGCTTTTGTACACCATCATGTGATGCGGACAGTTCATCGGACGAAGCACAAAGCTCTCATTATCGAGCTCCATCACCGGGAACATGTCTTCCTGATAATGCTCCCAGTGTCCGGATGTTTTGTACAGATCCACGTTGCCCATTACTGGAGTATAGACATGCTGGTAACCCAAACGCTCCTCCAGGTCCACGATATAACGCTCCAAAGTGCGGCGCAGCTTCGCCCCGTTGGGCAGCCAGATCGGCAAACCTTGGCCAACCAGGTTGGAGAAGGTGAAGATCTTCAGCTCTTTGCCCAGCTTGCGGTGATCGCGTTTCTTCGCTTCTTCAAGCAGGCGCAAATGCTCATCGAGCTCCGCTTTTTTGACAAAAGCAGTCCCGTATACGCGCTGGAGCATTTTGTTGTCGCTGTTCCCGCGCCAGTATGCGCCGGCAACGCTGAGCAGCTTGAACACTTTGATCTTGCCGGTTGATGGAACGTGAGGTCCGCGGCACAGGTCAAAGAACTCGCCTTGATCGTAGATGGACAGCACGCTGTCTTCAGGCAAATCGCGGATCAGCTCCAGCTTGTAAGGATCGCCGAGTTCAGTGAAGATCGCCAGCGCTTCTTCGCGGCTCACTTCGCGGCGGGTAATAGGGAGATTCTCACCAACGATCCGCTCCATTTCCTTCTCGATCTTCTGCAGATCCTCCGGATTCAGGGGATGATCCAGATCCATGTCGTAATAGAAGCCATCTTCAATTACAGGTCCGATCCCAAGTTTGACTTCTTTGTTGCCATAGAGCCGTTTTACGGCTTGGGCCAGCAAATGCGCCGTGCTGTGGCGCATCATTTCCAGACCTTCCTTGGAGTCTAAGGTCACCAGCTCCACCAATGCTCCATCCACGATAGGCGTATTCAGGTCCACCAATTTCCCGTCCAGCTTGCCGCCTACTGCATTCTTGCGCAGACCGCTGCTGATTGAAGCCGCTACATCTTCCAAAGTGCTGCCTTCCGCGTACTCTCTGACAGAGCCGTCAGGCAATTTAATGGATACTGCCATGCTGTTCTCCTCCTGTTTCACTATTCATGGTTATGCCGGAAGCGGAGAACAAATCAAAAAACACCCGCCCCCGGAAAGGGACGAGTGTTATACCCGTGGTTCCACCCTAATTCAGCCTGAGCTTTAAATCATAGCAGCGAACCGCCGCTCATGCTTATAAAGTCAGAGCCCTTCATTAAGCCATTCATAACGGGAATGGTTCCGGCAATTCCTACTCATCTGCAAAGCTCCCCAAAGGGAACTCTCCGGTTCAGAATTGCAGCTCCAAAGGGGTAAACCAAATCGGATGTCCGGAGGAAATTGCAGCCTGTTGTTTCCTCTCTCTGTACGGCTCCTGGACATTTGGTCCATGTCTTTGTCTTCGCTGTTCCTTTTGAATTTCTGCAAGTATTATAAGCTTTATTTCCAAGGCTCGTCAAGCCTTTGTCAGTCGCTGCAAAGCTGTGCACGCTCCCCAAATATTTCCTGAATAGTCGCAATCATCCGAAGCTCAGGCTCCCGCGTATGGATCATAATGCGGGCCGGAGATAAGGAAATCAGGGAGCTGACCACTGCATCCTCCATTTGAAGCTCCAGATCGGCCATCTTGATCGTGATCCCATCGTCATAAGGAAGCGGTCCAAGCGGATGCATTTGATCATCCAGCAGTTCAAACTCCATGCCTTCGACATGTTTCAGATGAATCAGCGGGATACGGATATCCTGAAACTGGACAAAATATTTAAGCAAACCAATAAACTCCTCATACTGCTTGTCCAGCACATATTCGTCCACCGCCAAATCCAATGCGTCCTTTAGCTCATCCAGATAAGCAGGCATGCGGAACGACAGCCAGCCGTCAACATCCACCGTTCCCGTGGAAACCAGTCCATCAAGAATGGCGGTGTAAATTTCCGCTACTCTTCGTTCCCTTCCCTTCATATGCACTTCATATTCGGATAATCCGTCCAAAATTTGGATGGCCATGCTTACGATCTCCGGAATATCTTCATGTTTATGTAGGGAGTAATATTTGCCCAAAAGCTTGCGGAGCAATACCGGTTCCTTGTCCCGTAAAACATGTTCCGTCATCCATTCGGCCGCTTTGGCTTTTAAACCTTTTATCGTCCGCGCCGGGATTGCCGCTTGATCACTGATACATTCAACCGTAATCCTGTGGTGTGCATAACAATACCGGAAACGGACGGCATTGCTGCGTCCATGACTCAATTTTTCGCCTTCTGCCTCAAACAGGGTGCATAACTGTTCGGCGGTACGGCGGGAATCAACCGATGTTGTAAGGTTAAACAGCTGCATCTTATCGCCCCTTCCTCGAGTCCTCCAAACAAGTATATGGTGACCAGGGAGCATGTATACGAAGATGGAGCATGTAATGGATGGAAGCTTGAGGGGATACAGCAAAAGGCCCCCGCAAGCGGGAGCCTTCCTAAGTCGATTTAATTCAAATGGATCAAGAATGAATTAGTTCTGCATAATAAAGTCGTTCTCAACCTTGGCGTTCACGTCATCAAAGACACGCAAAATTTCATATCGCGTATTCCGCTGGGCTGGAATTTTGCCGGCCTGCCGGATAATATCCAGCGTAGACGAAATATTAACTTTATGAGTAGCTCCCGCGGAAGAAACCACGTTTTCTTCGATCATGGTGCTGCCGAAATCATCGCAGCCGTACTGCAGGGAAAGCTTGCCGATCTCCGGTCCCATCGTTACCCAGGAGGACTGAAAGTGTTTGATGTTATCCAGCACGATCCGGCTGATCGCCACGGTCTTCAAATAT
The DNA here is from genome assembly GCF_001685395.1 of Paenibacillus yonginensis. Lineage (NCBI taxonomy): Bacteria > Bacillati > Bacillota > Bacilli > Caryophanales > Paenibacillaceae > Paenibacillus > Paenibacillus yonginensis. The sequence continues at coordinate 647,412 of NZ_CP014167.1, read as the reverse complement.
TCTTCCGGCGTTTGGCGTTCCAGCTTTAGGTTGGTATTATCCGGCTGGAAGGTCCAAGGAATGAAAGCCAGAAATCCTTCGGATTTGTAGCCGTTCTGAATGCATTCATCTTGAGCATCGCGGACACGCATCAAATGAAGCGCCCGTTCCTCCATCGTTTCACCGAGACCGATGACCATGGTGGCCGTCGTGTTCATGCCGATCTTGTGAGCGGTCTTCATGACGTCCATCCAGTCCGTCCAGGAACCCTTCAAGCGGCTGATCTTCCGCCGGGTCCGGTCGTCCAGAATTTCGGCTCCGCCGCCAGGGAGAGAGTCCAGCCCGGCTTCATGAATCTGACGGATCACTTCTTCCAGAGACAAGCCGTCAGATACGACCTTCATCTTCTGAATTTCCGCCGGAGAGAACGAGTGCATCGTAATATCCGGGAATCTTTTCTTAATATTGCGAAGCAGATCCGTATAATAGCTGAACGGCAGGTTCGGGTTGGTGCCGCCCTGCATCAGAATTTCCGTACCGCCTACGTCAATGGTTTCCTGTATCTTCTGAAAAATCGTTTCGTCCGACAGCACATATCCTTCCTCGGATCCCGGTCTGCGATAGAAGGCGCAGAAACGGCAGTACACGTCGCAAACGTTGGTATAGTTGACGTTACGACCGATAACAAATGTCGTAATCTTCTCAGGGTAACGTCTTTCCATCAAAATGTTGGCCGTATGGCCCATTTTCTCAATCTCGTTAGACTCAAACAAAGCGGTCGCTTCCTCAAGCGTTACACGTTCCCCGCGCAAAGCTTTATCCAGGATAAAATCAATAGCCACTTTGAAGCAGCCCCCTTCCATATCATAAACTTTCAAGCGTTCTGGATCGTCACTCGGGGCGTTCCTTTCTTTCATCCTAACATACTAGCCCAAAGAAAAGAAGCACCCGGGGAGCCGGATGCGGGAAAATTGTGAAAAAAGTCTCATTCAGTTCGCATATTTAAAAATTGACTTATTATTTTACGAATTTGGGAACAAGTTATTGTTCGAGCGCCTGTTCCAGATCGACAATCAGATCTTCGATATCTTCAAGTCCGACCGAGAAACGCAGCAGCCCGTCGGTAATGCCGCGCTCAAGCCGAACTTCAGGCGGCATCGAGGCATGGGACATCATGGCCGGATAAGAAAGAATGCTCTCCACCGCCCCAAGACTTACAGCGACAATAGGCAGCTTGACGGCGTTCAGCACCTGCTTGGCCCGTTCGCCGGAGCCTACGTCAAAGGAAATCACCGCTCCATAGCCGGTGGACTGGCGATTCTGAATGTCATGACCCGGATGATTATCGAGACCCGGATAATACACGGCGGCAATATCCTTGCGGCCGCTTAACCAAGCTGCCAGTCTGCGGGCGCTGAGCTCGCTGTGCGCCATCCGTGCGGACAACGTTTTCATCCCACGCATCAGCAGCCAGGAATCCTGAACGCCAAGCACGGTACCCAGCCCATTCTGCAGATACTTCAGCTGCCGTCCCAGCGTTTCATTAGCCGTTACAGCCAGACCGGCCAGCACATCGCTGTGCCCGCCGAGGAATTTGGTCGCGCTATGGAGCACGATATCCACGCCAAGCTCAATCGGGCGCTGGTAATACGGCGTCATAAAAGTGTTGTCCACCATGCTGATCAAGCCCTGTTCCCTGGACCAGGCTGCGAGAGCTGAGATATCCGTGACTTTGAGCGTCGGGTTGGACGGCGTTTCGATATAAATGCCTTTGGTGTTCGGGCGCAGCGCCGCTTTTACCGCTTCAACGTTTGTCATATCCACGAAAGTCGCTTCCAGCCCGAACCGGTTTAGAATACCCGTCAGCAGACGATAGGTTCCCCCGTAAACATCTTCGGTAACGATCAGGTGGTCGCCGGACGAGAACAGCATAAAGGTCGCGGAAATCGCTGCCATGCCGCTCGGAAAAGCGTACCCGTTTGTACCGCCTTCGAGAAGCGCGATGTAATCTTCGAGCGCCTGCCGGGTAGGATTGCCTGACCGGGTGTAATCATGCAGGGGAGGGTTAAAGACATCCGTATGATGAAATGTTGAGGCCTGATAAAGCGGAACGCTGGAAGCGCCTGTAGCGGCATCCACTTCGGAGCCGAAATGAAGCAGCCGTGTGTCAAAGCTCAGCTTCTTCTCCTGCTGTTTCCCTGTGACTTGTTTCCCCTCTTCATGACTCATGTTCAGCGTACTCCTTCCACTTCCGCGCGGGCCGCTTCAAGCGCCTGCGACAGATCGTCAATCAAATCGTCCGGATGCTCGATCCCTACGGAGAAACGCAGCAATCTCTCGTCGACGCCGACCGCTTCCCGGATTTCAAGCGGGATATCGGCATGGGTTTGCACCGCTGGATAAGTCAGCAGCGATTCTACGCCGCCGAGGCTTTCTGCGAAAGCAATCAGCTTCAAGTGGCGTAGAATCGGCTCTACATAACGGGCATCTGTCACTTTGAACGAGAAAATGCCTGTATTCCCGGAAGACTGTCGGTTCTGGGTTTCATACCCTGGATGTGCCGGAAGCCCAGGGTAATAGACCTCAGCGATTTGCGGATGCGTGCTCAGGAAAGTAGCGATCGCTGTGGCATTGCTTTGGTGCCGCTCCATCCGCAGCGCCAGCGTCTTCATGCCGCGCATGAGCTGGTAACTGTCATTTGGGCTTAGTACCGCACCGATCGAGTTGTGCAGGAAGGCGACTTCTTCAGACAGCTTTTGGCCTTTAGTGACAATCAATCCGGCCAGCACATCGTTATGTCCGCCCAAATATTTGGTGGCGCTGTGCACCACGATGTCTGCTCCCAGTTCGATTGGACGCTGGTAATACGGCGTCAGCAGCGTATTATCCACAATCGTCAGCAGTCCGTGCTGGCGGCCCCATGCGGAGACGGCGGCGATATCCGTTACCATCATCAGCGGGTTGGTAGGAGTCTCGATGAATACGGCTTTGGTCTCTGGACGGCGGGAGGATTCCAGCGCATCCAGGTCATTGGTATCCACGTAAGTTGCGGTTATGCCGTAGCGGGACAATATTTTCTCAAACAGCCGGTAAGTACCGCCATATAAATCCAGAGAGACGATCAGATGATCGCCGGAGCTGAACAGCATAAACAAGGTCTGCAGGGCGGCCATGCCTGAGCTGCAGGCAAAACCGGCATCGCCGGATTCCAGCTCGGCGGCCGCCTTTTCCAGAACAGCCCGGGTGGGATTTTTGGTACGGGTATAATCAAAGCCTGTGCTCTGGCCAAGCCGCGGATGACGGTAAGCCGTGGCCTGGTAGATCGGGTAGGTAACGGCACCGGTTACCGGCTCCTCCATGGAACCGATTTGGGCCAGTCTGCTTTCTATGCGAAGTTTCTCGCCTTTTTGGTTATCTGCCTTGTGATCTGCGTTATGTTCTGCCATGTCTGCTCTTCCTCCTAAATATGATATTCGTAACTGACCGCTGAATCGATATCGTAAGGCGTTTCCTGGTACACATAGTAATTCAGCCAATTGGCAAACAATAAGTTGGCATGGGCCCGCCAGGTGGATCTTGGCGTTTGGGCCGGATCGTCCTTCGGAAAATAATTGACCGGCAGCGCCACATCCAAACCTTTAGCCGCATCACGGTCATATTCCCACTTCAGGGACAATGGATCGTATTCCGGATGACCGGTGACAAAAATTTGTTTCCCGTCATAAGTCGAAGCAATGTAAACCCCGGCTTCGTCCGATTCGGCAAGAACATCCAGGCCGTCGACCTTCTCGATATCCGCTTTAAGCACTTCGGTGTGGCGGGAATGCGGAACGAGGAACTGTTCATCGAAGCCGCGCAGCAGCTTGGTATTCGGAACGTTGATGTGGTGGGCGAATACGCCAAAACATTTTTGCGAAAGCGAAACTTTAGGCACACCGAAATGATGGAACAATCCGGCTTGGGCAGCCCAGCAAATATGCATCGTGGAGGTCACATGCGTCTCCGTCCAGTCGAAGATCTCCTGGATTTCGCTCCAATAGGTCACGTCCTCGAATTCCAGTTGTTCTACCGGCGCTCCGGTAATGATCATGCCGTCGAAACGGAGATGGCGAATTTCGCTGAACGTCTTATAGAACTGCTTCAAATGCTCGGCTGAAGTGTTCTTCGAAGTATGCGAGCTTGGATGAAGCAAAGTAAATTCTACTTGAAGCGGCGTATTGGCTAGCAGTCTGAGCAGCTGCTCTTCCGTCGTTTCTTTGGTCGGCATCAGATTCAGAATGGCCACCCGCAGCGGACGGATGTCCTGATGATAAGCCTGGCTTTCATCCATAATGAAAATGTTTTCGTTCGCCAGCACTTCTTTGGCCGGCAAAGAGTCGGGAACCTTGATTGGCATAGATCTTCACTCCTCTGCAGTCTTTGAGCGGCAATCTTATGGTAGAAAGACGAACGCGTATAACAAAAATGACCTTCCTCGCAAAATCGAGAAAGGTCATATCATGTCATGGTGTATGCGCCTCTCTCATCTCTCAGAGACCTTAGAAAGCCCCGTACCATACGGGTTCCTAAAGTTCCGCAAGAATTAGCACCGTGCGATCGCTCGCCGGTTGCCGGGTTTCATCGGGCCAGTCCCTCCACCTACTCTTGATAAGATTTCGCCTTATTTAATTAGTTGTCGTGCTTCAGGTATTCGTTCATGAAAATGTAACATGACTATGCCCTTACTGTATAGCATCGGCCGCCTTTCGTCAAGCAAATAATAAGCCGTGAAGACTAATAAACACGGCACCTTTCGGCATTGTCCGCCATATGCTGACCTGTAGCACAAGCACTTATGATTTCGCTTGAAAATTTTCATAACCCGGCGTTATACTAGACAAGTGCTACAAGTCTGGATTGAAGAAGAGGTGAACCGGTAATGGAAGGCGACTCTAGTCCGCAGAGCAAATCCCCAAGGGCAACATACAACCGCACAGGATTCATTCGGCAGAATGCTCACGGAAGTAGGGGGTTCTTTCGTTTACCGGCATTTTATTCGTGCTGTTTAAAATAGCCGAATGCTGATGTCTCCTGTGTTGAACAACAAAGGAGTGAATCAGATGAAAATCCGTCATGTCAATGCCGGCGTCTTCACCACGGTCGAGAACCTGGAGGATACGCTGACTGCACCGGCCGAAGGCTTTTACTGGATTGATGCGGATACTGAAGATCTGGAGCTGCTTCAGCCTGTATTTGGACTGCATGATCTGGCAGTTGAGGACTGTCTCAGCGAAGAGGAGCAGCGGCCGAAGATTGAAATCTATGAAAGCCATTATTTTATTGTCGTAAACAGCATTCGTTTTGATGATGAGGAAATTTTCCTGCGTGCCCTGAATGTCTTTCTGGGCCGGCATTTCATTATTACGGTTACCAAACAAAAGCTAAATGAGCTGCGAGCCATTAAACCTATATTATGGGAGCAGGAGGTCAGCGAGCCGGACCGTTTCCTGTATCTGCTTATCGACCTTGTGGTGGATAACTATTTCCTGGTCGGCGACCGGATCGAGGACAAAATCGAGAAGCTGGAAGAAGACATTCTCGTTCACACGAAACGTTCCCATTTGAATGAAATTATCGGGCTGCGAAGCGAAATTCTGTGGCTGAAGAAAATGCTTGGGCCGCAGAAGGAAGTAATCAACGTCCTGAATAAAAAAGACCTGCGTCTGATCGACGATCAGCTGCAGAAATATTTTAGCGATATTTATGAAAATGCGGTCAAAATCTCTGAGAACTTTGATACGTTCCGAGAGCTGATGGGCAACTTGCGAGAAGCTTATCAGTCCAGTATCGCCAACCGGGCGAATGAAATCATGCGTGTATTTACAGCCATAACCACAATCTTTATACCGCTGACCCTCATTACGGGCATTTACGGAATGAACTTTGATAATATGCCGGAAGTGCATACGCAATATGGGTATTTCATTGTGCTCGGCATCATGCTCACTTTAGGCCTCGGCATGTTCTATCTGTTCCGGAAGAAAGATTGGATTTGAAAGCTTCAAACTGCCTATAGGATTAAGTCAAGGGCGAAGTCAGACCCCGGAATTCCGGCGGCGGGACTTCGCCTTTATCATTTCCTTGGAGAGGAGCAGGACCTTGTCCGTCCGCTTACGCGCTTTGCGGTTTGCCTGCCGCTTCTCCTTTGGCTGCTCTCCGGTAACGCAAGCGGATCAGCCGCAGCCATTCATAACGCCGTTCAAGCTCCCCATTCCCCGATTGAACCGTATCCGCGCCATATACCTTCTGCATGACCGGCTTCAGCAGCACATCGCCCAGCTCCAGATAAGCGTTCCAGATCGCCGTCTGTTCCTCCTGGGCCAGCCCGGTTAATTCCTGCTCCACCAGCGCTTCGGTATCATAACCCTCTTTCTCCAGCTGCTCGAGCTGTTCAATCGCTTCCCGCCTGGACAACCCGGCTGCCTCCTGAATCTGCTCGAGATTCCGCCCCTCCCGGATCGCTGCCAGCAGCTGTCTGCGGAGACTTGACCGTTCGATTTCCGCTTTAAACCGGGTTTCCTTCTGCTTGTACGTCCAGGAGCGGAAGAGCTCCTCATCCAGCTCCTGCTCGACCCAATCCAGCGGAAAATGCCAATCTCGCTCCACCTGGGCCGTGATCGCAAGCATCTCCTCTCCGTATTCGGCCGCCTTGACCTCTCCAACCCCCGGCAGCTGGGTCAGCTCCTCGAGCGACTTGGGCACAAAAGCGCTGATCAAACGCAGCAGCCGGTTGCTTGCGATCAAATAAGGCGCTTTGCCCGCGGCAGCCGCTTTCTGGCGCCGCCAAGCGGAAAGCCCGGCATACAGCTCCTCGTTCCCATTGAACTCGCTGTAGCAGTACAGCTTCTGGGTAGACATCCCCCTTGACCCTTCCTCTTCATGAAAAATCCCGCTGATCACCGGCCGGAATCCGTCGGCCAGCTTGACTGCCAGCTGATAGCGGTAATGGCTCAGCATCTCGGACCATGACTCTCCTTCGAACCAGATTTGGCCTTTAGTCCCGGCACTTCCTTCTTCGTCCCAGCCAATTCGCCATACACCGCCTTCTTCCCCAATCCAGACCTGAGCCAGATCGGCATGTCCCGCCCTTTCCTGCAGCCTTCTCTCCATACTGTTCAAAAATACGATGCGCATTCTTGGCACCTCCTTGTATTCAGCATACTTCTCTGGAACGTGTCTTCCTGAAAACACAAAAAAGCACCCCTCCTGCATGCAAGAGAGGTGCTTCCCCGATAGACGTATACTGTTGTTAACTATAATACCATAATCTGTATTCCAGTCAATAGGACGAAGCAGCCGTTTTCCGAAAGCGCTTTTTTCCGTTATAATAAACGACAAGAACGCATCTGAGGAGGACTTATTATCATGACATTGCCTGAACACGATCTTGATTTCCTGTCGGACAGCACCGAACAGACCTCTACCCGTTTCGTGACCTTTATCGGTCCTTCGCTGAAACGTTTTGATCTGGCCGTTACCACAACCAACCGCTTTTACGGCAAAAAGCTGGTCACCGATCTGCAAAATGGCAAAACAGCCATCCTCGGCTCCGACGACCTGGAACAGGAAGGTTATTTGGCTTCCATTTACGGACTCTCCGAGGAAGAAGGCGCCGAGCTCGAAAGCTTCCTGCATCAGGTACTCGGCGAACCTCATTTTACAGACTGATTCGCCCGTCTCTGGTCTCTGCTTTATTTCAAAACCTGGCTGCCGAACACAAGCGTGTTGCTGAGCAGCCGCCCCGCAGGGGTCAGCATTTTACCGCCCCCGTATAACCCCGAGGAAGCGCCTCCGTCCAGATTCATCGCTTGTTTGGCTCCAAGCGCCTTCATGATCGAAGCCCACTGGGACATCGTTGCTCCGTTGACCGTTGCAAGCAGGAGGGAACCATCCGGCAGAATCGCAATGCCGCTGCGCGCTGCCGAAGCCGTCAGAATCTTCTGATCGTTAAAACCTTCCGCTTTCGCGTTCAGAGTCACCTTGCCATCGGTAACAAGTCTCGGACCTGCGCCAACCGCCGTCTGTACCCCCGACCAATCCAGCTGCTTGCCGGCCTGGTTCGTGTAAGTCACGCTCCACTGGACACTGCTGCCGATCTCAAACCGATCTGCCATTCCCTTCTCCTTGCCGCTGAACACCAGGACAAATCCTTGCTTCGGAATAGCTGCATCAGCATTAACACCCTTATGCGTCACCACCCCGCCGTCCACCGTCACGGCAATGCCGCCGCTGAAGCCCACTTTGGAGCCTCGGTCCGGCGTAAACAAAATGCTGTTGTTCGCGCCAGCATCAGGCGTACGGTTAACGAAAGTGGCGTACCAGCTGCGCGGCTTGCCATCCGCTCCGGTCACTTTACCGGTCAAGGAAGGCCGCAGCGTATCCATAACCGCCGTACCGTCCTTCCGGAAACCGATGGTCGTGCCATAACGGCCGATGTGGGCGATCTGGCCTTTGACAATCAGCGTGCCGTAGGGATCGGCCGGACCGCCATAAGAATTAAAGAAAGCGCCGTTTATTGCGGCTTCCGCCTTGTAGGACTTAATCATCGAAGCAAAAGCTTCTGTTTGGCCGACCTGATGTTTGGCCAGCCCCACCGTTACAGGTGTGCCTTTTGGAATCCGCACGGTACGGACCGTAAAGTTTTTGCCGGACACCTTGACCGTCTTGACCGCAGCCTGAATCGAACCGGCCGCCGCCGCCGGGCGCAGTCCGGGGGCGGTCGGAAGGAGCAGCAGCAGGGCCGATGCCAGCAGCAGGCCTCGCCGCACCTTTTTCCCAAGCCCGCCGCTTAAGGACAAACTCATAACGCCTCAACCCCCATCCAGGAACAGACGCTCTTCATCTCCAGCTCTTCAAATTTGGCTACGACCGCCGGATGGTTCAGCTCCCAGCGGCAGGCGTTCAAATCGCACTCCAGCTCTATGTCGCAGCGGATCGAAGCCAAGTCCCGGGACAGATGCAGCATCTCCAGATCGGTTTCGATTTTGGCTCGAATACCTTTGGACAGCTTGTCGAGATTGGCGAGAATGCCCTCTACGTTTTCATATTCCTGGACCAGCTTTAACGCCGTTTTCTCCCCGATGCCGCGAACCCCCGGATAATTGTCGCTAGGATCACCCATCAGCCCTTTGACATCAATGATTTGGGCGGGTGTCAGCTGCCGTTCCTCCAGCAGCGTTTGCGGCGTATAGACAAAATAATTGCCGTGCCCTTTCTTCATAATGGCAATGCTTGTCCGCTCGTTCACCAGCTGCAGCATATCATGGTCACCGGTCAGCACAATTACATTCATCTCCCTGCTGAACTGGGCGGCCAGGGTGCCGATGCAATCGTCCGCTTCATAGCCCTGGGAGCTGATATTCGGAACGCCCAGACTATCCATTACCTCACGGATCACGCTAAACTGCGGGACCAATTCGTCCGGCGCCTCCGAACGGTTCCCTTTATAGGCCGGGTACTGCTCGGTCCGGAAAGTTTTGCTGCCCAGGTCCCAGCAGCAGGCCACATGCGTAGGCCCAAATTTCTCGACGGCGTCCCAGAAATAACGCATGAAGCCATAAATGGCATTCGTCGGCAGCCCCGCCTTCGTACGGCGGATGTAGCCGGTAACGGCAGAGGCATAATAAGCCCGGAACATCAGAGCCATGCCATCGACCAGCAATAGTGTTTCTTCCTTGCTTTCGTTCAACTCTCTCTCCCCTTAATGTTTGATTCTCAGGCAAACCATTCTGAATCTATTTATTTTACTATATTCTTCAGCTCCATACGGAGGCAAATTCATCCTCTTTAAAACCTAACGTCACCCGCTGGCCGTCCGTAACGATCGGACGTTTGATCAGCATCCCGTTCGAAGCCAGCAGCGCCAGCTGTTCCTCGCGCGAAAGGGAAGGCAGCTTGTCCTTCAACCCCAGGCCGCGGTATACCTCGCCGCTTGTGTTAAAGAACTTCTTCAGCTCCAGGCCGCTCAGCTCGGCCAGCCGTCCTAATTCGTCCGCAGTCGGCGGGGCTTCGACAATGTGGTGAAGCTCCAGCTCATGTCCGCTGGCCTGCAGCCACTTTACTGCATTGCGGCAGGTGCTGCATTTAGGATATTGGTAAACCGTCAATTTGCTCATAATAGGAATCCTCCGGTCTATTAAAAATAGTTTATATACGCTGGCACTAACTAAAGCCGATTGGCCGCCATTTCCCTGCGCAGCTCGGCCATATCCGCCGGCAGCGGCGCCTCGAATACCACCTCTTCTTTGGAAAGAGGGTGGACAAAACCCAGCTGCGCGGCATGCAGCGCCTGCCGGCCAATAGCCGCGTTCAGCCGCACGGCTGCTTCGGGATCGGGCGCCGGGAGATCCAGCGCCTCGTAGCTGTACATCTTGTCGCCGATCAGCGGACAGCCGATGGAGGTCATGTGGACCCGGATCTGGTGGGTCCGCCCGCTTCCCAGCTGCAGCTCAACAAGCGAGCCGGCAGCAAAAACCTCCCGCACCCGGTAGAACGTTAAAGCGGGATACCCGCTTTCCGTAATGATGCGGCGGTGCGGCTCCAGCGGATCGCGGTCGATCGGACCGTCGATCCGGCCCTCTGCGGCCGGCGGGGTTCCGTGAACCAGCGCCGTATATTTTTTGAGCACGCTACCGGCAATCATCTGCTCGGAAATATGCTGGTGGACGTAGGCATTTTTGGCAATGGCCAGCACGCCGCTCGTCTCCTGGTCCAGCCGGTGAACCGGACGAAAGCGGTATTGCTCCCCCTTTTCCTGCCAGTAATACACGACGCCGTTGGCCAGCGTGTCCGTATAATGACCGTGTGTGGGGTGCACAATGATGCCCGGCGCTTTATTGACGATTAGCAACGCTTCGTCTTCGTAGAGAATGTCGAAAGCAATCGGCTGCGGCAAGATATCCTCCGACGTTTCCCGCTCAAGCCGGACTTCTACCAGATCGCCTTCCTTGACGTAATGGCTGATGTAGACACGTTCGCCGTTCAGTGTAATTCCCTGCTCGGTCAGCTTCAATCGCGACATCAGCTTGCGGGAAACGCCCAGCCTCCGGCTCAGCACCGTCTTGAGCAGCCAGCCTTCCTCGGCAGCTGTGACTTGATAGGCAATCGGATTGTAATAATCTTTCATAGAAATCAACGAAACACCTTTCCGCTCCGCTTATATTCGGTTTCCGCTGCTCCCGCTTTCACGTTCGCCAGCCGGGAAGCCGTAAAGAAATAATCCGAAAGCCGGTTCACGTACCGGAGCACCTCTGTGTGAATTTCCATTTCAGCGGCCAGGCTGACCACTCGGCGCTCCGCTCTCCGGCAAACCGTGCGGCAGACATGCAGGGCTGCAGCCAGCGGCGAGCCTCCGGGCAGAATAAAGCGCTCCAGCGGCGGAAGCTCCTGCTCCCAGGCGTCAATCCAGGCTTCCAGATTTGCGGTTAATTCCGCATGGACCTTATATCCCTGCTCTTTAGGGCGGGCGTAAGCCAAATCCGAACCGCAATCAAACAATTCATGCTGGATCCGCACAAGCTGGAGCTTTAATTCGGCGAACAGCTCCCCATCCGCCAGCGCTGCTGCCTGTCCGACAAAGCTGTTCAGTTCATCCAGGGAACCATAAGCCTCCACCCGGGGATCATCCTTGCGGACCTGCCCGCCAATCAAAGCTGTACTGCCCTGGTCACCGGTTCTAGTATATATTTTCATCGATAGCAGCCCTTCCTTTCCGTTCCTTCGTTCATGCAAAAAGGAGACCCTGACGGTTCAGGATCTCCCCTTATTTTAACATAAGATTTCCAAACACATTATTGTTTGCAATCCTGGCTTCTGACCTTCATATATTCATTGATCTTCAGGTCAAGCAGGGTGCTGATTTCTACAACGATGTCGGAGGTAAAAGATTGCTCTTCCATAAAGATCTTCTCCATCCTGCTTCGCAGCATTCTGATTTCATCCTCCAAGGAGAGCCTGCGGTTTAGAGCGGGAATGCTTCGACCCTCGAACATCCAATGATGATTGTTGTCCTCAGCAATCATCATCCCGTTATAACTTGGCAAATTGTATTCACCGCAACTCATAGTCCACTCCTCCTTGACTGATAAGCCAGCCCTACCTTAGGGCAGCCGGATAATACCAGCAAAGCCTTCGGAGTCAAATTATAACATGCCGGATATCCCGTATTCAATTCGAAAATGAAATAAATGTAAATAAATATGAAAAATTTTCAATTTTGGTTCCTGTTTCCCGCATCAAGCCGGCTCTAATCAGGAGAGCTTGCGGATAAATTCGCCCATCCGGTGAATCGCTTCGTTTAACTGAGCTACGGAAGTCGCATAGGAGCAGCGCAGATAACCTTCCCCGCCCAAACCAAATACGTTGCCCGGCACGGCGGCCACCTTGGCTTCTACGAGCAGGCGCTGTGCAAATTCATCCGAGGTCAGACCGGTCGACTTGATGCTCGGGAAAGCATAAAATGCCCCCTGCGGTTCATGGCATTCCAGACCAATGTCACGCAGGCCTTGTACTACAAGGCGGCGGCGCTGGTTATAAGAATCAACCATCCGGTCTTTCTCTTCCATTCCGTTCGTCAAGGCTTCAAGCGCAGCCACCTGTCCCATAGCCGGAGCACACATCACCGTGTATTGGTGAATCTTCAGCATGGCCGCAATCAGGTCAGGATGTCCGCAGGCATACCCCATCCGCCAGCCGGTCATGGCAAATGCTTTGGAGAAGCCGCTGACCAGAATGGTACGGTCCTTCATCCCGGGCACCGAAGCAAAGCTGACATGCTTGCCGGCGTATGAAAGCTCCGCATATATTTCATCCGAAATGACAATCAGATCATGTTTCTCTACAATCTTGGCAATCGGCAGCCAATCCTCATAAGTCATAATGCCGCCGGTCGGGTTGCTCGGATAGCTGAGTACCAGCACCTTCGACTTAGGCGTAATAGCGGCTTCCAGCTGCTCGGCCGTCAGCTTGAATTGATCTTTCGCAAAGGTCTCAATGCCGACTGGAATGCCGCCGCCGATCGTTGTAATTGGAGAGTAGGAGATATAACTTGGTTCCGGGATCAAAATTTCATCTCCCGGCGTAATTAAAGCCCGCAGAGCCAAATCAATCGCTTCGCTGCCTCCCACGGTAACGAGGATTTCATCTTTAGGCTCGTAAGCAACATTGAAATTGTCGTATAAATACTGGCCAATGGCTTCGCGCAGCTCGGGTGTTCCCGAATTCGAGGTGTAGCGGGTAAATCCGCGCTCCAGCGAATAAACGCAGGCTTCCCTGACATGCCAAGGCGTTACAAAGTCGGGTTCGCCAACGCCAAGCGTGATGATGTCCTTGTTCCCGCTGACCAGATCAAAGAACTTGCGGATGCCGGAAGGCTGAATCTGCTGAACATGCGGGGCCAGATAGCCGTGCATGGATTTATTTTTGTCGCTGCCGTCTGTTTGTTTGTCAGAATTCACTATCATCTCATTACTTCCTTTACGGAGAAATCATAAGGCGGTGATCTTCTTCATGGTCTTCAAAAATAACGCCGTCTTGTTTGTATTTCTTTAAGATAAAATGCGTTTTGGTAGATAACACCGATTCCAAGGTAGAGAGTTTCTCGGAAACGAAGCTGGCTACATCCTTCAAGTTCCGTCCTTCAACTTCAACAAGCAGATCGTAGGCTCCCGACATCAGATAAACGGATTTTACCTGCGGATACAAGTAGACCCGCTCAGCAATGCTGTCAAAACCTCTGCCCCGTTCAGGCGTAATCTGCACTTCGATCAGGGCGGTCACTTTCTCGTCATCCAGCTTGCTGCTGTTCACGACGGTGGCGTATTTGACGATAATATGCTCCTGCTCCAGCTCCTGGATGGCGGTTTTGACTTCCTCTTGGGTGACTCCAAGCATGGTTGCTAGCAGCTCAGGGGTATACCTTGCATCCTCTCTAAGAAGCTCAATCAGCTTTTGTTTAAGATCGCTTAATACCTTCATGTGTCCCTCCTATGCCTGCTGAGTTTTATTAACTATATTACATGAATTAACGGTTCCTGCAAAGAAAAACCGCCATCCCATGACAGATTGTCTGGAAAGGCGGTTCATTCGTGCTTTTTTCCTTGAAATGGATTCTTATCTGCACATTCAGGTTAGCTATATTGTGAGGTGCTGCCCGGATGGCTTTGGTTATCGCCTGAGCCCATAGACATGCCCATGCCGCCGGACAAATGCTGCTGTACAAACTGCTGATCCTGGGTTTGCGTCTGCTGAGCGGATTGCAGCCGTTTCGACACTTCCTGGCGTGCGGCTTGTGAAGGCGCATTGTACATGTTGTTGCTGGACATCAGCTGGTACATCTCCCCTTGCATTTTCAAGGTGCTGTCTGTCAGCTGGGTGAACATCTGGCGGACAGTCGGACAGGAGGCTTCTGTCGCTGCCGTAGCATATTCACGGACAGAGCGGCGAAGATCCGCAAGGGTGGTAGTCAGGAGGTCTTTGTCGGGAAGCATTTGATTTTGTGTCATGATCATCTCTCCTTAAGCCCTTATTGAAGTTGTGCGGGAGCTAATTGCTCATGCTGGCGCAGGCAGTCTGCGAGCATCTGCATATGCTGCTCATGCGTTTGTACATACTGCTGGCAAGCCTGGCGGATGGATTGGTTTTGCGTTTGCGCAGCAATGGTGCTGCATAACTTGATTTGCATGCTTTCATTGGAGATACAGTCGGAAATGTACTCGAGCTCTTTGCAGGTCAAAGCTTGCATTTGTTGGTTGTTCACCAGAATTCTCCTCCTTCATAAAAATGAACACAACTATTATGTCCCTCGGACCGCTCATTATGTGAAGGATTAAATAGGAACCCCCGTTTTAGGGCCATAATAACCAGGTCTCATTTGCAGAAAGGATGTCGATGACGATGAATCTTCATTCCGGCCGCTTATATTGGCCGACTCTGTATCATAAACCGCAGAAGTACCCGGCTCTTTCAGCGTCGATTCAATGTGACATTCTGATTGTTGGAGGGGGGCTGAGCGGCTCATTATTAGCTTATATGCTCTCCAGAGCGGGCATAAAGGTCACCTTGCTGGAGAAACATAAGGCCGGTTCCGGAAGCTCCGGTGCCAATACCGGACTGATTCAGTATACCAGCGATAAAACATTAACCTCCTGCATCAACAGCTTTGGGGAGGAGAAAGGCGTTCGATTTTACGAATTATGCCGGGAAGCCGTCATCGGCTTAACCCGTCTCTATAAGGAAGCTGGCGACACGGAAGAAGGCATGGCGCTGCGCAGCAGTCTTTATTTTGCAAGCTCGCTTGAGGATAAACAGCTGCTGCGGGAAGAATATGAGACGCTGCGCAAATACGGCTTCCCGGCCGAATGGCTGTCCGAGCAGGACATCCGCGGACGTTTCCCCTTCGCCAAACCCGGCGCAATCTACACCACGGGGGATGCCGAAGTGAACCCTTACCATTTCGTACACGCCCTGCTGGAGGCAGCCGTTCGCGGCGGAGCAACGGTTTATGAGGACAGCCCTGTCCATGGCTTTCATTTTGATGGCCGCCGGGTTCACGGCAGAGTGGGCGAATATGAAATTACAGCCGGTCGGGTCATCATTGCTGCAGGCTATGAAACCCAGGAATTGAAGAAGGACCGTGGAGCTTATTTGACCCAATCTTTTGCGCTGGCGACCGAACCCGCCCCGTTTTTGGACCAATGGGACCAACGATGTTTGATATGGGAGACCGCCCGTCCTTATTTATATATGCGGACTACCCCTGACAACCGGATCATCATCGGAGGGCTGGACGAACCGTTAGGGCCGGGAGGACTTGATGAAACCCGGTATCTCAGCCAATCCGAAACCCTGCTGCTGAAGCTGGCCGAGCTGTTCCCGATGGCTGCCGGGCTCAAAGCCGAATACGCCTTGGGAGCCGTATTTGGCCAAACCCGCGATGGACTTCCCTACATAGGTGAACACCCCCGCTTTCCCGGATGTTTATTTATGGAGGGATACGGGGGCAACGGAGCCGTCTACAGTTATATAGCTGCAAAGCTGATTACTGACATGATTGAGGGACGCAAAAGCCGGGATCTCGAGCTCTTCTCTTTAACACGTGATACACATCCCTTTTCTGCTGGATCCTGATCGGCGGGAACTCCTAGAGAGAACCCAAACAGCGCTCCGGCACGAGAACCCAAAAAAGCCGCTCCGTGCCGGAGCGGCTTGCTTTATCGTAGGCTTGACCATTTCCTTTTATCCAGCTTAATCCTCGTTGATTTGTCCGGCTTTCTGTACCTGGCCGGCAAACCGGATCCGGTCTTCATCCGTCAAAAAGGAGCTGACGTGGAAACAGGAAGGGCAAACATAAACATTCATCCGAATAGGCGCCTCAAGCAGGGAATGTTTGAGGCCCGCCGGGATCACGGGTTGATATCCGCCGACTCCTACACTATTTTGCCCAGTAAAAATCATATATCCCCGGCAGTGCGGGCATTCGGGCATCTGGTCCTGCGTTTCGAGAATTTTGCCGATAGCGGACTCGTAAGCAAGCAGGTCCGTATCCTGCCCGCCCAAAGACGGTAGGCTGGTTAACCCTTGGTTGCGTGGACTGCTCTCTTCCTCCTCCATCCAGGAGCCTTCGGAGCTGTAAGATTCTTGCTCCAGCTCCTTATCCAGCTCCTCCTCATTGTCACTCAATGTGACGTTTAGCGTCCGGTAGCCTTTGAGTTCATTATGGCAATGGGGGCATTCTTCCTCCGGCCCGATTTCCTCATCCCAGACGATTTCGGTTTGACACCACGGGCAAATTGTTGTTTCCATCTTCATTCCTCCTGCTTCATCTAAACCATACACGCCGCTATGACAAGCGCCAGCGATACCGAGATACAACAAGAGATCATCCCGGCTGCCGTATTGCGCGACTTGATTTCTTCATCGATTTTAAATACCGGTGTACAAAATTCAAATAATAAATAGGCTACAAACAACAACAAAACTCCAAAGCAGGACCATTTCATAAAATCCGTAGTATCCGGGTAGGAGGCTGCCGACCTCAAAATCAGGCAGATTCCGGCGATTTTACCGCCAGTGGCCAAAGCTGCCGCCATATTGCCTTCAGCTATTTCTCCCCAGCAGCGGTAAGAAGTCAGCCGCTCGAAACAAGCCAGGAACACAACCAGCTCCAATATCGATAACGATAAAATTCCGACGGTATGTCCAAACGGAAAGGCCAGCAGCTGATCGATCGTGTCCAGCGCAGTTCCCCCCTTACGGCTTATTTAAGCTCGGCAACCGTAACCCCGGAGCCGCCTTCTCCATAATTGCCCAGCCGATAGCTCTTTATATGCTTATGTCTGCGCAAGTATTCCTGCATGCCGCTGCGCAGCACTCCGGTTCCTTTGCCGTGAATGATGTAGACCTGCCCCAGGTTAGCCAGGAAAGCTTCATCCAGGAAACGGTCCACCTCGATCAGCGCCTCTTCCAGATTGGCTCCGCGAAGATCGAGTTCAGTCCGCACCGAATCGTCTTTGGTCCGTTTAACGTTCGTTACGACGCGCTGAGGCGTCTTGGCCGTTTGCTCCTGCTGAACCAGCTCAAGATCGTCCAGGCTGACCTTCATCTTCATGATCCCAAGCTGAACGACAGCTTCCTTGCCAGCCAGTTCTACCACATGACCCTTCTGATTCAGACTGTATACCCGAACTTCATCTCCAGGACCGATCTGCCGCTGCTTGAGCGCTTTGCGTACTGCCGGGGCTTTCTTGCGCTGCGCAGGGGCTGCGTCGTCCAGCGCTTTGCGGGCAGCAATCAGCTTATGCTCCTTAACCGAAGCCCCTTCCTCCAGCGCCAGCTTCCGCAGATCATCAATGATTGTTTGGGCTTCATTACGAGCCTTCTCCACAATGGCCCTGGCATCGTTCTCAGCCTTCTCAATCCGTTTATCCCGCGACTCCTCAAGCTTCTCAAGCTCCTGCTCGTATTTGCGACGCAGCTCTTCCATCTCGGCCCGCAGCTTCTCAGCCTTATCCCGATCCCGTTCAGCGCTTAAACGGTTCTGCTCCAGGGAAGCGATCATATTTTCTACCCGCAGGTCGTCTTCCTTCACTTCGCCACGGGCAAAATCCAGAATAGAGGACGACAAGCCCAACCGTTCCGCAATTGCAAAGGCGTTGCTTCGTCCCGGCACCCCGATCAGAAGACGGTAAGTCGGACTAAGCGTATTCACATCAAATTCCATGCTGGCATTGATAACGCCTTTACGTTCATAAGCATAAGCCTTCAGTTCGCTGTAATGGGTTGTTGCTACCATGCGGCAGCCCAAGGAATGAATATAATCCAGGATTGCGATGGCAAGCGCAGAGCCTTCCGCCGGGTCCGTGCCTGCGCCAAGCTCATCCAGCAGAACCAGACTTTTTGGAGACATTTCATTCAAGATGTTGATGATATTCGTCATATGGCTGGAGAAGGTACTGAGGTTCTGCTCAATACTCTGCTCGTCCCCGATATCCGCATAAATGGCATCAAAGACACACAGCTGGCTTCCATCCTCGGCGGGGATAAACAGACCGGACATGGCCATCAGGCTCAGCAGACCAATCGTCTTCAGGGATACCGTCTTACCGCCCGTATTCGGTCCGGTAACAATGATCGAGGTGTACTGATTCCCCAGCTCGACATCTAACGGAACCACCTTATCCATAGCGATCAGCGGGTGGCGTCCCTTCTTCAGCTTCAGAAATCCCCGGTCATTCATCAGCGGCAGGGTTGCTTTCATTTCACGGGCAAGTTTGGCTTTGGCAAAAATAAAATCCAGCTCGGCCAAGACTTCGCAATCGTAATACAAAAGCTCGGACTGCTCGCCCACAAGGGCCGTCAGCTTCTGCAAAATCACTTCAATCTCGCGTTCCTCGGCCAGCCGTGTTTCACGCAGCTTATTGTTCATAGCTACAATGGATTCCGGTTCAATAAACAGTGTAGCTCCTGAACCGGATTGATCATGAACAATCCCGCCAAAATAAGAACGGTATTCCGCTTTGACCGGGATGACAAAGCGGTCGTTCCGGATCGTGATCAGCTGATCCTGCAGCATTTTTGACACGTTGGAGGACCTGATCATCGAATCCAGCTTCTCGCGGATCCGGCCTTCGCCTCCCCGCAGCTCGCGGCGAATTTGCGCCAAAGCCGGGCTGGCTGTATCCACCACCTCCGCGTTATCGTCGATGCAGCGTTTGATGGCATCTTCAAGCGGCTTCTGATCGCTCAGATTCTCCGTTAATTCAAACAGCAGCGGAATCGGGTCCTCTTCGTGCAGGGCGGCCAGATGGCGCCGTACCCGGCGTGCCCCGAACAGGGTGGATGCGATTCCATGCAGCTCATGCGGACTCAGCGTCCCGCCGATTCGGGCACGTTTGGCTGCGGGCATCATATTGACAATGCCGCCAAACGGCGGGGCTCCCTTCAGCCTGTCGACCTTAAAAGCTTCATCCGTTGCTTGAAGCAGACGTTTAACATGATCCAGATCGATGGAGGGCTCGAGTTCCTTGGCCAGATCACGGCCAAGCTCCGTTCCGGTAAAATGAGCAAGCGCATCTATAATTTTATGGTATTCCATCGTCTTCAATACTTTTGGATTCAAGAACCTGCAGCTCCTCTCGTCACAGGAAATAAACCCGCCAAACAAGGCTTTAGGTTTATTTCCGGTTATATTTATTATAAACAAAGCAAGGTTTAAAACACCATTTCATCCGATACATAACTTTTACGTGATTCGACCATGCTATAACCGATATACGACATCAGGAAAGGAGACGATTTTCTTATGCATTTCCTTGGACACGTTGTCCGGTTTATCGTATCCGCACTGGTCCTTCTCGTAGTAGGTTGGCTGGTGCCCCAATTTACTGTTGGTTCTTTTGGCAGCGCCCTTCTGCTTGCCTTGGTTATTGCTCTGCTGGGCTGGATTATTGAAGGGATTTTCGGCAAAAGAGTCACACCGTTTGGACGAGGAATTGTAGGTTTCATCGTCAGCGCCGTTGTGATCTGGCTTGCGCAGTTCGTTGTTACCAACGTTAGCGTATCCTTTATCGGCGCATTGCTTGCAGCCCTGGTTATCGGGATTATTGACCTCTTCATTCCGATTGCCACGCCATTTAACGCGGCAAGAGACAGAAAATAACCTGCAAGCCTCAAGGTGAAACCCCTGGCCCGCTCGGCCAGGGGTTTCTTTTGCACCAATCAGATTTGCGGAACCAGCAGCTGCACCTGTTCCTGATAAACCACTACCCGGTTTTTGCCGGAACGTTTAGCCTGATATAAAGCGGAATCTGCATTTCGGAACAGCTTCTCTTTGCCATCGCCAGGGAGATAATGGAATAACCCCGAGCTAATGGTTATATTCCGCTCCTCCAGTTGAGGAATGGCCATTCGCTCAACAGCAGCCCTGATCGCTTCACAACAGGCTTCAGCCTGCTCGGATGTGGTATCTGCAAAAATCAACGCGAATTCTTCTCCCCCGTACCGGGCGGCAAAATCGTTCGGACGGATCAGCTCCGTAATATTTCTCGCCACTTCTTTCAGTACAATATCGCCAACCCAATGACCAAAGGTATCGTTGATGGTTTTGAAATTGTCAATGTCGAGAATCGCCAAGTGGACGGAAACGCCATTGGCCTCCGAATGATGGATTAAATTCTCCATATACTCATGAAAGGTTTTATGATTGTACAGCCCCGTCAATGCATCCATCTTCAGGAGCTTATCGGATATCGCTTTCTCCACAATCAGCTTCTGTTCGGATTTGGCGAGATTTTCAACCGCTTTACGCATCTCTATAGAGCGGGTAATGACGCCTTGGCCCAGAAAAGTGCCGATAATCAGCAGGGTCATAACAAGCAGGAAATCGGCAGTGTTAAAAGCCGTCAAACGGATCGCAGCCGGAACAATCGTTATCAGCATGTAGATCAGAATATTCAAAAGCGAGAAAGCCCGAAGCAGATTCCTTTCAAAATAAACCAAAGAAATAAGCAGCGGCATCATCAAAATAATTTCCGAACCATGCACCACCGGATCCAGCAAAAAATAAAGCTCATAGCTGAGCAGAATTCCGCAGAGCAGCACCGCCCGCTTCAAATATACCTTTCTCTCGCGCTTAAGCCACAGCTCCGTAGCGCCAAGCAGCACCAGGATGGACAAATCCACATAAATCCATACCTCATGCCGGGTTTCCCATAACCCGACTCCACCAGCATTGTAAGGGGTAAGCCAGGATACTCCCTCCGATACAAACAGCAGGATCGCGGTCACCCAGTAACAAATCATAATCTTGCGGTTCCACGACCAAGAATCATATTTAATTTTAGAAATTCCGAGAATATAAATCGCCTACTTTAACCTTTTAGTGAAATAGGTAGAAGTCCATAGAAATACAGCTATATAAACGAAAAAAGCACCGCTATCCCGATTTCTTAACGAGCTACCGTGCCGTCATCCAACTTTCAAACATGAACCATCGCTATTATACCGTATATTAGAGGTGTATTTCTATACCAAGAACGTCTAAAATAAAGAGGATGCAAATTCCGGAAGAGGTGTTTTCTACGAAATGAAAAAAAGGATGTTCTCCCTGATTGCGGGAGCTCTGCTGCTGATTCTTGCCGCCTGCACCCGCGAATCCGGCCAGGCCAATAACGAGGAAGCGAACAAGCCGGTTCCCGAAGCGGAAACCCAATTAGTCGTCAAAGCCGTAAATTATGAATTTGACCAGAAGGTCTATCACTTAAAAGCAGGCGTTCCGGTGCAAATTACCCTTGATAATGAAGATGGAAACCACGGTCTCCGTATTCCCGAGCTGGGCGTCAAACTGGATCAGGCCCAACCATCAACCGTTATTACGCCTGATAAGGCCGGCGAATATGAAATGTCCTGCTCCATACCCTGCGGTCCCGGGCATAAAGCTATGAAAGCCCAAGTTATCGTCGAATAAACCAATAAGAGAAACGACCAAATATAAGAAACAAAAGAACCAAGCCTGACATGCATTCTCTCTGCAGGCTTGGTTCTTTTGCCTTTAAGACAACTGATCCTGTTCTAGCAGCTCAATCCACTCGTTATATTCTCTTTGCAGCTTCGCATACTCTACTTTCAAGCTTTCCAGCTCTTCCTCCCGTTTGCTGGAGCGTTCCAGATCAAGCTCTCTTTCGGCCAGAAGCAGCCGGTATTCGTGCGAAATCACTTCAAACTGTTCGCCAATCATCGCAAGCTGATCCTGAAGTTTGACTTTCTCTGCTTCCGAGGCTGCCGCTTTCTCGCTGAGTTCGGCTGTTTGCTCCTGCCCTGCAGCGGCTTCCTGCTGCCACTGCGCAATCTGCCGCCGCAGCTCCTGCTCCGCTTCGTCACGCCGGCGTTCTCTTTCCTCGGCTTCCTCATACAGTCCGCGCAGACGTGCGGACTGCTCCTTCTCCGATGAAAGTTCGGCTTCGCGTTCATCAACCAGAGCCGCATATTCTTCCGTTTCCCGTTTCTGCTCCTGCAGATGGTCTTTGAGGACTTGCATCTCCTCCCGCAGCTCATCGAGCTGGCGGAGGTATTCTTCGGCTTGCTGACGTTCTGCTACCGCTTGTTCGCCGACACGTTCAGCCGCCAGCTTCGCTTCTTCCAGCTCGTCCATCAGGCGATTCATTTCCCCGTAAACCTGCTGCAGCTTCTCTTCACGCTCCGAAGCCGCCAGTTCCAGAGTTGCCTGTTCTTCCTTCCACTGCTCCTGATCCGCCATCCATTTGCGGCGTTCATTCATCATCGAATCAATTTGGTTTAATGCCTGGCGCAGCTCATCCGCATGCTGATCCAGATCCTTTTGCAGCGATTCCAGCTTGCCCAGCAGCTCTTCCCGTTCGCCTTGGAGCTGCTGCCGGTCATCCTTAAGCGACTCCATGTCCTTCAGAACCTGCTGCAGTTCTTCGGTCCGCCGATTGGCTTCAGCCTTTAACTGCAGCTGTGCTTCAGCCAGGCGGTCCCGCTCGGCTGCCAGCTCTTTGCGGCCGTCCATCATCGTTTCGATTTCGGCAAGCGCCTGCTCCAGGTCGGTTTCCCCTTTGGCAAGCTGCTCTTTCAGCGACTGAATCTCTTCCTGATAAGAAGACAAACCTTGTTCCAGCGTTTCATTATGCTCCGATGCCTGCTGCAAACTTAGCTCCAGCCGTTCAATCTCCTGGGAGCGGCTTTCCGCCCGGGCTTTCCAGGTTTCAGCTTCTTTAGCAGCCTGCGCAGATTCCAGCGACAGCTGCTCTTCACGTCTTCCTGCTCCTTCGAGCTGCTGCTTCAGCTTGCTTTTCTCCTCTTGGGAAGCAGCCAGATGGGCCTCCGTTTCCTTAAGCTGTTTCTCCAGATTCTCCAGTTGGGCTTTGTACTGCTGCTCCAATTTGGCCCGTTCCTGCTTATGCTGGTTATCAAGCAACAGGATTTTATCCTTCTGCTGATTCTCGAGCTGGCCCAGCTTCTCCTTGTGCTGCTGCTGTACTTTGGCCAACTCTTCTTTAAGCCGCTTCTCTTCGCTGCGAACCAGCGTCTCCTGCTTGCGGGCCTCCTCGAGCTGGCGGCTCAGCACAGCCAGCTTCTCTTTGGCTTGCGCCAGTTCGTCCTGAACGGCCTTCAACTGGACTTCAACACGTCCTTTGGCACTCTTAAGGTCGCCAATTTGCTTCTCGGCATCCGCGGCGGCTGCCTGCTTCTCCTCTCCCTGAGCTTCAAGCTGCTTCAGGCTGCTTTCCAGCTTGGATATTTGCTCGGCTGCTTCCGAAACCTCCGCCTTCAGGCGGGAACGTTCCTCCTGCAGATTCACATAACGCTCCTGCTGTTTGACCGCATTCTCCTGAAGCGAAGCCAGCTCTTGCTTCAACGCTTCCCTGCTCTCCAGAACCTCTGAAAGCTGAAGCTGAATCTCATCGCTCTGAACCGCTTCTTCCGCCATGTGAACAGCGGTTAACACAGCCAGACGGGGTATATCAAGATGCTGATGGGCTTTAGCCAAGGCACGCATACGATCATCAACGTGACTGGCGATCTTTTTCATATATTCGGGGTTACTGCCGACAATTTTATAGGATGTTCCATAAATCTCAACCGCAACACTAATTCGTTCGGATTTAGCCAATGCGCTGTGCCTCCTTCGTTCTTCTGTTTATTCATTGATGTCATTGATGCACACATTTAGAACTGGAAACGGCCGGGCCGTCTCTTCTCATTTTATAAGGTTAGCGAAAGAGGATTCAACCTAAGAAAAAACCGCATGAATCTCTTCTTTAAAAAGGATTCGATGCGGTTTCCCCAATTCCTGCTATTTTCTTAATTCTGCTCCGAAAGTTTGCTCCAGCGCGGCTACCGCTCGTCCGTGCACTTCTGCAATCTCCTCATCGGTAAGCGTACGCTCCATGTGACGGTAGACCAGGGACAAGGCAACGCTCTTTTTCCCCTCTCCAAGCTTGCTGCCGGTGAAGATGTCAAAGACGTGTACATGCTCAAGCAGTTCGCCCGTATTATCCTGGATGGACTTGAGCAGCTCCGCGGCCGTCACGCTTTGATCCACAACCACCGCGATATCGCGCTGAACGGAAGGAAATCTTGGCAGGTCACGATATTCGATCGCCGGGCTCTCCGCAGCAAACAGAGGTTCAAGCTTGATCTCGGCCACGTACGTATCGTCCAGTTCCTTGCTGCGCTGAATGTCAGGGTGAATTTGCCCGAGCACGCCGATACGTTCTTTAACCTGATTATTCTCCAGGTAAATAGAGGCCGAACGTCCCGGGTGGAAGCCTTCAGGACCATCCGCTTCATAGGAGATCTTTCCTTCCAGCCCCAGATAAGCAAACACGCTTTCGACAGCGCCTTTCAGATCGTAGAAGTCTACTTTATCCGGATTCAGGTTCCACTGCTTCTCCTGACGCAGACCAGCCATCAGCAAGCCGAGCATTAGGATTTCTTTCGGCTGTACGGTCAACTTTTCTTCTTCACTTTGGAACACCGAGCCGATTTCGAACAAAGCCAGATTATCCTGCTTGCGGTTGCGGTTAAAGCTGGCAACGTCCATCAGCTGAGGAATCAGACTGGTGCGCAGGATGCTGCGGTCTTCGCTCATCGGCATAGCCAGCTTCACGGAATGACGGCTCTCTCGCAAAGTCGGGAACAGAGTCTCCGCTTCCCGGTTGGCGAAGGAGTAAGAAAGAACCTCCTGCAAGCCGCCGCTCGTCAGCATCGTACGGATGCTCCGGCGCAGCAGCTGGGATTTCGTATATCCGCCTTGCGTGGTCGGCCCTTCGATCAACGTTGTCGGAATTTTGTCGTAGCCGTACAAACGGGCCACCTCTTCAATCAAATCCACATCGCGGGTAATATCGCCGCGGCGAGTCGGCACCTTCACCTCAAGTGTGTTATTTGGCAGATCCCCGGATTCGAAATGCAGCCGGGACAGGATCGTTTTCACTTCCAAGGTCGAAATGTCAGTGCCCAGGAACTGATTCAATTTCGCCAGGGACAAAGGAATCACAAGTGGCTTAACTTCTTCACCGCCGCTTTCGACAATGCCATGCTGTACGGTACAGCCGGCAAGCTCGGCGATCAGCGCTGCAGCCCGGTTAAGTGCAGGAATGACCCGGTTCGGATCCACTTCCTTCTCAAAACGCTGGGAGGCTTCAGAACGAAGTCCAAACAGACGGGAAAGCTTGCGAACCACACCACCATCAAATTTGGCCGCTTCGAGCACGATATTCACCGTGTCCTCGGTTACCTCGGAGTTGGCTCCGCCCATAACGCCTGCAAGGCCAATCGGCTTCTCCGCATCGGTGATCAGCAGAGCACCCGCAGGGAGCTTGCGTTCTTGTCCGTCCAACGTTTCAATCGTTTCCCCTTCGCGGGATACGCGTACTTCAATCTGGCTGCCTGCTATACGGTCTGCATCATAAGCATGGAGCGGCTGGCCATATTCCAGCATGACATAGTTGGTTACATCAACCACGTTGTTGATCGGACGAATGCCGGCCGCCATCAAGCGATTCTGCATCCACTGCGGGGAACGGCCGATCTTGACGTTGGAAATGACACGAACCGCAAAATGGCTGCAGAACTCGGGATTGCTTATTTTTACGGAAATGGAATCCGCAGCTTTAGCTGAATTCTCTACAATGTTGGCTTCCGGCAGCTTAATCTCACGGGCCAAAATCGCGCCGACTTCATAAGCCGCACCCAGCATACTGAGGCAGTCCGAGCGGTTCGGTGTCAGGTCAAAGTCCAAAATTTGATTGTTCAGATCCAGCACCTGTTCAATCGGAGTTCCAATCTGCGTCTCCGGAGGCAGCACCAGAATTCCTTCCTGTTGATCTTTCGGCAGGAGCTTGTCGTTCAGGCCAAGTTCCTTGGCCGAGCAAACCATACCTTGGGAAGGTACGCCGCGCAGCTTGGCTTTCTTGATCTCCAGTCCGCCGGGCAGTTTGGCTCCGACAAGCGCAATCGGCACTTTCTGACCGGCGTCGATATTTTTAGCCCCGCATACGATTTGAAGTTCTTCTTCCTGTCCGGCATCTACAGTTACAATGTTCAACTTGTCCGCGTCGGGATGTTTCTCTTTGGTTTTGACATAACCCACTACTACTTTGGTAACGCCTTTATTTACGGATTCCACGCTGTCGATCTCGATGCCGGAACGTGTAATCTGCTCGGCAAGCTCGTTGATATCTACATTTTCAAGCGATATATAATCAGACAACCAAGAGGTTGATACTTTCATCGTTCACATCTCCTTTAGGCTTTGGACTTTACGATTAATGACGTGCGAATTGTTCCAGGAAACGAATGTCGTTGTTATAGAAATGACGAATGTCGTCCACGCCGTATTTCAGCATGGCAATCCGCTCTACTCCCATACCAAACGCAAAACCGGTATATTGCTCCGGATCGTAGCCGCCCATTTCAAGTACACGCGGATGAACCATTCCACTGCCCAGAATCTCAAGCCAGCCCGAATGCTTACAAACCCGGCAGCCTTTGCCGCCGCATTTCACGCACGTTACATCGACTTCAATACTTGGTTCGGTGAAAGGGAAGAAGCTCGGACGAAGACGGATTTCCGTGTTTGGTCCAAACATCTTTTGACTGAACTGGAGCAGCGTGCCCTTGAGGTCGCTCATCCGGATGTTTTTACCGATGACCAGACCTTCGATCTGATGGAACTGGAAGGAGTGTGTCGCATCATCATCGTCACGGCGGTACACTTTACCCGGGCAAATGATCTTAACCGGCACCTCGCCTTCCTTCGCTTTCATCGTACGGGCCTGAACCGGAGAAGTCTGCGTCCGCATCAGCAGATCTTCCGTCAAATAGAAGGAATCCTGCATATCACGGGCCGGATGGTTCTTCGGCAGGTTCAGCGCCTCGAAGTTGAAATAATCGGTTTCTACTTCAGGACCTTCTGCAATTTGATAACCCATGCCGATAAAAATATCCTCAATCTCCTGGATAATCCGGTTCAGCGGATGAATGCCACCCTGCTTCAGCGGACGGCCCGGCAGCGTGACATCCAGCTTCTCGGCTGCCAAACGGCGCTCCGTTTCCTGCTGTTCGAATTTCTGCTGCTTCTCCTCAATGACCGCTTCGATAGCGCCGCGCACCTCATTGGCCACCTGTCCGATCACCGGACGCTCTTCGGCACTCAGCGCCCCCATACCGCGCAAAATTTCGGTCAAAGCTCCTTTTTTACCCAGATACTTGACTCTCAGCTCGTTCAGCTGACCGGCATCCAACACGCCGTTCAGCTCGGCAAGCGCCTCCTGTTTCAGCTGTTCCAAACGTTCTCTCATGTCAAACCTCCTGAATGGATAAATTTCTGGTCGAAAAACAAAAAAAAGCCTTTTCTCCCGAAAAGGGACGAAAAGACCGTGGTACCACCCTTGTTAGAGCTGCTATCGACATTCCCGCCCAGAAGACTGGACTAAATCTGCTGCTCTCACTTTTCGACATAACGGCTCGTGACCGGTATCCTCTATTGATGCCCATCCTAAAGGCAGGTTCAAGGAACTGCTCCGGAGTGAATTTCAGCCAGCCTGTCTCTGTAGGAACGCTCTCAATCCAAGGCGTTCCCTCCCTGTATAGAGGTACTGCTTACTTGTCTCCATCTTAGCATTTATAGGGTTAAAAGGCCGGACGCCCGGCAAAACACTATAGATTATTATATGCAATGCCCCGCATGATAGCAAGGATTGTCTGCAGGCAAAAACCAACTTTGTTGAATTTGTGCGAATCAGCCGGATATTTGGGTTTTTGTAGTCGTCTGTGTTATCTTAAGAGGTATCTTAACGCTCGCATCCTTGATGCGGGGTTTATTCGGCAGGAGGAACTATGGACGGAACCCAACGAAGCAGCATCACGCCGGGCCTTACGGTGGATATTGTCCTCAAACAGGATCAGCGGACAGGCAAACTGACGCGAGGGATCGTCAAAGATATTTTGACCAACTCCCCTAATCATCCGCACGGCATCAAAGTCCGTCTTCAGGACGGTCAGGTTGGACGAGTGAAAGCTATATATATAGAAGGCCAGTAACCTTCCCTCCTCGTTCCCATTCATTAGCCTGATTATGCTGGAATTAAATAAGCACAAAAAAAGCAGACGACAGCGTCTGCTTTTTTACTTTTTTGACCGATGGCGAAACAGACGCCATTATCCCTCAGCGCTGGCCCTGCCTGTTCTCCTGACCGGTCTGCTGGCCCAATGAGGCATGCTGGTCCCCGTAATAGGTATCGGCATTGCTCTGCGCACCATAGAAACGTTCTTCCCCCGTTAATTCGCCGTCTTCATGGTAATTCGAATGAACAGCATGATGCTGCTGGAAAATCTGATAGACCTCTCCCGTCTCCCGGCCGAGATCATCAGCAATTAATAAAAGCCGTCCCTGCTTCATATGCTCCTCGTAAATTCCCGCTTCCTTGTCCGGAAGGTCAAGGCCCGTAAAAGGACTCAAGGCCTGATCCGCATTGCTGCCGCCAATTTCAAAGACCTGAATACCAGCAACCTCCTCATCCATCGGAATTCCCGTTTGATAATGAGTGACTACAGAAAGCTGATCATCCGCAAAGCCATGCTGTTTGAGTTCATCTATAGTTGCCCTCACATCCTTCGGTTCAGCAAATACGCCTACCCACTTCTTGGACATCTGGATAACCTCCTTATTTACA
Organism: Paenibacillus yonginensis; assembly: GCF_001685395.1. NCBI lineage: Bacteria > Bacillati > Bacillota > Bacilli > Caryophanales > Paenibacillaceae > Paenibacillus > Paenibacillus yonginensis. The sequence continues at coordinate 618,199 of NZ_CP014167.1, read as the reverse complement.
CCGGCTGTAGCCTTTCATTACCCTTTGACCCGAAAAATAAACCCGCAAAAGCAAAATGCCTTTGCGGGTCAAATTCAGATCATGCAGCTAACGTTTGCTTGGATCGTAAGGCTGGCCCAAAGCGGAAGGGGCCGCCGAGCGGCCAACCGCTGCTACCAGAACAATGATCGTCAGCAGGTATGGCAGCATATAAATAAATTCCTGCGGAATATCCTTGGACCAGTCGAACAGGGTGACATACGTCCGCACCGCTTGCGATAAGCCGAAGAACGCGGCTGCGCCAAAAGCACCCAGCGGGTTCCACTTGCCAAAGATCATCGCTGCGATTGCGATGTAGCCTTGGCCGGAGATCGTATTATGCGCAAATGTACTGGTTGTGGTCAACGTGACGGTAGCTCCGCCAAGCGCGGCCAAACCACCGCTGATCATAACGCCGATATAACGCATCCGGTTGACGTTGATCCCGGCTGTATCCGCAGCGCTTGGGTGTTCGCCGACCGCCCGAAGCCGGAGGCCAAACGGTGTTTTGAACAGTACATAATACCCGACAAACACCAGGATAATCGCGATATAAGTGGTCGGATAGTTGTGGAACAAACCTTCGCCGATAATCGGGATTTTGGACAATCCCGGTATCGAAACCTTGTTAAACACTTCCGTCAACAGCGGCGTTTCGCCGTTGCCGTCGAAGATCAGCTTAACCAGGTACAAGGTGGCTCCGGCCGCCAGAAAGTTGATCACGATACCGCTGATCGTCTGATCGGCTTTAAAGGTGATCGAAGCCACCGCATGAATCAGGGAAGTAATGACGCCGAGCACAAGCGCAGCGATCATGCCGATCCAAGGGGACGCGGCGCCCATGCCGGCTTCCTCGGCATAATAAGTGCCGACAGCCGAAGCAAACGCGCCGAACATCATAAAACCTTCGAGCCCCAGGTTCGTAACCCCGGAACGCTCCGAGAAAATACCGCCAAGCGCGGCAAAGATAAGCGCTGTAGAAAAGACAAGCGTTGTATTTATTAACTGCCCCAGTGTCGTTACCCAATCCATTTACAACACCTTCTCTTTCTTGCGTTTAAAGTAGAACGGCTTGATTACCCAGCGTACGATGCCTTGGGCTGCGATGAAGAAAATGATCGAACCGATGACGATCCGGATCAATTCCGGCGGAACGCCTGCACCAAAGCTCATGCCCGCAGAACCATAAGTGAGTGTACCGAACAAAAAGGCGCCGAGCAGAATGCCAAACGGATTGTTCATTCCGATCAAACCGACAGCGATTCCGTCAAAACCGGTTCCCGGAGAACCCGACATGACGCTTTGATATTGGAAGACGCCAAGAATTTGGAAAGCGCCGGCTAATCCGGCAAAGATACCGCTGATAAACATGGCCTTGACGACATTGCGGCCTACATTCATTCCCGCGTACTGGGCAGCATTCGGATTGTTGCCGACCGCGCGAAGCTCGTAGCCCTGTTTGGTTTTCCACATAAAATAATAGAAGAAAAACGCGCAAAGCACAGCGATCAGCATTCCCCAGTGGATCCGGGCGTTGTTCATCAAGCCGGACAACCAGGAGAAGGAAATCGAAGCCGTCGGCAAAATATTTTCGGAACGCTGTTTGCCTTCCATAAGCAGGAAATGCCGGACGATAAAATTGGCCAGATAAAGCGCAATCCAGTTCAGCATGATACTTGTAATAACTTCGTTAACCCCGCGTTTGGCTTTCAGGTAACCAACAATGGCCGCCCAAAGTCCGCCGAACAAACCGCCGGCGATTACGGCAAGCGGTGCATGAATATAAACCGGCAGCCCGTGGACTTTAATACCGATAACGGTTGCTGCAGTCATACCGATAATAAACTGACCTTCGCCGCCGATATTAAACAAACCGGTACGGGCCGCAAACGCAAAAGCAAAACCGGTTAAAATAAGCGGCGTTACTTCCCGCAGCGTCTCGCCAAAGTCGTAAGTGTTGCCAAATACCTGGGAGAACAGCGATTGATAAGCCAGGAAAGGATCATATCCGCCGGCCAGCATAACGATGGCGCCGACAATCAGGCCCAGCAGGATGGCGACCAGTGAAATGAGCGTACTCCCGGAAAATACCTTCAAAATTTTATTCATGTTTTACACCTCCGGCAGCCGTGCTGCCCGCCATCATGAGGCCAAGCTCCTGGTCATTGGTTTCTTCAGGAAGAACTTCGCCTACGATTTCCCCTTCATAAATGACCGCAATCCGGTCTGAAACGTTAATAATCTCATCCAGCTCAAACGAGATGAGCAGAACCGCTTTGCCTTGGTCCCGCTGGGCGATCAGCTGAGTTTGCACAAACTCGATCGCCCCGACATCCAGACCACGCGTTGGCTGAGCCGCAATCAGCAGGTCCGGATTTTTGTCTATTTCCCGGGCTATAATCGCTTTCTGCTGATTACCGCCGGACAAAGAACGGGCTTTGGTTTCAATGCTGGGCGTGCGGACGTCAAAGGCATTAATCAGCTTTTGAGCCTGCTCCTTAATCGCCTTGTAATTCAAAAATCCGCCTTTGCTGTAAGGCTCTTTATAATAAGTTTCGAGAACCATGTTCTCGCTCATAGAGAAATCAAGCACCAGACCGTGTTTGTGACGGTCCTCCGGAATATGGGCCACGCCGCTTTCGCTAATCCGCCGCGGAGAAGCATTGGCCAACTCCTTGCCATTCAGCAGAATTGAACCGCTCTCCACTTTGCCAAGACCGGTCAAAGCTTCGATTAATTCACTTTGGCCGTTGCCGTCTACGCCGGCTATCCCCAAAATTTCTCCGGCTTTTACGTTCAAGTTCAGGCCATTCAGAGCCATAGCTCCATCTTTATTTTTAACGAACAGATCCCGCACTTCCAATACAGGAGCTCCTGGCGTGGCAGAACGCTTGTCCACTTTAAACGTCACGTTCCGGCCGACCATCTTTTCTGCGAGAATACTTGGCGACGCTTCGGACGTCTTCACGGTATCGATCACTTTACCTCTACGGATAATCGTAACCGTGTCGGAAATATGCATAATTTCTTTCAATTTATGCGTAATCAGAATAATCGACTTACCCTCTGCGACCAGCTTGCGCATAATCTCCATCAATTCTGTAATCTCCTGCGGAGTTAATACGGCGGTCGGTTCGTCAAAAATCAAAATGTCAGCGCCGCGGTAAAGCGTCTTCAAGATTTCTACGCGCTGCTGCATACCTACCGAAATATCGTGGATTTTGGCATAAGGGTCTACACGCAGGCCGTACTGCTCGGATAATTCTTGGATGCGGGCCGCCGCTGTCTTGTGATCCAGGTTGAGCCCTTTCTTTGGCTCCATGCCCAAAATAATATTTTCCGTAACTGTAAAAGGCTCAACCAGCTTGAAATGCTGGTGCACCATCCCGATTCCGAGATCAATCGCTTTGTTGGGATTATCTATAATAACGGGTTGTCCATTGATTTCAATACTGCCTTCATCCGGTTGATATAACCCGAACACAATATTCATCAAGGTGGATTTACCCGCGCCGTTCTCACCAAGCAATGCATGAATTTCGCCTTTATACAGTTTCAAACTGATCGAGTCATTGGCTACGACACCGGGAAAACGTTTCGTAATGCCTTTGAGCTCGACAACGGGGGTCGCTGCGTTCATGAGATCACCCTTCATTTAGATTAGGCATCCTTTGGCCCATACAACAATATACACGATAACGTAACAACAAGGCCAGTTAAAAAAACCAGCCTTGTCGAAAATTCTGCTTGTATTCAATTAGGCCCAAAATTCAAGCCTCATTCTTTGTGTGTGAACCCGTTATAAATCCAGATGGACTATTTGGTTGGCTCAGTTGGAACTGTGATTTCACCATTGATGATTTTTTGTTTATATTCTTCAACTTTTGCCAATACGTCCGCAGGAACATTTTTCTCGGAAGTCTCTGCAATGCCTACGCCGTTCTCTTTCAGGCCGAGCACTTCGCTTCCGCCTTTGAAAGTACCGTCAACCACTTCCTGGCTTACACGTTTTACCGCTTCATCAACACGTTTCACCATGGAAGTCAAAGTTACGTCGTCGCCAAATTCCAAAGATTGGTCTTTGTCTACGCCGATAACCCATACTTTCTGACCGGATTTCACACGTGCAGTCGCTTCGTTGAATACGCCGGTACCTGTACCGCCGGCAGCCTGGAACACGATGTCCGCGCCGTTGTCGTAGAAAGTAGCGGCAGCTGTTTTACCCAGGTCAGGTTTATCAAATGCGCCAGTGTAGTTTACAAGCAGCTGAGCGTTTGGATTTACCGCAGCAATACCTGCTTTGAAACCAGCTTCAAAACGTTCGATAACCGGGATTTGGGACCCGCCGACGAAACCGATTTTATTGGTTTTCGTCATCATACCGGCTACTACGCCAACCAGGAAAGAACCTTCATTCTCAGAGAAAGTAACGGATTTAACGTTTGGCTGGTCAACGGTAGCGTCGATGATAGCCAGCTTGGCATTCGGATTCTCGGAAGCGACTTGATCAACGGCGTCGCCAAGGTCCATCCCGATCCCCCAAGTCAAATCGTAGCCGCCTTTAACGAATTTGTTCAGGTTGGTTTGATAATCGTCCGGTTTCGTACTTTGCAAATATTCGGATTTGACATCGCTCAAAGAAGAAAGGCCTTCCCAAGCGGACTGGTTAAAAGATTTGTCGTTTACGCCGCCTACGTCGGTAACAAGACCGATTTTAACGTTAGCAGCCGTATTGGAGCTGGAACCCCCGCTGCTTGCAGAGTTGCCGGCATTATTTTTGTTATTGCCGCAGCCTGCCAGGACGACCGTAAGAGCGAGCAGCAGTACGATCGATAGTTTGAAACTTTTCTTCATTGAGTGTGATCCCCCTTATAAAATTGAAAATACCGATGGTCAATTCTTGCTTTGCTTCGGCACTTCCTTTGGACAAACTAGATTATACAATCAACAAAGCGCAAAATCCACACAATAATCATTAAAATAATTCGAATATTCGCTCTTTTTTTCCTGAAACCGCCTTCATTTGACATACCTGACATGTTACGTTCGGTATATCCCTATAACGGTATCTGTATTATTTACCAACCTGCTTGTTCGCTATGCACCGTTTCCCCTGTCTAACTCCCCCAAATAAAAAACCTTCCGTTCTCACGGAAGGCCAATCTTATCCGGCAGCTCGGACTAAGAAGTCCTGTTCCAGGGTGAGGGCAGGGACCGGCTTGCTGAACAGATATCCCTGCCCCTCATGACAGTTTTGCCGCTTCAGGAACTCAAGCTGATCTTTATTCTCTACGCCTTCGGCCGTCACTTTCAAATTGAGTTGGTTGGCCATGGCGGCTATGGACGATACAATTACCGCATCGCTGCTGTCCTGAACGATTTTCTCCAGAAAGGAGCGGTCTATTTTGATCCGGTCAACAGGCAGTGTCTTTAAATAATGCAGCGAACTGTACCCGGTTCCGAAGTCATCAATACTGACCAGAATCCCCATCCGCTTCAATTCTACGATCTGGCTGATTGCCCAGTTCCGATCCACCGTCATGCTCTCCGTAATTTCCAGATCCAGAAACCGGGGGTCCATTCCCGTCTCCTTCAGCACTTCAGATACCATTTCAGTGAACCGGGAATCGCGGAACTGTCTGACCGACAGGTTCACGGACATCGATACCGGTTCAAAGCCTTCATCCTGCCATCTTCTGTTTTGCCTGCAGGCTGTACGAAGCACCCATTCCCCAAGCTGAACGATCAGCCCGCTTTCTTCAGCCAGCGGAATAAATTCGGAAGGGGGAATGATTCCCCGAACCGGATGATTCCAGCGGAGCAGCGCTTCGAGCCCGACCATTTTCCCTGTGTATAAATTCACCTGAGGCTGGTATTCCACAAAAAATTCCCCGCGCTCTATCCCCTTTCGCATATCATGCTCCAGCTCGAATCGGTTCAGATTTACAGTCCTCATATATTCGGCGTACCTGCAGCAGCTGAGCCCCTGCTCCTTCGCATAATAGGCGGCCAGCTCGGCATGACGGACAAGCTCTTCATCGTTTGAAGCGTCGGAGGGATAAATCGCAAACCCCAGACTAAGCGGAACAGGGTATTCGCGGACCCCCAGCGAGATCGACAAATCCAGTTGCGAAATTTGCTCTGCAAGCTGAGATAGAATGGACTCGCCTGCATATTTTCTCATTAAGAATGCAAAATCATCCACACCAATCCGGTAAAGCGTCCCCTGATCACTGCAAGCCAGCGCAATCCTCCGGCTTGCTTCCCGCAACAAATGTTCGCCGTATTCAAAACCTAATATTTCTTTCAGCACCCGATATCGGTTGATATGTATAATACAAAGCCCTGTTGTTCCTTTAGTTCCAGCTTGCAGGTCGGAGCGAAAGGCATCAACCTGTGGAAGTCCTGTGATTGGATCCTCCGAACTGCTGCTGCTAGCGGCTTTCTGGATAGAGACCTTGTTGGTCTCACTTGGTTCAGAGTCAGAACGTATTATTTTTCCACTCAACACAAGGCAGGACACCAGGAGGAAAAAACACTCCGTTTGACGGATCAGGTCTTCCTGATTCCAGGCATCCACCGTCAGTAAAACACAGCAGCCTAGCCCAACCATAACGGCAAGCAGGTTTAATAATGGGGTTAAAGCTTTCTTCTCCTCTTTCCTGAATCGCATCGGTTTCAACTCCCGGATGTATATTTATACGATCACAGATTTAGCCTACTTGCTGTCAAATGAAGGCGATATACCACCATATTTGTAACAATTCCACATCCTTTACTCAATTTCCTTCCATTCGTTTCAATTGATTTCTCTTTTTGTAAAATAAAAAAACCTTGATCTTCCGCTCGCAAGCGAACAAGATCAAGGTAATTAAAACGCTTATCAGCCCTTGGGAAAGCTGACTTCCGGAGTCGTAAGTTTATCGTAGAAATCTACGACCGCATCCTTATTCTCGGATGCCCGAACCGCCATCGCTGAACGCGGGTGCTCATTCAAGGTTCCGGTAATCATGTATGGGAGCAAATATCCCCATTCTTCTTTCTCCCGAAGCGGCACCAGCAGCTTCTCCAGTACTTCCAGCACTGGACGAAGTTCATAGTGTGTATTCTTGAGATGGGTTACCAGCAGCTCGGTCGGACAGTTGCCGGCTGCGCGGCCCATGCCGTAAACCGAAGCATCGAGCAGCTCTACTCCATGATCCGCTGCAATCAGCGTATTGGAGAAGGCCAGCTGCATATTGTTATGGGCATGAACGCCCAGCCGTTTGTTAGGCAGGTGCGTTTTGAATTTTTCAACCAGGTACATCATGTCGTTATGATCAAGGCTGCCATAGGAGTCCACGATATACACAACATCGACCACGCTTTCCCGGATCATGTCAAAAGCTTCAACCAGCTCTTTCTCCATTACACCGGATAAGGCCATAATATTAATCGTCGTTTCATACCCAAGATCATGGAATTTCTGAATCAAGTCAAGCGCCTTGTCTACATCCTTCACATAACAAGCAACACGGATCAGATCAAGCAAACTTTCGCTGCGGGGCAAAATGTCGTCTTCATCCACCCGGCCTACATCCACCAGTGCGGATAATTTAGTACTGCCCTTTTGCGGAATCACTTTGCGAAGGAAGTCATCGTTCAGGAAGCGCCATGGCCCGGCGCCATCCGCGCCTTTAAGCAGCTTGGGGGAATTCTTATAACCAACTTCCATATAATCAACACCGGCTTCGTTAAGGCCGGCATACAGCTGCTGAACAAATTCAACGCTGAAGTCCCAGTTGTTCACCAGACCTCCGTCGCGGATCGTGCAATCTACAATTTTGCTGGGATTATTTTTCATGGACGGGAATCCTTTCTTTAGCCCTGAATGAAGGGTGTATTCCATTCTATCTTACTTGAAGCAAAACGTTAAAGTAAAGAAGTTTATTTGCTGCTTTAAAGTATGTAGGCGGACAACTTGGCTGCGGAACCTAAACCAAAAGCCCCGCTTCCGCAGCGGAGCTTTTGGATCAGACCTCATTTTGATTTCTTGGCGTATGGCGAGGAGATAACCTCCATTTACAGACATTTATTTATAATAGTAGAAACTCGGTTTATTTCTGTCCATTTTGCAGGATCCATTGTGCCATCGTACGGACCATCACCCCCGTAGCTCCCTTCGGATCTACTCCCCGCTCTTTATTCAAATAAGCTGTTCCCGCGATATCCAAATGAATCCACGGCAGACCTTCAGCAAAGGTGCCGATGAACAGTCCCGCTGTAATCGCTGCCGCATTTCTGCCCGGACGATTGTTCAGATCCGCCACGCTGCTCTTCAGCATATTCCAGTATTCCGGATAGTTGGGCAGCGGCCACACTTTCTCCCCAGTTTGCTTTGAGGCCATAATGAAGCTTTGCAGAAGAATATCATCATTCGTCACAGCCCCAGTGGCCACGTCGCCAAGCGCAAACAAAATGGCTCCGGTTAAAGTCGCAATGTCTATAATCCGCTCTGCTCCCTGCTCTTTGGCATAAGTCACCCCGTCTGCCAGGACAATTCTCCCTTCCGCATCGGCATTTTGCATCTCAATCGTTCTTCCGCTGCGGGTAGTCAAAATATCCCCAGGTTTCATGGCGCTGCCCGACGGCATGTTCTCCGCTGCGGGGATGACCGCAATCACGTTTGTTTTAGGCCGCAGGATGCCAAGAATCTCCATGACTCCCAGCACCGAGGCCGCTCCGCCCATATCGCTGATCATCTCTTCCATGCCCGGAGCCCGTTTGAGGGAAATCCCGCCGGTATCAAAGGTAATCCCTTTGCCGACCAGGCCGGTGACATCATTCCACTCCTCGCCTCCTTTATATTTGATTATGATCATCCGAGGGGGATGGACGCTGCCCTGGCCCACTGCCAGCAGCCCTCCCATCTCTTTCTCCTGGAGATCGGCTTCATCCAGCACCTCGACGTCAAGTCCGTAACGCTGAGCCAGTTCGACAGCCGCATCCCCCAGGTCCTCCGGCGTCAGCAAATTTGCCGGCAGATTGGTCAAATCCCGGGCCGTAATCGTTCCTGCCGCAAAGGCCCGGCCCAGGCGGATGCCTTGCTGCCACTCCTCCTGTTCAGAGCCCACTTCTGCTTCCTCATGGAAAAAGAAAACTTTGCGTATGCCTTCATAAGCGGACTTCTCACGCTTATAGTTCTGCCTTTGATAAGCTCCCAGCAAAAATCCCTCCGTCAGGGCCTGGGCGGCGATTTCATTGCGCCCTTCAACCGTAAGTGATCCAAGAGAGACCGGCACTTTAAAGAGCACCTGTTCCGGCCGCATGGTTAACGCCGTACGAGCGGCCGACGCAGCGCTTAATCTTAATTCCTCAGCGGTAAGAGGATCTTCGCCGGCGCCGACAAGAATAACGGTTTCCGCCGGATTCGGCTTCGGCATCGGCAGCACAAAGGTCTGATTGACCTCCCCCTCGAACAATCGGTTTTGCAGCAGCGTTCCGGCAAAAGGTTTCAGCCACGGCTCCACTTCACCGCTTTTAACGCCCTTCTTTGTGACTAACAAAATAAGGACCTTTCGTTCAGCCTCCTTGGGAATTCCCCCGCTGTTCCATAACACTTCAGCCACGTTACCGTCCATTTCAGCACCATCCTTTTTGTCATCCTGGCTGTATTTATTCATGCCTCTTCCTTTACTTATTTAAACAAAAAAACCGTTTCATTTGAAACGGCTTTTTGGCCTAGTTCGCCAGCGGCAGCGAAATAATAAAGGTTGTTCCGACTCCAATGCTGCTTTCGACCTGAATGGAGCCGCCGTGATTCTTGATAATGCGGTAGCTTTCCGATAAACCTAATCCGGTTCCCTTCTCTTTGGTTGTAAAAAAAGGATCGGCCAGCCGTTTCAAACTAGCTTGCTCCATGCCGCTTCCATTATCCCGAATGGAGATGATCGCATTCGAACCTTCCGACTTGGCACGGATATGAATTTCGCCTTTCCGCCCGTCAATCTCTTCGATGGCGTCCAGGGCATTTTTGATCAGGTTTAGAAAAACCTGCTTCATTTGTTTCGCATCTATGGCAATCAGCATCTCTTCTTGTTCCGACTGCAAAGATATTTCGCAGTCCTTCATCAAAGCTTCGCTTTCCGTTAACAGCACGGTCTGCCTCAGCAGAGAGGACAGTCGGAGCACCGCTTTCTCGGGTGCGGAAGGTTTCGAGGAATTCAAAAATTCATGAATGATATCGTTGGTTCTGTCGATCTCCATCAAAATGATCCGGGCGTATTCATCTTTGCCAAGCTGAAGCAGATGAGGCCGAAGCAATTGAATAAAACCGCGGATAGCCGTTAGAGGATTGCGAATTTCGTGGGCAATCGCAGCGGAGATTTTACCTAAAATCGCTAATTTATCATTTTGAGAAGCTGTCTCTTCAATACGTTTATAATCCGAGATATCTTTAAAGCTGATGAGCAGATCCCCATCCAGATCTTCGGCATAAGTCACCAAAACCATCCAATATTTGCCATAATCATCCCGGATTTCAAATTTGGTTTTATGGTTATGCATCATCTCGCGATAAACTTGCAAGATCCACTTCCATTTGCTTCGCCTTAATTGAGGCAGGGCAATCAATTGACGGATATTGCAGCCAATCATGTCCTGAGCCCGCAGCTCCAGGAGGGAAGCCATTAAAGAATTGGCGAAAGTAATTTGTCCGTCGCAATTAAATAAAACAATTCCATTGTCCAGGTGCTGGAGTACATTTTCATACTTGTTTTTTTTAAGCTGGGCAGCTACAAAAAGTTCGACTGGTTGGAGCAGCGTTTCTTCGATATCACTCAACAAGTTGTTATCCTCCTTTTCCCTTGAATGATGTTCTTGCCGGTTTGGCTTTTTCCATCTCAGAACGGAGAATTGCAGGGTGAAAATGAGCATTTTCCAAAGACCATCTAACACTTTTCAAGCCAAGCGCTAAAAAACCACTGATACCTATGAATATGATATCAATGAGGACAAAAATTCATCATCTAGGCAAACAACTTCATGCTTGAAAAGGCCGACATCCGATCCTCTCCTGCAAAAGTTTTCCTGGTACAATTTAATCATAAAGAGGTTGTCTGACCCCGTCAATCAGAGAAACTGTCGAAAAAAGAGGTTTTCACCCAATACGTCCAATATTTCCATAAAAAAGAAAAAACAACTTCCGCGATGGAAGCTGTTTTCGCCATATTCTGTCGTCTCTGTCTCCGGAGGTTGCTAACGATGCTGCAGCCGTTCTCTCCTTCTGCTCATGAAAGCCAGTCTGCGCTTCAGTTCACTTTCCCATTTCTCGTCTCCAATATGTTTAGCCACCGTCAACAGATCCAGCGAGCTGTCAATTTGACGTTTGACGATATCCAGCGGGTCTTCACGTTCATCGTTTACGCAGTTCACAAAGATGGATTCATCATCTTCGGACACGAAATCGGCAAAGTCAATTTCCTGTGCCCCATCCGCATGAGCATATTCGGCTAATATTTCGTATTCATTTTCTACCTTATAATGAACCTCAACCCGATGGCATACCGGACACAATAAAAGGGGAACATTGTGGACCTGAGTACGGTAATGCTTCAGCGTTCCTTTCGTCCCCACCATGCTGGCTCCGCAACAAAAACTCATTCCCCATCACCCTCCTGATATCGGTTCATTCATTTCTATAACTTATTCGCGGACTTAGGAAGCGATTCCTCTCATCACGTTAGATTTTTACCCATTTTACCACGTTTAAGTCAAATTTGCGTCCATTTATTTAAAAGCGTGAAAAACCCCCTGTTGACTTTCGTCAAAAGGGGGCTTCGATATAGTAGGAACGATTAGGCGTTCAAAGTTTTGTCGCCTGGTTTCCAGTTCATTGGGCACAATCCGCCGGATTGCAGAGCTTGAAGAACACGAAGAGTTTCTTCTACGCTGCGGCCAACGTCATTGTGGTTAACCACTTGGTATTTCAATTCGCCTTCTGGATCGATGATGAACAAGCCGCGCAGCGCTACGCCTTCTTCTTCGATCAGTACGCCGTAATCTTCGGCAACTTTCTTAGTGATGTCGGAAGCGAGCGGGAAGTTCAATTGTCCCAAACCGTTGTTCTCTTTGGCAGTATTGATCCAAGCCTTGTGGCTGTGAATAGAGTCAATACTTACGCCAAGAATTTCAGTGTCAAGCTCTTTGAATTGCTCGTAAGCTTCGCTAAGAGCTGTAATTTCCGTAGGGCATACAAAAGTGAAGTCCAGAGGATAGAAGAAGAATACCAGCCATTTGCCGCGGTAGTCGGACAATTTAACGTGTCCAAATTCTTTACCGTCTCCGGATACAGTCTCCATGTTAAAATCAGGTGCAGGTCTTCCAACCAAACGTTGTGCCATGAATAAAATCCTCCTTTAGAATATGTAAGGCGCGGGTTAATCCGCTCCCTTATTTCTGAATGATAATCTTTATCATTTACAATAAAGATGGTATCATTTCTCCATATTTAAAGTCAAGATTATATTGATTTCTTTTTTAGAATTATTATAATTAGCGAACTTTTTGTGAACTTTGCTATTAGACTGCCGAGGATGCCTTGCTCGTCATAGCCGCTACAATCAAGTCGCCCATCGCGTCTGTGCCGATGGCCGCGGTTTTGTCTACCGCAATATCTCCTGTGCGATGTCCCGCATCAAGCACGTCCTTGACCGCTTTCTCGATGGCGTCGGCAGCATCCTCATAACCAAAGGTCATCCGGAACATCAGGGCAACGGACAGAATAGTTGCGATCGGATTCGCTTTGTTCTGTCCCGCAATGTCCGGAGCAGAGCCGTGTACAGGCTCATAAAGACCAAAACTTCCTTCGCCCAGCGAAGCGGAAGACAACATGCCGATCGAACCGGTGAGCATAGCGGCTTCATCGCTCAAAATGTCGCCGAACATATTTTCCGTCACGATGACGTCAAAGCTTGCAGGTCTTCTAAGCAGCTGCATGGCGCAGTTATCTACAAGCACATGCTCGAGTTCAACATCCGGATATTCCGGTGCCACGCGATTAACGACTTCACGCCACAAACGGGAGGTTTCCAGCACGTTCGCTTTATCAACGGATGCAAGCTTTTTACGGCGTTTGCCGGCAATCTCAAAGGCTTGGCGCACAATCCGTTCCACTTCGCTCACATTATAAGCGCATGTATCCACAGCTTCCTGTCCCTGCTCGCTGTCACGGCGAAACTTCTCCCCAAAGTAGATGCCGCCGGTCAACTCGCGAACGACAATCAGGTCAGTGCCTTCAAGCACTTCAGGCTTGAGGGTGGAAGCATCCTTCAGACAGTCGAACACAACAGCCGGGCGCAGGTTCGAGAACAACCCCAGCGCTTTGCGGATTCCGAGGAGGCCTGTCTCCGGGCGCAGCTCTTTCGGGTTGTTATCCCATTTCGGACCGCCGACGGCTCCGAGCAGAACCGCATCGGCTTTCTTGCAGACTTCAAGTGTTTCTTCCGGAAGTGGTGTTCCTTTCTCGTCAATGGCGATACCGCCGAACAAAGCGTGTTCCGTCTCGAAACGGTAGCCGAACAGCTCCTCCGTCCGTTTCAGCACCTTCTCCGCTTCCCGGACAACCTCCGGTCCGATTCCATCCCCGGCAATTACCGCTATTTTCTTAACCTCTGACATGAACAACACTCCTCATCACGTTATTTTCACCTTCTTTATTTGTAACATAGCAAGGCAGGATTGCACCAAGATATAGAAGCTATCAAGCTAATAGGATTTGCCTATACGAGAAGAATGACTGGTCTTCTGGACAGAGGCCCTTAATTGAATTGGATTCGCCCATAAAAAAATACGGCATCCACAGATCATCTGCGGAGCCGCATTTCTTTTATATCCCTGGCTATGCAGCCAGCAGGGACGGTCTTATTTCTTGATCCAATGCATCAATCCGCGAAGCTCGGCACCCACCACTTCGATTGGATGAGCAGCTTCATTACGGCGAGTTGCCGTCAGGAATGCGCGGTTGGACTGATTTTCCAGGATGAAGTCGCGGGCAAATTTACCTTGCTGGATATCAGCCAGAACTTCTTTCATCGCTTTCTTTGTTTCGTCGGTTACGATGCGAGGACCGGTAACATAATCGCCGTATTCGGCTGTATTACTGATGGAATCGCGCATCGTAGCCATGCCGCCTTCATAGATCAGGTCAACGATCAGCTTCATTTCATGCAAGCACTCGAAGTAAGCCATTTCCGGCGCATATCCAGCTTCAGTCAGTGTTTCGAAGCCGGCTTTGATCAGGGCCGTTACGCCGCCGCACAATACGGCCTGTTCGCCGAACAGATCGGTTTCGGTTTCTTCGCGGAAGGAAGTTTCGATAACCCCCGCACGTGTACAGCCGATCCCTTTAGCATAAGCCAGGCCAATCGCTTTGGCTTGTCCGGTTGCATCCTGGTGGACCGCGATGAGGCCCGGTACACCAAAACCGTCAACATAGGTACGACGCACCATATGACCCGGGGACTTAGGAGCAACAAGCAGAACGTCATTATCCTTGGAAGGAACGATTTGTCCAAAGTGAACGTTAAATCCATGGGCGAACATTAGCGCCGCGCCTTTTTTCAGGTTAGGAGCGATTTCGCTATTGTATACAGACGCCTGAGTTTCATCCGGCATCAGGATTTGAACCACATCCGCACGGCTGGTTGCTTCCGCTACCGACAATACTTCGAAGCCGTCTTCTTTGGCTTTGTCAAAGGATTTGCCCTCACGCAGGCCGATTACGACATTCAGTCCGCTTTCGCGAAGGTTTTGAGCATGGGCATGGCCTTGACTGCCATAACCGATGATTGCGATGGTTTTGCCTTTCAAAACGCTGAGTTCTGCATCTTGCTCGTAGTACAAAGTAACTGCCATGATATGATTCCTCCTAGAAAATGATGTTTGTTTTAGTCTGCTGCGCGGCTGCGCAGAAGTCTTATTGCTGAACCCTTCAACCTAATGAGCGGGTATTTCAAACGACCTTAGTTAGCTCTCTAAGCCAAGCCCTCCGGCATCGGCCCGCAGCCGCGGTTATCATAAGATCGGTTCAAATTCCCGCTCATGGAGCAGGGATATTCATAAATGGAATAATTTAAAGTAATTAGACCAGCAAGCTGCCTACAATGCGTTTCCTCTCGTCATCGCTGTTACGCCTGTGCGGGACAACTCCTGAATGCCGTAAGGCTTAAGCAGCTCCAGCAGCGCGTCGACCTTCTCGGTGTCGCCTACGACCTGGATCATCATGTTTCGGGTTCCGATATCTACTACCGCAGCCCGGAAGGTATCCGCAAGCGATTTGATTTCGGGACGTTCGGCCGGTTCCGCTTTGACCTTGATCAGGGCCAGCTCCCGGGACACCATCGGTTTGGAGCTCAGATTAACGACTTTAATGACATCGATCAGCTTGTAAAGCTGTTTCTCGATTTGCTCCAGCGTCTGATCGTCTCCCTCGGTCACAATGACCATGCGGGAAAGCCCCTGCTCTTCCGATTGGCCCACTGTAATGCTTTCGATATTGAAGCCGCGCCGGCCAAAAAGGCCGGACACGCGCTGCAATACACCTGGCTGATCGTTCACTAGAATGGCGATCGCATGTTTTGTAGTCATTATTCACAGTCCCCCATCAGCATTTGATCAATGGTAGAACCTTGAGGCACCATCGGATAAACATTTTCCTGCTTATCCACCACGAATTCTACCAATACCGGTCCCGGTGTCTCCAAAGCTTCGCGCCAAACCTCCTGGGCATCTTCCTTGTTCGTGGCCCGCAGCCCTTTGACGCCATAAGCTTCAGCCAGCTTCACAAAGTCAGGGCTGCCGGAGAGGTCGATGTGGCTGTAGCGGTTGTCGTAAATCAGCTCCTGCCATTGTCGGACCATGCCGAGCACCTGGTTGTTAATGACTACGATCTTCACCGGAATTTTGTTAATGGCACAAATCGCAAGCTCCTGCGAACACATCTGCATGCCGCCGTCGCCGTTGATGGAGATAACCAGCCGGTCTGGATGAGCCATCTGTGCTCCGATTGCGGAAGGGAAGCCGAAGCCCATCGTGCCCAGGCCGCCCGAGGTAATCAAGGAACGGGGCTGATTGAACTTGTAATACTGGGCCGCCCACATTTGATGTTGTCCGACGTCGGTGGTTACAATGGCTTCGCCATGGGTCGTTTCGTTGAGCATTTCAATGACCCACTGCGGCTTCAGGCTGTCGTTGGAATCCTTGTATTTGAAAGGCTTCTCTGCTTTCCACTGCTGAATCTGATCTCTCCAGCTATCGGCCTGGTCCGCCCGTTTAACCAGTTTATTCAGCTGTTCCAACACCGTTTTGACATCTCCGACCACCGGAATATCCGTATGGATGTTCTTGCCGATCTCGGCTGGATCAATGTCGATGTGGACAATTTTGGCTTTAGGAGCAAAGCCGTCAAGCTTGCCGGTTACCCGGTCGTCAAAACGGGCACCAATACAGATCAGCAGATCCGATTGCTGGATCGCGTTGTTCGCCGTGTAGGTCCCGTGCATACCCGGCATCCCCATCCAGAGCCGGTTGCCGCTCGGAAATCCTCCGAGTCCAAGCAGCGTTGTGGTCACCGGAATTTCCGTTGTTTCGGCGAACTGGAGCAACTCTTCATGTCCCCCCGAGTAGACGACCCCGCCGCCTGCAAGAATTACAGGCCGGCTTGCTTCCTGGATCGCTGCTGCTACTTTGTCCAGCTGCAGCCGGTTTGGGGCTACTGTCGGGTTATATCCGCGCAGGTTCATCGTTTTTGCCGGTTCGAACAAGGTGGTGGCTGCGGATACGTCTTTCGGAATATCGATCAGCACCGGCCCTTTCCGGCCGCTGTTTGCAATATGAAAGGCCTCGTGAATGATACGCGGCAATTCTTTTGCATCGCGCACCAGGTAGCTGTGCTTCGTGATCGGCATCGTGATGCCCGTAATGTCGGCTTCCTGGAAAGCATCGGTTCCGATCAGGCTCTGAATGACATTGCCTGTAATGACAACTAATGGAACCGAGTCCATGTAGGCCGTTGCAATGCCGGTAACCAGGTTGGTGGCGCCAGGGCCCGAAGTGGCGATACAAACGCCCACCTTGCCGCTTGCTCTCGCATATCCGTCGGCCGCATGAATCGCTCCCTGTTCGTGCCTCGTAAGCAAATGGCGGAAATCGCTGAAACCGTAAAGTGCATCATAGATGTACAGCACGGCCCCGCCCGGGTATCCAAAGACGCATTCTACACCTTCAAGCAGCAGACTTCTCAGCAAAATTTCCGAGCCGGTAATGACCTCTGGTTTCATCCATTTCTCACGTAATTGTTCTGTCGACTTCAATTCCTCAGTTTCCGTTTTCACTTTACGTTTCCTCCTCTCAGGCTTGGCGGCTAGAGCAACAAAAAAACCTTTCGCCCACTGCCAGCGTTACTACGCTAGAGGGGCGAAAGGTTTGATTTACCTTACGCGGTACCACCCAAATTCACAAGGCATCTCGCGATGCCAAGTCTTGGCGGGTAATCAAAAGCCCGTTCTTTGCCTGGACTTTTCTTACCCTTCATCCGTAACGTGGACAACTCGATTCTCCCTAATCACTGTCCGGTTAATGTCGTTCAAACCGAAACACCTTTCAGGAAAACAGCTCCGAGGTGAGCGCGCAGTAAGGGATAATGGTGGTGGTCTCAGCAAATCCATCCACTCTCTGAGCATAGAGCCCTTAAGCTTCGTCCTCTTCATAGCCATTGGTTTATAGCTTTAAATGGTTAAAATGGTTAGGAACATTATATGTTCACCTTACATGCGAAGTCAAGGGCTCCTCACCTATTTTTTTTATTTGTCACCCCGAACAGGCCATTAACATACGATAACAAAGACATTCACCCGGGTGCAGAAGGAGGGTGCGATATGATCCGTTATCGCAGACCTAAACAAGATGACCCCGTCATCTATGGATTGATTGAGAAAGAGCTTGTCCCGCACAGCCATTTGTCCAGCAAAGAAATTGATAAAATCCGCCGGGATTTGCCTGGCCGCATGAAACATGGCGTCACCCTGGTCGCAGCTTCCAATTATGATTCCGACCCGCTAGCCTTTATTCATTTCATGATTCACGGCGAACTTCTATACATCGATATGATTGCCGTCGACCGGAACCATCAGCACAAGCGTTATGGCAAATCCCTGATGGCCAAAGCCGAAAATTTTGCCGCCTCGAGAGGCTGCTCACGCTCAAAGGTATTGGTGGACGCCGGAAACACACACGCCCACCTGTTTTACAGCAAACTGGGATACCGGACCGTTCGTTTTGTCGCTCAAACGCAGTGTTACGAGATGGAGAAATCTCTGGTTAACCTTAGGTTATTGCCCTGAACTTAAAGGAAAAATCCGCCCGGATATCCGTAGCCGGGGTATCCTCCGTAACCTCCGTAACCGTAGCCGTATCCCCCCGGGTATCCGCCGTAACCATAGCCCGGGTATCCTCCATAAAATCCGCCGGCAAATGGTGCCGTGCCGATCGCAAGCAGGTCGAACAAAGCCAGCGGCAAGATCGCTTTGGTTCTGACCTTTTTGCCGGCTGAAGGTTTCACATAAAGGCGTTTGCCGCTGATTCTCACCAAAGTCCCCGTGACAAAACCGCCGTCCTTTTTGTAGGCAATGATTTTTTTGCCGATCAGCTTTTTAGCCTGAGATTCAATTCCGTTTGCTTTCATCAGGTTTCCCTCCTCCTGCTGTATTCTTATCCAGCGTATTCCCTCGCCAGGCCCGGTGATTGTATAAACGCCCGGCTGACGGGGGAAACAACAAATAAAAATAAAAGCCGGAACATAAAAAAAGACGCCCTGCTAAGGGCGTCTTCTGGTTTAAGACTTAATTAAGCGTTGATTTTTTCTTTAGCTACAGTAGCCAAAGAGTTGAAAGCGGCGATATCGTTAACAGCCAGATCCGCAAGCATCTTGCGGTTGATGTTGACTTCAGCCAGCTTCAGGCCATGCATCAATTTGCTGTAGGACAAGCCGTTTTGGCGTGCAGCAGCGTTGATACGAACGATCCACAATTTGCGGAAATCGCGTTTTTTCTGACGACGGTCACGGTAAGCGTAGAGCAGGGATTTGTTCACTTGCTCCTTAGCTGTTTTAAAAATGCGGTGTTTGGAACCGAAATAACCTTTTGCAAGTTTCAGAATTTTCTTATGACGACGACGAACGACGAATCCGCCTTTAACTCTTGCCATAGTGATAAACCTCCCAAATAAATTGTTTAAGAATGTACTACTTCAGGTTAGCCAAACCTTGTTTCAAACGGCTTACGTCGCCGGAATACATCACAGGGCTGTTAGCCAAAACGCGTTTAGCGCGTTTGGATTTGTGGGACAGAAGGTGGTTTCTGTTGGCTTTGTAACGTTTTACTTTACCAGTTCCCGTAATTTTGAAGCGGCCTTTAAGGCTGCTGTGTGTTTTCATTTTAGGCATTAGGTCTTCCCCCTCATAGTTTATATGGCGCTTAATTCTTAGGCGCCAAAATCATAATCATACTGCGGCCTTCCAGTTTAGGCTGGCGTTCAACGCTGGACAGTTCTGCAACCTCAGCTTTCACGCGCTCTAAAATTTTCTGACCGATATCGGCATGAGTGATTTCACGTCCACGGAAGCGTACAGAGCATTTAACTTTGTCGCCTTCGTTCAAAAATTTGATAACGTTGCGCAATTTCGTTTGATAATCATGTTCCTCGATATTGGCACGGAACCAAACTTCTTTGATGTCCACGATCTTCTGATTCTTGCGGGCTTCTTTCTCTTTCTTCTGCTGCTCATAACGGAATTTGCCGTAATCCATGATCCGGCATACCGGCGGTTTGGCCGTTGGCGCAATATTCACCAAATCCAGGTTCAAATCGATAGCCATTTGCTGGGCTTCGCGAATCGGTTTGATGCCGATCTGCTCGCCGTCCGGTCCAACCAAGCGTACTTCTTTCGCCCGAATCTCGTCATTGATCAAATGTTCCTTACTGATAGTTCTCCACCTCCAAAAAGGATGGCCGCACAGCGGCTTAAAATTGCCTTTCAAGCTTTCATAAATGAAAAGGGATGCGGGTCAGACACCCGCATCCCAATATTGATCGTCCATATCATCATGAATGTAAATTCATAAGTTTGGTCGGATCAAGACCAGCCAACAATTGTCGGACAGGTGAGAAGCAGTGCCTCTTCTTGCAATCCTTTTTTGATTATTCACAACACTTTGATTAATATATCACATGACCCAAGCTTGTGTCAACAACTTTCCAGAAAAACGTGGGCAGCTTATCCTTGTTTGCTCTGCACCTCTTCAAGCCGCACTACCCGGGTATGCTGGGTATGGCTCCACTGCTTGTTGTTCTGCGTGAAGAAGGCATAGAACGTAATCGGATACCAGGAGATCAGATAAATCGGGAACAAAATCAGGTACAGATAAACTTTCTTGAATGTTACCTTCTCCAAAGCCATAGCCAGAAGGAAGGTCACAACGTTTGCCCCGACAGCAAAAAACGATGCCCAGACCGGCAGATACGAATACAGCGTAGAGAAATGCGGTCCGTTAAACAGCGATTGATCGGCCCAAATCAGGGCAGCAAGCAAAAAGGTAAGCAGCACGATGTAGACGTTAACCGCGTACAGCGCCATGTCCATTTTGACCAAGCTGCGTTCCTTGATGCTCTTCCAGAGCAGCGGGAAGAAATAACGGCGAGCCACGGTGAAATGGCCCTGCATCCAGCGCAGACGCTGGCGTGCCGATGCTTTAAAGGACAACGGTTTCTCATCAAACAATTTGGCGTCATAGTTAAACACCGGATGAACGCCGCGGTCTACGCAGCGCATGGTGAACTCCAGGTCTTCGACCAGACTGGTTGCGCCCCAGCCCATTTCCTTAAGCAGGCTGGTTTCAAAACACATCCCGGTACCGCCAAGGAAGTTGGCCATACGCAGGTTGTGGCGAGACAGCTGCCACAAGCGGTTCACGTACCAGTAGGAAATCCCGTAAGAAGCCGTAATCCATGAGTCTTCCGGGTTCTTGGTGTCGATGTAGCCCTGGATGACCCGTGCGCCTTCGCATAAATCGTTATTCATTTCCTTAAGAAAATCCGGATGCGCCAAATTGTCGGCGTCAAACATGACCACCGCATCATATTGGCGCGGCATTTCCCAGAGCTTCTTGAGCATCCATTCGATTGCAAACCCTTTGCCGCGCTGGTTGGTATTGGTCCGTACGCAAGCATGCATGCCATGCTCGCGCACGATTTCGGCCGTACGGTCCGTGCAGTTGTCGCAAATGACAAAAACATCATACAGCTCGCGAGGATAGTTCAGCTTCTTCAAATTCTCCATCAGAGCGCCAACGACCTGCTCCTCGTTATGCGCTGCCACCAAAACCGCAAAAGATTTCTCCGGCGCGTGCTGTGTTTTTTGCTTTTTCCTGTACATGCCGAATAATGAGAATACAAACTGATAAACGGCAATCACCGCCAGAATGATCTGGAGGGTAATCAAAATGCCATCGAACATGATTCTCTGCAGCCCCCTTTTTTAACCCTGTTGAATTGTTTTTTGTTTTTTTCTCTCTAGATCCAGTGTTTTTTTATTTGTTGTCACTGTTTCTGCGTGCGAAACGAATTTCGCTGACCACCTTCATTACAGTTCTTTCTGAAATGTTTTCAACTTCCATAGCAAGTGAGATGCCATTACGATTCTCTATGACTTTGATTTTTTTGTCAAAAGCAAATTAGCGCCTGTTTTGCCAAAATACAGCCGAACTGGCCTTCTACAGCTTCTCACAACATCACAGTCACGGTTTCATCCCTGCTTATTTCTTATTTTCAGCATTTTTAATCCTTTTTATTTCTTCGGCCCTCCTTTTTTTTTCAAAAATTCAGAAAGCCAAAATTTACATCACGCGGAACCCCATTTTATAAGCCAATAATATTTACGAAACAAAAGCGCAAAAAGTTTACAATTAAACTCAATTTATTTTAAACTCCTCAGCTAACATTGAATCAGCCCTGCAATCTTCCCCATAAAACCGGGCTCCCGCAGACTTTTTATGTAAAAAGCCCGTCCGGGTTTAAAAAATATGATACATTTAAATCAGATATGCCTAAATAAATACAAAAGGGATTTGCTAATGAATGCCTCTAACGAAAGGGGGAGCTGTGAATGCTGACGCGACTTTTTGCCAAGCTCCATCAAGCGGATCGGAAATTATTTATGAAAATCAACACCGGGCTGCACCGGAAATTTCTGAATTTCCTGCTCTATTATGCGACTCACCTTGGCGGAGCTACCTTTACGATTTCGGCTTGTCTGATCAGCTGGTACTTTCTTCCCAGAGTTTGGGGGACTACGGCCCTTATGAGTCTTACGGCCCTGGCAGCCAGCCACATTCCCGTGGCTATAGCCAAGAAAACGTATCCGAGACTGCGGCCTTATCTTGCCCTTCCGGACGCGCGGACTTTTCGCAATCCGCTTAAAGATCATTCCTTTCCATCGGGCCATACAACAGCTATTTTTTCGGTTACCGTACCGTTTATGATTCTTTTCCCCCTGCTCATTCTGCCGCTGCTTCCGATCGCGCTGACCGTAGCGTTGTCCCGGATTTATTTAGGACTTCATTACCCTTCGGATGTGCTTGCCGGAGGCGTTATTGGTACCTTAACCGCTTTCGGGACGGTTGCATTATGGCCATAAAGCAGATAATGTATATATAATGGTAAAACCTTGCGGGAAAAGGTGAAACTAAAGTGCATAAACAAAGAATATTGCTATTATCGGAAGGGTTTGGAGCAGGACATACGCAAGCCGCATATGCGCTTTCCAGCAATTTGCGGAAAATTGCGCCGAATGTTCAGACCAAAGTGCTGGAGCTGGGCAGCTTCCTTAACCCTAGAATGGCGCCTTTCATTATAACTGCATACAAAAAGACCGTCTCATCGCAGCCGCGGCTCGTCCGGCTAATGTATCGCAGCAATTATAAGAAGTCTCTGAATAAATTTACGACGCTAGCGCTTCACCGGATTTTCTATACTCACACCTCCCAGCTGATCAAGCAGCTGCATCCGGACGTTATCGTTTGTACCCATCCGATTCCGAGCGCGGTTATCTCCAGGATCAAACGGCTCGGGATGGAGGTTCCGCTCTGCACCGTTATTACGGATTATGACGTGCATGGGGCCTGGGTCAGCCGGGAAGTGAACTGCTATCTGGTATCGACAAACCAGGTCCGGGAAAAGCTGATTGAACGCGGGGTTGATGATGCCAAAATCCGCGTGACAGGAATTCCTGTTCATCCGAATTTCTGGGAACGTCACAGCAAAGAGGAAATCCGGGCCAGCTTCGGTCTTCATGACCTGCCAACCGTGCTGGTCATGGGCGGCGGCTGGGGATTCATGAAGGACGAAACCGTCAACTCGCTGCTGGCCAGTTACCGGGACCAAGTCCAGATTATTTTCTGCTTCGGCAACAATACCAAGCAGCTGAACAAGATGCAGGAGGATCCCAGATTCCAGCATCCGAACATCCATCTCCTCGGCTTTACACGCGAGGTGGATAAGCTGATGGAATTTGCCGACCTTCTGGTAACCAAGCCGGGCGGCATGACCTGTACGGAAGGACTCGCCAAAGGGATTCCGATGCTGTTTCATCAGCCGCTGCCGGGCCAGGAGGAAGAAAACTCCGAATATTTCACCTCACAGGGCTGGGGGACGCCGATCACCTCCAAAGATGATATTACGGACTGGATGGACCGGCTGATCAACCATTACGATCAGGTAGTCGAGAAACGCCGGCAGGTGCTGGAGCAGATCAACAGCTACCATCCAACCGGAAGCGCCCACGCCATCATCGAAGTGCTTGATCAAAATCAGGGGCGCCGAGATTTGTTTTCTTATAAGAAAACGCCATAATAAAACCCAGCACACGAAGCTGCCGATCCATTCGGCAGCTTTTTTGGTTTGCGAGCCGGTATAACGGCATTCCAAGCATACAAAAAAAGCCGTCTCTGGGACTCCCCCGCAGACGGCCCTCTAGCCCGGCACCAAGTGGTGCCGTTTAAAACCTATCCATCTTATGTTCTTCGTAATTGCGCAAAGCTGCTTGTCCTACCTTCACTTCGCAGCGGTAAATATTCATGCCCTGGGCATGGAATTTGCTTTCGTATTCCGTCATAACATGATTTTCGTTGATGCCGTCACGGTGCAAATTCAGCGAGATGTCGCTCATTTGCAGGCCTACGGCTGCAAATGCGTTCAGCGAAAATTCAAACAGCGTCTGCGAATCGGTTTTGAAATGAATTTCGCCTTTTTCGTTCAGCAGCTGCTTGTATTTGTTCAGGAAACGCGGGTGCGTCAGCCGGCGGCGTCCATGTTTCGCTTTGGGCCACGGGTCGCTGAAGTTCAAATAAATCCGCTCAATTTCTCCCGGTGCAAAAAATTCCTCTATAAACTCGATATTGCCAAGCGCCAGATTGAGATTCGGCGGCCGGACGTCTTCCACGTTTTGACCGGTCTTCTCGGCCCAGGCCTTTTTGCCTTTCTCCCCTGCCCGGCGGATCAACTCGTCGTACATATCCATACCGATAAAATTCACGTCCGGATAACGAACGCTCATGCCGCTGATAAACTGACCTTTGCCCATACCGAGCTCCACGTAAATCGGGCGGTCATTGCCGAATCTTTCTTTCCAGCGTCCTTTATACTCGCGAGGGTCCAGCACGATCAGTTCAGGCTGGGCCTCCAGATTTTCACGTATTCCTTTTCTGCCGCGTAAACGCATCTTTAATCTCCTCTTTGTTCCTCTTAATAGTACCTGACACTATATTTTGCCCAAGAATGGACGAAAAGTAAAGGCTAATCTAATGAAAAAGGAACCCTGAAAGCCGCTGGGTAGCAGCTGTAAGGATTCCTTTTTCTATATTTGGAATTGGGGTCCAACAAAGTCAGGTTCCGCTTTTCGCCCGGTTACGGTGTGCAAGCCGCCCGGGAAGCAAAATGCGAAATTTACAATGCAGAGCGGGAAATTCCATTCCCTCTGCAGCCGTCCTCTTTAATACGCTTATATAAAATAGCATAATTAACGAGGCAAAGCAAGAAAGTACGGGGGAGCTTGATTCCCCTTTTTTCACAAGTTTTGATACAATGAAAGTTGTTCTCCCATTATTACCCCCGATGCCGGAAAGCGAAACAGGGAGAATTCATTTTTTTGAACTATAAAGGAGCCTTCTGGATGAGCACTTTATCTTCCTCCTCTCCGCTTTTATGGAGCGATAAAAGATTTCATACATGGAATACCGAAATGAAAGAACAGTTTGGCGAAAAAGTATTTAAGGTCATGCTGGACGCCGGCTTCACCTGTCCCAACCGGGATGGCACCATCGCGACAGGCGGCTGCACGTTCTGCAGCGCAAGAGGCTCAGGCGACTTCGCCGGTCGGCGGCGCGACGACCTGGTGACGCAGTTCAATACGATCCGTGACCGGCAGCATCAGAAATGGCCGAATGCCAAATACATCGGCTATTTTCAGGCCTACACGAATACGTATGCTCCGGTTGAGGAGCTGCGCGAATATTATGAAGTGATCCTGGAGCAGCCCGGTGTTGTCGGCTTATCCATCGCTACCCGGCCGGACTGCCTGCCTGACGATGTCGTCGATTATCTGGCCGAGCTGAACGAACGGACTTATCTCTGGGTGGAAATGGGACTGCAGACGGTGCATGAGTCCACTTCCCAGCTCATCAACCGGGCCCACGATACGCGGTGTTATCTCGAGGCTGTCGAGAAGCTGCGCAAACGCGGCATCAGGGTCTGCGCCCATATCATTTATGGTCTCCCCCAGGAGACGCATGAAATGATGCTGGATACGGGCCGGGCCGTTGCGGAGATGGATGTGCAGGGCATTAAAATCCATCTGCTCCATCTGATGCGGAAGACGCCGATGGTCAAGCAATATGAAGCAGGCCTGCTCCGCTTCCTGGAGCAGGACGAATACATCAAGCTGATCGTTGATACGCTTGAGTTCCTGCCGCCGGAAATGATCGTGCACCGGCTGACCGGCGATGCGCCGCGCGATCTGCTGATCGGCCCGATGTGGAGCCTGAAGAAATGGGAAGTGCTGAACGGCATCGACAAGGAGCTGCGAAGCCGCGATTCCTGGCAGGGCAAATACTGGAGGGGACGCTGATGGGTTTCCCCTCCGTGCTCAGCTTTGCCCGCCAGCTGGTGTCGCAGCGGCTCCAGCCCGGCGACACCGCGGTGGACGCGACCGTCGGCACCGGCGCGGACACCCTGTTCCTTGCGGAAGCCTGCGGCCGCAAGGGACAAGTCTTCGGCTTCGATATCCAAGCCGAAGCGTTATCTTTGGCGGCCCAGCGGCTCGCCAAAGCGCGGGAGACCGGCGCCAGGCTTGCGCCGGTCTCTCTGCTGGAGCGCAGCCATGCCGAAATGGCGGCTGCGCTGGACCCGCGGCATCACGGCCGGGTCGGGGCCGTGATGTTCAACCTCGGCTACCTGCCGAGCGAGGACGCCGACAAGGCGGTCATTACGCTGCCGGACAGCACGATCGAGGCGCTTGACGCCTCGCTTGGGCTGCTGCGGCCGCGCGGCCTGATCACCGCCGTCGTCTACCCCGGCCACGACGGCGGCGCCGCCGAAGCCGAGCGCGTCGAGGCTTGGGCCAGGGAACTTCCGTCTGCCGCCGGGCAGACGATCATGTACCGGCAGCTGCAGCGTGCGGCCGCGCCTTATTTGATCGCGATTGAGAAGAAATAAAGAAGGTCGCGTTTATTTTTAAATTATTATTTCTGCCGTTGTTAACCTTCTATTATCCGTAAAGGGGAGTCAGTAATGAGTGTACACAAAATCGAGCATGTCGGAATTCGGGTTTCGGCCCTTGAGGATTCAATCGAATTTTACAGCCGGGTGATCGGCCTGAAGCTGGCGGGAACGCTTGGCGATGTCGAAGCTCCGGTACGGCTGGCTTTCATGTCCTTTCCTAATCAGACGAATGTCGAGGTAGAACTGGTCTATAAAAAGGCTCCGGAAGAGCTGGCCAATGAAGGCCGCGTCCACCATATTGCCTTCACGGTCAGCCAGATCGAACAGGAATACGAAAGAATCGCCCAGCTGGGTTTGTCCGGCCTGGACAGCCAGATCAACCAGCTCCCGAACGGCAGCCGTTATTTCTTCTTTAACGGTCCGGACGGGGAACGCATCGAGTTCTTCCAGCCCGCCCAGCCATAATCTGGACCTAAGAAAGGATGTCGGACATGGTGACTGAACAGCCCTTCTCATTCATTAACGAGGATTTGCAGTCCGTCTATGTGTATCATTGGGGACCCGGACATTCAGGAGATTCTGAGCATTTTTCCGCTGCTTCCGGCCCTGATGCCGGTGCAGCTCCAGACGGCACAACCGAAGCCGGAAGCGCCGAGCCTGGCAGTCTGCCGGCACAGGCTGCTGCCCCCGCTCCTCCCCTTTCCATCAAAGGGATCGTGCAAATCGTTCACGGCATGGCCGAAACGGGCAGACGTTACGAAGAAACGGCTGCCGAGCTTGTCCGGCACGGTTATCTTGTTTATGCCGCAGATTTGCGCGGTCACGGACGGACGGCCGATCAATACGAAGGACTGGGGTATGCCGGCAAAGATGGGCATAACGGCATGGTCAAAGACATCCTGCTGCTCCGCGAGGAAATCGGCAAACGGCATCCCGGACTGCCCGTGTTTCTGCTTGGCCACAGCATGGGTTCTTTTCTGGTGCAAAAGGTTATGTATACCGGCCCTGAACGTTATAACGCATTTCTGCTGACCGGCAGCTGCGGCAGACAGCCGTTTCTTTCCTTTGGCGAGAAGCTCGCCGCGATGCAATGCCGGCTTCAGGGAGAGCGCAAGCCAAGCCTGCTGCTGAACGCCCTGGTCTTTGGTCCCTACAATCGGCAGTTCAAGCCGGTCCGCACTCCGTTTGACTGGCTGTCCCGGGACACGGCTGAGGTCGACCGGTTTGTAGCCGATCCCTATTGCGGCGAGCTGTGCAGCGCCGGTTTCTTCTGCGACTTCTTCCGTTTGCTGCGGGAGATCCACCGGCCAGAACACATGGCGAGAATCCCGGTCGACAAACCGGTATTTTTGTTCTCTGGAGCCGAAGATCCGGTCGGCCACAACGGCAAAGGCGTGGAGCGGCTGGCAGCCGATTATAACCGGCTTGGCCTTCGCCATGTGGATTTGAAGCTTTATCCCGGAGCCCGGCATGAGCTGTTCCATGAATTCAACAAAGAAGAAGTGATACGCGATGTGCTCCAGTGGCTGGACCGGCAGGCCGGCAGGCTGTCAGCAGCTGCCCCTTCGTAGAAAGGCAAGTTCTCCCGCGCTGCTGACTTTCTTTCCGGCCTATGCTCCATTTTCCCCGCATCAAACACAAAAAAAGCCGCAGTTTATGCGACTTTGATTGTCTGAAGCTACCGCCAAGGGAATAAGGAAAGCTAATGAATTGCAGGAATAAAGTCCTCCGCAGCTCAATCCCCCAATAGAAAATCGAAATATCTATCAGGGTATGGCTCGTTTTTGAGCACATAGTGCACCATTCGTAGGGATATGGCTCAAATCCGCTGTTTTCCATGATCGTTTTCAATGTACAGCGGTTTTGCGCTTCAATAATGGATACGTTCTTTGAGGTATGATTCGAACGCTCGTCCATAAAATCAAAGCCGGTTCCCATAGGCACAAGCTCGCCGGTGTCCAATTGAAAGAGCGTGAGATCAATGGCACTTCCTCGACTATAGCTTGATTTTGACGCTACATATCCTTTTGTAATCATATCTCTTCGGTTTATATTGGGGTAATATCTTTCTTTGGTACGACCATCTTCTGGCTGTTCTGACCATCGAAGAAAGCAGTCCACCGCACGCTGTGGGCGATAGCCATCTCAAAGAAGCAAGCCGTATCCAAGAGCGGCGGCTTGCCTCTTGGTTTCCCGCAACGCTGCCGCCAGTTCAATCGTACCCGCTATACGGTTGACTTCATATCCGTCAACTGGCTTTCCAGTAAAACTATCCCACGTAGCATATTTAGCGTCCCATCGAACGCCGGAAAGGACCTCATCGATAAACCCAAATCCCTTTTCCATACCCATAGCCCTCCAAGGCCAACTCTACCAAACGGTCAATCAACTCGGTAAGCGTTATGCCCGCCGCAGCCATCATGCGGGGATAACGGCTGTATGACGTAAATCCGGGCAATGTGTTGACTTCGTTAAGGACAATCCGCCCGTTTTCTTGCAAGAATAAATCTACGCGAGCTAACCCCTTACAGCCCAGCACTTGATAAATCGTTTTTGCCGTTTCCTGCAGCTCCATGCGTTTCTCTGCCGGAATTTCTGCCGGAACGGTAAAAATGGCGTTTTCTGAGCCTTTCTCCGGCTCTCTCTCCTGATGAATACGAAAGAAACCGTGAGATAACGTAATTTGGTCTACTTCACCGGCTGTCAAGTCAGAGTCATTTCCTAACACGGCACAGCCAACCTCAATTCCTGAAATAGCCTGTTCAATTAAGATTTTGCTGTCATACTGTTTTGCGGTTTTAATGGCGGAGTCCAATTCATCAGGGCCGTTTACTTTCGTTACGCCGTACGACGAGCCGGAACGCGCCGGTTTCACAAACACAGGATAAGAAAGGCTGCTGGAATCCGGCTGTTCACCGTGATGCAGGATTAGAAAGTCTGGTGTCGGTACCCCTGGAAGTTTAAGGCGCAAGACAAGCAAATTCGACTCATTGAAAACTTTACCATTCATCACTTAGTCATAGGTGTAGACATCGCTCAAGAAGTTCATGTGGCACGCGCCGTCAGCTTTCGAACGATTGCTCTAGGCGCTCCGCTCGAGTTCGGCAACCATCGCAAAGGTTTCAAGTTGTTCGAGCGTTGGGTGCAGGATCTGCTCCAGACCTGCAAAAAAAAAGCCGCTGGGGGCGGCAGCTTATGCTGCGGCTCCAGCGGCTTTATGCCTTGCCTTATTTTTCGGCACGTCCCCTTGCAATCTAGGATTGCGCTGCAAGCAGACCTGCATCTACTGAGAAATAAACCGGCTTCTCATCTTCATTTTGCTGATACAGCACCACTAACAGGGATTCATGACCGGCAGCTTCCGGCCCCCGTTCGACCGCTTCCTCCACGCTGGAGAACGGCAATCGCTCCAGGACACCCAATTTGAGCAGCTCCCGTTCGGTTAAGCGCAGACTTCCCGGCCAGCCTGAACGTTGACCGTCATCAGCACCCGCTCCAGAAGCACCAGCCGCGCCGTCCGCCGAAATGGCTAAGGACAGCTCGGCCAAGCGGTGGTACAGGGCCGTCCGTTCCTCTTTGTGCATCCGGTCTTCCCACCAGATTTTACGCGGTTTGTACTTGTGGTTCAGCAGATAGTCAGCTTTCATCAGACCGGCTACGATCTGTGGATGCCGCAGACCCCGTACTTTAAGGAAAGCATCCAGCCGGATGAACAAATCCTCCAGCTGGTGCCCGATCCGCTGCCAGCCCTGCTCCTCCCAGTAATTCCCGAACTCCTGGAAGAAGTCGAACGGCGAATCGAATTCGTGTTTCATCAAATAGCGCAGCGTATGGTCCATACGGTGGGCGTTCCAGTATTTTTCAAGTACATCCTCCAGGCGTTTCAAGCGGACAATATCGGAGAAAGGCAGCCATTCGCTGCTCAAAATTTCGTAAGGAGCGTTGTCCATGTAGACATAATTGTATTTGTCCGCATCGTGACGCAGCCCGGTTCCCCGCAGCATTTTCAGGAAGCCGAGCTGCAGCTCCTCCGGCTCCATGGCAAACACGTCGTTAAACGTCTTGCGGAACGTGTCGTAATCCTCGAGCGGCAGGCCCGCAATCAAATCGAGATGCTGGTCGATGCGGCCGCTGTTCTTAATCGTCATGACCGTGCGCGACAGCTTCGTGAAATTTTGTCTGCGTTTGACCAGCTCGTTGGTCGGGTCGTTGGTGGACTGGACGCCGATCTCGAAACGAAAAATCCCCGGAGGCGCATTCTCTGCCAAATAATCCATCACTTCTGGCCGCATGATGTCCGCTGTAATCTCAAACTGGAACACGCAGCCCTGATGGTTCTCGATCAGGAATTGGAACATTTCCATGGCGTAGCTGCGGTTGATGTTAAACGTCCGGTCCAGGAATTTGATGACCTTGGCTCCGTTCGCGATCAGGTACAAAATGTCCGCCTTCACCCGCTCGATATCATAATACCGGACACCGACCTCGATGCTGGACAAGCAGAACTGGCAGTTGAATGGGCAGCCCCGGCTGGTCTCGAAATAAACAATTCTTTTGCCTAGCTCCGGAATGTCCTCCGGGAAACGGTGCGGGGAGGGCAGACTGTTCAGATCCGCTTTCGGCCGGCCCGGCATCAACACGACTTCATCGCCTTTGCGGTAAGCAAGGCCGTAGACGAAATGAAATTTGCGGTCCCCTGCAATGGTCTGGAGCAGATGGTGGAACGTCTCTTCACCTTCGCCCATAACAATAAAATCAATGGCCGGCACTCTCTTCATCCAATAATCGGTATCGTAAGAAACCTCCGGCCCGCCGAGCACGATTTCCGTTTCCGGCATAACCTTTTTCAAAATTTCAACGACCTTTAGCGTTTCTTCGATATTCCAGATATAACAGGAGAATCCGATCACATCCGGCTGACGGCGGTACAAATCCGAAACGATGTTCATCACCGGGTCTTTGATCGTATATTCGGCCAGTTCAATGTCGAATTCGTGCTGGCTGTAAGCTTTCAGAAGCCGGATCGCCATATTCGTATGAATATATTTAGCATTCAGCGTGGATAACACAACTTTCATAGGTCACAACCTCTTCTTAAGGGTAAACAATCCATTTTAGAAATCGAATCCGTCTTGATCCGTTCCGTGATAGTCCATCTCATCAGGAGCATCGTCATCCGGCACGGCCCCTAACCCCCCATTTTTGAAAAAATCCAGGAACGGCTTGCCGTATTTGCCGAACTTGAGCTCCCCAACCCCTTTGATCCGCAGCATCTCCTGCTCGGTTTGGGGCTGGATCACGCTCATTTCACGCAGGGTGGCATCGTTGAAAATAATGTAGGAAGGCACATGCTCCTTCTGGGCCAAGTCGCGCCGAATCAGGCGCAGCTGCTCGAACACCGTCTCATTGACTGCCGACGGACTGAGGTCGTACCGGTTGCTGCGCCGTCTGCCGGCAGCGCTCTCCTGCACGGGACGCGGCGCTCGCTGCATCACCTCGCGCTGGCCTTTCAGCACCTCCGCAGCTTTGGCGGTCAGCCGCACCACCGGATATTGCCCTTCCGTCAGCATCAGATAACCTTCGGCGACAAACTCGTTGATCAGCTCGGAGATTTCCTTCTCGGTACGGCGCGGCATCATGGCATAGGTTGGCAGCTTGTCAAAGCCGTATTGCAGCACTTTCCTGTTCTGCGAGCCCTTCAGTACCGACGCCACCATCGACACCCCAAACCGCTCCCGCATCCGGTGGATGCAGGAGAAAATAATCTGCGCGTCGCGCGTCATATCCACCAGCTCGCGGTCATCGAGGCAGGAGCTGCAGTTGCCGCAAGGTTTATGGTCATGTTTCTCTCCAAAATAATCGAGCATCGCCCAGCGCAGGCATTTGTTTGTATAGCAGTATTCGATCATCTGCTGCAGCTTGCGGTAATCGCCTTTCTTGCGCAGATCGTCCTGCGGGTTCTGCTCGATCAGGAATTTCTGGGTCACAATATCCTGCGCGCTGAACAGCAAAATACATTCGCTTGGCTCGCCGTCCCGGCCCGCACGTCCGGCTTCCTGAACATAAGCCTCCATGTTCTTAGGCATGTTGTAATGAATGACATAACGGACATTGGATTTGTCGATGCCCATTCCGAAGGCGTTGGTCGCAACCATCACCCGAATGTCGTCGTACAGGAAAGCTTCCTGCATCGCATCCCGTTCCTCGTCGCCCATCCCGGCATGATAACGTCCTGCGGCAATACCGGCCTGACGCAGCCGGTCATGCAGGTCGTCCACGTCCTTTCGGGTAGCAGCATAAATAATGCCGGCTTGCGCTTCATGGGTGCGGGCATATTCAAGAATAAACTCGCGTTTATTTTCGCCGCGCAGCACCGACATAGCCAGATTGTCGCGCCCTAGCCCGGTAATGAAGACAGACGGATCATCCAGCCGCAGCAGGCGGACCATATCCTCCGTCACCTCCGGCGTCGCCGTCGCTGTAAAAGCCGCCACCACCGGACGCTCCGGCAGGCTCTCTACAAACGGCGAAACCGCCAGGTAGCTTGTCCGAAAGTCGTGGCCCCACTGGGAGACGCAATGCGCTTCGTCCACGGCCACGCAGGAAATCGGCAGCTCGCTCATTTCCTGGCGGAACCAGTCCAGCTCCAGCCGCTCCGGCGCAACATACAGCAGCTTCAGATCGCCGCGGCGCGCGGCGCGGATGCGATCGTTAACTTCTTTTCCCGACAAGGTACTGTTAATGTAAGCAGCAGGAATGCCCATGGCCGTAAGCGCGTCCACCTGGTCCTTCATCAGGGAGATCAGCGGAGACACGACCAACGTCAATCCAGGCGCAAGCAGCGCCGGAATCTGGTAACAGATCGACTTGCCGCCGCCGGTCGGCAGAATGCCAAGCGTGTCTTTGCCGGTCAGCAGGCTTTCAACGATTTGGGTTTGGCCTTCCCGGAAGTCGGGATAACCGTAATATTTCTGCAGCAGTTCCCGCGCTTTATCCAAAGTTGGCAGTTCAACGTTCATAATAATAAAGACTCCTCATTTAACAAGACTGAAATAAATACCTTCCGAAAGTCGCTATTCCTCTTACTCTTCTTCATACTATGCTTCTTACCAATCTTCTTCTAGGTTAAGTTTACCGGGCTTTGCCAGATTGGGCAACCAACCGGCGGCTTCCAAGCGGGGCTTAACATTGACCGGGCAGGCATAAAAAAGTATCATTCCTTTATAAAACTATTGCATCCAGCAGGACGGAGAAATGAACCATGAAACCGAAAGACGCTTCCGGCAAGGGAGCTAACGCTAAATCTAACCGTACATCATCCGGACGTGACAACCCTCCAGGACTCCGTAAACCCAAACCGGATAGCCGGGGGACGCGATCTTCAGCCTCTAAATTGGAAAGTGCCGGCAAACCTGGCCAGCCTAATCCGCGAAACGAGCAACGCAAAACCCAGCCTAAAGTCCGCAATGCGGCTCAGGCCGCTTCCTCGCTATCCAAATTCCGCAAGGACAAGCAGACCCAGCCTGCCCGGCACGAGCATGCCGAGGAGGTCAAAGTCGGCGACCGGCTGATCATTACAATCAAACGGCTGGGCATTAACGGCGAAGGCGTCGGCTATTACCGCAGAAAGGCGGTATTTATTGAAGGCGCGATTCCCGGTGAAGTGATTAAAGCTGTGGTCACCAAGGTTGAAGAACGATTCATACAAGCCAAAATCGGCGAAATTGAAAAAAGGTCCCCCTACCGCATCGACGCGCCCTGCCCGGTGTTTGGCATTTGCGGGGGCTGCCAGATTCAGCACATGTCTTATGAAGGCCAGCTGAAAGCGAAAGAGGATTTGGTGCGCGAAGCTTTCTCTCGTTATTCGGGTCTGGAAAATATCCGGATGAAGCCGATGCTTGGCATGGACCATCCTTGGGATTACCGCAACAAAGCCCAGCTTCAGCTCGGTATGCGTCAGGAGGGGGTTATTGCCGGTTTGTACGCGGCAGGCTCGCATGAACTGATCGACATTACCGGCTGTCCTATCCAGCACCCCGAGGTGAACCGCGCGGTGGATAAAGTCCGCAACGTGCTGCAGGAGCTGCAAATTCCGGTTTATCAGGAACGCAGCAATAAAGGGCTGGTTCGCAGCATTGTCGTGCGGCTGGGCTTTCAGTCCAAACAGCTGCAGGTTACGCTGGTGGCTGCCAAGGACCGGTTGCCAAATGAAGCTGAGCTTGTCAAACATATCCGGCTGGCTTTGCCTGAGGCAACCAGCATTGCCTTAAATGCCAATCCGCGGAATA
Organism: Paenibacillus yonginensis; assembly: GCF_001685395.1. NCBI lineage: Bacteria > Bacillati > Bacillota > Bacilli > Caryophanales > Paenibacillaceae > Paenibacillus > Paenibacillus yonginensis. The sequence goes on along the minus strand of NZ_CP014167.1, from coordinate 583,088 downwards.
CCTCGCTGATCTTCGGCGATCACACCCGTATCCTCTGGGGCTCGGATACGATCGAGGAATCGCTCGGCGACCTGGACTTTACGCTGTCGCCTCGCGCTTTCTTCCAGCTTAATCCGCTTCAGACGGTTAAGCTGTACGAATCCGTCCGCGCCGCAGCTGCGCTGACAGGCCGGGAAACCGTTGTCGATGCCTACTGCGGCACCGGAACGATCGGCTTGTGGCTCGCGCCAAACGCCGCCGAGGTGCGCGGCATCGAAACCATCGCGGAGGCCGTTCAGGATGCCAAAGCCAACGCGGAGCGCAACGGCCGCAGCAACGCCACCTTCCACACGGGGCGTGCTGAGGATCTGCTGCCGCGTTGGGTCAAGTCCGGTTTCTCGCCGGACATCATCATTGCCGACCCGCCGCGCACGGGTCTTGATGAAGTCTTCCTCGAAACCGTGCTGCGCACGAAGCCCAAACGTTTCGTGTATGTCTCCTGCAATCCTTCTACACTCGCGAAGGACTGCAAAGTGCTGGCCGACGGCGGCTACAGCGTCGAATGGGTCCAGCCGGTGGATATGTTCCCGCAGACAAGCCATGTGGAGTGCTGTGTGTTGTTGGTTAGGGAGTCGTGATTGGGAGCCGCGTATACCTGAAGGTATGAATGGTTGAATTCCGACAAGGGAGTGCAGCTTCAATTGAATAAAACAGAACGTCTTTTAGCAATTGTGATGGAATTGCAGCGAAGTAAATTGCTGACAGCCGATGAATTAGCAGAGGTCTTGGGAGTTAGTATAAGAACGATTTATCGTGATATGCAGGCTTTGAGTGAAGCGGGTGTCCCCATAGTTGGTGAGACAGGATTAGGATACTCTTTGATGGAAGGTTTTTTTCTTCCACCCATTAGTTTTACAGTCCAAGAAGCAGTATCCCTTCTTCTTGGAGCAGAATTCGTAGAAAAACGTTTTGATCCAACTTATCGCAAAAGTGCTCATTCTTCCCGCAGAAAAATAGAAGCCATTCTGTCTCGCCCCATCCGTGAGGAGACAAACCGAATACAAGGGAGCATCAGTCTGATCCAAAAAGATGAAATGGCCGTAATGATGCGAGAGAAAGTAAACTTGGGAAGCATTCGTGAAGCCATGCTGAAGGGCAAGAAACTTCGTTTCACCTATCACAAGCGGGTTGCTGGGACTGATGGGAACCGGGTAAATGTGCGAACTGTATCGCCGTTCGGATTGGCACATGATGAGCAGAATGGCTGGCTATTAGTTGCTTTCTGTGACCTGCGGGAGGATATTCGCCATTTCCGGGTCTCCCGAATCAGTGATCTTACCGTGACTGAGGATACGTTTCAGATTCCCGATAACTTCAACCTTCAATCCTATCGTCCGAAGGATACCCGCAGCATACGGGTCTGCGCAATTTTTAATTCAGAAATCAGCGATAAGGTTGAAGAAGCAAACAACTATTATATGGAGACTGCCGAATCTAAAGAAGATGGATACCATGTCACTTTTCGCGTCCGTCAACCTGAGGAACTGCTGAGTTGGATTCTTGGCTGGGGGGCCGATGTCATAGTAACTGAACCGGAATCCTTCAAAAACCGCATAAGAGAAGAAATCGAAAAAATGAAAAACCGTTACTGACATACTGTTGGCAAGAAGGGGCCTGTATAATCAAGACATCTCTAATGAAAGTGAGGTTATACATGAGCTTATAATGAACCGAGTGGCGCACTGAGGATTTGCCAACGCTTAGCCAAAAGCTCCAGACACGAATAGAAATCCCATATATAAAGGAGAACATTATGCCAGTAATTGGACCCGATTTCATTTCACTTCAAGTTAGCAATCTTGAAGCTTCTGCGGAATTTTATCAAAACTATCTCGGCCTCGTCCGCTCACAGGCGGGACCCCCTCATGCTGTAGTCTTTGAAACAAAACCTATTGCATTTGCCCTTCGCGACTTAATGCCAGGAACTGAACTCGGTTCAGGTACTCAGCCTGGACTTGGTGTCGCTCTGTGGCTTCATGCCCCTGATGCGCAGGAAATCCATGACAAGCTTATTGCAGCAGGCGTGAAGATTACATCTGCCCCAATAGATGGACCATTCGGACGAACTTTTACATTTGCCGACCCCGATGGTTACCTGGTTACCCTTCACAGTAAAGCCTAATAGGTAAATGTACCTGCCTGATAAACAAAGCTCTCAAGCGGCTTAGCCGCGTTTGAGAGCTTTGTTGTCTTGTTCAATTAATTAACACGATTGAAAGCTTTAACTGATAGGTGCTTTCAGGTTCCTGCTTCTTGTACTCAGCTAATACCTGCTCAGACAAACGACCCCCGCGTAAAACGGACGCTCAATTATTGATGCAAGCTTTTATGGAATTGCTTGAGAAGAAAAGAATGTCTCTTCTATTACCGTACAAGATATTCCGACTTGGGCGACCGCTAATCGCTCCACGTTCTATGCGCATTTTGAAGACAAGCTTGCATTTCTTGAAGGCTGGATGAGGGAGAAAGTTCAAGAGAAGCTGCCTAACTCCCGCACCGTAGACCGCTTCAAAGACGGTCGGCTCCGGTTTAAGGCCTGGAAATAGACCGTAACCCAGCAGGGGGACGGTCTATTTCTTTTGGCTAAAAGCCATGATGATCGCGCCAGAGCTTCTTTACTCTATCAAGCCAGCCCGTTTGCAATCCCCACCACGATCCACGAAACAATCAGGATCGCATTGCCGGTGAGCAGCATTTTCCGGGGCTGGGCAAATCCCTTCCATTCTCCATCCTTGAGGCCCCAGGCGTTGCTTACGATCAAAGCGAGACCGTTAAAGGCAAGCCAGCCCACGCTGGAGCCGAGCGGTCCAAGCAGCACGGTAGCTTTCGCATAAAAGCCAAGCGCACAAAACCAGATTAGGGCAGTCACGATCGCCTTGCCGTAAGCTTTGCCGGCTCCTTTGGCCGTTAAATCCCGGTAAGTGCGGTTTCGGATCAGCAGAAAGACCGCATAAATAAAGTTGGCGGCAAAACCGCCGGACAACGTTACAACCCAAGGGATCAAGCTGGCGCTTGTAGCCGCAACACCTTGCCGGGTCGCGATCTCAAGCGTCTGATTGGCATAGGCAAAGCCAATATTCATAGCTGCCGAGCCCAGCCCGGCAAGCGAAGCAAGCAGCAGGCCTTTGGACAGTTTTTTTCCCGGCGTTTGCCGTGTCTCCAACCTGTTCAAGCAGCACGGTCTTCAGACTTTTCTCCTTGGCAAGCCCCGCCTTTGTAATCACCGCAACGCCAGCCAGCATTACCGCCATGCCGATCAGCAGGACCACAAAAGAGCGGGCTACCGGGATATTGCCGAAGATGAGCAGCGGAATCAGCGAACCGACAGACGCCGAAATGCCCATGTTGACGCCGTAGGTCAAGGAGACTCCTACCCTATCGATCGCTTTGCCAAACAGGATGGAGCTGACGCCCCACAGCAGGCCGCAGAATGAGGCTGATGCCAGTACGTGGCCCGGCGTCTCGCGGACATAAGTCATAAAGTCAGGCACCTCAAGCCAGGTCCATCCAAGCGGAACGAGCAGAATGCCCACAACCGAGAAGATCACCCAGAAAGCTTCCCAGGAAAAAGGCCGGTATTTCTTCATCCCGAGTCCAAAGCTCCCTTGAAAACCGCAAGCCAGCAGCAGCAGCAAAAACCCATAAATCACTTTGTTTCTCTCCCTCTGTTTCTATTTTGCTCTGATTCTATCAATTCTTGTTCCTGATGATAATAGAAGATTTTCCGGAATGAAGGACTTCCCTTACATTTTCGTCAAATCTGTTTATGCTTTTGGAAGAAATGTGCATAAGCTTACTATTCGCATGGCCTGCTCCCGGCTGCTAAAAAAAGAACCCCCCAGCCGCAGCGGGAGATTCAGATTCCTAACATCGCTTATTCTTTGTGCAGTTAAACTGCTTAAATCAGAGCACTTTTATCAAGTCAGCCGATAAACGGCAAAAGCCTCCCCGTAACGAAAAGATGCGCTCAGCTCATCCAATTGCTTTCTCACCTCATCAGGCAACTCGAGTTCTAAGCTGGTGAGATTATCTTCAAGCTGTCCAGTCCGCGTAGCCCCGACAATAACGGTGGATACGGCCGGACGGCCCATCAGCCAGGCAATCGAAAGCGCGCTTGGCGAGCAGCCGAGTTCTCCCGCAAGCCTGGCCACTTGACGACCAAGCTCGATCGTCTTCTCATCCAGAAACCGCTGGAAGCTCGGGTCGGTTTGGGCTCTTGAGCCGGCAGGCGTATCCGACGGGGCCGTATATTTTCCGGTAAGAATACCTCCGGCCAAAGGGAAATAAGGAATGATTCCGACACCCTGATCCAGGCATAACGGCACCAGCTCCTGCTCCGGTGTGCGGTCTGCCAGGGAATAGCTCGTCTGCACGGATACATAAGGAACAAAACCTTTGCGTTCACTGACGCCCAGCGCCTTCATCAGCTCCCATGCCGCATAATTAGAGGCTCCTATGTAGCGGACTTTCCCCGAAGAAACCATGTCATCCAGTGTGCGGAGCGTTTCTTCCAGAGGAGTATTCGGATCGAAGGTGTGAATCTGGTACAGGTCGATGTAATCGGTCTTCAACCGGCGCAGGCTCTGCTCAAGCTCCTGCTGCAGGTGGAACCGCGAGGACCCGCTTCCGTTTGGTCCTTCATTTCGAATCAAACCGGCTTTAGTCGCCAGAACCACCTCTTGCCGTCTTCCCGCCAGAGCCTCCCCGATAATCGACTCCGATGCGGTTCCCGCATAGATGTTGGCCGTATCCACAAAATTGACGCCGCTATCCAAAGCCTGATGGATGATGTTCACGGATGTCTCCTGGTCCGCACGTTTGCCGAACGCATTGGTACCCAATCCGAGAGCCGAAACCTTTAATCCGCTTGCCCCAAGCTGCTTATATTTCATGTTCTATTACTCCCTTCTGCTGCCGAATGATGCCCTGCAAGTACGATACAAATATGATAATCGCTGCTGATAACACTATAAACCTGGAAAGCAGGGAGATCAAACAAGGATTCCCGCCCCTCCTGCGCGAACTAAACTAAAGCACTTTAACTATCAAATTGCAGGAGAGATATCCCTATGCAGACCCCTCCCTATCAGCAGGTTATCGAAAAAAATTTTCCCGGATCCACACTGCTCCGCCATTGGCCGCTTAAGGGCGGCGTTTCCGCCGAGGTGACCGCGCTTGAGTTCCGGCAGGCAGACGGCCAGTTGAACAAAGTCATCGTCCGCCAGCACGGGGCTGCCGACTTGGCCCGAAATCCCCGGATCGCCCAAGACGAGTCCCTCCTGCTGGATTTCCTGCGTAAAGCTAAGCTTCCGGTACCTGCGCCTTATGCGGTAGATGATTCACGGGACTTGCTTGATTCTCCCTATCTCCTCATACAATACATAGAAAGCGATACCGATTGGCACCCTGCCGATCTGAACGCCTGCAGCCGCCAGCTGGCTGGACAATTGGCTTTGCTGCATCAGCTGCCGATACAATCAGGGACTTTTTCTTTCCTGCCAAGGCAGGAAAGCCTCTATACACAGCTGCTCGCCAAAAATCCCCTTAAGCCGGACACGTCGCTCGGCGAAGCAGGAATCCGTCAGGTGCTGGAGACGGTTTGGCCGCTGCCGGAATGGAATAAAACCGTCCTGCTTCACGGAGACTACTGGCCGGGCAACACGCTTTGGCGCGGAGACCGGCTGATAGCGGTTATTGATTGGGAGGATGCGGCGCTTGGCGACCCGCTGACCGATTTGGCCGGTGCCCGTCTGGAGGTTTTGTGGGCATGGGGACAGGAAGCGCTTGATGTGTTCACTGCCGAATATAAAAGGCTCATGCCTGATGTCCGTTACGATCATTTGCCCTACTGGGATTTGTGCGCGGCCCTGCGGCCAGCGTCCAAGCTGTCCACGTGGGGACTTGAACCTGCCAAAGAGCAGGACATGCGCAAGAAACACAAACGGTTTGTAGAAGCGGCTTTTGCCGCCATTCGGGCTCAATAGGAAAGGACCCCAAATCGGGGTCCTTTCCTTTCCTTTCCTTTCCTTTCCTTTCCTATCCTTTCTACTTCTGTGCTTCAGGGAAATATCCCCGCTTCACGGCATGATCTACCAGCTTGCGCAGCAGCTCATCCAACGCCGGCGTCCGCTGCAGGCCTTCGGACTTGCGGAACGATGTTTCGCTCGAATAACGGTAAGGCGTAGTCCGCACTCCGTCCCCTTCCAGCAGAGCCACTGCCAGCTGTACGGCTTCTTCGCTGATGCTGCGCCCTTCTGTCAGCACCCAGCGCTCAAACTGCTTCTGTGGCAGCAGATCAATGGAGTAGCCCAGCTCCATCAAAGAGGCGATCAGCCTTTCATACCGCTGCTGATCCGGGTTGCAGATGTGGTAAATTTCGCCCAGCAGCGGACGAAGCATCAGCTTGACCATAAACCGGCTGGCGAAATCGACCGGCGTGATATCAATGTGTGTCTGAACCGCAGGGGCTTTGCCCAGCAGCAGGAACGCTTTTATCATCCGGTAGAAGAAATTTTCGTTGATGTTGGTCTGGAAATGCCCGGTTTCACTATGGCAGGACAGGTTGCCGGCCCGGTAGATCGAGCAGGGCAAACCACGCTGAATCGCATCTGCAACCACTTTCTCGGCAAGCAGCTTGCTGTGCGTATAGACGCTTTCCAGCTTCACGCTGTAGAACTGCTCCGGACTTGCGCAGGCAGCCTCCCATAAGCCGGCTGCCGCCATGTCCTCCGGAATGCCGATCGTCGAAATGTAATGGAAACGAATCTCAGGATTCTCATAGACAAAATCCATCAGCGATTCTGTCCCGGTTACGTTCGTAGCCTGGAATTCTTCCGATTTGCCAAAATGTCTGACGTCCGCCCCCGCATGAATAATGGAGGTGATCTTGGAGGCGATCAGGGCGCGGTCTGGGCCCGAAAGTCCAAGGTTCTCCTGAACCAGGTCGCCCTCCAGCACCAAAATCCGGCTTTGGTGCTCCGCAAATACACGGCGGCCAAAATAGGAATCCAGCGTCTTTTGAATTCTGCTCCGTGCAGTTTCGCCGGCTTTAGGACGAACCAGCACATGAATGCGGGCTTCAGTAGCCGTCAGCAGCTCGTACAGCAAATGCGAGCCCAGATAACCCGTCGCTCCCGTCAGCAGAATATCCGAGCCGAGACCGTCCCGATTCAGCAGCTGTACTTTAGGCAATACAGGCAGTTCCGCGAGATCCTTGTATTCGCTGATCAACTCCTCCGCTTCTTCCTCGTCGCTGCTCAGCGTAGAAATATAAGCGGCCAAAGCCTCAACCGTCGTATGCTCGTACAGATCATTCATCCGCAGGCTCAAATAGTCCAGCTTGAGGTGTGACAGGACAGCCATAACCGCCAGCGAGTCGCCGCCGATATCAAAGAAGCTGACGTTCCGCCCCACCTTCGGCAGCTGCAGAATTTCAGCCCACAAGGAAGCCAGCATCGTCTCCAGTTCGCCAACCGGCGCTTCAAAAGGTTCCGTCCTTTCGGCCGCTTCCGGATGATCCAGCGCAAGCAGCTGCTTGCGGTCCACTTTGCCCGTCGGGGACAACGGAATTTCCGGCAGACGGTAGAAATAAGCAGGGATCATGTACTGCGGCACATAATTTTTCAGGTGTTCCTTTAAAGCTTTGACGGACACGGGCGCCTTCTCGGTATAGAAGCAGGATAAATGTTTAACCACGCTTTGCTCCACAACCGCCACAACCGCACCATCCAGAATATGCGGATGTTTGGAAAGCGCGTTTTCGATTTCGCCGATTTCAATTCGGAAGCCGCGCAGCTTCAGCTGGCCGTCTTTGCGGTGCTGAAATTCAATGCTGCCGTCCGGCAGTCTTCTGACAATATCCCCGGACTTGTACAGCATAGAGGATTTATCCGTGCGGAATGGGTTCGTGATGAACACTTCCTTTGTCTTCTCAGGCAGGTTCAGATAACCTTTGGATAAACCCGGGGTAGCGATGTAAAGCTCGCCCTCTTCCCCGTCCTCGGCAAGCTGGCCGTCTTCCTTCACGACATATAACTCGTAGTTATCCAGCGGATACCCGATCGGGACGGTATTCGCCGTGCTTTCCCAAGGCTCTGTAACCTTGTATATCGTCGTAAGCACCGTACACTCCGTTGGACCGTAGCCGTTAATAATGGTAATTTCCGTGCCAAATTTACTTTGGAACTTGCGGACATGCTCGGACAGCAGAGCTTCACCTGCTACCAGCACCGTCTTAACGGTCTTCCATTTCTTCTTCATCTCCGGAGTTGTCGTCTCTGCAATTCGGTTGAATACGGAGGTTGGCAGACAACCGATGTGGGTTACACCGCGGCGCTCCAGCAAGTCAACGAGCAGCTCCGGCGTCAGCTGTTCTTCTTTGGTCAGCAGAGCGAGATGCGCGCCGTTCAGCAGCGCCTCAAAGGTATCGACCACAGACGCATCAAAGCTGAACGTCGAGAACTGGGTCACTACGTCCTCGGAAGACAGCTGAAGGGAGCGGGTCATCGAATCATATAGGTTAACAACCCCGCGATGCGCAATCAAAGTCCCTTTCGGTTTGCCGGTAGAACCCGAAGTATAAATCACGTAAGCCAGATCATCCGGCTGCAGCGGGACATTGATGAATTCCGCCGGAAACTGGGCCAACACGGATTCCAGGCACAGCAGCTTGGTCTCTCCGCCGTCTCCCGCCAAATTAGCCGCACTCTCTTGATAACGTTCCTTATAGATAATAAATCTGCTGCTGCAATCCTCGACGATGTAACGAACCCTTTCGATCGGATGTTCAGGATCAATGGGCACATATACCCCGCCGGCGCGCAGAACGCCTAACAGCGAAATGACCGTCTCCGGACTGCGTTCCATATAAAGACCGACAAAATCCCCTTTTTTCAGGCCGGATTGCACCAGAGCGTTGGCGACCTGTCCGCTTAATTGTTTAAGCTGCTGATAGGTGATCTCCCTTGAACCATAGGAAATGGCGATCTTGTCCAGGTGTTGAGAGGCCGCTCTACTAAACAGGCTGGCGAGGGTCTCGTTGTGAAGCTGTTCTTCTGTTAAAGGCCGGGAAGCCCGCTGCTTCCTCTCCATCAGTTGTTCCAGTACCATCTTGTCTCTCCTTCTCCTTAGGAACCAAACACCAAAACAAAGCGGGTTAATCCGGCTCCAGTTTTGGTGTCTGTTAGGTTTTATATAAGGTTCACGTTTCTATCTCTAATTCGATTGATTACGATTCGCATTATTTGGTTTCGAATTTGCCTACCAGCTGGCTCAGCTGCTCAGCTACTTCTGAAAGCTCGGTCGCATAATCGTGAAGCTCTTCAAAAGATTTCTCCTGTTCGGATACGGTATTCATAATGCTTTGAGCATTGCTTGAAGTGCGCGTGGAAATCTCGGACAGCTCGGCCACCATAGCCGTAACCTCCTGCGTTCCAGCCGAAATCTGTTCGGTAGAGCTGGAAATATCAATGACTTGATCGGCTACCTGCTGGGTGGCGTGCATGATTTCTTCAAATTTCAGCTCGGTTTCAGCTGCCAGCGCCAGACCCATTTTAATTTCCTCCGTGCTGCGGGAGACAAAAGTTACCGCTTTACCGGTCTCCTGCTGAATTTCTTCAACCAGGGCGCCAACGCGGTCGGTTGCCTCTTTGGACTGCTCGGCCAGCTTGCGAACTTCACCGGCAACGACGGAGAAACCGCGGCCGTTCTCCCCTGCACGCGCTGCTTCAATACTTGCATTCAGCGCAAGCAGATTGGTCTGTTCGGTAATATTTTTGATCAGATTCAGAATAGACCCGATTTCTTCGGATTTCGACTCAAGCACCTTCATCGTTTCATAGGTTACGGAAGAGGTTTCGCTGATCTGGCTGATTTGGGTCGCGATGCTCTGCATCGCCATATTTCCTTCTTCGGATTTGCTTTGCATCTCCTGGGAAGCGCTGGAGACATGGCTCGCATTGCTGGCGATCGTCTGCAGGGAAGCGGAAATCTGCTGCATGGAAGCTCCGGCATTGGCCGTCGATACCACCTGGGTACCCGCACTGTCATTCATAACCGCCACTTCAGCTGTGATGACTTCTACGCCTTCTTTATTTCGTTCCGTAATCGTAAAGAGGTGTTTGGAAACCTCGGAAGAGCTGACTGCCGTTTCCTGAATGCCTTGAATAACGGATCTGACATGATTGACCATGCTGTTGAATTGTTTGTTTAGTTCTCCGAATGCGCCTTTTTCATTAAGTGAGAAATTCAGCTTGCCTTGGGATACCTTTTGGATGCCGCCCACCAGTTCATTAAGCGGAAGAAGGGTTTTGCGGGCTACGAAATATTGCAAACCGCCGCAAATAATCAAGGCGATTAGAAGCAGAACCAAGGTTTCTTCCAAAAAGGTTTTACGCCCGTCAGGGATCATGCTGGCATCCACGTCAACACCAAAATACGAATCGATCTTTCCGGAAGCATCGGCAATCGGATACAGAATCGTCATCCAGGTGCCAAAACCGTCACTGTACACGGACGTAAAGGTTTTTTCTCTTGTTTTCAGCATTTTTCTGATGCCGTCTGCAACCGGACCTGGCTGCTCATAGAAATCGCCAACCTTCATCCCCTCCTGCTTGAAGGCATCCAGCACATTATCCGGGAAAGCAATCAAGCTTGTTTGGTTGCCGTCCTTCAGTTCGGTACCGAACAAATAACCCTGCGCTACGTTCGGGTTGTATTCAGACAACTTGTTGAACTGGGCGGTCAAATCCTTCTGGGCTTTGGTATCCCAGCTTGTGTCTGCCAAAGCAGCGGCAACGTCTTGATGATCAAAGTCCTTGGCCCATTTCGTCGTTACGGTTTCCGTCTGGCTTTTGAGGGTTTTCAGCAAAATATCCGTCTGCAGATATTCACTTACCCCGATCAATAAAATGCCGATAATCAAAATATTAAGCATGGAAAACCATAAGTTCTTGCTGAAGTAGTTTTTATTCCCTTTCATAATTCGGTCAAAACCTCCTGAGTGTATTGCTTCTTCCAAACTTATTTGTTGCTCGCTTGCTGACCTTCTGCACTTCTACACTTTTGCACTTCTAGCTACTTAAAGCAGAGATGAATCAAAAAGTATTTTCCTTGGAAAATTCCCAATAATCTTGAAAATTTACATCTTCCTTTCCAAAATCAGCACAAAAAGGTTCGACTAGCTGGACATAAGGAGGGTATCCTCTGTCCAGCCGCCGCTTGGCGTGGCAACTCATTCTCAATCGTATCCGTGGATGCTGCACCTAGCTCACCTAAACCGGCCTTCCTTTTCACTAGAGACTTGTTTGTTCCTTCAAAAGCTTGAATAAAACTAAACGGGACATCCAAATCCGGGATTTTATGTATGAGGAAAACGAATTTCTTAACTTAGAACGTTTACTCTCTCCCGCTGCCTGACTTGACGTAAAATTCATGTTATTCCTAATCGATAATCTTCCCCGCTTTCCGCTTTCATTGCCATATTTGTGAACCGCTGCACTTATCAACTAAAAATAAATCTGCCATTTCGTCTCTAAGCAGGCTGTGAAGTTTTACAACATCCTTTCATAATATCGGTAAACGGCACAAAATATTGAGCTTTTTTCCCCATCAAGTTAAAAATATTGCTGTTCTCCTCAACATCAGAAACAAAATAAACTAAGAGAGTTAGTCCTTCCCAGCTTTGGCATGATTGTACGCCCCGGCTCGTACAATAATATAAAGTCCGGAATGAATTCCGGCTGTCTGACTTCCAGAACCTGCGAATATAACCTGAAGAATCTCTTGAGGAGGGAATAAAGGAAGTGAAGAAATTAGCCGCCGTCTGGCCGTTTCTGACCGTCGGGTTAACCGCTTTTCTGTTTGGAGGGTTTGCTTTGTTTTATATTCGGGATCATATGCCGGAGCCGCAGCCGGATCTGGCGGTCTTTGCCCAGACGGCTCGTGCGCAGCAGAACAGCCAGTCCCAGCTTGTGACCGTTGATGTGCGCAAGAACGGATTTTTCCCGAATCACATCGAAATTCAGGCCGGAACCCCCGTGCTGCTCAATTTCAAAAAAGAGAAGGGCATATCCTGCATTCGCGACGTCGCTTCTCTCGACCTGGGCATGAATGTCTATCTGAAGAAAGGGGACAACTATTACACACTGGACAATCTTAAGCCTGGCACTTATGAATTCCACTGCGGAATGTATATGTATTCCGGTACCCTTACGGTGAAGTAGCCCTGTCAGGACACAGCAAAATCCCCCGAGTCATCGGACAAGGGGGATTTGGTTTAATGTGTCGTCCTCTTAGAAAATACTGCGCACCAGTCCGCCGTCGATGCGCAGCGCGGCTCCGTTAATGGCCGAAGACAACGGGCTGCCAACGAAAGCAACCAGGCTCGCAATCTCCTCTGGACGGATCAGCCGCTGAATAATGGAAGTCGGACGGTTCTCCTTCATAAATTTCTTCTCGGCTTCCTCCACGCTCAGATTCTCATTTGGATAAAGCGTGTTCAGCATCGTCTCTACGCCTTCAGTCAAGGTGGAGCCGGGCATTATGGTATTTACCGTGACCCGGGTACCTTTGGTAAGCTCGGCCAGGCTTCGGGACAACGAAAGCTGCATCGTTTTGGTTGCGCTGTAATGCGCCATTTCGAGCGACGGCATCACCGCCGCTTCGCTGGCAATAAAGATCACCCGGCCATCGCCGGCGTCGATCATGTTTTTTAAATACCGGCGTGTTAAACGTACTCCGCTCATGATATTCACTTCAAAGAACCGCAGCCAGTCTTCGTCCGGAATATCGAAATACTCCTTCGGTTCAAAGATGCCCAAATTGTTAACGAGAATATCTACCGCCGGGTAAGCCGACAACATTCGGCTGCAGCCTTCCTCCGTTCCTAAATCTGCGGCTGCCGGCTCCAGAAGAGCCCCGGGAACCTGCTTCCCAATCTCCTGGATCACTTCGTTCACTTTAGCCTCCGAACGCCCGTTAATAAGCACTTTCGCGCCTTCGGATGCAAGAACGGCCGCAATGGCTTTGCCGATGCCTGAAGTCGAACCGGTTACCAGCGCTGTTTTACCTGTTAACTGCAAGTCCATCGTAGAATCCCTCCGGATTTATTCATATAGGTAATCGTAAGATCCCCCTCTATTATTAACCGGAACGGAAGCTCTTAACAGTACGTACTTTTCGGTCCTATAGGCACCAAAAAGTTCCTTTGTTCAGTACTCCTTTCTCCAATCCGCCGGGGTTCTGCTTTTCTTTCTGCTTCCGCCCCTTACCCGGACGGCCTGCTGCTTTCTCTCTTTGGCTGCCTGATAATCGAGCTCGCGCTGCGTCTTATGGTAGTTAACAAGCCGTGAGTTCTCAAGCTCTCCGGAGGCCACCGCCTCACGCACGGCACAGCCCTCTTCGCCGCGGTGCCGGCAATCTCGGAAGCGGCAGCGCTGCGCAAGCTCTTCGATATCTGAGAAAGCGCTGCTCAGCCCGTCATGGCCGCCGTCCCAAAGCTGCAGCTCGCGCATGCCCGGCGTATCGATCAGGACACCCCCGCCCGGCAGCGGAAACAATTCCCTGTGCGTGGTCGTATGTCTGCCGCGGCTGTCGCTTTCACGAATGCCGCCGGTAGCCTGGATTTCCCGGCCGGCAAGCCGGTTCAGCAGCGTCGATTTGCCCGAACCGGAAGAACCTGCAAGCGCGCACGTCCGCGCTCCGCTCAAGTAGGGAGCCAACTGCTCGATCCCATGATCCTCCAGCGCGCTGACCGCCAGCACGGGCACACCCGGCGCCGCCCCCTCCGCCTGCGCCAGGTAGAGAGGAAGATCGCTGCACAGATCCGCTTTGCTGAGCACGATCACCGGCATTGCTCCGCTGCTGTAAGCCATAATCAAATAACGTTCAAGTCGCCGCACATTAAAATCGTGGTTAAGCGCAGCTACCAGAAACAGCACATCCACATTGGCGGCCACGATCTGCTCTTTGGTTTCCTGACCCGCCGCCTGTCTGGAGATTTGGCTCTTGCGCGCCAGCACTCCCCGGATCGTTGCGCTGCCGTCTGATGGACGGCAGTCCGCAGCCACCCAATCGCCGACTACCGGCACCAGTCCGCCTTCTCCTTCACTCAGCATAAAGCGGTATTTGCCTGACAGCTCGCCCCAAAGCTCCCCAAGCGGCGTAATCAGCCGGTATTTATGCCCAAGATCGGCAATAACCCGAGCCGGAAGCAGGGCCGTGCCTGTACCCCGACTTGTTTCGGGCCGGACCTCCTGTTTCTGCTCCTGCTCCCCGTTTGCGAATGCCTGCATCCACCGCTGCTGAAGCTCCTGGTTCCAGCCATAAGGCGCGAGCAGCGTTTCATTGTATTTATTCATCCAATTCCTCCTATTTTTCGTATCTTCCATCGTTGATCGTGCTTTAAACCCCTTCCCTAAAAATAACAAAGACCGCGAAGCTTTCTTCGCGATCTTGCCCTCCATGCCTCATGTTCCAAACGGTCCTATCCAGCCCGACAGGCTTGCCTCCGGCGGTTAACATACCGCTGCCTACCGCCTACCGCCTGCCGATGCTCTGACCAGGTTCCGTCTGTTCATGAGTCTATGGAAGAAGCCGTCCTGATTCCTCAGGACGCAAAAAAAACCGCGAAAGCACACTGGCTTTCCCGGTCAGGTTCACTTTTAGACCAAGCTGGACTTTTCCGGAGAACTCCGGCCGAATTCCGGAAGCATCCGGTTCAATCGTCCATTCCTTGTCTTACCCTTAGCGGCTGCCGGAAAGCTGTGCATACTGAGCCTTTTGCCAAACCTGCGAATAAGAAATCTTTTTCATCGTTACACAGCTCCCTTCCGATAAGTGGTTAGTTGTATTGTACTGTATAATAAGGCGGGTTTAAACGGAACAACTGGCTATACTTGTTTTTTCCCTTTTCCGGATCAACGGTTTGCCGTATTCTCTCCGTTCTCCCGGATGGTTCGGTAGGACAACATTACGATTTGTCCGAGCTGCCGAATCCCCGTCAAACGGAATTTAGTATCCGGCACTCCTTTCGGGAATAACGGAATTCCCGCGCCAAGAACCTCCGGAATTACGGCAAGCTCCACGCGGTCGATCAGACCGGCTTCCAGGTATCCTTTCACCAGCTTGCCGCCCCCGACAAGCCAAATGTCGCCTTCGGACACGGCTTTTAATCGTTCCGTCACGACCTCCAGCGATTCAGCGGTAAACACAACATGTTCGTTGGGCGTAATCCCTTCTGCCCCGGAAGTAAAAACATAGACCGGCTTCCCGGCATAAGGGAACTCCTCGCTCAGCTTGAGGACCACTTCATAAGTAGACCGTCCCATCACAAGGGATCCGATCGTCCGGTAGAAATCGCTGTACCCGTTATCTCCTCCGTCCCCCTCTACTTGATCGAGCCAGTCCACGGAGCCGTCCTCCCGGGCCAGATAACCGTCCAGGCTGATCGCCACGTACAAAACCACTTCCTGTTTATCCATTCAAATTCACTCCTTTCTTGATCTGGATTTATGATAAACTGTATTTATGACAAAACTTGTCGTAGATCAAAAAGAAAGGGGAACCGCCATGAATGAACGCCGTCTTGCGATCATGAGGCTGCTCGATTCCCGCACCAAAATCACGGCCCGCGAGCTGGCCGAACGTTTCGGGGTTTCCGTACGTACGATTCAGCGGGATCTCGACCATCTGCAGCAGAGCGGTTTCCCTCTATATACCGAAACCGGCCCGCATGGAGGCTACCGGGTGCTGCCCAACCGGATTTTGCCTCCCCTCCAGCTGAACCTTACGGAAGCTTTGGGATTATTTCTGATGCTCCGGCTGCTGGAGCAGATCAAGGATTTCCCTTATTCCGCCGTGCGTGAGCATCTCGCTTTGCAGTATTTCGCGGAACTTCCCCGGGATGTGCAGGAGCGGATCGACCGGCTGCAGGACCATCTGGTTTTCCCTGCTTTACGGAATACGCCGTCTTCCCCTTTTACGACGGACATCCTGAATGCCGCGCTGGAGCGGAGGGAAATCCGTTTCCTTTATGCTTCGCCTGCCGGCCGCCCCGAAGCCAAACAAGCTTATCCGCTGGGCATTTATTACGACAACCAGCGGTGGTATATGCCTGCTTTGGCGAATGAACGGGTGTTGTTATACCGGGTAGACCGGGTGCTCGAGCTGGAAGTGCTGGAGCCGTTCCCTGTCCCGGACGGCAATGCCGGTGCTGCCGCGAAGCTCCCCACGCTGAAGGCATGGATCAGCGCTGTAGACGAAAGGCCCGGCGTAAGGGTCGTCCTGCGGTTCACGGAATTCGGGGCCAGACTGGCTGCGGATGAACCGCTTTTTCAGCCGATTCATGACGGCGAGTGGGTCGGGTCCGTGCCTCCTTCGGAATTCCGTTATCTGTCCCGCAAGCTGCTCGGATACGGGCCCGATGTGCGGGTGCTGGAGCCGCAGGAGCTGCGAGAGCGAATGCGGAAGCTGCTGGAGGAGAACCTTGCCTCTTATCTGGAATAGGGGAAAACAACAAAGAAAAACAAGGGCATCAAACCCGCTATGCGGAGTTTGATGCCCTTGCCCTTATTTATCGAAATCGGTTTGTTCGTTTGTTTGTTTGTTCGTTCACTCGTTTGCTCGTTCGCCCGTCCGATGGCTACAGCGTAATACGCAGCGTTTTGATTTCGTAAGGTTTGAAAAACAACTCCACCGATTGCCCCGTTACCTTGAGCGGCTCCGGATTCTCCTCCAGCAGATCGGTTTCCTCGGCCCGCAGAATGCCGCCAAGCTCGGAAGCCAGCGTTAACCGCGCCGTTCCGCGGCTGCCGCCGAATTCGTACAGGCGGACGATCATCGCCGAGCTGTCTTCGGCTTTCTTGACCGTATCGATCAGCACATTCGGCAGATTGATGTCCAGCATGCCAAGCTCGGCAGGCCCTGCCGTTTGGCCCGCTTCCAGACCCACGGCCGCAAGCGGCTGGTTTAATTCGCAGGCCGCCTGCTGCGTACCGCCTTCCAGCCAGCCGCCGCTGTGCGGAAGCAGCGAATACGTAAAGGCATGATGCCCCTGATCGGCCGAGCCGTCCGGCCATGTCGCCGATTTGATCAGGCTGAGCCGGATGACATGGCCGCGGATATCATGGCCGTATTTGCAGTCGTTCAGCAGGCTGACGCCATAACCGCCTTCGGACAAATCCACCCAGCGCTGCGCCACCGATTCAAACCGGGCGTAATCCCAGCTCGTGTTCCAATGGGTTGGCCGCTCTACGTTGCCAAACTGGATTTCATAGGTCGCTTTGGTCGAACGAATGTCCACCGGGAACGCCGCTTTAAGCAGCTGCTGATGTTCATGCCAGTCCGCTTCCGTCACAAAGTCGATGCGCGGGTTGTCGCGGTAGACGGTCATTTTTTGCGTAATCTCGGAATTCAGGTACCGGTATTTGAGCAGCAGCACGCCCCGCAGCGGACCTTCCTCCAACACCTTGATCTCCTGCAGATCGTCAATGACCTTCATTTTCTCCTGGTAAAAGATATCGATATCCCAAGCGTCAAAGTTCATCGGCTTATCTTCAAACACCTGCAGCACGTTGGCCGGTTCGCCCGGTTTGAGCACCTCACGTAAGGCCCGCTTATCCAGCAGCGAAACCAGCTGGCCGGCCTCGTTCAGACGGATGCTGTAAAACGGCGTTTCAACCGCTCCCTCTGTAATTGCCCAATCCGTGTTCACCGCAGGCTCTGCAGCCGCAGCTGGCGTTTCCTTCCGCCCGTACAGGGTCGTATACCCGTAAGCCGGAACGTTTCTGACGCTGACCGAAACGGTCTTGCCGGAACCGGCCTCAGCCTGAGCCTGAACCTGGCTCTCCAGAAGTTCGCCGTCTGCCGAATACCAGCTCCAATCCTCCGCGTTTCCGGTATCCTCGCCGTCCTCAAGAACTACATCCGCCATAAAAGAACGCTGCCAGCCCAATCCGTTAAAGACGCGGACTATCCGCTGTCCGGCTGCTGGAGCGGAGCCTGGATAAGCCGCCCCCGCGGTTTGGGATTCGGACGGATGAAGCCCTGCAATGCCTTCGGCCATCAGCTTCAGGGCGGTCTGCTGCGCTTCCTCATATTCCACCCGGCTGTCTTCATACACCTCGCGGATCGAGGAACCCGGAATGATGTCATGGAACTGGTTGCGCAGCACCGTCTGCCAGACGCCGCCCAGCTCGGCGTCCGGATAACGGTGGGCCGGATTCAGCACGTAAGCCAAAGTATTTATAAATTCAGCCTGATGGAGAAGCTGCTCCATGCGGCGGTTCATTTTTTTGTTATAAGCCTGCGATGTGTAGGTTCCCCGGTGGTATTCCAGGTAAAGCTCGCCGTCCCATAAATGCAGCCGCTGCTCGCCCCGGACACTTTCTTCAAGCTCCTTGAAAAAGGTCTCCGCCCCGCCCGGTTTCACCTGGGGAGCAGCCGGCATATCTTCATACCGCCGCACCGCTTCGATCATGTCGCGGGTTGGTCCGCCGCCGCCGTCGCCCCAGCCGTAAGCGAGCAGCAGCTTGTCGTTGATGTCCTTCTGCCGGTAGTTGTCCCACAGCCCCTGAACCGAGGAGCCGGTCACATTGCCGTTATAGGTGTAATACCAGCTGCCGTCGCTGTCCGGCGTCGTGATGTAATGCGTCAGCAGCTCCGTGCCGTCAATGCCGCGCCAGGTAAAGGTGTCGTAAGGGAACCGGTTGAATTGGCTCCAGCTGATTTTGGTCGTCATAAAATAATCAATGCCGCTTTTCTTCAGAATCTGCGGCAAGGCCCAGCTGTAGCCGAACACGTCCGGCAGCCAAAGCACCTTGTTGTCTACGCCAAACTCCTCCCGGAAAAACCGTTTGCCGACCAGCAGCTGGCGTACCAGAGACTCGCCGGACGGAATGTTGCAGTCCGATTCCAGCCACATCCCGCCGGTCGCTTCCCATTTGCCTTCCTGCACGCGTTGTTTGATCTTCGCATACAGCTCAGGAAAATCTTCCTTTAAATAAGCGTAAAGCTGCGGCTGGGACTGAATAAACACATATTCCGGGAAGCGGTCCATCAGCTGCAGCACCGTGGAAAAGGAGCGGCCCGATTTCTCCCGCGTATGCTTCAGGCGCCACAGCCAGGCCACGTCGATATGGCAGTGTCCCACCGCCGTGATCTGCGGGCGCGGTCCGCGCGGAATGGACGCCAGCTCCTCATGCAGAAGCTGTCTGGCCTCCGCCACAGAGCGGTAGAAGTTGTCCGATCCCTTCACGCTCCAGTCGATGCAGGCAAAAGCTTTGTTCAGCGCGGCGATCATCGCCTGCTTCTCCAGCACCCGGTCGTCCAGCACCTTCACCGTCTGCAGCATGTGCAGCGCCGTGTAATACAGATCGTCCACCACTCCGTCCAGCACGGCGAATTCCAGCCGGTCGACGCGGTGGTCAAAAGGCACCTGGTCGCCGTTCGGGGCAGTCAGCCCGCTCCACGCCCGGATGGCCAGCAGCGCCTGTCCCGCCTCCACCGAAGCGGCCGGCACAAACAGTTCCCCATGGTTCCGGTCAAGCGCCTGCAGCGCTTCCCCGTTCCAGTAAACCTGGCTTTCATATCCGCTGCAGTTGCCTCCACCGGTTTCACCAAGCTTGATCAGTCCAACGATGTCCTGCCCTCTCCAGCTCTCCGGGAAGCTTAGCTCCGCCACAAACCAGGCATATACATCTCTCCCGCCCCAGCGGTCCCCGATCCGCACAACCGGATAATCGCCCGCTTGCTTAACCGCGTCATCATAAGCTAAGTCTCCCGGAACGATCCGCAGCGTTTCCAGCATCAAAGGCTCCCGGTAGCGGAGCCCGGCCAGTTCGTTGATGCGGCGTTCCAATTTTTCCAAAGTAAACAGCATGATCTTACACCTCACCTTTTCCATACAAAATCTATTAAAGAATACAAATCCCGCTAAACCTAAAAATACGCTCCCGGAGTTTCCGGTATGTAAGCTGTTCGTGTGACCCCATCCGATTATAACACGTGTTATATCAAAAGAGAGAAAAAATTATCGTTCTATATAAAAGCGCTAAATGATCGCTTGCAGAGCCCCTTATGAAGTCATAAAATAATGGAAATATGCCTATTATTCAATTTTTGTGTGAAGGAGCTCTTATGATCGAATTATCTGTCCCGCTGTTTGCAAGCTCGCTTGACTTGTTCCGGCTTCCGTCCGCCGTCCAGCATTATTCTATCCTCTATGAGAGCCAAAGAAAGGCAGACGGCCAACCACGAATCCGAATTATCGTTTCCGTCCAAACCGATACCGGACAAACCTTTATCATTAAAATCATTAAAGAAACCGAGCACCCGGCTGAACTAATTAACCGGCAAAGCGAATTCAGCGAAACATTAAGAGCAAACGGATTTCCCGTTCCTAAAAGGCACCCTCTGCCGGATCAGCGGTATGGCAAGGTTCTTGCCATACACGGCATTGAATGTGCGGTCACGGTAGAAGATCAGGAGGGTCAGCGGGAACTGCCCTGCATAAATCCCCGGTATGTCCGGGAGCTTGCCGTTCTAATGGCCAATATGCACAAGATTTCCGCCCGGCATAACTGCCGGCTGGACCACGGTACTATTTGGGATTTGTTTAATCCCCGCTCGGATATCAGCCGCGGAGGGAACCGTTTCCTGGATCTGCCGGTTAAGGACGGGTTTAATAAAATCGATGTTCTTCTTTATGAGAGAATCAAGCAGTTATATATTCTCAAACGAAACGAACTAAAGCGAGTCTGGCCGCAGCTTCCATCCTATGCGGTGCAGGGCGACTTCTCCACCAACAATGTCATGTTGAATAAGGACGGCTCGATTCGGGCCGTTATTGATTTTAATATTGCCGGGGATGAGAAGCTGGTGAACGATCTCGTTACGGAAGGCATTTTTATCTGTTTTATTATGGACCTGGAGCCGGGATTGCCGGAAGACTGCCGCCACGACCTGCTCCGTTTATTCGTCCGGACTTACCGAGAGCAAAGGCCTTTAGCAAATGAGGAAGAGAGCGTTCTGAATCTGCTGTATCAGCTCGTTTTCCCGTTCCTGTGGACGAATATAGAGCTGCTGGAGGAGAAGCTGGAAGCCGAAAATCCCCAAGCCGCCAACCGGCATTTGCACAACATGCTGCGGGAGCTGGAAGAGCCGTTTTTTTTTAAAAATATAGCGTGTTGACCGGTGTGGCAAAATAAAAAAGAGCAGCCTTCACAGGTCTGCCCCTCTCGTTAATCGTCGTCTACCCCCGGACTCCGGCTGGTACGTGTCTCCTTCTGTACTGTTCCCGGTTCTTCTACGCTGAACTGGTTTGCTCCATCATCCGGGCTTCCAGCTCCAGAAGCTCAGAACGGACCCGGACTACCTCGCCGATTACAATCAAAGCCGGATTCTCGGCCTGCATGGAGACGGCCAGCTTATCCAGTTGATCCAGCCGCCCGGTAAGGATTCTTTGCTTGGCCGTCGTTCCACGCTCGATAATGGCCGCTGGCGTATCCGGAGCTTTCCCGCTGCGCAGCATTTCTCCGCATAGAGCAGCCAGCTCTCCCACTCCCATGTAGATCACCAGCGTATCTACAGCGCCAGCCAGCAGGTCCCAGCGGACTTGGCGCTGCCCGCTTCCGCAGCGGCTGCCCGTAACAAAAGCGCAGGATGCGGATATTCCCCGGTGCGTCAGGGGAATAGCTCCGGAAGCGGCGGCTCCAAGCGCCGAAGTGATGCCGGGAATGATTTCATATGAAATCCCGGCCTTCGCCATCGCCAGCGCCTCCTCTCCCCCGCGCCCGAACACCAGCGGGTCGCCGCCTTTGAGGCGGACCACATGTTTCCCGGACAAGGCGTGCTGCACCATAAGCGCCTGAATCTGCTCCTGTGGCAGCGTGTGTCGGCCCGGCGCTTTGCCGCAGTAGATCTTCACCGCTTCAGGTTTGGCGTAATCCAGCAGTTTCCGGTTCACCAGTCTGTCGTACAAAAGGAGGTCCGCTTCCTCAAGCCGGCGCAGTGCCTTGACGGTAATCAGCTCCGGGTCGCCCGGCCCTGCTCCCACAATCGAAACCTTGCCGGCGTTCGTCCCAGCAGCCTTATAATCTTTCAGTTCCCTATAGCGCTTATCTCCCATATTCTTTCTCCCCTCCTTCGGAATTCAGAGAAATGAAAGTCCGGCCTTTGAGCGATGTTCCTGCCTTGGCCAGACTAGCCAGAACAGCCGCCAAAACGGCCTGCACGCTTCAAGCACCTGCCTTAGCGTTAGTCGCCGCTTGCCCCCGCTGCAGCTGCAAATAGACAAGTCCCAGCTCGGCATCTACCTCTACCGGAAAGGTAGCGATGCAGCCTGTATCCGGCTCCTGTACAGCACCGGTCTGCAGGTCAATCCGCCAATCGTGAAGCGGGCAATGCACCATCCGGCCGCATACCATGCCTTCCGACAATACCCCGCCTTTATGCGGGCATTTATTCTCCACGGCCAAAATTTCGCCGTCTGAAAGCCGAAACAGCGCTATCTCCATCTCTTCCACCTGAATAGTCCGGGACCCTTTCGGATCAATTTCTTCGACGGAACCGACCAGCATTTTTACAGTCTCCATAAAGCATCTCCCCCTTTCCCCTATCTAAATGTCTCCACATTGAATCCAACAGCTAGTGCCCTGCCCGGCTGACTTCCTCGCGATTCAGCGGTTCAAAATTTTTGCGGAGCTCCGGCTGGCTAAGGATCTGCTTCCAAGGGTCCGTTGTTTTATCCAATACAGCTCGGATTCTGGACTGCAGGGCAGCCCTTTCTTCTTTGCTCTCTAACGCTGTCCTGATTTGGTCCAGCCCCACCCGTTCAACCCAGCTCGAGGTCCGTTCGTTCCAGTTGGCATTTTCCCGGTAATATTGCAGAAATGCCGAAGCCCATTCAATCACCTCGTCTTCCGTCTTCACCACACACAGCAGGTCGGTTGCCCGCACATGCACACCTCCATTCCCGCCGATATGCAGCTCCCAGCCGCCGTCAATGGCCACCACCCCAAAGTCCTTGATCGTCGCCTCTGCGCAGTTGCGCGGACATCCGGATACGGCCAGCTTCACCTTGGCCGGTGTGTTCAGACGTTCAAATTCCTTCTCAAGCCGGATGCCCATTCCGATTGCATCCTGAGTTCCAAAGCGGCAAAACGTATTGCCGACGCAGGTTTTGACCGTACGCAGCGTTTTGCCGTAAGCGTGGCCGGAGGGCATATCCAGCGCCTCCCAGATCTTCGGGAGATTCTCCTTCTTGATCCCCAGCAGGTCGAGCCTTTGTCCGCCGGTGAACTTGACCATCGGCACCTCAAACTGCTCAGCCACCTCGGCTATTTTCTTAAGCTCCGATGGAGAAGTTACGCCTCCGTAAATCCGCGGCACAACCGAATAAGTGCCGTCCTTCTGAATATTGGCATGGAACCGCTCGTTGGTCACCCGGGATTCCTTCTCATCCACATAATCCTCCGGCCACAGCATGCCAAGGTAGTAGTTCAGGGCTGGCCGGCATTTCGTACAGCCTTCTTCGGTGCTCCAGCCAAGCACATTCATCACTTCCTTGACGGTCATGAGCCGCATCCGTTTGATTTCGGCCACCACTTCATCCCGGGACAAGGAGGTGCAGCCGCATATCCCTTCCTTCACGTCAAGCGCCGCTTCGCCTGCATAAATCCGGAGCAGTCCTTCGACCTCGGGTTTGCAGCCGCCGCAGGAGCCGGAGGCCTTGGTGCACGCCTTGATTTGGCCCACGCTGGCGCAGCCCTGCTCCTGAATGGCCTGCACGATCGTTCCTTTGGATACGCCGTTGCAGCCGCAGACGATTTCATCTTCCGGCATGGTCTCAAGTCTGCCGCTGCCGGGTCCCTTGGATAAGGCGTCTGCCGGAACGCCTAACAGCAATTCTTTTTCCCGGCCCTGTACCGATTCGCCTTTCTTCATTAATGAGAACAACTCGGCTCCGTCCGAAGTATCTCCGAACAATACGGCCCCCACCAGCCTGTTATCCTGGATGACCAGCTTCTTGTATGTCCCTTCCAACTCGTCCTGGTAGCGGAGAACACGGGTTCCTTCCTGCTCTCTAAAATTCCCTGCCGAAAAAACATCCACCCCCGACACCTTAAGTTTGGTCGAGGTAACCGAACCTGCGTAACCTTCCGCAGGCACATCCGCAAGCCGTTTGGCCAATACCGCCCCCTGCTCATACAGCGGAGCGACCAGACCATAAGCGATTCCCCGATGCTCCGCACATTCGCCAAGCGCATAAACGCCGGCCGTACTCGTCTCCAAGAAGTCGTTGACCACGATACCCCGGTTCACCTGCAGCCCCGCCCGTTTAGCCAGCTCTACATTAGGCCGGATGCCAACCGCCATAACAACAAGATCGGCTTCAATCCTTCCGCCTTCCGCAAATGTCAGGCTTCTTGCTCGCCTATGGCCCAGAATCGCTTCCGAATGCCTGGAGAACAGAAATTTCATCCCTTGCTTCTCAAGCTCTCGCTGAAGCATCCGGGAGGCGGTCTCGTCCAGCTGTCTTTCCATCAAATAAGGATGAATATGAACGACTGAAACCTCCATCCCCAAATTAAGCAGCCCTCTAGCCGCTTCCAGTCCAAGCAGTCCCCCGCCGATTACGGCGGCTTTGCTGTATTTCCTGGAGGCCTCTATCATGGTTTGACAGTCCCGAATGCTCCGGAAGGCAATCACCCCTTCCTTGTCCGCGCCCGGAAGCGGCAGCATATAAGGATTGGAGCCTGTCGCCAACACCAGGACGTCATAACCGGCCTCAATACCCTGATCCGAAACAACCTTCCTCTCGCCAGTATCTACTTGTGTTACTGTATGCCCCATATGCAGCGTGATTTGATGTTCCTTATACCAGTTGAGATCATTAATAATAATTTCGTTCATATCGGCTCCCCCGGCGAGCACTGAGGACAGCATGATTCGGTTGTAGTTGGGATGGGGTTCGGCCCCAAAAATGGTTATTTCATAACGTTCAGGCGCCAGCTTGAGCAGATGCTCCAGCATGCGCAGTCCAGCCATTCCATTCCCAATCATGACCAGCCTTTGTTTCTTGTTCATCCACTCCACGCTCCTTTGTCTTAGAGGAAAACAGAAAAAGCCTGCATCACCCCTACCGGACAGCTGCAAGCTTCCAGCAGGAATGAAAACAGGCTTCATTGCCTCATGTAACGAATACGCCATTGTATCCGTGCAAGTTATTTATAGCAAAACTATACAGGCTGAAGCGGATGACGTCAATAATTCTGACATATAAAATTTTTTTATTTAAAATCAGCTAGACAACATAAAGACGTGTTATATAATGTTACATAATCAAACTAAAGGAGTCCCGAACCATGCACTCCCTAATGGTCATCAGAAGCAGGTTAGCCCATTCAGAACAGAACCGCCTCCTCGCCTCTGAAGCTGCTTCCGCCGAAAAGCTGCTGATTCAGAGCGGTTATCAGGTGACGGCTGCAACGAGTTTGGAGGAAGCGAAGCGGAAGCTGGCTGATGCCGATGCTTCCATCCTGGTTATTCCGATTTCGGATTATTCGGACTGGCGCAAAGAGCTGTTGAGCAGTAAATCCGTCCCGGCGCTCTGGTGGTGCTCGGAAATCACCTCGGATTTGTCCGCCGCCGCCTGTGAGGATGATTTTACGGCGGACGGCATCCTTTCCTCATCGATGCTTCCGGCAGAGATCCATTGGGCTTTGCATTTCAGTGCCAGGCAGTTTTTTGCCGAGCAGCAATGGAAGAAGGAACGGGAGCAGCTTCTATCACGGCTCGAGGAGCGAAAGTGGATCGATATGGCCAAGGGCATCCTGTCCAGAACCCGGAACATTTCCGAATCCGAAGCCTACGAATATTTGCGCAAAGAAGCCATGAACGAACGAAAACGTCTGGTCGATGTAGCGACCTCGATCGTCAAAGCTTACCAGCTGCTGCATAAACCTTAAGAGGAGGACGCTTATCTGATGATCAATCATTTGAAAGAAGTCGCGCGGGGCAAACGCGGGGCAAGAGATCTAAGCTACCAAGACGCCTTCCATGCAGCCGAAGCGATCCTGAATTCCGTATCCACTCCGGCTCAGACCGGAGCGTTTCTGGCTGCTGAACGGATTAAACTGGAATCCATTCCTGAATTGGAGGCCTTCGTCCATGCTTGCCGGAAATATGCCCGGCGGGTTACGATTTTCCCGGACAATCTCGACTGTTCAGGCCCTTATGACGGACGGAAATCATCGTTTGTTTCCACCTTTCCGGCCGCCTTCCTGCTTTCTGCGGCCGGGCTGCCTGTTACGCTGCACGGCAGCGCTTCCCTGCCGCCGAAATGGGGCATTACCCTGCAGGACATTTTTGCCGCAGCAGGCGTTGATGCCGAAAGCTTGTTGCCAGAAGCCTTCATCGCCGCCGCACGCCTAAGCGGTGTCTTGTACGTCAATGCCGATAACTGGTCCCCCAAGCTGGCCGCGCTGCGCCCTATTCGCGAGGAGCTGGGGATGCGCACGATCTTTAATACGGCCGAGAAGCTGGTGGATTACGGGACCTCTTCCTACCTGACCTTTGGCATTTACCACAACACGGTGTTCGACCGCATCTCCCGTTTATTGACCCAACTAAACTATAAGAATGCTTGGGTAATCCAGGGGCAGGAAGGTTCGGACGATCTGTTTATTGACCGGGCCACCCGGATTTATATCGTCCGGAATGGAACCTCTTCCATCGACGTCATCGATCCGGAGATGATGGGGCTCGACACCCAGGTGCCCGAGCTGGACTGGTCGGCCGCCCTGCAGCTTCGAACGGCTGAAGAGGTCCTCCGGGGAGGCGGGCATATGGCCTTTTATAATCAAACCCTGCTGAATGCCGCAGTGCGGCTGTACATAGCCGGGAAAGCCGACTCAATTGAAGAAGGCCTTTATATCTGCAAAAGCCTGCTCGACACCGGCGAAGCCTGGAGAACCTACAATGATTGGAAAGGTTCCCTTCTGGCCTGCACCGGTTCGCTTCCGGACGCCGATAACACGAACACAACGGGCAGGAACAGCTGGACCTGTCCAGAAAATGAAAAGATAAATGCTCCTGATCAAACCCTTGACAGCTTAAAAAACCTTCCTTTTGCTTAAGGAAGGTTCTTTAAGCTTTATCGTCTTTATATCTTTTATTGTACCTATACCTTTTCTCACGAACATTTAGGCTCAATCTCAGGCTGCTCTGCCGGCATTTCAATAAACTCGAAGTTGGTCAGATTGCTTGTTCTTGCCACACTGCTTAGCTGCATCTTGAGAATCGGGTTGCCTGAAATCCGGAAGATGATTTTCTTGAACCCGTCTTTCTTGTACAGCTCAAAGCAATGTCCCAAATGCGGCAGCGATTCCGGCGCCGAAACCTCCAGCCCTCTGCAGTCCAGGTCGATTACATAATCCGGCACATGGATCTCCGAGATATACCGATGATAGGCCTCGATGGAGGCTTTCCCGTCCTCCGGAGAGAACACCCCCTCTACCCGAACCTTCATGGTTTTTGCTGCCTTAAGCAGCTCGATACTAAAGCTCCCCATAACAATTCCTCCAAAGTATGTAAGTCTGGCTGTTGCAAGTGCAAAGGATTGGCTGCGAGAAAAGGATAACTACAGCATCTATTTTATGTTCATTAATCCTCTAAATTCTTATGGATTTACCTTCTATTACTTTCACTAATATACTATGGTCCGGAGAAATATTCGACTGTTTTTTCTTCTTTTCTACAATATGCGACATAAACCAAGAAACTTGATTGCCTTTCTATCGGACAAATAGAAAAACACCGGAACGTCAGCTCCGGTGTTTCCCTGGCCTTGCAGACTATATATTTTCTTTTAACTTAAAGAATCCAGTTAATACTGCATAAGCAAGCTTACATTCTGCCAGCCTGCGCCGACTGTCCAGAGAACGAGGTAATCCCCGCGTTGGACCTTTCCGGCCTGTATGGCTTCATGAAGAGCCAGCAGCGGACTGGTGGAAAGCGTATAGCCGAAACGGTCTCCGATATAAACGACCTTGTCCGGGTCCAATTCGAGTCCTTCCGACACCCGTTTGATGTTGCCCGGCGTGAACTGGGAGAACATAAAAGCGGCGATTTCGTCTTTATCCACCTCATTGCGGTTAAGCAACGCCCGGATCGAATCAATGGCCGAAGCGGCGCATACGGAATCGTCAAAGGGTTCGAATTGCAGCTGGGCATCTTTGGCCGTAAATTCCTCACGGTACAGATTCGAAAGTCCATAAGCCGGAAATTTGGAGTTGTCGATAACAGACGTATCCGTTTGATAAACCGAGTCGATAAATCCCCGGCTATCTTCAGCAGGCTCCAGAATAACGGCAACGGCTGCTTCCCCGACATTGGAGTGGTATACGGGCTCATCTGGCGTATGAACGGACAAATAATCAGCGCCTACAACCAAGGCGCGTTCTATTCGGGGATTGGAGCTCATGTAGCGGGAGGCTTGCTCAATCGCGACCAGCATGCCGGCGCAGTTGGCATTGATGTCGAAGCAGGCCGTATTCAGATCCCCGCCCAGCGAATGATGCAGCTTCAGCGCATTGCTTGGCAGCAAATATTCAGGTGTTTGGGAAGTGAAGATGATCAGATCGACATCCGGCGCCTGAAGACCGGCCTTCTCCAGCACGGCTTTCGAGGCTTCAAAGGCCATCGTAAAGGTGTTCTCTTCCGGGTTGTCAATAACAAAACGTTTATTGCGGCCAAGACCGTTCACCAGACTTGTGACATCCGTGCCTTTTTCGGCAAAATATTGGATATAATAATCGTTCCCTACTTCATTGGCAGGATGATAGATCGCAATTTCCCTGATTTGCACGCCGCCCATAAGGCATCCTCCTCGTCGTTTATTGTTCGATGATTTCGTATTTGTCCATTTGAACCGTACGTGCTACACGGGACAGCTGCATCTTCAAAATCGGGTTCTTCGCGATACGGAAGGTAATTTGATGGAAGCCGTCATTTTTAAATTGCTGAAAGTTGGCTTCGAGCAGCGGCAAGGCATCCGGCGCGGAGACATTCAGCTTCGTGCAGTCAATATCAATGGCGTATTCCGGGATATGAATAGCAGAAACGGCCTCTTTATAAGCATTTAGAGATTTCATTCCGTCTTCCGGAGAGAAGGTTCCTTCCACTTCGGCATAAAAAACTTTAGCCTCTTTATCCACATTGATCAAAAAACTTCCCATAAGTATTTCCTCCAACACGATTAAGTTATAGTTGCTTAAGTGAACTGCTATTTCTTAAGAGCTTTCAAACGATCCAGAATCGGCGCAGGTTCGCTGCCGTCCGTATTGACCTCAATAATGCAAGGACCGGTCATCTCCCGGATAAACCCCGGAATCTCATCCATATCCTCCAGGCTGTCGACCGACAGTCCGCGGACACCGGCAACCCGCATCATATCCGCTATGGAGATGCGCTCCTGCTTATAATCCGGCATCGTCCGGTTGAACAGGAATTTCTGCCCCCGTTCCACGTAAGAAAGCATGGCATTGTTAATAATGAAATAAATGACCGGGAGCTTGTATTCTTTGGCTGTCAGCACTTCCGTCCCGTTCATGAAAAAGGAGCCGTCCCCGGCGATCACCGCTACCGGACGTGATGAATCTCCAAGGTAAACGCCGGGCCCGCCGGCCATTGCTGAACCCATGGCTCCGTAATTCAGATTGATTTCGAAATCCCCGCCGTCCGGAACCTCTAGGTACTTCACGACAAAGTTGGTAAATTCGCCGATATCGCAAACATAGCGGGTTTCCTTCGGCATCACCCTGGCAAGCTTCTCAAGGAAGAGACGCAGCGATAACCCGGTATGGTTCTTCTCATACGGAGTATTCAGCGGCAGCGGTTTAACAAACGGCCGATCCGACGGTTCGACCTGCTCAAGCAGTCTTGGCAGCACATCCCGCAAGTCGGCATGGATCGCAACCTCCGCCGGAAACACCTTGCCCAGCTCTTTGGCATCCCGGTCAATCTGGATCACCTTGCGGCCCTGTACCAGCACGTCGTTGAAATTACAGGTCGACGCTTCGCCAAGGCTTGTTCCCAAGATCAGCAAGCAGGTAGCCTCACCAGAAGCAACGTAATCACTGGCTGCATCCGTACTTGAGAATCCGTAATTGCCGAGATTCAGCGGGAACTCCGCTGGAATAATCCCTTTGGCGGAAGGGGTGGTTATGATAGGCCACTGCAGCCGTTCGCTCAGCGCCATGATTTCCCCGGAAACGGCTCTTCCTCCCCGGCCAACCATAATCAACCCCCGTTCTTCCCCGCTCATAATCGAAGCAGCCTGGCCAAGCTTTACCGGCTCGTAGTCCGGGCGCTGCAGTTCAGAAGCAACGGGCGCCGCCGGGAGCGGCAGAATGGCTTCGCTGCGCTGGACATCAATCGGCACCGAAATATGTACAGGCCCACAAGGCGGCGTAAGCGCAATACGGACGGCTTTATCCAGTTCGGCAAGCACATCGGCTTCATCCATCACCGTATGGCTGTATTTTGTAATCGGTCTGACGATATGCTGGGCATCCATCTCCTGGATCGCGCCCTTGCCAATCTGCCAGCGGTTCACATAACCGGTGACAATCAGCATCGGGGCTTTGGCCCGCATCGCGTCGGCGATGCCGTTCATCATGTTCCCCACGCCCACCGCACCCGCTCCGGCGCAGACGGAAAGCCGGCCTGTTGTGCTGGCATACCGCGCGGCCATGTAGGCGGCCCCGGCTTCATTTTTCGTAATGATCGGTTTGATGTCCACATCAATTAAAGCATCGTAGATCGGTCCGATAATTCCCGCCGGAATTCCAAATACGAATTCAACTCCGGTTTGTTTCAAATACTTCAGCATGGCTTCGGCAATATTCATGATCTATTCCCAACCCCTTATCCAAGAATTTGAAAAACACTCCGGTATTGTTCCACCAGACGTTCGGCGCGCTGAATTTCCTCTTGTCCAAAATAATGAAGTTGTCCGATAGAGGCCACGACTACAATGCCTTCCACGGTTCCTTCCTCCACAACCGGCAAAATCATAATGCTGTCGATGCCGAAGAGAAAAAATTCATCAACGGAACGGGGATCATTTTTGACGTCCTGCACCACAGCGGTGTGCGGCCGGGCAATGATGGACTGAAGAAGCTTGTCGTTCTCGATATAAACCGGGTTCGCGGCATGCGTCTGCTTCCACTTCTCGATCCCCAAATGATCGGTTTTGGTCTTGAGCACCGGTTCGAGATGGCCCTCCACAATTTGATGGTAGGCAATGTCAGGTACACCGGTAAGCCGGCTAAGTTCTTCAAATAGCAAAGGCAATTGTTCCACTCCTGCCCCTCCTTATCAGTCGTTGATTATGAAGGTGCCTGTTTGATTAGCTGGTTCCTTTAGTTGTATCGGCCCCCCCTTTTCTTGGAAGTTCCCGCGGCAATGAGGCGAATCCTCCAGGTTAAAGACACAAAAAAAGAGACTTTCAAGCTCAGAAAGTCCCGGCGGCCAAAAAACAAAGAAGTGAGAAGCCTAAGATTGGCAGCCCGGCGGTCGTAGTTCAATCACCTTAGATCCGTGGTTTTGCGTCCCAGCCTTTCGGACTGGTTTGCTATTTACTTCTTATCATTCAGCTATGATGTTGTAACTCCACAATCTATCGAACCGCGGCATCCCTCAATAGATCGTTCGAAGACTAGACTATATTATATATCGGAACTGCAGGTAATATTTTTCATAGTTTGCATGTAAAATTCAATTTTTTTCAACTATTTGCCTCTTTTTCTGCATTTCCATCCAAACCTTGAAGGCAGGCTTACTCTTCTTATAAAATAAAGAACAGGCCAACATTAGCAGATTGGGGACTATACATTGAAAACATTCAAAAAAGTTTATATCGAAATTACAAGCGTATGTAATCTGGCATGCAGCTTCTGCCCCCAGACGGCACGAAAAGCCAATTTCATGAAACCGGAAATGTTCAATGACATTCTGGATCAGATTAAACCGCATACAAACCATATTTATCTTCATGTTAAGGGCGAGCCGCTGCTTCATCCCAAGATCGACCTGCTGCTCGACGCCGCCCATGAGAAAGGCTTTAAGGTCAATATTACAACCAACGGTACGCTGCTGCACAAAGCCGGGGCCAAAATTCTGGGCAAACCGGCGCTGCGTCAGATGAATTTCTCGCTGCACAGCTTTGACGGCCATGAAGGCTCGGAAGACCGCGAAGGCTACGTCGGTTCCGTGCTCCGGTTCGCCAGGGAAGCCGCAGAGCAAGGCGTACTGATCTCTTTCCGTTTATGGAATCTGACCGAAGACAACCTGACCAACGCTCAGCGTCAGCGGAACCGCGAAACCCTTTCCATGCTGGAGAAAGAATTTGAGCTTGCTTATAAGATCGAAGAGAAAGTCGAGCCCGGCAAAGGCGTTAAGATCGCCAAGAACATCTACCTGAACCAGGATTATGAATTTCAGTGGCCGAGCCTCAGCGCGCCGGAGGATGATGGCAAAGGCTTCTGCCATGGTCTGCGCACACAGGCCGGCGTACTGGTAGATGGAACCGTTGTCCCGTGCTGCCTGGATGGCGAAGGGGTCATCAATCTCGGCAACGTGCAGTCCAGCAGCTTCTCCGAAATCGTGGAAAGCGAACGGGCGAACAACTTGTTTTATGGTTTCTCTAGAAGAGAAGCCGTGGAAGAGCTGTGCCGCAAATGCGGTTACCGCAAAAGATTCGGAACCGGCGCTTAAAGCATGCTCACCCCGCGCGCCACTCTCGCGTCCCTCTAGCGGAAGGGTTTTCCCTTGTTTTAGCCGTTTAGCAGAACGGGTAATTAGTAGAAATGCCTGTTTCTGTGCATGCTAAGTCCAGACTGCTGTATAACGGCTGACAGGAACATGTCAAACACCGACATAAGGGGAAGTCGACCATGAAACTGACACGTGAAGAGCGCATCCAGCTCCACGGCTTCAATAATCTCACCAAGTCTTTGAGCTTTAATATGTATGACATCTGCTACACCCGTACGAAAGAAGAGCGCCTTGCTTATCTGGAATATATTGACGAGCAGTACAATGCCGACCGGTTAACCGATATTCTGAAGCAGGTCGCCGATATTATAGGAGCTCATGTCCTGAACGTGGCCAAACAGGATTACGAACCGCAAGGCGCCAGCGTCACCATGCTCGTCTCCGAAGGCCCCGTTGACGGCGCTGCAGAGGAATCCTTTGAAGAAACCCCCGGCCCGCTTCCCGGACTGGTTCTCATGCATCTCGATAAAAGCCATATTACGGTTCATACGTACCCCGAATATCACCCGGACGAAGGAATCAGTACCTTCCGCGCTGACATTGACGTGTCGACCTGCGGGGAAATTTCCCCGCTCAAGGCGCTGAATTATTTAATCCACTCGTTTGATACGGATATCATGACGATGGATTACCGGGTCCGGGGGTTCACCCGCGATATCAGCGGGCACAAGCTTTTTATCGATCACGAAATCAGCTCCATCCAGAATTTTATTCCGGATGACATCCGGGACCTGTACGACATGATTGACGTGAATGTGTATCAGGAGAATATTTTTCACACCAAATGCAGACTGAGACGGTTCGACCTGGACAATTATTTGTTTGGGTATACGAAAGACAAGCTGAGCGAAGCTGATCAACGGGCCATTACGGAGCGCTTGAAACGCGAGATGGACGAAATCTATTACGGGAAAAATATGGCGTAGCCGCTTGGCGACAGCCCGGGCGTGCTGCTCACAGCGTGATGTGGGCGGCACGTTTTTTTGCGATCGCTATAAATTGGGCTTGTCCATGCTTCTTGGACGTCCCCAACATTGTAACCCCGGCCTCATATTGCAGGCCTGCAACAACACTGTTTCTGTAGACCCACACGAAATTGGTCAGGTATGATTATCAAGTGGACATGAAACACATTTATAAACTGGCGGAGGGGATCGGCTGTGCAAAGTTCCTATGATAATATCAAACAAGGTGAAAAAGGAGCCCT
Source organism: Paenibacillus yonginensis (assembly GCF_001685395.1). Taxonomy (NCBI): domain Bacteria; kingdom Bacillati; phylum Bacillota; class Bacilli; order Caryophanales; family Paenibacillaceae; genus Paenibacillus; species Paenibacillus yonginensis. Next base: position 549,007 of record NZ_CP014167.1, on the reverse strand, counting down.
GCTCAGCATTGTCGTTTATCTCCTGCTCTCCGCTTTCAAACTTATATTCGGTTATCACGCCCATTCCGAAGCGCTTCTGGCCGACGGCCTGAACAACGCGACCGACATCGTTGCTTCCATAGCCGTATTCGCCGGTCTGAAAATATCCCGCAAGCCGCCGGACAGCGATCACCGTTACGGCCATTACCGGGCAGAGACGGTTGCTTCCCTGATCGCCTCCTTTATCATGTTCGCGGTTGGCCTTCAGGTGCTCTACCAGGCGATCATGAAATTCCGCGAACCGGAAGCCGCATCGCCGGATTGGGTGGCTGCCTGGGTCGCCTTATTCTGCGCTGTCATCATGTACGTGGTCTACCGCTACAATTCCGGCCTGGCCCGCCGCATCCGCAGCAGCGCTTTAAACGCAGCCGCCCAGGACAACCGCTCCGACGCCTTGGTCAGCATCGGCGCTTTTGCAGGCATTCTTGGAGCCCAGTTCGGTCTGGTTTGGCTCGACCCGCTTGCCGCCCTCGTTGTCGGTTTTATCATCTGCAAAACGGCCTGGTCGATCTTCCGTGAAGCTACACACAATCTGACCGACGGCTTTGACGCCGGGCAGCTGGAGGATATTCGCCAAACGGTTCAGCGCACGCCGGGCGTTGCCGCCATCATCGACCTGAGGGCGCGGATTAACGGCAACAACACGCTGGTGGATGCCACCATTGGTGTTGATGAGCGGATGAGCGTAGCCGAAAGTCATGCCATTACAGAAGAAATTGAGCGCCGAATTCTGGATCGTTATGAAATCGAATATGTGCATATCCATATTGAACCTTATAAACCGGCTTCCGGCGAACGGGCCGCTGGACGGCAGTAAGTCACGGCAGTAGCCGGGGCCGGGGCCTGGGGCAGAAATCGAAACCTCGTTCCCGTCTCCAGGGCACCTTCAGCTAAATAGGCAATTCCATGAAATTTCGGGCCAAGCCTTCATGCTTCGGCCCGCTTGTGTTATAATAACCGTTGCGCCTGTGCCTGCAAGCTGTAACTGTTCAGACAGGGCCTTACAACCGAAGACAAGTCCATGTTTAAAAGAACATGGGAGAGGTTCGAGAACTCCCTCTATAAAAAACTAATCAGCACCTGCCTTATGCAACAAGCAGCAGGGCTTGTTTTTTTGCGTAGACCTGAAGTTCATGAACCCTCTCTCTTCGATATTTGCAGACGGTTCCGCAAGCATGCGGGGCGTTTGACATGATCCTTGAAGGAGAGGTTTTTTTATGCTTAAAGATGAAAAAGCGGTTGTCGTGTTCAGCGGCGGCCAAGACAGCACAACCTGCCTGTACTGGGCCATTCAGCAGTTCCGCGAGGTAGAGACCGTTACCTTTATGTACGGGCAGCGCCACAGCCTGGAAATTGAATGCGCCAAGTCCATTTCTAAAGAACTGGGCATCAAAAATACGGTGCTCGACATGAGCCTGCTCGGCCAGCTGACCGAAAATGCCCTTACCCGCAGCGACATCGACATCGCCCAGGAGGAGGGCAGCCTGCCCAACACGTTTGTGGATGGACGCAACCACCTGTTCCTCAGCTTTGCGGCTGTTATGGCCAAACAAGTCGGAGCCAGACACCTGGTGACCGGCGTATGCGAAACCGACTTCAGCGGATATCCCGACTGCCGGGATACGTTCGTCAAATCGCTGAACGTTACGCTTAACTTGGCCATGGATTACCAGTTTGTTATTCATACGCCTTTGATGTGGCTGGATAAAGCCCAAACATGGCAGCTTGCCGACGATTTGAACGCATTTGATTTCGTGCGCGAACGGACGCTCACCTGCTATAACGGCGTCATCGGCGACGGCTGCGGCGAATGCCCGGCCTGCAAGCTGCGAAAAGCCGGTCTGGACCGCTACCTATCCGCACGCGCGGAAGGTGTCCGTCTATGAGCCAGGTAAATCAGTCCAGGCGCACAGCCGGAGAGTTCCGCATCGTAGAATCCTTACAGCAGTTTGGCCGGGACATTACCAAAGACCAGCTGCGTTACCATAACCGGAGAGTGCTGGTCAGCAAAGAATTCACCTTCGATGCGGCACACCACCTCCATGCCTACGAAGGCAAATGCAAAAACCTGCACGGCCACACCTATATCGTCGTATTCGGAATCAGCGGGCTGCCGGATGAAACCGGCATTACCGTCGACTTCGGCGTCATTAAAGAGATCTGGAAAAATGAAATCGAAGGTTATCTGGATCACCGCTACCTCAACGAAACCCTGCCGCCTATGAATACAACCGCTGAAAACATGGTCGTCTGGCTGTATGAACAAATGGAGCAGGCTTTGGAACAAGCTAACGCTGAGGGCCGAATGATCGAAGCACGGACAGAATTTGTCCGTTTGTTCGAAACGCCTACCAGCTTTGCAGAGATCAGACGGGAGTGGATGCAGGCATGAGCACGCTGAATAAGCAGGATGCGCAAGTTGTTGACGGCTTAACGCCGCAGATTCCGCCCTCTGCCGCCGCCACCATTCCCGTGCTGGAGATTTTTGGCCCGACCGTTCAGGGAGAAGGCATGGTCATCGGTCAAAAAACAATGTTCGTACGCACGGCCGGCTGCGATTACCGCTGCAGCTGGTGCGATTCAGCTTTCACCTGGGACGGCAGCGCCAAAGATCAAATCCAGCGCCTCAGCGCGGAAGACATCTGGCAGCGTTTGATCGAGCTGGGCGGCGACCGCTTCTCCCATGTCACTCTGTCGGGCGGCAATCCCGCCCTGCTTCCGCAGCTCGGCAGCCTGGTCGCTTTGCTGCGGGAGAAAGGCATCTCCATGGCCGTGGAGACGCAGGGTTCCCGCTGGCAGGACTGGCTGGACGACATTGACGAGGTGACGTTGTCCCCCAAACCGCCAAGCTCTGGCATGGAGACCAACTTCGACATGCTGGACGACATTGTAGCGAGACTTGCCCGGCGTCCGCGCCCTTTTGATTACAGCCTGAAGGTAGTCGTATTCGATGATCAGGATCTGGACTATGCGATCCGCGTTCATCAGCGGTATCCGCAGGCCCAGTTCTATGTGCAGGTCGGCAATCCGGACACGGTCCGCATGGACGTTCAGGAGCATGCTTTGTTCCTGCTTCAGCGTTATGAAGAGCTGGTGGAGAAGGTCATGACCAAACCGGAACTGAACCGGGTCCGGGTCCTCCCTCAGCTGCATGCCCTCATTTGGGGCAATAAACGGGGAGTCTAAACCTGGTGACGACAGTTCTTATTTTTCAAAAATCATAATTGAAAAGAAAGCAGGTAGACCAATGAGCGGAAGACAACAAGAGGAAATGCAGGACCTGACCCTGCTCGGCAACCAGGGCACCAAATACCCATTCAACTACGCCCCTGAAGTGCTTGAAAGCTTTGACAATAAACATCCTTACCGGGATTATTTCGTTAAATTCAACTGCCCGGAGTTCACGAGCCTGTGCCCGATTACCGGCCAGCCGGATTTTGCGACCATCTATATCAGCTATATCCCCGACGTCAAAATGGTCGAAAGCAAATCGCTGAAGCTGTACCTGTTCAGCTTCCGCAATCATGGAGACTTCCACGAGGACTGCGTGAACATCATCATGAACGACCTGATCAAACTGATGGATCCCCGGTACATTGAGGTATGGGGTAAATTTACACCGCGCGGCGGCATCTCCATCGACCCTTACTGCAATTACGGCAAGCCGGGCACTAAATACGAGCAGCTCGCTGAGCAGCGTCTCTTTAACCACGACCTGTATCCGGAGAAAGTGGATAACCGGTAAACCCCTCATTGCAATTCGCAAAAAAAATAGATACCATCCGCACTAACGCAAAACAGCGGCTGTCTTTGACCTGTTCCCGGTCTTGGACAGCCGCTGTTTTTTGTCCGTTTACTCAGAGGGTAACTAACAGTTTGAGCATCTTTTTACAGTCGGTGCCCTAATTAATAACGCCGGATTATCAGCGTCCTGCTTTGGACTCTACACGCCCCAAATGAGGCTTTTCCTCCTCCAGCGCTGAGCAAGCCGCCGGCCAGCTCCAGTCGTCCAGGCCTAGGGCATCGCGGAGGTAAGCCAACGTCATTTGCTGAATCAGCGCGACCCGTTCGGGGTTCTCGTCTGTCGTTTCCGTAACGGTGTATCCGGGAATGCCGCCAAGCGAATGTTCCGCTCCAAACAGCGTAAGCAGACTTTTGCTGCCGGGGCTCATCACATACGGATCCGTAAACCAGTCCGGTCCCCGGTTGGACAATAACGATTGATCCTGGTCACCCGCCACAATTAGAGCCGGCGTGGTCATGTCTGCAAAACTCGGGTTCATAAAGGGAAAATGTTCAGCCGCAAAAGGAGTTAAGTCAGCACCGCCCAGGCCGGTCGTGGCGAGCAGCACCCCTGCTTTGATCCGCGGATCAGACCAATCCTCCCCCGGTTTGCCGCTCTCATCCAAAACCCTTGCGCCGAGAAGCATACTTGCCGTCTGTCCGCCCCAGGAGTGTCCGGCCACCGCAATGCGGGTTCGGTCAAGTCGTCCGCTTAGGCCAGGAAGCGAAGCTTCGACGAGATCGAGCTGATCTAAAATCTGCCGGAGGTCTTCAACGCGGATACGCCAAATGTGTGGCGTACGGGGATCCTCAGGCGGCAGATTCAGCGATCTGGAGTCCAGATGGGTGGGTTGAATCACAACAAACCCGTGAGCAGCCCAGAAATCGGCTAACGGTGCATAACCCTCCAGCGACCAGCCGTAACCATGCGAGAAAATGAGAATAGGCAGATCTTGTCCTGCTGCCGGCGCTGAGACCCTTACCTGCAGGTCCTCCCCCCGACCGGGTACCGGCAGGGTTACAGGCTTCACTGACAGGATAGGGGCTGGCGTTAATTCATTGTTATTCCAGTTTTCGCTATTGTTCACCTTTTTCATTATTTCAACGTTCCTCTTCACTTTATTTAATTTCATTTGCCTTCGACTCGGCCAAGGGGGTCCGGGGTGTCCATTAAAGCTTTACAAGCCTCGGACCAGGCTGGGTCCTCCGAGTAAAGCGAAGATCGGAGATAGGCCCAGGTCAGACGCTGCACCGCCGCTACTCGATCAGGGTTCTCGTCTGTCGTTTCGGCCGCATCATATCCGGCTACGCCGCCAAGTCCATGCTCCGCACCAAACAAGGTAAGCAGGCACTTCGGACCCTCACTCAGAAAATACGGGTCGGCATGCCAGTCTGCTCCCCTGACTGTCAGATGGGAGGATACGTCCTTATCCCCCGCCACCACAAGAGCCGGCGTCCGCATCTCGGCAAAACTCATGGTTAGAAAAAAGGAATAATGTTCAGCCGCAAACGCGCTGAGATCCTCCCCGCCCCTTCCGGGAGCAGCAAGCAGCACGCCGGCCTTAATCCGTTTATCGGACAAATCGACTTCCGTTCCGTCTGCAGGATCCGTAAGACGGGCACCAAGCAGCAGGCTTATTGTGTGCCCCCCCATGGAATGACCGGCTGCAGCGATCCGGTTCCGGTCCATACGTCCCTTCAGCCCGGGAACGAAATCCTCAATCATGTCCAAATGGTCCAATATCCGCTTCATGTCCTCTGCGCGTGACCGCCAGAACAAAGGCCCCTCAGGGCCGTCAGTAGCAAGACCCAATGTCTTGGAGTCCAGATGGGTGGGCTGGATAACGACAAAGCCGTGCGCGGCCCAGAAATTGGCGAGCGGGCCGTAACCATTTAACGAAGAAAGGTGATTCGAATATCCATGCCCGTGCGAGAGAAGGATGACGGGCAGATCGCGACCGGTTATGGGAGCGGAGACCCGGACTTGAAGCTCTACGGCACGCCCAGGTGACGGCAGGGATACCGGACTGATGGAGATAACAGGGACAGGCGCAGTTACAGGGATGTTTTGGGCTTTATTTATCAGTTTGTTCATGAGAACTTCCTCCTTGGGTGTGTGATTTTACTCTCTCTTCTATGTCTCTTAAATTTCTCTGAAACTTAGAACCTTACCTTAGGGGATCCTGGCCAGGTGTCCGCTAATTCGTATTGGATAAAGAACATTGCAAACTGGATAATGGTTGACATGTCAACCTGTGATCACTTTAACATTATTGTGGTTGATACGTCAACCATGCTATGATGTCCCTATGAATAAGAACCAGTTAACCGAAGAAGAAATGAATATATGGTATATGTGGAAAGGTTCCTTTAAGAACATCTTCGACCGCGTAATCAAAGACCTGTCCGAGCATACCGGCTTGTCGGAAGGTGACTTTGGGATTTTGGACCGTCTGGACCTTCTGGGCGGCGGTAAACTCCGCCAGCAGGAATTGGCCGACTCCATGGATTGGACGAAGAGCCGGTTGTCCCACCATCTGACAAGGATGGAGCAGCGCGGACTTGTTTTGAGGAAACCTTTGGACTCCGACCGCGGCGTTCAGGTAATGATTTCTCCCGCCGGGCAATCCGCGCTTGAGGATGCACGTCCCGTAGCCGCCAAGGCTATTCGCGAACATTTTCTCAGCCGACTGACCGACCAGGACATTCAATGGATTGCCAAGCTGGCGGACCGAACAAATACAGCCCCTTCCGTTTCCGGGAAAATATCCCCGCCTTGACTGTATTTTTTCAGTCATGAAGCGCAGGACAGCTGAAAAATGCTCAAAAGTATGCTCATGACAAATACCTCTCCGAATCGGAGAGGTATTTTATTTTTCCCCGGCTCAGATGCTGCTTCGGGAACTGTATGGATACTGCTAAAGGGCTGCTCGGAACCTATTTTTCCTACGTAAAGTCCCCGTACCTCTGTATGCCAATCGCGGCATGGGGTTTCTTCCTTTCCAGCATGGGTGTAAAGTTATATAGGCAGAGAGAACCGTCCTTCGGTTCTCCGTTGTTTACTACACCTGTCATGGAAGGAGTTTTTATTATGAAACCACACGTATACGTTGCCTGCCGGATTCCCTCCGAAACGGAGAGCTACCTGGCCCAGCACGTCCAATACCGGAAATGGGAAGGCCCTGGCGCCGTTCCGTATGAGGTTCTGCTTGAAGAACTAGCGGAAGTGGACGGACTGCTGACCTCAGGCAACAAGATCGGTCCGGAGCTGCTCAGCCGCGCCCCTAAATTGAAAGCCGTCAGCACGATGAGTGTAGGCTATAACCATTTTGACCTGGAGGAGATGAAGGAGCGGGGAATTATAGGCACCCATACGCCGGGGGTGCTGGACGATACCGTAGCCGATCTGATTTTGTCGCTGATGCTGGCCGTTTCCCGCCGCGTGCCCGAGTTAGATGCATACGTCAAACAGGGACGCTGGAGCAAAGGGGATAATGAAGAGCTGTTCGGTCTGGATATGCACCATAAAACGTTAGGCATCATCGGCATGGGACGTATCGGTGAAGCTGTTGCGCAGCGGGCCCACTTTGGTTTCGGCATGGATGTCCTCTATTACAACCGTCACCGCAAGCCGGAAGCGGAGCAAAAATACAGCGCCAAATATGCCGAGATGGAGGAGCTTCTTCGCCATTCCGATTTTGTGGTGCTGATGACGCCGCTTACGCCGCAAACCCGTCATCTGTTTGGACGGAAGGAGTTTGAGCAGATGAAGCCTACGGGCATTTTTATCAATGCCTCCCGGGGACCGGTTGTCGATGAGGAAGCCTTAACAGAGGCGCTTCAGCAGGGGGAAATTTTCGGCGCCGGGCTTGATGTGTTTGAACGGGAGCCGGTTCAGGCCGATCATCCCCTGCTCACCCTGCGCAATGTGGTTACTCTGCCGCATATCGGATCGGCAACAGCCCAAACTCGGGACGATATGGCCCGGCTGGCGGCGGAGAATCTGGTCTCCGCTCTGCTGGGCGCTCCGCAAAATGTGGTTCCCGAACTCCGGAAATAACATACGCAGCCAGGCGAAGGCCAGCTGCAAAAGCAAACCAGGCGCCCTCACTTCGGGCGGCCTGGTCTTCATCATCCCCGCTTTATTCAAAGCCGGTTAAATATTTTTTTTCGCTGGACGAATGGTGTTTGGTCTCCTCTTTGTTCCGCTCCTCCTTAACCTCCTCATTAAGGTCTTCTACAGGGATCGGATCCACGTTGCGTTCGCTTTCAAAACGGTCAAACAAACTTTCGGTGTCCGTTTCGTATTGTTCGGGCTGATCCATTCCGGATGCTCCCGGGTTCGGCTCCTTGTTCTCGTTCTCCGCCATCTGGCTCACCTCCCTTAATCCCTCCCTTTAGATGGGGATGGAGATTTCCCGCGTATACTGCTTTTTACCTCGAACGGGGGCTGTTCAAACCTGTTATTGGTATGACCCGGGTAGCCCCAGTCTATGCGGCACCTTCAGGAAAAAATAGGTCTATTCTGATATAATAGTTGACGGTAATTGACAATCTATTCAAGAGAAAAGGAGAATGGCAGACGATTCAAAAGCTGGGTCAGGGGATTTTTGATTTGAATCTTCAACATAGCGGCATGCATCCTGTATTGATATGGAGCGACCAGGACGGAGCCACGCTGATGGATACCGGCATGGTCGAGCGGATGTAATCGAAGGCAAAGCGCCTTTTCTGAAAATGGGAGAAGACCGGATCGCCACTCTTCCCGAGCCTATACGCATCGAGATTGAGCAACTGAAGGCGGACTTGAAGGACATCCGGATTGACCGTCTGCTTGAGGATAGAGAAGAACTTCCGGTTGGCAGCGGCTTCAGGTCATTCACACGCCGGGTCACACACCGGGGCATCTCTGCTTCTTTGCTTCTATCTGCCGGGCGACAAGCTGCTTGTGGCCGCCGATCAGCTGATTGTGCATGACGGTGTCCTGACAGGAGCTAACGAGGCGTTTACGCCGGATATGCTGCTGGCTATCTAGTCGATGTCTAAGCTGCTGCCGCTTGCGATTCTCCAGGTACTTTGTTACCATGGAGGCGTTTATAACCAACAATCGGAAGAAGCAATCAAGAACCTTATCCAATCTTCCAAATCATAAAGGGGAATTGCAGAATGAATGAAAAATGGTCCCAGTTGGATCGGCACATGTCCCAAGCGGGCATAGACACCTTGCTGATCACCGATCCCAAACATGTTTATTATTTAACCGGCTTCGCCAGCAATCCGCATGAACGTTTTCTTGGCGCCGTCTACAAACGCGGCGACGAGCCTTTTCTGGTTGTGCCTGCGCTTGACGAAGCGGCTGCACGGGCAGCCAGCGATGTGGATCAGATCATGACCCATACGGATACCGATAATCCTTACGCCCTGCTCAAGCAGGCGCTGAAAGGCCACCCAGGCATCATTGGGCTTGAGAAAAACAATCTTTCCGTGACGCGGTACGAAGCTCTCCAGGCAGAACTTCAGTTCGCCGAAGCTCGTGATATCGGCGATTGGCTTCAGAGCATGCGCGTTATCAAATCGGCCGAAGAGGTACATAAGCTGCAGCATGCCGTCCATTTGATTGAAGAGGTGCTGAAGCAAGGGTTAACCAAAGTGCAGATCGGGATGACGGAGACCGAACTGGTTGCCGAAATCGAATTCCTGATGCGCAAAGCTGGCGCCGAAGGTCCTTCCTTCGATACGATGGTGCTGTCCGGCGAGAAAACCGCTCTGCCGCACGGCGTACCGGGAACACGCAAGATACAGGCGGGCGACCTGCTTATGTTCGACATGGGGGTTTACGCTGCCGGTTATGCATCCGATATTACCCGGACCTTTGCCGTAGGCGAATTGTCCGATGAGTTGACCCGCATGTACAATACCGTACTTGCCGCCAACGAAGCAGCTATTGCCGCGATCAAGCCGGGAGTCACCTTCGGCAGCATTGATCAAGCCGCACGGGACGTAATTGCGGAAGCGGGCTACGGCCCTTATTTCCTGCACCGGCTTGGACACGGCCTAGGCATAGATGTCCATGAATATCCGTCGGTACATGGGGACAATCAGGACCTGCTGCAGGCAGGCAATGTCTTTACGGTTGAACCCGGCATCTATCTGCCTGGCAAAGGCGGAGTACGGATTGAAGACGACGTGCTTGTTACTGAACAAGGCGTCAGCGTATTAACCTCTTATCCGAAGGAATTAACCGTGATCGGTTAAGAGCTGTTAAGGCAGTTTGGACATTAGGAAAGCAGGCAGTCCCGCTCGTGGGACTGCCTGCTTTCTATAGCTCTTAAGGCTGGTAGAGCGCCTCTTGAGCCGTCATCCTTAGTTCCGCGCAGCTTCAGACGTTTCTTCTTGCTTATGAAAGCTGCGGGCGATATACATAAAGGGAGTGCCTGCCGCCGTCAGGATGAATTTAATGACATAAGTCGTAAGAAGAATCTCGAACCAGATCGGAAAGTCATAATTCCAGAAAGCGATAGTACAGAAAATAAGCGTGTCTATAAACGAGCTGATCATCGTACTTCCGTTGTTTCTGATCCACAGCTGATGCGGTTTTGGGAAAAAGTGCCGGATCCAGGCGTACAGCCGGACATCCAGCAGCTGACTGACAAAATAAGCGGTCAGGCTGCCTGCGGCCAGCTGTGGAAGCAGGCCAAAGACCGTTTCAAGCGATTGCTGCACGGCTTCGGCTTCCGGAATCGGCTGAAATTTAAGCGCCATCTGCATGAACAGCGTAGTGACCAGCAGGGTGAAGAAACCAAACCAGACGCCTTTGCGGGCTTCGGCGCGGCCGTATTTCTCATTCAGCAAATCGCTGGTCATATATACGCTGACGTACATCGTATTGCCCAGCGTAAGCGCAACGCCAAAAATTTCAATCGTTTTGGTCACTTGAATATTAGCGATAACCGTTGCGATGCCGATCCAGGCATAAAGCCCTTTTTTGCCGAATAAACGGTAGCACAGCACGAAACAAACAAAGTTGACCAGGACAAACAGTATCCCCCAATACAAATTAAACATCAAATCTCATCCTCCAGCACTAAAAGCTTATTATATAACACAAGTTGTAAAGTTTTCATTTCTTTTTCGTTATTTATTCAGAAAAAAGCAGAAAGTAGTAGAATTTTCATTCCCTCTTGGATATTTTTACTATAAAATAAACAAAAGCTGCTCCATACTTTCATTTTCTGCGGAACAATGACCTAGGACTTTCAGCACATTATTTGAGAAGGAGAGAACCAAATGTTTTCAATGAAAACTATTTCCCGGAAACTCATGGTCACATTTACACTCATCATTGTCCTGTCATCACTTCTCTTCAGTTTAAGCTTTTATTATGTCTCCATGAAGATCATTGATGAAAATGTGCTGCCACAGTTCGATAAAGTGCTTCGGACTAGCGCTCAGGACACCTACAAGAACCTGAATGATTCTCAGGCTCGCCAGGTCAAGGGGGGAAGCGAAAATTCCGTTTACACCCTTCAGACGTATTTCGACAAAAAGATCCAGGAATTTAATCTGGAGACCGCTTATCTCGTTCAGGTTCAGGATAATCAGGCAACGGTATTGGTTGCAGACAGCCATTCGGAAATGAAACCCAAAGAACAAATCGAAGTACAGCCAGCGATGAAGCAGGCCGTGTCCAGCGGCAATGCCCAGCTCAGCGATTTGTACAACGATAAATTTGGTACGCACAAAACCGCTTATGTCGCTTTATCCGGTTCCGACCTTGTAGTTGCCGTAGGCATTGACGCCGGCTTCGTCACCGAAAAAAGGCATCAGATCGCTTGGATCTGCATCGGTTTGTCCGTCTTCGTCATCGCGGCCTGCCTGGTTGCAGCTTATTTAATCAGCCGCAGCATTTCGATTCCGCTTCGCCGCTTGTCCAGCGTGACCCGCAAAATGGCGGAGGGCGATTTCCGGGAGGAAATCACCGTAAAGGGCAAAGACGAAATCGCCCAGCTCGCCGGCAGCTTCAAAACGATGACAGAAAGCCTGAAAGCGATGTTTGCCAGCGTGTTTGCCGCCTCGGAGCAGGTTGCTTCTGACAGCTCGGAAATGGCCCGCCGGATCGATAATATGAAATCTATGATGGAGAAGTCCGGCGAATCAAGCAAGGAAATCCGCAGCGGCAGTGAAATGATCTTCCAGGCGGCCTCTGAGAATGCACGGGCAATGGAAGAGATTTCGCAAGGTGTCCAATACATAGCTTCATCTTCAGCAGAAGTTTCTGAACGGATGAGCCAGGCATCAAGCGAAGCTGATTCCGGCAACAGGCTGGCTCAGGAAGCCGTTAACCAGATGAATATGATTGAAGGCGCAGCCGCAGAATCGCTCAGTCTTATGAAGCAAATGAATGCCCGTTCGGAAACCATCACCACTATTGCAAATACAATCAATGAAATTACAAAGCAGATTCAAATCCTGGCGCTGAACGCCGCCATTGAAGCTTCACGTGCAGGCGAACATGGCCGAGGTTTCGCCGTTGTAGCCAGCGAAGTCCGCAGCCTTGCCGAGCAATCCAGCAACGCGGTTAAAGAAATCGGCGAATCGCTGGAGCAAATCCGCCTGGATACCGGCAACTCCGTGCTCGCCATGAACCAGGTGAATAGGCAGATTCAGTCGGGAGCCGGCAAAGTGCGCGAAGCCGGACAAGCATTCCAGCAGCTTGATCAATGGATTCAGAGCATTAATATGACTATGCAAAACATTTCCTCGTCCACCCAGCAAATTTCGGCAGGGACGGAGGAAGTTACGGCTTCCGTTGAAGAAAGTGCCTCCATCTCTTCGGCAAGTCTGGAGAATATCAAGCAGATCAGCGCTGCCGCCGAATCGCAGCAGGAAGAAATGAACTCCTTCTTCAGCAGAATCAGCCATTTGAGCCGGCAGGCCGACAAGCTGAGAGAAGCCGTTAAACAATTCAAAGTTTAATTTTATCTTACTTGCCACTGTTCAATTAATCCAGTTTAACCCGGCCATAAGATGAAGAGCCGAGCACCAATCGGGTAGGAGGCTACCCATTAATTGGGCAGCCGACCTCCCACACCACCGTACGTACCGTTCGGTATACGGCGGTTCCATTAGGAATGCGCAGTAACTTGTCGATAATAATCAGAAAAGAAAAGGAATCCGAGGTTCTTCAGCCTATTGTTACCGAGGGACTTCGAGAGGATTGGGCTATTGGAGATTCTCCAATAGCCCTTTCTTGTGTTTGCGTATTCCCACGCCTTCTGTTCATGAATTCCGAGCGATATAAGCCTTTCGAGTTTCGTCCTCACTCGTTTCCATTGCTTCCAGAAGACCATTCGGATACGCCTTCTCATCCATTTATCAGTGGTTTGGAGTAGTTGTTTCATGTCAGCAAGCTTGAAATAATTTACCCATCCCATGATGTAACGCCTAAGCTTCAGCGCCCGGTCGGTGTTGCCCATTCCGTTGCTTCTCGACGTTAGCTCTTTCACTTTAGCTTTCATCTTGGATACGGATTTGGGATGGATTCTGACCCGCGTTTCCCCTTTGCTCTGGTAGAATGAGAAGCCAAGAAATTTAACTTTTGTCGCATCGTCCACAATCGTTTTCTCCCGGTTTACCTTGAGAAACAACTTCTTCTCGATGTAAGGGAGAATTTTCGTCAGGGTACGCTCCGCACTCCTCCTGCTCCGGCAGAATATGAGCATATCGTCTGCGTATCGCACGAATCGATGTCCTCTTGCTTCCAGTTCCTTGTCCAATTCATTCAGCATGATATTGCTGAGAATCGGACTTAGGTTCCCTCCCTGCGGTACGCCGATTTCCGTGTCCTCAAACTTATGCTTCACGACGACTCCCGCCCGGAGATACTTATGGATGAGCGAGATCACTCGTCCGTCTTTGATCGTTCTTGAAAGCACCTCGATAAGCTTGCTTTGGTTGACGGTGTCAAAGTATTTCTCCAAGTCCATATCCACCACGTAACGATATCCCTCTTGCACGTATTGTTGGCTTCGTTTCATCGCGTGGTGTGCGCTCCGTTTGGGTCGGAATCCGTAGCTGTTGTCTGAAAACTGCCTCTCATAAATTGGCGTAAGCACTTGGGCGATTGCCTGCTGGATGACTCGGTCAACCACTGTTGGGATGCCAAGGTTTCTCTTCTTTCCGTTCTCTTTGGGAATCTCTACCCTTCGAACGGGATTCGGGCGGTACTTGCCGCCCAAGATCAGTTGCTTGATGGTCTCGCCGTTGTCTCTGAGATATTGTAGAAGTTCATCTACTCCCATCCCGTCGATTCCGTGCGATCCCTTGTTCGCTTTGACTCTCTTGAATGCTTCGTTCAAGTTGTCCCTGCTAACGATTTTCTCAAGCAACCGGTCCTTCGACTCGGTTGCGTTGGTGTCGTCGGTTTCGGTTATCCTCGCAGGACTGTGCACTCCCGCATATCCTTCGTGTTCCGCACTATTCTTTTGCAAAGAGTCTTCCGTTAGAAGTTGGCTGCCCTTGGCTCCTGTTTCGGTAACTTTCATTGACTTCACCTCCTAAGGTTCAGCCCTTCCCTCGAACCGTCGACTGTTCGCGGTACTATGGCGTCTGCTGACTTCTCATGATAAATCTTGTTTCAACCGTGATTCGAAGTGCATCTCCTCACGTCCATGAGACCTCCCACGGTAAGACGATTCACTTTCCTTCCATATACCCACATCATTTACATTGGTACGTCCGTGTAGTTAATTGGACTTCGTCTTGTTTAGCAGACTCATCCCGTATCCTATGCCTGATGATGTTCGTGTTCCTTGGGCCGGAAGTTTGCCTCCAGCTTCCTTTGGATTCCACCTCGCGGTGGACACCCTTGCTCTTGGCTAGTGGTTGGTAACTACAAACCCCCACAGTGGACTTTCACCACCTAGTTAATCGCCATGCGTGGCACACTAACAGAAACCGCCAGGGATTTCCCCCGGCGGTTTCTTTGTCATTCCCTGTTCGCTCAGCTTGACTTATTTCGGCTTAATAAGGTTTATTGACTGCCTCCGCCTGGGCCGGGTCTGAGCAGAAACTGCGGAAGGTCATTGTCGGGATGAGCCACGGCTGCCAAATCCACCTTAAATACCTCCTTCAGCAGCGAAGACGTGAGCACCTCGCTTGTTGGTCCGGCTGCGGCCAGGCCTCCCTCTTTCATGATCAGCAGATGATCACAATACAAAGCTGCCAGATTGATATCATGCAGCGCAGCCAGAATGGTCAGCCCCGAATCCCCGCGCCATTCCGAAATCAGCTCCATAAACTGAATCTGATAATGGACGTCCAGGAAGGTAGTCGGTTCATCAAGCAGCACAAGCTCCGGCTGCTGGGCCATTACTTTCCCCAGCGCAGCCCTCTGCCGCTGTCCGCCGCTAAGCTCGCTTACCGGCCGGTCCGCCATTTCGCGTAAATCGAGCCTGTCCATGATGTCTTCGACCAGCGTTTCTGCCTGTTCGGAGCGATCGCGTCCAAGCCAATCCTGAAAAGGAAAACGGCCCATTTCAATAACATCTCTGACGGGGAAAGAAACGGGCGGCAGTCCCTCCTGCTGCAGCATCGCCAATTTCCGGGACAGCTCTTTGCGGCCGTAGCTGCCTACAGGCTTGCCCTCCAGCCAGATTCTGCCGCTGTCCGGCTTCTCCATGCCGGAGATCAGTTGCAGCAGCGTCGATTTTCCGCTTCCGTTAGGTCCCAGCAGCCCCCAGAATTGCCCCTGTTCAATCTGCATATCCATGCCCTGCAGCACACACCGGCCGTCAAACGATTTGTAGACCTGCTCCAGACGAATCATAACCGTCCTCCTTGCCGCCGCTTTTTATTCTTATAAAGCAAATATGCAAAGAAGGGAGCGCCGACAAAAGCGGTTACTACGCCTAATGGGATCTCTGTCGGCGCAAGCAGTGTCCTGGCCGCCAGATCGCTCCACATCATAAAGATGCCCCCGCCAAGCACGGACATCGGCATCAGCATACGGTGATCCGAACCTAGAATCAGCCGCAGCATATGCGGAACAACCAGGCCAACAAACCCGATGACGCCGGATACAGAGACCGCCGCCGCCGACATTAGGGTGGCTACAATCAAAACCCCCAGCTTGGTCCGTTCGACATCCAGCCCGGTGTGGGCCGCTTGTCTTTCTCCTAACGCTAGCAGATTCAGCCGTCTGGACCAGCTCCAGAGCAGCAAGGTGCCAATCAGGACATAAGGAAATAAAATGGCGTCATAAGACCACCCGCGAAGGGTCAAGCCGCCCATCGTCCAGAACAAAATTTCATTTACCGTGCTTTTGGACATGGTCGTAAGAAAGGAAACAATCGCCCCCAGGAAAGACTGCATAATAACGCCGGACAAAATCAGGCTTTCGGTCGGCATCTTCCCCCGTTCGCCGGCCAGCTTAAGCACAATGGCAAGCGTGGCAATCCCGCATAGAAAAGCCGCGCCGGGCAGCGTAAAGATCCCGGCCACCGAATACTGCCATCCGAAAAAAATCAGCACGGCGGCTCCCACGGATGCGCCGGAGGATACGCCCAGCGTAAACGGGTCGGCCAGAGGATTGCGCAGCACCCCTTGAAAGGCCGCCCCCGCAGCCGCCAGGGAGGAGCCTACCAGCAAACCCAAAATGACGCGCGGCAGCCTGACCTGAAGGACGATTTTTTCGGAAGAAAGATCCCAATCCGGGGTAATAACATTCGTCAGGCCTGGCAGCTTATGAAGCAAAATACGTGCGATTTCGCCGATCGGGATATAAACGGAGCCGATCCCGACGCAGATGAGCAGCGTCAGGATCAGCAGAAGACAACCGGCAGCGAAAGCGGCTGTCAGTTTCATTTTCATCGGTACAGATCCGGATAGATAGCCTTGGCCACTTCAAGCAGACCTTCGGTGATGCGCGGCCCAGTCCGGCTCAGCAGATTATCGTCAAGACCAACGATCCGCCCTTCCTTGACAGCCGTAATCTGGTCCCAGCCAGCCCGCGCTTTAATGATCTGGTCCAGGGTCTGATTTTTGTCATCAATGACGCTATTGGCGTATAGAATTACATCCGGATTGGCTTTGATGATCGTCTCTTCGTTAATCTCGTTCCAGCCCGTTGTATCTCCTGCTACATTAATGCCCCCGGACAACGTAATCAGCTCGTCCATAAATTCCCCTTTGCCGACCGTCCAGCCCGGCGAGAATTCGATATAAACCTTCTTCTTCTGTTCATCGCTCAGCGATTTCGCTTTATCTGTCACTTGAGCAAGCTCGGATTCCATTTTGGCCGTGAGCTGGGCTGCTTCAGCCTGGTGATCCGTAATCTGTCCATATTGCTGGAGATCCTGAATTATCGCCTCTACCGTCTTGGGATTGAACTGGAACACTTTAATTCCCAGATCACGCAAACCTTTAATCGTATCGGCACTAGTAATGCCTGCGGCAAACACTACATCCGGTTTAGCGGCCACAATCGCCTCCGTATTCAGCTCATAGCCGCCCACCTTCGGCTTCGATTGGGCTTCTTCCGGATAGTCGTCGATGTCGGTAACGCCGACAATCTGGTCTCCGAGTCCTAAAGCAAACAGGCTTTCCGTTTCGGAAGGCGCGATGGAAATGATCCGCTCAGGCGCGGCGTCAAAAGTAATCTCCGTGCCCGTGGCATCTGTCAGCTTTAACGGATAAGTCGTCTTCCCCGCTTCTTCTGAAGAAGCAGACGGCTCTGCCGAAGATTCCTGGCCTTGCGATACAGCGCTCTCAGCCGGTGCCGCCCCTTGATTCTTGTCGGCCGCCTGACCGCAGCCGGCCAATACAACCAGCATCAAAGCGATCAGCCAGATGGCCCCTCTTTTCAGAAACTTATTCATGCAGCTTGTTCCTCCCCTTAACTCTATAAAATCGAGTACGAACCGAAAAAAGCCCCTCCATGACAGGAAGGGCACGTCCGCATAAAAAAGCACAGTCACGCCTGGCATCAACGATTAACGGGCAGAACAGCCCTGGGAGCGTCAGGCAGCGGCTTTATTTACAGGCAGAACGTTATCCTCTCCGCGAAGGATCGTTACAGCTTAAACAGGCAGGTATCTGGCTTCCGGTCACAGGGCCGTTCAGAAAGGCCCAAAAGACGGTTACAGTGGCGGGACCGCGCCGGAGTTACACCGGTCTTCCCTTTTCATCCGAAGTGCAGCCGTGCTGCCAAGGCTCCGGAACCTGTAAAAGGTATGTAGATAATGGTTTCGTTCGAATCTCTTTATAGGATTATAGGGGAAAGGAAAGCTTCTTACAACCAAAATGAGTCAAAATCTGCCCTCTTTCATTATTGCCCGGGCAATCAAGTCCATTTACAACAATCTTTCTTTGGTTTCCGGCCTATTTGGTTTACAATAGAAGGACGAGCTTTATCTATTTTTGTCGCACAGGAGGACATGATCAGGATGTTATTCATTGATAATGAGGGGATTACGGACGCCTCGGTCAACTTGGCTATTGAGGAATATGCGCTGAGACATCTGCCGGCGGACGAAACCTATCTGCTGTTCTACATCAACGCTCCGTCGATCATCATCGGCAAGCATCAGAATACGATTGAAGAAATCAACGCAGAGTACGTCAAAGAGAACGGAATTCAGGTCGTTCGCCGTTTGTCCGGCGGGGGCGCCGTATATCACGATCTCGGCAATCTGAATTTCAGCTTTATTACCAAAGACGACGGAGAGTCCTTCCATAACTTCCGCAAATTTACCCAGCCGGTTGTGGAAGCCCTGAGAAACTTCGGCGTCAATGCGGAATTGACCGGACGAAACGACCTGCAGGTCGGCGACCAGAAGATTTCCGGCAATGCCCAATTCTCCACCCGCGGGCGGATGTTCAGCCACGGCACGCTGATGTTCAACCTCAATCTGGATCACGTTGCCGCATCCCTGCACGCCAATCCAGAGAAATTTAAGTCAAAAAGCACAAAATCGGTGCGCAGCCGCGTAGCCAATATCATTGATTTTATGGACAACAAAATCACCATCGAAGAATTCCGCAGCGAGCTGCTTCGTTACATCTTCGGCATGGATCCGGATGCGGTTCCCAAATATGTCCTGAAAGAAGAAGACTGGGCCAAAATCCACAAAATCTCTGAGGAACGTTACAAAAACTGGGATTGGAACTATGGCCTGTCTCCGGAATCCAATGTGAAGCACAGCCGGAAGTTCCCCGTCGGGATCATCGACCTGCGCATGAACATCAAAGAGGGCCATATCGAGGAAATCAAAATTTATGGCGACTTCTTCGGCGTAGGCGATGTTGCGGATATCGAAAACCTGCTCCGCGGCGTAAAATACGAAGAGTCGGCCGTACGAGCCGCTTTGGAAGGAACTGATTTGAAGCATTACTTCGGAAATCTGGAGCCGGACGATTTTGTCGGCCTTGTTTTTCTGGAAGAGGAATAAAAAGCAGAGATGAGTCCGTAGGCGCAGGATCGGGGAACCGCCGCGCTTAACGGGCCAACAAAGGAGAGAAACCGATGTATAAACTGATGGCCATCGATATTGATGACACCTTGATTAATGATGATAAAGAAGTCACCCCTGCTACGCAGGAAGCACTGGAGAAAGCTGTAGCCAAAGGCGTTGTCGTAACGCTGGCTACCGGACGCGCTTACGCATCCGCCCAGGCCATTGCCCGTCAAACCGGCTTGAACGTGCCGATCATTACGTATCAAGGCGCCCTGGTCAAAAATTTGATGGACGAAAAAGTGCTCTATGAACGATACGTACCGTACGAAGCAGGGAAAAAGCTTTACGATTTCTGTATCAAAAACAACCTGCATCTGCAAACCTACATTGACGACAAGCTTTATGCCCGTGAGGAAAATCAAAAGCTGATCGATTACGCAACTTTAAACGGTACCCAATACCACATCGAACCCGATTTTGAAAAATTGCTGTCCAAACAGACGCCAAAATTCCTGATTATTGATTCGCCGGAATACCTCGACGAAATTTCACCGGTCCTGCGTGAGCTGCTTGGCGACGGCGTGCACATCACCAAATCCAAACCGCATTTCCTTGAGATCATGCACAAGGAAGGCACCAAAGGCGCGGCTCTGACCTTCCTGGCCGGACACTTCGGCTGCGACTTGTCCGAAACGATCGCCTGCGGCGATTCCTGGAATGACCATGAGATGCTTGAAGCGGCCGGCCTTGGCGTTGCGATGGGCAATGCGATTGCCCCGCTGAAGGAAATTGCGGATTATGTAACGGCTTCGAACAACGAAGACGGGATTAAGCAGGTCATCGACAAGTTTATTCTGAATGCGGAATAAGAAGCTGGAATAACGTATAGTATGGCAGAACCCCCTCCTACATCGGACTTTGGTCCGTACGGGAGGGGGTTCTTTTGGGGCTTGAGAACGCCGGTGCTTTATTCCTTTGTCAGGCTGACCGTGCAGCCTGTCGAAGCAAGAGCAACCTGCTCAGGTAGGCCATAATCCTTGCGGATGTCCACGTCATGAGACATATGGGTAAATATCGTCCGCCCCGGCTTAACCTCGGCAAGCAGCTCCAGCGCCTCCGTCATATCATAAACGGAACGCCCCGCGTATTCCGCTTCCTCCTTGTAGAAGCTTGTACCCAGCACTAGCAAATCAAGGCCGTATAAAGGCTGCTTCTGATCCTCGGGCAGTCCGATCGAATCCGAGCAGTAAACCCAGGTTATCCCCGGCTTGGAGAGCCTGTAAGCGTAGGAATAGCCATTTTTCCCGTGGTTGACCTTCCAGCCTTTGACTTCCCAGCTGGCCAGCGACAATCCCTCGTCGATCGGATGTAATTCCAAATGGCGGTTCAGCCAAGGATACTGCCGCAAAATGATATCTATAACTTCCTGCGGCGTATACAGCTGCCCTTTGATCCCCAGCCGGCGGCACGCGTCTGCCCACTCCGGCAGCCCGCCGATATGGTCAAAATGGGCATGTGTAATGACGATATCGCGAATAAACCTTTTTCCGGCCATCTCCATCTGAGTCCGCCAATCCGGTCCGCAATCAATCATAAACTCTCCGTCCGGCCCTGCAACAACAACGGATGAGCGAAACCGCCGGTTCACCCCGGTTGATCTCGCTTCTTCGCATATTTGACAATCGCAGTATACCCGGGGGACTCCCATCGCGTCCCCTGTTCCGGCAAACACTAGCCGGTCTACGTTCTGATCCATGGTATTGGAAATTCCCCTTTCTATGGCCAAGCGCTTGCCGCTGGACAACCTGACGGGGTGGCTTGATTCTTAGTCTCGACGGTTAAACCGGCTCCGGTTGTTGTTACCGTTCATTAAGATCAACGGATATAGTTCCCGCAGCGTCCGAGTCGGCATGAACACGCGCTGGTCCTCCCTCCGGCTCAATCGTCAATACGATATTGTCCGCGGGAGAAATCGTCTTGTCTTTTACATAAAGATGAGCTCGGTTGGCGTCATAGCGCAGCAAACCCAAATTGTCTTCACTGCTTTGATTCACCAGCCACACACGGACGGTCTGTCCTTTGCCGGGAACCAGACCTCCCACCAGCATGAGCACCTCTTTGGAATCCGCATTATACCACATTTTACCGAGCTGCGGCTCCTTCCCTCCCCAATGAAGCGGGTAGGATACCGTCTGCGGATCGGACAGGACAGGCAGCGCCTCCGGTTCATAGATCTTCACATAACGGTTCCACTCGGTATCCGGATGAGCCAGCGGAAGCGCCGCCCAGAAGAGGGCCAGCAGCATAAGCGCTGCCGCAAAACCAAGGGTCCATTTCCAGCGCGATGCAAACAACCCTTTGATTTTCCGGCGAAAGCCGATCATTCTGACTTTATGCCGCAGCTGCTTCCTGATCCGGTCCCGTGGAAATTCAGCTTCAGGATCATAAGCATGGATGGCAGCCGCTACAGCGGCTTGAGTCGCTCTAACGGTATCAACGGTTTCAACCGCTTCATACTCACCATCTTGTCCTTGATCCTCATCCAGGTTTGTCCCGAAAATGCCCTCCCATCGTCGTTTAAGCATTTGGCAGGAAGGACAACCGGCAGCGTGGGCGGCCATTTCAGCGGCCCTGGTTTCCGGTATGGAGCCGAGCAGCCAATCAATCCAATCCTGTTCGGAATAAAGGCGAAGGCAGGCGTCCTGCTCGCCTTGTTCATTCAGGCCCTTGATCCCCAACATCGTTTTATTGAGACCGATCTGTTCGCTCATGCCGGCTTCCTCCTTCCAGTTGATCCCCCCAGCCCTGCTTCTCCATTTGCCTGCGCAGATTGCCAAGCCCGTACCGCACCCACGATTTGACGGTGCCAATCGGCACGTTCCACGCCTCCGACATTTCCCGTTGGGTCTGCAGCGAATAATAGGAACCCATGATCGCTTTCTTCTGCGGTTCCGGAAGCGCATAAATCGCCGTTTGCAAAGCCTCGCGTTCCAGCCTGGACAGCGCTTCGTCTTCACCCGAGCCGGAGACGCCGCCGGCTTCCGCTTCCAGCGCTTCGTCTCCCGGATACTGCAGCCGCGATTTGCGGCGCAGCCGGTCGATGCTGCGGCTGCGCGTCAAAACCGCCAGCCAGGCTCTGATCGACCCGCGCCCCTTATCGTAAGCTCCCCCTTTGCGGAGCACTTCCAAAAATACTTCGTGGCAGATATCCTCCGCTTCCATCCGGTCTCCTGCCAGGCGCAAGGCCACCTGCAGCACAAATGGAGCATAATGGGCATAAAACGCGTCAAATGCTTTCACCGAACCGCTGCACATTTCGCGCAGCAGCCCGGCCATCTCTTCATTTTGCAGGTCCATTCCTCCGCCCTCCCGCAAAAGCCTTCAGTTTCATCCTTCTCCCGTTTTACCAAAAACCAAAGAATTTGAAAACCACTTTTTTTGTAAAAGCATAAATCCAAACCGCTTGTTCGTTCGTATCCGAAATGAAGGGCAAGCGGAGGAGAAAGAAAAAAAGCTTTGCAGACGCAGGCGAGGGGCCCATCCCTGCGTCTGCAAAGCAGCACGGTTCAACAACAACGCATCCAAGACTTAAGTCGTCATCCGCTTGCCTCACCGCATTTCGACATTTTATTAAACAGGAGGAAACGACATGCTTGTATCCTTACGAAAAGCGGCGCTGTCCATCATGGTCCTGTTCATCGCCTTGGGCGGCAGCGTTCTGGCTGAAACACCCCGCGCTGCGGCAGCAGGGGCGCTGGAATTATATACTCCCTATTTGGAATGGTCGGCTGCGCCCGGAGAAACCGTGTCCTATTCGGTGGATCTCGTCAATCACGGGTCGGCTACCGCTTCCGCCGATATTTCTCTTGAAACCCAAAACAGCGACTGGAAATACAATTTGTCCGCAGGCGGCCGGGAAATTTCCCGCATTGCCGTAAAGCCGGGCGAAACGCAAACCTTTAGTCTCGATCTGGACGTGCCGCTCAAGATCAACAAAGGCCGATACTCCTTCACTCTTAAAGCGGACCAGGCATCGCTTCCGCTGGTGGTCAACGTTTCCGAGCAAGGAACCTTTAAAACAGAATTTACGCTGGATCAAGCCAATATGGAAGGTTATTCGGACTCCACATTTACTTACAGTGCGGTGCTCCGGAACCGGACGCTTCAGAAACAAACCTACGCCTTGAGCGCCGGAGCCGAAGACGGCTGGGACGTCCGCTTCCAGCTCGACAGCAACAGCGTGACTTCGGTTGAGGTCGATCCGAATTCAGAGAAGACGATTTCGATTCAGGTCAAACCGCCGGAACAGGTCAAAGCCGGCACCTACAAAATTCCGCTTTCGGCCACCAGCGGCGATACGACGGCCAATGCCAGCATTGAAGCCGTGGTAACCGGTACGTATGATATGAAATTTTCCACATCGGACGATGTCCTGAGCACGGACGTCAAAGCCGGTGCGGAGCGCAAGCTGACACTGGTCGTGCAAAATACCGGCTCCGCCGAGCTGCAGGACTTGTCTTTCTCATCCAACACACCAACGGATTGGTCAGTTTCCTTTGAACCTTCCTCCATCAGCTCTATTGCCCCGGGAGAAAGCAAACAGGTGCAGGCTACGATTAAATCCAGCAGCAAAGCCCTTTCCGGCGACTATGTCGTCAGCCTGACGGCGTCTTCAGCCAGCAAAAGCGCCAACGCGGATATCCGGGTGACGGTTAAATCATCGGTATTATGGGGATGGGTGGGGATTCTCATCATACTGGTTGTCATCGCCGGCATTTATTATCTGTTCCGGAAGTTCGGGAGAAGATAAACGATGACCGCCGGCATGACACCCACTCCGGCTGCTGCAGCCGCGCCGCCTGCTGAGGCGCCTGTTATTGAGCTCAAAGGACTGACCAAGAAATACGGGGCTACGACTGCTGTGAATCATTTGAATTTAACGATCTCCCGGGGTGAAATCTTCGGGCTGCTTGGTCCCAACGGCGCCGGAAAAACGACCACTATTTTGATGATGCTTGGACTAACCGAGCCTACTTCCGGCCAAGCCAGAATATGCGGGCTTAACCCGGCCAGGGAAGCGCTGAAGGTGAAACGCAAAGTTGGTTACCTGCCGGACGACATCGGCTTTTACGAAGACAGAACCGCTTTGGATAATTTGATCTATACCGCCAGACTGAACGGGATCTCCAGGGAGGAGGCGGTTGTCAAAGCCGCCGCCCTGCTTGATAAGACCGGCTTGTCTGAACATGCGGGCAAAAAGGTAGGGGCATTTTCCCGCGGGATGCGGCAGCGGCTCGGACTCGCGGACGTGCTGATCAAAACTCCCGAGGTCATCATCCTCGACGAGCCGACACTTGGGATTGACCCCGAAGGGGTGCGCGAGCTGCTTGCGCTGATCTCGGCGCTCAGCCGCGATGAGCAGCTGACCGTACTGCTGTCCTCCCACCATCTGCATCAGGTGCAGCAAATCTGCGACAGGGTCGGCCTGTTCGTTCAAGGCCAATTGATCGCCGCCGGCGACATCCGCTCTTTGTCCGAGCAGCTTGACGAAGACGGCAATTATTATGTTGAGGTTGGGGTCAAAGAGTGGCTGGAGCCGCTGGACAAAGCCATTTCCGCCCTGGAAGGGGTAACCGAAATCCGCAGGCCGGCAGCCGGGAACCGGATGGAACACGGCCCGATTGCCACGATCGTCTGCGACCGCGACTTGACGGCGCAAATCGCCGAAGCTGTCATTCACAGCGGGGCGGAGCTCTTTTACATCCGCCGCAAGGAATACGGTCTGGACGACATTTACCACCGCTATTTTGAAAGGAGAGAGGAGTCATGACTTCCTTGAACAAAACGCAGTCGAACCGTCCGCTTGCCGAAACGCTGCGGCTGAATACGGCTCGGGAGACGGCAAGGAAGGTCTGGGCACAGCTTCGTCCCCGCCGCGATCTGGAGCAGACGGGTGAACGCTCCCGCACTGCTTCCTCCTTTTGGGTGATGGTGGAGAAAGAATGCGGCGACCATTTCCGAAGCTGGCGTTTTGGCATCTTGATGGCCATTATTGTGCTGGCCTGCATCGGCTCCATTTATGCAGCGGTTACCGCCATCCGCTCCGGCGATGCAGCTGCCAAAGACGCTTCCGGCACCAGCGATACATTTTTATTTCTAAAAATGTATACCTTAACGAGTTCGTCGCTGGCCGTGCCGTCCTTCTCCACGTTCCTGTCCTGGCTTGGCCCTTTGATCGGGATTACGCTTGGTTTTGACGCCGTCAACTCCGAGCGGAACAAAGGCACCTTGGGGCGGCTGTTGTCGCAGCCCATTTACAGGGACGACTTCATCAAAGCCAAATTTGTTTCCGCCCTGTTCGTCATCACCGTTGTTGTTTTTTCGCTTGGTTTTCTGGTGATGGGGCTGGGATTGTTTACGATCGGGTATCCGCCTACGCCGGAGGAGTTTTTGCGGATTATTGTTTTCCTGCTGATGGCTGTCATCTATATCGGCTTCTGGCTGAACCTGTCGATCCTCTTCTCAATCCGCTTCCGGCAGGCGGCGACTTCAGCTTTGTCTTCAATCGCCATCTGGCTGTTTTTCACTATTTTTTACAGCATGATCATCAACATGATCGACAGCGCGACGGCGGTAGCGCAAACGGCGGCGCCGGAAACCCAGCTGAACCATATCAACTTCATCTTGACGCTGAACCGGATTTCGCCGACGGAGCTGTTCTCGGAGACCATAACGACCATGCTTTCGCCCGGCGTTCGTTCGCTGGGCCCGCTGACCATGGATCAGCTCGTCGGAGCGATTGCCAGCCCTCTGTCGCTGGGGCAAAGCCTGCTGCTGATTTGGCCGCAGCTGACCGGTCTGCTCGCCGCAACGATTATTTGCTTTGGTCTGTCGTATGTTCTGTTCATGCGTCAGGAAGTCCGTTCCAGAGTGTAACGTAACCCCTAAGCGTATATAACTGCCGATGAGGTTCATTGCACAAACGCCAGGCTGCCTTCTCCTATGTTGGAAAAAGCGGCCTGGCGTTTTATGTGCATTAACGCGGATATTTTTTAAATGATAACGCTGAACGGGTCCCGTTTCAGCGGATTTTCGGCAATCCAGCTGCGCTCTTCATTAAACAGGTAAGCACGGTGAACAAGCACTCGGATTTCCTGTCCAACCTCCAGATTTTCTTTCTCCAGCGAGCGGAAGGTCGTCAGCGATTGTCCGCCAACCTCGACTTCCACCAGCCACTCGCTGCCGCGGAAATGCAGGTGCTTGACCACTCCGCCGGCCGTTGCCGAAAGCAGCGCAAACTCGGATTCCGGTCCAATTTCAATATATTCAGGTCGGATCAACGCCTGTGTGCTGCCGCCCCCGGATTCTTCTTCAAACCCTTTTAAAGCGGCGGCATGCTCGACCAGCGTAGATTGACCGATAAAAGAGGCCACAAACGGCGTATTCGGCTCCTTATATAGATCCCAAGGAGTGCCTTTCTGCTCAAGCTTTCCTTGATTGATAATCATAATTTCGTCCGCCACTTCGATGGCTTCCTCCTGATCGTGGGTTACAAAGATGGACGTAATTCCAACCTCATCGATCAGCTCGCGCAGCCAGGAGCGCAGCTCCTGCCTGATCTTGGCGTCAATCGCCGCAAAAGGTTCATCCAGCAGCAGCAGCTGGGGACTCGGGGCAAGCGCGCGGGCAAAAGCAACCCGCTGGCGCTGTCCGCCGGACAGCTGGTGCGGAAGTCTTTTTTCAAAACCTTTAAGACCCGTCAGCTCAACCAGCTCCATGACCCGCTCCCGGATCTGGGCTTTTGCCAGTTTCTTGATCTTTAGTCCAAACGCTATATTGTCAAAAACCGTCATGTGCCTAAACAGGGCATAGCTTTGAAATACAAACCCAATGCCGCGATCCTGCGGGCTCAATCGGTTTACACGTTCGCCATGAAATAAAATATCTCCCTGATCCGGCTGCTCCAAGCCGGCCAGCATGCGGAGAATGGATGTTTTCCCCCCGCCGCTTGGACCCAGCAGACCAATTAATTTTCCTTTTTCAATTTCAAAGCTGACATCCTTGACGGCATGGAAATCTCCAAAATGTTTATCCAAATGCCGGACTTCGACATGCATTCCAGTTCGACCTCCCTGTGCCCCTGCTTTAATTGATTAATCTCATCAAATTACTATGATTTTAAAAATACTTTAACAGACCGGAGCGGGATCGTCAACGAGGAATAGGAGAATCTGGAAAAGCCCAGGGTTGTCCCTTATGCTGCCGCAAAAAGCCAATCTGCTGATTCATCGCTGGACAAGCTTTTTGCAGCCTGCAGGGAACGGAAAAGATGATTATTACTCTGACTTTATAAACTTATTGGTTTAATTAATTAATGAGTTAACGTTATATTGATGTAATTGACTAAAGCGATAAGGTTAAATAAAAAGCCGCTTATCCGGCATTGATGTTGTAGTTCAGAAATTGAACGTGTGCAATGGCTGAAGGTTTGATCTCCTCAAAACTCACCCGGCCTTGAATATGGTTGGAAATAAATCCGTTCAAACTGAGGAACATATGATGTGGGATTGTAACATGATTCCGAAGCGGGTGTCCTTCTTCCTTCAAATGCTTGCGGACGATCGAGGCGAAATGCTCATAGCATTTGGTTTGTTCGGATCTGCAGTAAGCCAGAATCTCCTCGTCCCGAAGCATAAACATGATTTCGTATTGATGCGGGTGATCCAAACCAAATTTGATAAATTCCAGCATCAGCTGCTCAATTCGAGTTAAACCCGGCTCCAGCGGCCTCTCCATAACCTGGTCAAACAGCAGGGCAACATGGTGAAAATCCTGGATGACAATCGCGTAAAACAACTCGGCTTTTTCCTTAAAATGATAATACAGCGAACCATGACTGTAGCCCAGATGCTGACCGATGCTTCGCATGGAAATCGATCGGTATCCTTTGGTAATAAACAAATGCCTGGCTGCCTCCATGATCCTCTCTCTCGTCAATTCATGTTCTACTGCTCTTCTCGCCATAGACTACTCTCCTTCGATATAAAAGATGCTTTCACCTTCCGTAATCTGAGACTGTCCTTGTGTCAAATCGGTCATCCATGCTTTAAACTGCTCGGCCTCAGGCTCAAGCGGAAGGCAAGTGAGTCTCACTTTGTCGGTGAATTCGGTTTGTCCCATTCGGATTCCCCGATTTCTCAGCTCATTCTCGACTTTGCCCAACCAGGTATAGTCCAATTCTACAACAATTTCGCGGTGCAGTACACGAATAATTGGATCTCCAGCTTCAATAGCTGCGACGGCTCCGTCCGTATAGGCCCGGATAAGGCCTCCAGCCCCTAGCAGGATTCCGCCAAAATAACGGGTAACTACGATTGCGACATTTTTGAGCCCCTGATTTCTGATCACCTCCAAAATAGGTTTACCCGCCGTTCCGCTCGGCTCTCCATCATCCGACTGCTTCTGAATTTCATCCCGCTCGCCAATCATGTAAGCTGAGCAGTTATGTGTAGCGTTCCAATGCTGCTTCTTGATTTCTTCGATGAAAGCGACCGCTTCTTCCTCCGTCTCCACAGGCCGGATATGTCCGATAAATCTCGATTTCTTGATGACAATTTCTTTGCTGCCTTCGCGGCGGACCGTTTTGTATGTAGTAAGCATATGTGTGATCCTTCCTTTTATGCCGTTAATGATGCATGGTTCGATAAAAAGCGCAAGCTTTCCACAAATAAATGTGTCTTGTTGTAATCAAAAAGCAGTTCCGCCTGAAGGCCGCGAACTGCTTCTTGAGGTCTGACTATTATTATAGCCTATTTGAGGCTTGAAAGTTAAGAACTAACCGCTAAAAACTACTCGGTAAGTCTGGCTTCCAGCTCGGCTTTTTCTTTCTCGTAGCCTGGTTTGCCAAGCAGGGCAAACATGTTTTTCTTGTAAGCTTCAACGCCCGGCTGGTCAAATGGGTTAACGCCGGACAAGTAGCCGCTCACGCCGCAGGCTTTCTCGAAGAAATAAACGAGGTAGCCGAAGGAATACGGGCTCATGTCTTTCACGTTTACGATCAGGTTAGGCACTTGACCGTCCGTGTGCGCCAGCAGCGTTCCTTGGAACGCTTTTTTGTTAACGA
Source organism: Paenibacillus yonginensis (assembly GCF_001685395.1). NCBI lineage: Bacteria > Bacillati > Bacillota > Bacilli > Caryophanales > Paenibacillaceae > Paenibacillus > Paenibacillus yonginensis. The sequence goes on along the minus strand of NZ_CP014167.1, from coordinate 519,607 downwards.
AGTCCATCGTTTTGCCAGTCAGGAAGTTCAATCCATCCAGATCGGCCGGATCTTCTTCGATCGTGATATGGGCTTTAGCTTCTTCAACCTGGATGACGGTTTCAAAGATGTTTCGGTTGCCTTCCTGGATGAATTGGCCCATCGAGTGAAGGTCCGTCGAGAAGTCTACGGAAGCCGGATAAATGCCTTTGTAGTCTTTGCCTTCGCTTTCGCCGTACAGCTGCTTCCACCATTCGGAAACATAGTGCAGGGATGGCTCGTAGTTCACCAGAATTTCAGTGACTTTGCCTTTGCGGTACAAAGCGTTGCGGACAGCTGCATATTGGTAGGCGCCGTTCTCGGCCACGTTAGGGTTGCTGTATTCTTTAGCCGCGTCTGCCGCACCCTTCATCATTTCTTCGATGTTGATGCCGGCAGCCGCGATTGGCAGCAAACCTACAGCGGTAAGAACAGAATAACGTCCGCCTACATCATCAGGAATGACGAAGCTTTCGTAGCCTTCTTCATTAGCCAGTTTCTTCAGCGCGCCTCTTTCGCGGTCCGTTGTTGCGTAGATCCGTTTGCGGGCTTCTTCTTTACCGTATTTCTCTTCCAAAGCTTTGCGGAAGATACGGAAAGCGATCGCAGGTTCAGTTGTTGTACCGGATTTGGAAATGACGTTAACCGAGAAATCTTTGCCTTCGATCAGGTCCAGCAGATGCGTTACATAAGTGGAGCTGATGTTGTTGCCGGCAAAATAGATTTCTGGTGTTTTCCGTTTGTCTTTAGGAAGCAGGTTGTAGAAAGAATGCTGCAACGCTTCGATTGCTGCGCGTGCGCCCAAGTAAGAACCGCCGATGCCGATTACGATCAGAACTTCGGAATCGCTTTGGATCTTCTTGGCAGCCTGCTGAATGCGGGCGAATTCTTCTTTGTCATAAGCTGTAGGCAGGTCAATCCAGCCCAGGTAGTCGGAACCTGCGCCAGTGCCTTTATGCAGCTGCTCATGAGCCAGACGAATAGGCTCTGCCAAATTATCGATTTCATGTTGGTTTACGAACGAAAGGGCTTTGCTGTAATCAAAACTAACTTGTTTAGACATTAGGATAACGCCTCCGTTAACTTTGTTTTAGCATACTTGTTTAAGTATACTTTGTTTGAGTAAACATGCTGCTTAACTTGTCCTGCCCGGCAGCCAAATCCAGGATACTGTAATTTCCCCCTGAAAACAAGGACATTCCGCACCTGCCGCTCGCCGTGGTAAAATAAGCTAAGTATTTAAAAAAAGATATAGAAGGTGACGACAATGAAAAAAATCGGATTTATCGGTCTTGGCACTATGGGAGCTCCTATGGCCTCCAATCTTCTGAAGCAAGGATACCCCGTTACCGTTTATAACCGCTCAACCGCCAAAGCGGAAGCTTTGTCCCAAGAAGGAGCGGCTGTTGCCCTCACTCCCCGTGAAGCTGCAGCCGGTCAAGACGTTGTCATTACAATGGTCAGCGATGACAGTTCCATCGCAGCCGTTTATGACGGTCAGGACGGCCTGCTTGCCGGACTTGCGGAAGGTGCCGTCGTAATCGACTCCAGCACTATTTCCCCAGCCCTGTCCAAACAGCTTGCCGAGAAGGTCGCCGCCAAAGGCGGAAGCTTCCTCGACGCGCCGGTCACGGGCAGCAAACCTGCGGCTATTGACGGCACGCTGGTCTTTATGGTCGGCGGACCTGCTGAAACCGTAGAGGCGCAGCGGGATCTTTTTGACACGATGGGCAAAAAGGTCCTGCACATGGGCGACAACGGTACAGGTTCAATCGCCAAGCTGGCTCATAACACCATCGTAGGCATCAATAACCTGGCACTCGCCGAAGGTTTTGCCATGGCTTCCAAAGCCGGTCTGCCGGTCGATACATTCCTGGAGCTCGTTCAGCTCGGTTCTGCAGGCAGCAAAGCCGCAGATTTGAAAGGGCTCAAAATCATTGAACATAATTTCGACAACCAATTCTCCCTCGCTTTGATGCTGAAGGACCTGAAATTGGCTTCCTCGCTGAACGACGGAGCCGGAATGCCTTCGCCAATGCTGAACCTGGCCAAATCCTTGTTCCAGGCTGGACAAACCCAAGGTTACGGCGACGAGGATCTCTCCGCTGTCGTTAAAGTCTACGAGCAGTGGATCGGACATCGGATCGCGGATAACCAGAAGTAACCGAACCAGGAGGGAATCCTTCCCTCTTTCCTGAAAGATTGATAACGGCTTTATCGTCAATTGGCGGTAAGGCCGTTTTTCATTTCTTTTCAGGCATAGAAAGGCAAGCGCTGCGGGTAGTCCGCAGCGCTTGGCTAACCTGATTACAACTGTTCTTTAACCAGCTTCACGACATTTTCAACGGTAAAGCCGTATTCTGCGATGACTTTGTCGCCAGGGGCGGAAGCACCGAAGGTGTCGATACCGAGGATTTTGCCGCTTTCGCCAGCATAACGTTCCCAGCCGAACGGAGAAGCCATTTCGATGGCTACGCGGGCTTTAACGTCCGGAAGAATTACGGAATCTTTATAAGCTTTATCTTGTTTTTCGAAGAGGTCGAAGCTTGGCAGGCTGACAACACGTACTTGGATGCCTTCCTCTGCCAATTTGGCTTGTGCTTTAACAGCCAGTTGAACTTCGGAACCTGTTGCGATCAATTGAGCAACCGGTTTGCCGTCTTTTGCATCGGATACGACATAACCGCCGCGTTTGATGCCTTCGCGAGCAAGCTCAGCCGTGTTCTCAAGAATAGGCAGGTTTTGACGAGTCAGAACCAGAGCAACCGGGTTTGATGTATTCTCAACCGCATAAGCCCATGCTGCGGAAGTTTCATTGCCGTCAGCAGGACGGATGACAGTCAAACCTGGAATAATACGCAGGGAAGCCAGTTGTTCGATTGGTTCATGCGTAGGACCGTCTTCGCCGACAGCGATACTGTCATGCGTAAGAACGTAAGTTACAGGCAGCTTCATCAAGCTTGCCAGACGAACAGCCGGACGCAGGTAGTCGGTGAATACAAAGAATGTACCGCCGAATACTTTAATACCGCTGTGCAAAGCGATACCGTTCATAGCTGTAGCCATACCGAACTCACGAACGCCGAAGTAAATATTGCGGCCTTCGTAGCTGCCTGGAGCGAAGTTCGTAAGACCTTTCAGGTGAGTCATTGTGGAGCTTTCAAGGTCAGCGGAACCGCCGGCCAGGTTAGGCACGTTAGGAGCCAGGCCGTTCAAAGCGTTACCGGAAGCCACGCGAGTGGAAACCGCTTTGTCATCTTTGCTGTATTTAGGCAGGTCTTTGTCCCAGCCTTCTGGCAATTGGCCGGAAATAGCCAGTTCGAATTGTTTAGCCAATTCTGGGAATTCAGCTTTGTATTTCGCAAACTGCTCATCCCAAGTTTTGTTGACCTTTGCGCCTTTTTCTTTCACTTCTGCAAAATGGTCGCGGACTTCTTGCGGAACGTAGAAATCTTCTTCGTAAACCCATTTGTAGAATTCTTTAGTCAGTTTGGCTTCGTCTTTACCCAGCGGAGAACCGTGAGTACCGCCGTGGCCGCCGATGCCTTGTTTGTTCGGACTGCCGTAGCCGATTACGGTTTTAACTTCGATCAGAGTAGGACGAGCTGTATCTTTTTTCGCTTCTTCGATAGCAGCTGCGATAGCGTCCAGATCATTGCCGTCTTCTACGAACAGGGTTTGCCAGCCGTAAGCGTCGAAACGTTGTCTTACGTTTTCGGAGAAGCTCAGGTTTGCTTTACCGTCCAAAGTAATATCGTTAGAGTCATAGAGGAAGATCAATTTGCCGAGTTTCAGGTGGCCTGCGAGGGATGCCGCTTCAGCAGAAACGCCTTCCATCAAATCGCCGTCGCCGCAAATGCCGTAAGTATAATGATCGACTACTTTGAAGTCGCCTTTGTTGTAAGTAGCAGCCAGATGCTGTTCTGCCATTGCCATACCTACCGCCATTGCAATACCTTGGCCCAGCGGGCCTGTAGTAGCGTCTACACCGGCAGTGTGGCCAAACTCTGGGTGGCCTGGAGTTTTACTTCCCCATTGACGGAATTGTTTCAAATCTTCCAAAGAAAGATCATAGCCGCTCAGGTGCAGCAAGCTGTAAAGGAGCATGGAACCATGTCCTGCAGACAAAACGAAACGGTCACGGTTGATCCATGTCGGATTAGCCGGGTTGTGATTCATTGTTTTTGCAAACAATTGGTAGCCCATTGGCGCGGAGCCCATTGGCATACCTGGATGTCCGGAATTAGCTTTCTCGATAGCGTCGATAGCCAAAGTACGGATCGTTGTGATCGACAAGGCATCGATTTCTTTGTTCTGTGCAATTGAACTCATGAAATTGTTTCCTCCTCTATTCCTTCCAGGAATATGATTGGGTATTGATATCGTCATTTTGAAAAAGTCAAAATGACTATTTATATCTGCTGATATTGTAACACACTATCTAACCTTTTTTCTACAACTTTCGATAATTCGGTTCCGAAGCCTTGATGCGCCTGAAGCCCATACTGCCCCTTTCCCCATACATTACCCCTAAATTCAGGATGTTTATACCCTGTTTTCGTAAAAAAAGAAACACTTCCCCTGAAAGCGAATCACTCCGCCGGGAAAGTGCCTGGTTATTTACTGCTTGTTCGGTTTACTTGTTCGGTTTAATTGAAGACAACCGTTTTGTTCTGGTGAACCAGAATCCGGTCCTCGATATGCCATTTGACAGCTCTGGCCAGCACTACCCGCTCAATCGTCCGGCCGATCCGCTTCAGCTCGGCTACGTTATCCCGGTGACTGACCCGCTGTACGTCCTGCTCGATGATCGGACCGCCGTCCAGCTCCTCTGTCACATAATGGGCTGTTGCCCCAATGATCTTAACGCCCCGGTCATAAGCCTGAGCGTAAGGTTTGCCGCCTACAAAAGCAGGAAGAAAAGAATGATGAATATTGATCAGACGGTTGCGGTAAGGCTGAATAAGAGCCGGACTTAGAATTTGCATATATCTGGCCAGCACGATGACATCGACCTTTCCATTCACCAGCTCAAGCTGACGCCGTTCGGCTTCGCTTTTAGTTTCCGGCGTCACCGGAATGTGGTGATAGGGAATGCCGAAGGAACGGACATAATCGCCCATATCCGGATGATTGCTGATCACCATTGAAATCTCCGCATCCAGATCCCCTGCCTGCCACTGCCAAAGCAGCTCCACCAGACAGTGGTCTTCCTTGGAGACAAAGATGGCGAGCTTCTTGCGCCGGCTTAAAGGATGGATGGACCAGTTCATCCGAAAATGACGGGCAACCTCCTCAAAATCTTGTTCCATGGATGATAGCCGCACCGGGAGCTGATCCAGATCAAATTCGATCCTCATAAAAAACATGCCGCCCTCCGGGTCCATCGTATACTGATCGGACTGGACGATGTTCGCCCCGTGCTCAAACAGAAAACGAGATACGGCCGCTACTATGCCTGGCCCGTCCGGACAGGAAATCAGCATTCTAGCCCGATTCTCTCGGGCTTGTCCTGAATTTCCCGGTTGAGGTTTGATGTGCTGCCCCTGTTTCTGCTGCTCTTGCGCTCCGCTGCGCGGTTCCGTCTGTTTATCTGTCATTCCTTCTTATGCCCCTTCCCCAGTTCAAATCAAACAACAGAATTGCATCATTCGGGTCTAACCATGAAATGAACTTGCGCTGCACCCATCTTTCCAGACCGGATTACACCTGCTCTTCTGCAAGCCAGGCGATCAACCGCTGATTGATCTCCTCTTCGCTCAAAGCTGTGAAAAGCTCCGCTTCCATGACCCTATCATATAGGCGCTCCACCGGTTCACGAGGATCCGCCTTCTTCGCTTTGGCGTCGTTCTTTAACAGATTCCAGGTTTCCAGCACAAAGCTGCGAGACTTAATATCCTGCTTGGCAAAAAACGCTCTGAGCTTGTCCAAATCTTCAACAAACGCGCTGCCGAAACGTTCTGCTACATTGCCGCGCAGAAGCGCAATCTCGACCTCGTACATAGGACGCTGCGTTTTGGCGTCTTTCCCGATCCAAGGCGTCTCCAAAATGAACGGCAGATGCTTCAGCGCCTCATGCTGGGTGAAACGTTTGATCGCCTCAAAGCCGATATATCCGGTTCCAAGCGGCGTATGTCTGTCTTTGCGGGAGCCGGCAGGATTTTTGCTGTCATTAATGTGCATAACCTGGATTCTGTTCAAGCCGACGAGACGGTCAAACTCGCTCAGTACGCCGTCCAGATCATTTACGATATCATAACCCGCATCGTGAATATGGCAGGTGTCCATGGTTACCGTTAGACGTTCGTTATGAGTGACCTTGTCCATAATACGCGCCAGCTCTTCGAAACTGCGGCCCATCTCCGTTCCTTTGCCCGCCATTGTCTCCAGGGCAATATGAACATCCGTTTCATGCGTTCCGTTCAACACTTCGTTGAGGCCTTCGGCAATCCGCTCGACGCCGTATTCGGCATCCTTGTCCGTGAAAGCGCCCGGATGAAGCACAATTTGAGTCACGCCAAGCGCATGGGTACGATGAATTTCCTGCTGCAAAAAATCCACGGCAAGCTGGTAGGTATTGGACTTATACGAACCCAGGTTGATAATATAAGGAGCATGAACCACGATCTCGTCAATGCCCGCTTCCTGCATCAAAGCTTTGCCTTCTTCGATGTTCATGCTTTCGATCGGTTTGCGGCGCGTATTCTGCGGGGCTCCCGTATATATCATAAAAGTGTTCGACCCGTAAGAGGCCGCTTCTTTGGTTGCTGTGATTAATCCTTTATCTGAAAAGGATACGTGTGAACCTATCTTTAACATTGGAATGCTCCTTTCAGGAATCACTGACTCTTATTTATTCAGGATATCCCCCTATTTTAGCGTGAATGCTAAAATAAAGCTAGAAGCTTCCACCAGGTGTAATCCAGGGATAAATGGGGGGCTTGGCTGTACTGAAATATGTACTCAGCTGTACTGAAGTATGTAATCAAAGGAGGCATTAGTAATGAGGATCGCTATCGCCGGCGGAACCGGCTTTATAGGCAGAGCGCTTATACCTCCGCTGATCAGTCAGGGAAACCGAATTGTCTTAATCACCAGATCTCCCGGCAGGAAGATCGAAGGAATCGATCCTTCAGCCGTAGAGCAATGGAGCTGGGAACAAATACTGGACAGCCCGGATGTTATGGGCCGGATTGATGCTGTCGTCAATCTTGCCGGGGCTTCGTTGAATCAGAACTGGACCAGACAAGCCAAACAACAGATCATCAACAGCCGATTAACCACCGTGCAGCAAACAGCTGAGTGGATCCGCCGCATGTCCCATAAACCTGAGGTTGTCGTGCAAAGCTCGGCCGTAGGCATTTACGGAACCTCAACCAAGCAGACCTTTGATGAACATTCGGAGACTTCTCCCGTCGATTTTCTGTCAGAAGTAACAACCCGATGGGAGAACGCAGCTGATGAAATCGCCCATGAAGGCGTGAGGCTTGTAAAGTTAAGAACCGGCGTTGTGCTGGGCAATTCAGGCGGTGCCTTCCCTCTAATGAAGCTGCCATTCCTCTTGGGAGCAGGCGGACCCGTAGGCAGCGGCAAGCAGTGGCTGTCCTGGATTCACCTTGAGGATATGGTGAGATTGATTGATTTTTCCATTAAGAATCCCGACCTTTCCGGACCTGTTAACGCCGTCTCTCCTTCCCCTGTTACTAACGACAGTTTCGGACGGGCCGTCGCTAAACAATATCACCGGCCTTACTGGCTGCCCTTGCCTGCTTTTCTGCTGAAAGCGGCTTTGAGAGAACGCTCCACCCTGCTGCTGGACGGGCAAAAGGTGCTGCCGGTAAAAGCGCTGGAAGCCGGGTTCACCTTCCGATTTCCTGAACTGGCCGAAGCTTTGGCTGATATTAAAGAGCGGGGGATCTAATCTTCCCGCATTACGCGGGTTATGCGCTGCAAAGCTTGTAGCTCACCCCAGCAATCCGGAACTCGTCTCCCGGAGACAAGGGATAATCTTTGTAAGGCACCATGTTCTCCCCGTTTAACACCGTTCCGTTTCTTGAACCTAAATCCTTGATCCTCCAGTTTCGGTGATTCACCAGAATCTCAATATGGGCTCTCGAGGTTCCAGGACTGCTTTCGATAAACTGTACAACCTCTGCGGTTCGTCCAATCACAAAGCTGCCTGCTTTCAGTTCGATCCGCTGCACGGTTTCTTTTCCTTTCTCTCTCCTTTCCAGTATCCCCATTTGTCCAGCCGTCTCGTTAAAACCAATCTGTTCCCGGCTTAGCAGTACGGTAACCTGACGTTGGTTGTCCGCTGTTCCAGCTGCCTCGGGTCTGATAGGCTGTTGTCCCTTAAATACTGGGGAATGCGTAGCTTCAGGAGATTCTAAGGAGTCTGGGGATTCAGGGAGATATTCGATCACACGGAATCCGCCAGACTGATGTTCCGCACGTTGTCCAAATAAGCTGTCCAGCAAGAAAGACCGCTCCATATGTTTGTCTTCTTCAATTTCAGCCCCGACCGGAGCTAACAGTTCACCAAGGCTGGGTGCTGCGCTGGCTGCCGCTAAATGCTCCGTGCCGCGCCTTTCCCTACTGTGCATGTCCTCATCTGTTTTCCGTTGTCCGAAGGGCAGCTTTCCACTGAGCAGCCCTATCGAAATAAAGCCTGCTGCAAATGTAATCGCGGCAGCTAAATAAAGGCCGCTCTGCCCGGGTGAATCCAAATATAGAAATTTCCAACCCAGCGCTGTAACCAACACCGCCCCAAGCAGGACGTAAGTTCGTCTGCTTGATGCCAACCTTCTATCGCTTTCTCCCCCGTTCTCTAGATCCCATGCTTCAAAACTTCCGCCAGCTTCTCCAGCCGCTCCATCCGTCCCAGCCAAACTTGCGTTTGCCGATATTCCCGGACCTGCAGCTATTGCTTTAGTCCAAGGCTCATAAACGGTCTCCTCCATCGGTTTCGCGAGCTTCCAGGAGGGCATTTGGTTTGCGTTGGATCGCATCTCTCCGCCCCCTAAGTCCATATCCTCATTTCTACTTTTGACTAGCTGTCCTTGTCCGCTTCTCTCTCCCCCGCCTTCAAGCAGCTGAAGGAGCAGCGATCTAAAGTCGGAATAAGTGAAAGTCTGCGAATTGCTGCAAAATTTTATGATTTGCTGGATGCTGGCCCCCTCCAGTCCCACGACGCTGGGAATAAGCCGCATTACCAAGTCCAGCAGCCCTTTGGAAGACTTGGACCGTTCTTCATTATGAACCTCCATTCCGTGAACCTGCGAAAGCGCCGGGGATTGTTCATCCATTTGAATATCTTTGACTGGAACATAGGTTAAATAGACGGTTCCTGCTGACAAACTCCCCTCAATAAATAGATAAGTTTCCTCAAGTAAAAACCGGAACGCCTCAAGCATATATTTCTTACCTTCGACCAAGGCAGTCGTAATCTGAAGGAGGAGGCCGTAAAATTCAGCCTGGCCCATTTTTTCACTTTTCAGGACATGGGCAAGCATACGTTTCCCTGTGATTTCATAATGAAGTTTTACCTGAAAATCAATCTCTTCGATACTTAATTGCAGGACATGAGGAATCCGGTTGGCTTCCAGCATTCCGCATTGATTGCGGTTTAAGCTTCCCGAATGCCATCCATCCCCCGTGAGCACCATAAAGGTTCCATTACTCTCAATAAAATCCGTTTTGAAGGCGTTCAGGCGTCTCCCTCCTTACAAATGCAAATAGGCCGTAATAACACCAGGCAGCACAGCTAACATAAATGGAAATTTAACCATGTTTTCTTTGGAAGATTTGAGCGGCCCCAAGCTATGCAGAACAGCGGCTCCGTAAATACTGCGCCATACCCCGGACAATCTGCTGCCGATCTCTCCGCGAACCAGCAAAATAACAAATCCGATCAGGCCGGCGGCAAGAATCGAATAAACGAGACTTGTCAGAGTGAACAAGGTGCCCATCCAAGCGCCAATGCCTCCAAACAGTTTGACATCCCCTCCGCCTACAGCTCCGCAAAGATACAGCAGCAGCATGATCCCAAACCCGGCTCCCAGTCCTTTAAGCCCAAACCAAAGACCTCCCGGGCCGTTAACGGCGAATTGAACAGCTAACCCGCTTACCATGGAGGTTAAGGTCAGGGGGTTAGGAATTTTCATCGTCCGAATATCCGTATAAAACGCCGCAGCCAGAAATATAGAACAACCGATATAAAGCAATATCACACCATTCCCTCCCTGTTTAAGATGTACTAACCGTTTCTCTGCCCAGGACTTTCAACGTTAAAAATATCCTCCGCTCCCCCTCCCTCCGGGGTTTCGATCATAAACTCCCACGTGCCCGGGGTCGTGTTTCCTCCAACCAGCCAGGTCCAAGTCAGAATACCTTTTTCATCAGCGGTGGCGGTTCCTAAATATTTGGCCGTGCTTTTGCCACTTTTATAATAAATCGTCAAATTGGCAGTGCCTCCCGGGGCGATTTGGGCCTTAATGGTCGCTTTGCTGCCGGCATAAGCCGGGTTAGGTTTGTCCAGCACCACAGGTTTCGCCGCCGCTTTATCCTGCCCGTCTCCCCCGTCCTTCTCCAGTTCGTGTGTATCTCCGATCCAAAGTCGCTCATATGCTTTCGCTTGCAGGAACAGCTTGTTCCCTGTAAAAGGAACGCGGATAGGCAGCTCATAGCTGATCTCGATCCCGAAGTAAGGCGTTTTTCCGGCCTTTAAATCAGGAACGGCAACTTTGGAAATATGGGCCCTGTCCGGATTCAACCCCGCTTCCTCTAAAAAAGGCTTTAGCACCGGATTCAGCGCCGGGTCCAGCAAGGTTTCTGCCGTTTGCGTTTTTAATTCTTCAATAGGCTCCTTACCGCTTTCCACAGCATCTGTAAGCCATTTGGAAACAGGAGAGGGGAGTTTATCCGCAAATATCCCCGTAAATTCTGGAATCGAAAGTTTGGGAAGCGTAAACCCCGCCTCCCCTCCAGACGGCTTAGTCAATTCTGCTTCCTCTCCGGAGCCCCCGTTATCCTTCCGGTCACCCCCCTGCTCACTCGCTTGAACAGCCAAATAAACCGGATAGACATTAGAGGAGATTTGTTTCACCGAATTGACGACCGCCGTATGCATCCGGGTGGAAATCAAAGTCATCTGGACCATATAACTGAAGAAAAAGACGAACAGGATAAATAATGGAAGCACAAGCGCGGCTTCCAGCACCATACTTCCGCCGCTGCTAGCCTCACGATCCGGCTTTTGACGCAGCCTGCTAATAGGAATCAGCCGCATGTTTGACCACAAAATAACTGCTCCCCTCCATTTGGCCTTGTCCGGAATAAACTTTGTTCACTGCAGCCGATATTCCCGGAAGAAACAACAGCTTCATGCGGGTTGTCGCCGCTCCTTCGGCATAGGTGGCCCTTTCCTGGGGATTGATGCCTGTATTCATCCGAATCAGTGCCAGCATTCTTGAGAGCCGTTTGTTGCTGCTGCCATGAAGAAGCATAAATATTCGCAGATGATCTTGATAACTTAACGAAACTTTAATGTATCTGCTAAGAGGTACGCTCCCTGTCTGGGTTAAGGTCAGCATATCCGCAAGCGCCTGCTCGGCCCCATACAGCAAAGCAGAAGCCAGAATTAGCAGCGGATGGCCTTTGTTCGCATTCACTATAAATCCCTCCATAGTGCGAATAGCCAAACGCATCGTAAAAATTTCGCCGAAGGCTGCAGCCAGATTGCCACCGGGGTTATGAAACCCGTACAAAATATACTCCATCTCCTGCCGGTCAGGCCTAAACGCGTCGGAGCCAATCGTTTCGTCTGTAATCCCGGGCTTCTGGCCTTCAGCCCTTCCGCCGCCTTCCATTAGAGCTGTCAGTTTCGTCACATCAAAGGACCGATAATATTCGGCCGCATATTCGGCCTCCAGACCGTTATCTGCCATCCGGCTCAAGAGAGAAGATAAAACGCCGTAGAACTGGTCCATTTGTTTCATAGAGCCGGCTCCGGCATCATAAATATCGTCACCGCTCCCTTCGTTCTCCTGCCCGCCTGTTTCCACCGCTTCCGAATTGAACTGCAAATTATCCCGGTAATAACCCTCAAGAGTATCGAATAGGGCTTGCTGCCGCTTATAACTGCTCGTTAAGTCCGAAAGTTTGGCGATTAGCGATTTCGCTTCCTTCAGCTTTCCTTTGGCCGCCGCTTCAGTGGACTTGATTTCCTTCTCATGAGCACGCTGCTGCATGATTTCCTTCTCCTCTTGCGCTAAATCCCTTGCTGCCTGGCTGAGATAAGAAGCCAGCGATTGCTCGGCGGCTGTAGCGGAAGAGCTGAACACTGCCCCGTCACCACTTCCGGCTAGAATGGCTCCCTGCTGTCCAATCAAAGTACCGCTGCTGCTCCGCACCCGGTCAAACTGCTCATTCTGCTGCTGCACCCGCCGGGTTAATCCTTCGAAAAAGCTGTCCTCTCTCAGCAGCGAACGGGTCTGCTCGCGGATTTTGCCGATTTCCGCTCCCCCGGAGGTTTGATCGGTGTTCCCCCCTCCTGTACTTGGCGAATTGCCGACGGCGTCATAATTACCCCCAGCCGCACGCCCTTCCGCTTCCTGGATCACCCTCTCCATCTGATTGTTTAAATCAGCTGCCTCCCGAATCCAGGCGGGACCGTCCTGCAGCAGCTCTTGATGCGAAACCGACGATCTCCCGAGCGCATCGGCCAAACCGCTGAAGATCCGGCCGACTCCCGCCTGATACCGGTAAATCTCGTAGGTGTGCTGCTTGTCCTCGGGCTCGCGGCCGCGGTCTGCTTCAACCATTTGCTGAAACTCCCCGTACCGGGAGACTGCATCCTGCATCGTCGCTAATTCCCCACCTGACCCCGCTGCTTCACGATTGGGCAAATGATCATTAGCCATGTACCCGCCTATAGCTTCCGTATCCTCCAGGGCAGATTTCTGTCCGGCAAAAACTTTGTCGATCCTCTCCTCCCTTTGATCGTACAGCTTCTGAAGGTTGGCCAACACATCCGCTGTATTGGAGGCTTCCTTCAAAACCTCCGAAACCGGCTTGAATTTATTTAGCAGCTCAAGAATCAAATTGACCGGAGCCTTATATTTCATTTGTTCCCGGACTTGCTGTTCAAATACCGGATATGTCCCCAGAGGACGAGAGAGCACCAGTTCCGAGGAATCAAGCTTGGCTCCCATTAAACTGAACCTGTCCTGACGGGCGGCATGCTCAAATCCTTCCTGGAGCACCTTTGACATAATATAGCTGCTGTCCGTAGAACCTACGGCAAACAAGCCGTATTTCTCCAATAGCTCCTGGTCATAGGAGGACAGGACGGAGCGGACACCGGCATGAAGCGTGACCTCGCTTTGCGCTTGAAGAGCCGCCATTCTGCCGAAGTCGATGAATAACGCTACAAAAGCAAATACCGCCGCAAAGATCATAATCAGAAAAGCGCTGACTGCTCCCCGCTCCCGTTCCTCTTTGCTGAACATAACTCCTGCTCCCCTCCCCCGCTTGTTTACCTTTATATCTGCTGACCAGAGAATCGTTCCTTATTTTGCAAACCTCCGCAGCACTTCTCCAGCTTCATGCTGACTGGTCGCCTGCCCGCCGTCACTCTGAAATCTGGCAGCATAATACCTCGCTAATTCGATAGTTCGGATCCACTCCGCCGGCTCTAGGATATAGGAGACTGCCCGAACATTAATGCCCCAATCACCGCCCGTAATTTTGTTTAAAGGGGACACCGGCAGCTCTCTGGTCAAGTCCGCTTCTATGCTGCGCTTCAACATTTGGTGAGAATAAACCAGCCGACCATTAAAGACCGCAGGCAGCTCTTTCCCGGTCTGCTGCAGCTTTCTGACGGTCAATGCTGCTGCCGGTTCTGCTGACCCTGTAGGCAGTTCGGTCTGCACCTCCTTGGAGGAAGTTGTCCCAGTTTCAGTTCCGGTTCCAGCCCCGCTAAAAATCGACTGCAGCAGAGCATCGTCCGTTAATCTCCAATACAGCGGGTCATATTCGCTCTCCTTGTATTCGCCGGTCCTCGATTCCTTGCTGCTATTGTTCCATGAATAGGCAATACGTTCGGCTGCCACAGCCGCCGTCTGCCCCGATAGAACATGTTGATAGAAATAAAGACATAGAAACATAAGGACCAGAATCGCTACAAATACGGCGGGAAGAAGCAAAGAAGCCTCCAGCGTAAAATAGCCTTCTTCCTTGCTGCAGATGCGTTTCATCATTTATCATCCATGAAATTTTCCGTTTTGCCTTTGGCTTTGCCGAGCAAGCTTTCAAGTATTTCCTTCAGCTTATCCCGGAAGATAATAGCTAAGATTACGATGACCGCAATAATCAGAATCATCTCCAGCATTCCTAACCCTTCATCGTCTCTTCTGAACAGATCCAGCTTTTCTTTCACAGCACTTAACATCCATAGTCCCTCCCTATCGAATTCCGAACCAAACAGGATCAAAAACTCATCATCATAAATGCAGGCGTACCCACCAGCATCAAAACAATCACAAACAACAAAAGCATAGGCAGGAGCAGCTTGGAGGTGGCCTGTTCTCCGCGTGTCCGGCTCACGGATTTTCTTTTCTCCCAAAGGGTGTTGGAAAGCTCCCTCAGCGCCATGGTGAAGTCGCTGCCGCCTCTGCGGTAATTCAGCATTACGGCTGTCGAGAAAGAAGCAACCTCCTGCAGGGCACATCTTCGGCTGAAATTCTCCAGCGCCTGGCCGAAGGAATACCCGTTGTCCCATTCCGTAATCATCTTGTCCAATTCCTGATAAATGGGCTGGACCGCCCCCTTCTGCGAATTCAGACAATGCCGGAAGGCTTGCTGCACCGTCTCCCCTGCCCCTACAAGCAGGACGATTTTATTTAACAGCTCCGGCAGTTCGATAAGCATGTCCTGCTCCCGCCTTTTGACCTTGCTTCTTAAATCGCTGACCAAGGCGACAGGAATCATAAAGGCTAACAAAACCCCTATGACAAATCCGGAACTGTCGCCGCCCAGCAAGCAGGCAAGCAGACATCCGGCTATCAACAGAAAATAGAAATAAGATAAAAGCTCCGCCAGCAACAGAAATGTCGCTTCACCTCCTGCCGTTTCCCCATACAGTCGTCTCAACAAACCGCTCAGTCTATAGAGCAGACCGGGCAACCGTTCACCGATCTTGAACCTTTGTAGGACATACAGCATAGGCGGGGCCGCTTGCTGCAGCTTTAATCCCTCCACCTTGACGTTCTTCGTATCCCCATACATGGGTTTTGCCTTAATATACAAAGCCAGCCATGCGGCCAGCAGAGCAGCAGCAATTGCCCCCCATACCACTGTCATGCTCTTCCCTCCTTACACCCGGATATTCATAATCTTCCAGATCAGCCAGAAGCATACTCCGAATAAAAGCAAAGCTATTCCCGATATGAGCAATCCAGCTCCGCTATACAGCGGTTCCATATAATCCGGCGAAGAGAGATTCATAAACGCCAGGAAAAAAATTGGGGCGGCCAGCAGCAAATTGGACTCAAGTTTCTTCTGGGCGAGCACAACTCCAAGTTCCATGCTCATTTCCATCTTCTCTCCAATGAGCGTCGAGGTTCGTCGGATCACTTCAACCAAATCCCCCCCTGTCCGTTTGCAGGCCGAAAATACATCGGCAAAATTAGCAATATCCTCATGCCTGGCACGCCTGCTGAAATCCTGGAGCGCCTCTTCAATCGGCTGACCGTACTCCAGACGGGCGCAGATAATGGAAAGCTCCTTTATCATATCGGTTCTGCTGTCCGGATAAAGAAACTGCAAGTCCTTGATCGCTTCCCGGAACCCATTTTCCACCGAACGCCCCGCCGCCAGAGAACTGGATAACGAATAAAGCATTTGTTTAAACTGAATGCCCAGCATTCTTCGCCGCCGCTCCAGCAGGAATCCGCTAACTATTCGAGGCGTATACCCGGCAGCCAATATCAGCAGCAAGGCCAGGTAAACGGAATGGAAGAACAGAAAACCGATCCCCCAAATCAGCAGTCCTCCGGCAAACAAGCTGGCCGCCTTTTGCCTGCTGCTCAGGATGTATTTGCTGTAATCAGGCAGATCATTACTGGAAGCTGAAGTTGTTTTTCCAGCCTGGCTGTTTGCCTTTAGAATAAAGTCTGCTGCCGCTCTATCGGCACGGTTCAGTTTATTACGCCTTGCCGAAAAGGACAGCTTCGGTTTGAATGGCGTCAAGTTACTCCCCCTCCCCTTTGACCTGCGCATCATCTACGGCCGAAATACCGGCCATTTGCAGCTTCTCCCTGTGCAGCAGCCGGTTTGACGTGCGGACGAGGCTGCCAATGATTTTGCCGTCCCGCTCCCCTTCCTCCTTAAAGATAAACAAGGACCTGAGCACAATTTCCCCTGCTTCAAAGCCGGCCACCTCTGCTATTTCGGTCACTCTTCGGGAACGGTCCCGCAGCCTGGACAGATGTACAAAAATATCAATGGCCGAGCTAATCTGTTTTCGTACAACCGAAACCGGAAGCTCAGCTCCGCTGAGCACCATAGTCTCCAAACGGCTGAGCATATCCACTGTGCTGTTCGCGTGGCCGGTGGAAAGACTTCCATCATGCCCCGTGTTCATCGCCTGCAGCATATCGAGCGCCTCCGCTCCGCGAACCTCTCCGACCACAATCCGGTTCGGCCTCATCCGCAAGGAAGAACGGATCAAATCGCGGATCGTAATTTCCCCGCGGCCTTCGGTATTTGCATTTCTTGTTTCCAGCGAAACCAAGTTCGGAACGGTTGTGATTTGCAGCTCCGCAGAATCCTCAATGGTAATAATCCGTTCATCGGCCGGAATGTATTGAGACAGAGCGTTTAAGAAGGTCGTCTTTCCTGAACCGGTCCCTCCGCTGATGAACAGATTGTATTTGCTTTGAACCAGCCGCTGAAGAAATAAAGCCGCTTCCTCGCTTAAGCTGCCGAGCTGCGCCAAATCGTCCATAGTCAGCGGATTCTCCGGAAACTTTCGGATCGTCATGGTAGGACCCTTCAAAGCAACCGGAGGCAGAACAATATTCACCCGGGAGCCGTCTTTAAGCCGAGCATCCACAATCGGGGCAGACTCATTCACAACTCGGTTGACGGACGAAACGATGCTTTGAATAATGTCTTCCAGCCGTTCTCTGGATTCAAAATGTACAGGCACTCGCCGAACCCTGCCCTCTTGTTCCACAAAAATTTCTTCATGTCCGTTGATCATAATCTCCGTAATGCTCCGATCCTCCACCAGCGGCTGCAGCACGTCCAGACCGCGGAAGGAATCATACATCCGCCGGATCAGTCTGCGTTTCTCGGAAGCCGTGTAATCAGCCATATCAGGCTCTTGCAGCATTTTCCGTTCAATATATTGGAGAAGCTCTTCGTCGCTGAGCGGCGAATTCATGTTGAGTCCGGACCGAAGCTCCCTGCGCAGCCGAGACAAACGTTCCTCCTTCATGCCCCTTCGCTCCCTGCAGAGATTGACCGGCTTCTCTCACGTTCCAGCAGCCTGCGGCGCAATTTCAACAGGTCCCGTTGAAAAGCCGGTGCATCCGCCAAAATTCTGGCCTGATTCGCCTGCTTCCAGTCGGGAACCTCGCATAATGTCACCGCCGGGATTAATTCCGGACGTGGAGCCGCGTATAGCGTTGCTCCGGAATAACGATTGAGTGTGAAGACCGTTTTGGACAACAGCCGGACGGCATTCTGCTGATCCTGCTCTCTTCCCCTTCCCCAGAATTCCCAGCCGGCAGCCGTTCTTGAAAGAACCTCTTCATCGTCCAACATCAGCCATACTAGGCGGTCAGACCGCTCTATAACTCCGGAGCTTCGTCCGTCCGGATGGGCGTCACATACCGCGATCACGACATCATAACTGCCGCTGCCTGCGACGTAATCGAGAAGCCGGACGGTGTCGTTATGCTCCATTTCAAGCAGCTCGCGCAGATTGGCCGCTTGTCCAAACATATCGCCACGGATCAAAGGATGCCGCAGCGCGAAGCGAGAGGGCGGCAAGTCCGGCAGTCTGTTGCGCTCTGCCGCCGCCTGCAGCTCATACAGCAGCTCCGCCATGCCGGGACCCTTGTCGCCGGTCAGCTGCCCCTCCAGGCCTGCGAGCAAACCAAAAGTTTTAAGGTTCAGGTAACAAACCCTTGCTCCTTCCAAGGCCATCTGTTTGGCCAGATGAAGCGCAACCGTTGTTTTCCCGATGCCTCCCGTGACCGCATACACCCCGATTACCGGTACGGCAGGGAGCGGTTCAGTTGAAAGCCCCCTTCCCCCGCTTCCCTGTCCCCGGCTAAATCTCAGCAGCTCTTCCAGCAGCTCCGGAAGCGGCCGAAATTTATGAATGACCGGAATGTTTGACGGGAATTGAACTTGCCCAAACCCAATAGAAGATTCGCTGAGGCAGACCCAGGGACAAGGAAAACAAAATTCTTCACGTGTTCCCGTAAAGACCCGCACCAGCTTCGGCTCCAAACTTTCCAAACGCCTCTGCTCAGACTCCAATTCTTCCAACCGCTTCTGATCTTGCTGCTCTAACAGCTCTCTTTCCCCAAAGACCTTTGGGCATTCCGTTCCTTCCTCTCCCTTCGCCAGCCCCTCCTTGTTCAATAATCCTTCCATAAATACCGGTTCAACCGCGGCAAAATCAACCTTAGGTTCGGTCCCTTCAGGCGACCGGTTCCAAAAGGCCTTAAAAGCCTCCGGCTTGCTGAACGATGTAATGCGAATCCGCCGGCCATATTCACTGCTGCGCACATAGTCCAGCAAAGCCTCCACATACTGCGGGTCTTCCACCCCCAGCACCATATGCACGGCCACTGCTGTGTCCCCCTTCTTGATGAACGCAAAAAAAGCACCGTCAAAAACCGAATTTCTCGGTTCTTGACGGTGCTTCCGTCCGTTCATATTGATTTATTTACAGCCAGAATAACATAGAGCTTCATATTTGACAAGTCCTGGATTTCGCCTATGCCTTTGGCCCTGGGTCAACCCTGATCCAGAAACCTTCGTGTTATTTCCGGAGAAGGAACCAGGCAGGTTTCATCCTTGCCGAACCATTTATAGCGCCGGAGGGCTATATAATGGTACAAACCGTCTCTGACCTGACGGGGAATCACCCGAAGGAAACGGGTCAGATTCCAAGGAGATTTTAATTTAGCTGCAATCCGGAGCGCCGCATCCGAACGGAGATAATAACGCCCCTGCTCAATCAGCACCACCGTTTTATATTCCGGCGTGTTCTCCCCTTCCGCATCCGGACCCGGATGGGGAGTAACGGCTTGGTCACGCTTCGTTCCGCGAATTTCAGCCAAAGGAATACCATACTGGTGCAGCAGCTTTCTCCCGGTCTCAGACTGCAGGGAAGCAAACCGGAAATTCGCTTGCGGATCATGCTCGATTACAAAGCGGACTAATCCCTGGCAAAGGCTGCAGACGCCGTCAACAAGGACAATTGAGTACTCGTCAATAGGCACGCCACAGCGGGCGCCAACCGCTTTTTCCCCAGACTGCCCACGTTTGTTGTGTTGTTCCTCTGAATGCATCCCAATCGCCTCCTTTGCCGGCCCCTTCCTACTCTTCCCTTGGCCTGTGCAGGTACCTATACAGCCAGTTTGCCCCTTCGGCGAGCAGTCCAATCAGGAAACCTCCTGCCGTAAGAAGCATAAAGGACATGAAGGATGCCAAATCTTCCCATCCGGACATATCGCGGCTTGCGTACCTGAACATCGTGTATATGCCGATAACAAGCCCAGCTGTGGAAATCAGCCAGATCAATCGGCCTCCAAGCCATCCGCAGACGTGGACAATCCCGGAGAACGCCAGTGCCAGCAGGGCAAAACGCCCTAACAAACCGGCATCAAATTCGTCCCCCAGCCTTCCAAACCGGTACAATGCAAGTGCAATCGTCACTATGCCGGCATAAATCAAATACCAGACAAACCAACTATTGCTCCTTGCGGGCGGTAAAAATCGAATCATCCGCTCACCCTCTCTCTTCTCTGCTCTGTCTCTCTATAGAAAAATCCCCTTGCAGCATACAGATTCGCTACTTGCTTTGATCTGTCAGCTATAAGGGGATCTATCACAGGCTCCTGCAATCATTAGTTACTCTATGCTGAAATTATGCTTTGGTAGCAGCTTTCTCAAACCATTGGCCTTCATTCATTTGCTGGTCGATTTCTCCGGTAAAGCTCTCCATGCATCTGCAGATAAAATCTTTGCGGCATACCGGACAAGGCGTTTTCTGCAAGCGGCTGATGTTGGTCAGCTTCCACTCCGGAGTACGGTTATAGAACACGCGGCATTCCGTTCCGTCAACCATATGAACTATAAATTCGTACAAGCCGTCCTTTTCATTGCTGCTGGCCAAAATGACGTTATCAACGCTAGGTCTGTAAGAGGACATCTTTTCATCACCCGTTATCTTTGATTTAATTGAACCTTCAAGCACTTAGACATATTAAAGAATTTTGACCGCTATGTCAACTTGTACACGAGTCGCAAGCCGCCTGCTGACGCCAAAGTTCACACGATAGTGACATAAACTTTCCTATATAAGTAAAAAAGAAACCTTCCGCTCAGCAGCGGAAGGCTTCAGTATCTTCGGCATTCCGTTTCTTAGGAATCCCGCTTCTAATCGACCGCATTCAGCTTCACAACGATATTGCCTCTTGTTGCCTTGGAGTACGGGCAGAACTGGTGGGCCTTGTGCAGCAGCTCCTGGGCCTGGCTTTTGTCCACGTTCGGAATCTTGACATCCAGCTGAACCGATAGCTGGAAGCCGCCGTCCGCTTCGTCTTTGCCGATCGTCACCTGGCTGTCCACTTCCACCCCTTCAAGCTTGATCTTCTCCTTGCGGGCCACATTGGCCAGCGCGCTTTCAAAGCAGGCTCCGTAACCTGCGGCAAACAGCTGCTCGGGATTTGTGCCTTCGCCGCCGGATCCGCCAAGCTCTTTAGGCATCGAAAGATTATGTTTCAGCACCCCGTCCGAAGATTCAATTGATCCTGTCCGGCCGCCGTGAACTTTAACTTTTGCTGTATACAAAGCTTCCATGCTGATCACTCCTTCTATCGGTTTCCTAACTTCAGGTTCCTACTGTTTCGGGTTCCTCTGTAGTAATTTAAACCCGCGGCATGATTTGAAACGCAGCGCCAAATCTTATTCCTACGGCTTAGGATGTCAAAACCGATTAAATTGCATACATTAAGCTTACAGTATTTATGTTGGGTAAAAGCCTGCACCCCATAGTTCCCCCAGACAAACATTATTGCGTTATACAATGATGTGACGAATACTTTTGACAAACAAAGGGTGATATTCCATGAGTGACACTTACGAGAACGAAACGCCTCCTTTGAAAGGCTGGAGATCCGCACCCTCCCAGCCTTCTCTGACGGAATCGCACCGTTCCATGCATATTCCTAAATCCGGTTCTTATTTGAAAAAATTTCTCGCCTTCGCGGGGCCCGGTTATTTGGTCGCAGTCGGCTATATGGATCCGGGCAACTGGGCAACCGATATTGAAGGAGGGTCCAGATTCGGCTACACGCTGCTGGCTGTGATCCTGCTGTCCAACCTGATGGCCGTCCTGCTGCAGCATTTATCCGGCAAACTTGGCATTGTAACCGGACGTGATTTAGCCCAGGCCTGCCGGGACCATTTTTCGAAGCCGGCTTCGGTGGCGCTATGGCTGCTGTGCGAGTTGGCCATTGCCGCCTGCGACCTGGCCGAGGTCATCGGCTCGGCGATTGCGCTCAACCTGTTATTCGGAATCCCGCTTTTATACGGCGTACTGATCACTGCGGTTGACGTGCTGATTATTTTGCTGCTGCAGAATAAAGGCTTCAGGTCACTTGAAATTTTTGTGATTGTCCTGATCATGACGATCGGGGTTTGTTTTGGCGTGGACCTGTTCCTGGCCAAACCGGACATGGGCGGCATTTTGAGGGGATATGTACCCAAAGCCGAAATCGTGACCAATCCGGCTATGCTTTACATTGCAGTCGGTATTCTAGGGGCAACGGTGATGCCGCATAATCTGTATTTGCATTCCTCAATCGTTCAAACGAGACAATATGAGCAGACCGAGCTCGGCAAACGGCAAGCTGTCAAATACATGACCTGGGATTCCACGATCGCTTTAACCTTTGCCCTGCTGATCAATTCGGCCATTCTGATTGTTTCAGCCGCTACGTTCCATGTTAATGGAATGACCAGCGTCGCCGACATCGGCGATGCTTATCATCTGCTTACCCCCATCGTGGGAACCACGCTCGGCAGCATTATGTTTGCGATTGCGCTGCTGGCATCCGGTCAAAACTCTACGCTTACCGGAACCCTTGCCGGCCAGATTGTGATGGAAGGTTTCGTGAACCTTCGTCTGCGTCCCTGGCTGCGCCGCCTGATCACCCGCATGATCGCCATTATTCCCGCCGTAATCGTCACGGCGATGTATGGGGAAGGCGGGATTCAGGATCTGCTTGTCTTCAGTCAGGTCGTTCTGTCTTTGCAGCTGCCTTTTGCGGTTGTTCCGCTCGTGAAATTCACCAATGACAAAACGAAGATGGGCAAGTTTGTCAATAAACGCTGGATCGCGATTCTGGCCTGGTTCATCACAGCCGTGATCATCGCCCTTAATGTTTTCCTTCTGGTGCAGACTTTTATCGGCTAATTTTTCCTTCCGGCCCTTGCGCAAAATAAAAAAGGTTTCTTCCCTGCAGCAATCTGCAGCTGGAAGAAACCTTTTTATATGCCGACTTCAATTCCGTTATGCGGTAGAGAGGACTCGAACCTCCACGGGCGTACGCCCACTACCCCCTCAAGATAGCGTGTCTGCCATTCCACCACTACCGCAAGTTATTTTTGAAGCGAACATTAATATTATATACTTGCCAAATTCATAAGTAAAGGATTTTATAAAAAATTACGATTCCGTGTCCCCCAACGATCGGTTGCGCTGCTTTCTATATTGGGTGAACGCTATATATTCGCGGATAAAAGCTTCTTCCTCAGGTGTCAGCTGTGCCGTTCGCCCATCTTCATCCAGCCGGGAATAATAATGGCGGTAAGACTCCGCCTGCTCTTTCACAGCCGAATTGAGCGTCCCTTTGCCCAGCATCAGCCAATCCAGACTGACATCAAAAAAAGCGGCGATCTCAATCAGTTTATTTGTACTCGGCGTCGATTTTCCCCGTTTCCAGTCCCCCAGGTTCCCCGTGCTGATTCCGAGTTCTTCGCAAAAATTCTTTTTAGTCATTTTCTTCATCCGGATCAACAGGTCAATCCGCTCATAAATGGAATGCATTCTGACTTTCCTCCAATGTGTTAAACATTTATTTACGCAAATCAGTTATATTTTGTTGTTAAATGACGCAACTTCGTATATAATGAGAACTACGACAAGCTCCTGCTGGTGCTTCTTGTTCCCATTCATGGTTGTAGTTCTCGAGGTTCCCCTAATCTTGAGATTCAATTGATCTTGAGGTTCACCGGTCTCGAGGTTAAAAGTAAGGAGCGTTGATGTGGACAATTATTTGCAATGGACAAACGTGGTCCGTTCCCTGCGATATGGTTTAGTGATCACAAATATGGAAGGTAATATCGTCGATTATAATGAAGGCTGGGTTCAGATCGCGCTGCAAAACAACGTTCCCTCCGATTTTGACTGGCATGGGGTCAATCTGATTCAAATGGCCGAATGCAGAAGCGACTTCGGCGATCATCTGGCCAAGTATTGCCTCTCCAAGCTAGACGAGTTGCTCCAGGGTGCGGATTCCTTTGAACCGGTCCAATTTCATCATCACACTATAACTGGGCCGCAATGGCTGATGCTTGAAATCGCACCTTTGCTGGATCAGACCCGGAGACCGCAGGGGCTGGTAATCAGTCTTCACGATATATCGGCTCTCCATACCGAAACGGTAGCTTCCCTCGCCTCTGACGGTTCGGTCGATTCCTCCATTAGCCAGCTTCTGCCGATGTGCGCCGTCTGCAAAAGAATCCGGGACAACCAGGATCACTGGCACTCCCTCGAAAGTTATTTGAAAACTCATCTGCATATTGAGTTCACGCATGATATATGTACGGAATGCATGGGACATTTGTATCCTCAATATGCTGCCATCCTGGAGAAGAAGCAGCGAGAACAAGATCTATAAACCGATCTTTTATAATGACCTTCATTTATCATCACTTCAATTAAAACTTGCTTTCCCAGCATCTAATCAATTATAACATAATTTAACTTTCGATATAACCGTGCTTTATGTAACTAAAGAGAACATGAATTATACTAGTATAGCCGACGTAAAATGTAAAGTTTATAAAGCCAAGTTTTTTGCTGAAAATTTTCATAGACAAAAGAAAAAAGACGGCTCCGGAAGGAATATCCAGAGCCGTCTTTCCTTTGTCATTAGAATGCGGTAGAGAGGACTCGAACCTCCACGAGCATACGCCCACTACCCCCTCAAGATAGCGTGTCTGCCATTCCACCACTACCGCATATGGTGACCCGTAGGGGATTCGAACCCCTGTTACCTCCGTGAAAGGGAGGTGTCTTAACCCCTTGACCAACGGGCCATACAATTCCTTTGACATCGAAGCGATCTTTCGCAGCGACAAGAATGAGTATATCAAAAATGTTTAGCCTAAGCAACAACTTTTTTAAAGAGTTTTTCATTAGCCAGAGATGATAAGCCATTTCATTTTATCTATGTTAATTTATACTTATAATTACTTAAATAAGCTTAATATGTTGCATAAATCACTACAAATACTTATAATCACTTATATAACTTACGGAGGTAGAAGTCATGTACCAAGAAGAACGTTTGCGTGCGATTATTGATTATCTGCAGGTCCATAAACGCATATCCATTGAAGACATCTGCTCCCTCTTTGAGGTTTCCCGCGACACTGCTCGCCGGGATCTGGTTAAGCTCGAGGAACAGCAGGCCATCATCCGGACGCGCGGGGGCGCTCTGCTGCCGGCACCTCCTTTTGAGACGATCAAAAATTATAACGAAAGACTGCTGTCCGTTTCGGAAGAGAAAAAGCAGATCGGACGGCTCGCAGCCGGGCTGGTAAGGCCGGGAGAACGGGTTATCCTCGATTCCTCGACCACCGTTCAAGCCTGCGCGGAAAGCTGGACGGCCGCCGATACTTTTGTGATAACGAACTCCATCAACCAGGCAGACGTGCTGTCCTCCAAACCCCAAGTCTCCATTCACCTGCTGGGCGGACAGCTGCACAAAGAGCACCGTTTTGTTTACGGCATTTCCGTAGCCGAAACCCTGTCGCGATACAGGGCGGATAAAGCTTTTATCGGTACGGGAGGCATTGCGGACGGAGGCCTGTTCGCTGTGTATGAAGAAGAAGGCCGAATCAAAGAACGGATGATGCAGCAGGCGTCCCAGGTCATTGTGCTGGCTGATCATTTCAAGTTTGGCAAAAGCAATTATTATCGTTTCGGCAGCTGGTCCGACGTCGATCTGCTCATTACCGACCGGCTCCCCGATCCGGAACTTCTGAAGCAGCTTCGGCAGCATGGCGTCGAGGTGTTAACCATCCAGGATGACGAAAAAAAGGAGGAGGAAACATGATCAAAATGATTGCCGTGGATTTGGACGGAACCTTATTGAACTCGAACAGTCAGGTCAGCGCAGAGAATGCGGAAGCCATTCGGGAAGCTCAAAATCAAGGTGTACTGGTTACAATCGCTACAGGCCGAGCTTTCTATGATGTGAAGCACATTTGCAGCAAAGCCGGCATCCGGACTCCGGTCATCGGGGCAAACGGCGCCACTTTGCATGATGTTAGCGGACAACCGATTCACAGCATACCGATAAACCGGAATAAAGCGATGGAGGTTTTGGCTTGGCTTGAAACCAATCAATATTATTATGAAGCCATGACCGACCGAGGCATTTACAGCCCGCAGAACGGTCATGAGCTGATGAGCATTGAAATGGATCGGGTGCTGAGCAGCAATCCGGATGCCACTTTACAATCCCTGCTGCATGCTTTGGAGAAACAATATGAACAGTACGGACTCGTTCGTATTTCCTCTTGCCGGCATATCCCGGAGGAAGCGGAGATTTACAATATCCTCGGCTTTTCCTTTCATGAGGAGAAGTTGGAAATCGGACGTCAGCGGTATATACAGGATCAGGAGCTCACGATGGTAGTGTCTGCCGACCACAATTTTGAAGTGGAGCATCCGCTTGCCTCAAAAGGCAACGCCTTGATGCAAATGGCCGAAAGGCATCAGATACCATTAAATGAAGTGATGGCTATTGGGGACAGCTATAACGATATTTCGATGTTCAAAGTTGCCGGAAGAAGTGTGGCCATGGGCAATGCTCATCAGCAGATCAAGGATGTGTGCCACATGGTTACGTTAAGCAATCAGCAGAATGGGGTCGCCCATGCTATACGTCAGGTGCTGGGACACTCGCTGAACGTATAACTTATAACTAGATAATCGGGTAGGAGGCTACCCATTAATTGGGCAGCCGACCTCCCACACCACCGTACGTACCGTTCGGTATACGGCGGTTCCATTAGGAATGCGCAGTAACTTGTCGATAATAATCAGAAAAGAAAAGGAATCCGAGGTTCTTCAGCCTATTGTTACCGAGGGACTTCGAGAGGATTGGGCTATTGGAGATTCTCCAATAGCCCTTTCTTGTGTTTGCGTATTCCCACGCCTTCTGTTCATGAATTCCGAGCGATATAAGCCTTTCGAGTTTCGTCCTCACTCGTTTCCATTGCTTCCAGAAGACCATTCGGATACGCCTTCTCATCCATTTATCAGTGGTTTGGAGTAGTTGTTTCATGTCAGCAAGCTTGAAATAATTTACCCATCCCATGATGTAACGCCTAAGCTTCAGCGCCCGGTCGGTGTTGCCCATTCCGTTGCTTCTCGACGTTAGCTCTTTCACTTTAGCTTTCATCTTGGATACGGATTTGGGATGGATTCTGACCCGCGTTTCCCCTTTGCTCTGGTAGAATGAGAAGCCAAGAAATTTAACTTTTGTCGCATCGTCCACAATCGTTTTCTCCCGGTTTACCTTGAGAAACAACTTCTTCTCGATGTAAGGGAGAATTTTCGTCAGGGTACGCTCCGCACTCCTCCTGCTCCGGCAGAATATGAGCATATCGTCTGCGTATCGCACGAATCGATGTCCTCTTGCTTCCAGTTCCTTGTCCAATTCATTCAGCATGATATTGCTGAGAATCGGACTTAGGTTCCCTCCCTGCGGTACGCCGATTTCCGTGTCCTCAAACTTATGCTTCACGACGACTCCCGCCCGGAGATACTTATGGATGAGCGAGATCACTCGTCCGTCTTTGATCGTTCTTGAAAGCACCTCGATAAGCTTGCTTTGGTTGACGGTGTCAAAGTATTTCTCCAAGTCCATATCCACCACGTAACGATATCCCTCTTGCACGTATTGTTGGCTTCGTTTCATCGCGTGGTGTGCGCTCCGTTTGGGTCGGAATCCGTAGCTGTTGTCTGAAAACTGCCTCTCATAAATTGGCGTAAGCACTTGGGCGATTGCCTGCTGGATGACTCGGTCAACCACTGTTGGGATGCCAAGGTTTCTCTTCTTTCCGTTCTCTTTGGGAATCTCTACCCTTCGAACGGGATTCGGGCGGTACTTGCCGCCCAAGATCAGTTGCTTGATGGTCTCGCCGTTGTCTCTGAGATATTGTAGAAGTTCATCTACTCCCATCCCGTCGATTCCGTGCGATCCCTTGTTCGCTTTGACTCTCTTGAATGCTTCGTTCAAGTTGTCCCTGCTAACGATTTTCTCAAGCAACCGGTCCTTCGACTCGGTTGCGTTGGTGTCGTCGGTTTCGGTTATCCTCGCAGGACTGTGCACTCCCGCATATCCTTCGTGTTCCGCACTATTCTTTTGCAAAGAGTCTTCCGTTAGAAGTTGGCTGCCCTTGGCTCCTGTTTCGGTAACTTTCATTGACTTCACCTCCTAAGGTTCAGCCCTTCCCTCGAACCGTCGACTGTTCGCGGTACTATGGCGTCTGCTGACTTCTCATGATAAATCTTGTTTCAACCGTGATTCGAAGTGCATCTCCTCACGTCCATGAGACCTCCCACGGTAAGACGATTCACTTTCCTTCCATATACCCACATCATTTACATTGGTACGTCCGTGTAGTTAATTGGACTTCGTCTTGTTTAGCAGACTCATCCCGTATCCTATGCCTGATGATGTTCGTGTTCCTTGGGCCGGAAGTTTGCCTCCAGCTTCCTTTGGATTCCACCTCGCGGTGGACACCCTTGCTCTTGGCTAGTGGTTGGTAACTACAAACCCCCACAGTGGACTTTCACCACCTAGTTAATCGCCATGCGTGGCACACTAAAAAAAGAAGAGCTGCAGCCGAAACTGCAGCTCTTCTTCATCTACGGAGAGAGAGGGATTCGAACCCTCGCACCGCTTACGCAGTCTAACCCCTTAGCAGAGGGTCCCCTTATAGCCACTTGGGTATCTCTCCAAATAAAAATGGCTCCCCGAACAGGACTCGAACCTGTGACAACTCGATTAACAGTCGAGTGCTCTACCAACTGAGCTATCAGGGAACATTTATCAGTGAACGTAATTGAATATATCATAAAGCAACAAACCAAGTCAAGCCGTTTCTCGGCAAAAAAAAGAATCCTCTCTTGATCCCTCCAAGAGCTGATTCTTGTGCTTGCGGCTGCTATGCTGAAGCATTTCCTGTTTGGTTTTGGTCATTCGGGACCTTAAATCGGCTGCCGCAAACGGGCTGCGTCCCGTTCCCGGATTCAGCTTTCCTTCTCTGATCCGTTTATCACGATATTTCTTCGCTGCGGATTTGGACATCTTGTTACTCCCCCTTATAAAGTTGTCGGGCCATTCGCCATTCCTTCCTGATGAATGATCCTAAATCCATTATACCCTTTCTGCTCCTCTTTGACCTGCCAAAGGACCGGGAACCTCACTTCAGGATGGCAGGGAAAACAACTTCAGCTTGCCTGCACATTTCCCGCAGCGATACCTCCTCGCATCCACCTTGCGTTTGCGCGGATATTTCAGGCCGCAGCTCTGGCAGACCAGCTCGTAGCGGTAAGGAAGCGTGCGGCGTCCCTGGGCGCCCGGCAGGCTTTGACAGAAGCGGCTGCCGCCCACTTTATTTAGCAGGGCCTTAAAATCAGCGTCTTTATGCTGGTATCCGCGCCCCAGCAGATGCAGATGGTAATGGCACAGCTCGTGTTTGATGATCTTCTCCGTTTCTTCGCGTCCGTAATGCTCAAGCTGCTTGGGATTGATTTCAATATTATGGCTCTTCATAAAATAACGGCCTCCGGTGGAACGGAGCCTGGAATTAAAGGTGGCCTGATGGCGGAACCTCATGCCGAACCAGCGCAGCGAAATCTCCTCTACCCAGCTCTGAAGCTCTTTATCGTCCATGTTCTGCTTTCTCCTCCTTCCTGCTTGCTGGCCTGCTTTCTGGAATCCGATCTTCATGGAGTCGGTCAGGGTTGTACTTGAATTTTAACTTCTCCTTACGATACACTGTCAAGTAGGAACGAATACCGGAGGGAGAATGACCGCCATGCCGACCATGCGTTATTGTATTTTACAGCAAGAGACCGAACTTATCTTTGTGGAAATGCCTGCCGATTACGCTTACCAGCTCAGCGCTTTGATCCTGCGCCTGAACAAGGAAGTAGACAAGCTCACAGCGGATAATGTGCCCGCCCTTCCCCAAGCGGTAGCCGAATGCGACAGCCTCGACCTGCTTAGAGAGTCCGATCAAATTGCCGGAGGCCTGGATTACATCAACCGTCTTGAGCAATCCTTCTCGTCGATTCAGGAAACGAGCTACCCGCTGATTTCCTTGCTGACCGAAATCCGTGCCCTTCAGGCTCAGCTAGAGCAATGGTACGAAGAAGCAGCAGAAGAAACTGAATTGCTGTCATAGGAGCCCCCCACTTTGTGGGGCTTTTTTGTTTCAGAAGTTTATTTTGATGCGCACACTTTTGGGCCGTTCTCCATATAGATACCCTAACAGCGATTTACGGGGGAGGCGAACATCATGCCGAAGTGGCTTTGCAACCAAATGATGAGTGCTTTTTACAAAAAAGATCGGCGTCAGGTCAAACTGCTAAACGACTGCTGGTTCTTCTACCATAACCGCAAGTCGGAACCGGGGTCATCCGAAGCGCTTCATGCCGAATAACGGGTAAAGGACGAACGTCATAACCAAAAAGCCGCAGGCTCCTCTGCTTGAGCAGACAGGACCTGCGGCTTTTTCAGGTGGCCAAAGCTTGATGGCAAGGCTTGGCGGATCGATCAGGTTTCAGCAAATCGGTTCACTGCGCGTTTGCGGCGCCGCTGCCGCCCGGAGGCCGCATTGTCAGACCAACGCGCCCTTTCTTCTCATCCACGTTCAGCACCCAAACGGTGACGTTATCGCCAACGGATACAACGTCCATCGGATGTTTGACGTATCCGCTGCTGAGCTGGGAGATGTGGACGAGGCCGTCGTTTTTGACGCCGATGTCTACGAACGCGCCAAAGTCGATCACGTTGCGCACCGTTCCTTGAAGCTCCATGCCGGGTACAAGATCCTCCAGCTTGAGCACGTCTTTGCGGAAAATCGGCGCCGGCAGCTCCTCACGCGGGTCGCGGCCAGGACGGACCAGGCTGTCCACAATATCCCGCAGCGTAGGCGCGCCAACTTCCAGCTTGGCTGCCAGCTCATCCACATTCACAGCGGCAAGCCGGTCGGCCAGCTCTTTGGTGCCAAGCTGATCGATGCTGAGGCCAAGCTCGGCAAACAGGCGGTTCACCACGTCATACGATTCCGGGTGAATCGGCGTGTAGTCGAGCGGGTTCTCCCCGCCGCCGATCCGCATGAAACCTACACATTGCTCGAACGTTTTGGCGCCGAGACGCGGCACCTTCTGCAGCATTTTGCGGCTCGTAAATTTGCCGTTCTCCTCGCGGAACTTCACGATATTTTTGGCAATTGTTGCATTCACGCCGGATACATAGGACAGCAGCGCCGAAGAAGCAGTATTCACATCAACGCCGACATGGTTAACGGCCGATTCCACGACCACCTTCAGGCTTTCGTCCAGATGTTTCTGGGATACGTCATGCTGGTATTGGCCAACGCCGATCGCTTTCGGCTCGATCTTGACCAGCTCCGCCAGCGGATCCTGCAGGCGGCGGGCAATCGACGCCGCGCTGCGCTCGGCGACGTCCAGTTCCGGGAACTCCTCCTGCGCCAGCTTGGAGGCGGAATACACGCTTGCGCCAGCCTCGTTCACGATCAGGTAAGCCAGCTCGTCCTGCTTGCGCTCGGCGATCACTTCCGCGACGAACTGCTCCGTCTCACGCGAAGCGGTGCCGTTGCCGATCGCGATCAGATTGATGCCGTACCGGTCAATCAATTCGTGGAATTTGGCTGAGGCTTCTTTCTTTTTGTTATTCGGAGGAGTCGGATACGTCACGGCCACCTCCAGCAGCTTGCCGGTGTCGTCAACCACGGCCAGCTTGCAGCCCGTCCGGTAGGCCGGATCGACGCCCAGCACGGTTTTGCCCTTCACCGGCGGCTGCAGCAGCAGGCTGCGCAGATTGGCGGAGAAGATCGAAATCGCCTGCGCTTCGGCTTTCTCGGTCAGCTCGCCCCGCAGCTCGCGTTCAATCGAAGGTGCGATCAGCCGTTTGTACGCATCCTCAATGGCTGTCTGCAGCAAAGCGGCAGTCGCCGAGCTGCCTTTCATGATTTGTTTCGTCATAAAAGCATGAACCGGCTCCGCCTGCACCTCAAGACCGATCTTTAAGACGTTCTCCCGTTCGCCGCGGTTGATCGCCAGAATGCGGTGCGGCGGCATCTTTTTGGCCAGCTCCCGGTAGTTATAATACATTTCATAGACGGATTCCTGCTCCGCATCCTTCGCTTCCGATACAATCAGAGCATGATCCATCGTATAGCGGCGAATCCATGCCCGGATCTTCGCATCGTCGGCGAACTGCTCCGCCAGAATATCCATCGCGCCCTGCAGGGCTTCTTCTGCGGTGGCCACGCCCTTATCGGCGTCGACATAAGCGGCTGCCTGCGCCGCAGGGTCTCCTTTGGCCGGCTGGGACAGCAGCCATTCGGCCAGCGGCTCAAGCCCTTTCTCTTTCGCAACGCTGGCCCGTGTCTTCCGCTTCTGACGGAAAGGACGGTACAAATCTTCGACCTCCTGCAGCTTGACCGCCTGGCGGATCGATTCGGCCAGCTCCCCGGTCAGCTTGCCCTGCTCGTCGATGATGCGGATGACCTCGCGTTTGCGCTCCGCAAGACCACGCAGGTATTGATTTCTTTCTTCAATGCTGCGCAGCTGGTTCTCGTCCAGCTCGCCCGTCATTTCCTTGCGGTAGCGGGCAATAAAAGGAATCGTATTGCCTTCGTCCAGCAGCGAAATCGTAGTACGGACCTGCTTAAGCGTCAGGTTAAGCTCCCTGGAGACCTGGCGGACAATCTGCTCTTGCTCCTCCGCTTTCGCCTGTTCGGACAGAGCTTCGGCTTGTACATTTATATCCTGTTCTGTCAATGGATAATTCCCTCTCTTCTTCACAATTCCTGTCTTCTACTTGCGGTCTCGCAACCAACCGCATACCTTCCCATTATCGCAAAATTCGCGCAAAAACAAAAGGCGCTTCCGCCAACCGGCGGAGCGCCCCCTTACTTATTCTCCATTAAACCTTATGCGTCTTACTCCAAAATCAGCAATCAACTTCGATTAAAAGTCAATCAAACCCAGACTGATCAGAAGAGAGTCATCCACCTTCTTCATCGTTTCTTCGTCCAGGTGCGTGATTTTGTCCGTCAGCCGTTGTTTGTCAATCGTCCGAATCTGCTCCAGCAAAATGACGGAATCACGGTCAAAGCCGTGGGCTTCAGCGTCAATCTCCACGTGAGTCGGCAGCTTTGCTTTCTGGATTTGGGCCGTAATGGCCGCCACAATGGCAGTCGGACTGAAACGGTTCCCGATATCATTCTGGATGATCAGCACCGGTCTGACCCCACCCTGCTCGGAACCGACCACAGGAGAGAGATCTGCGAAAAAAACGTCGCCGCGCTTTACAATCAATGTCTACACCCCGCTTACCAGGCGGTCAAGGGTGCTGTCTGCATCTTCCTCTGCGTGAAACGCCTCAGCAGCCATGGTCAAATTGATTTTGGCCATCTCCATATACCCCCGCTGCATGGAATCCCGAATGAACCGCTTCTTGCGTTCGTTCAAATACAGCTTCATGGCCTGTCTGATAAGCTCACTGCGATTGGAATTCTCCAGCCGGGCAATTCCGTCCACTTCCTGAAGAAGATGATCCGGCAAACTGATCATGATCCTTTTGGTACTGTGCATATTTGCCAACTGATTTCCACCCCCACAAAACCTTTCGAACCATTCCTTAAAAATAGTATATCGCTATTCAAGGAAATATATACAAAGGAATATATGCTTCCCGTATATCAAGTATGCTGCATCCATTATAAACTAGAACCTATTTGGCGTATATACCTGAAGGCTTATTTCAATATATTAGTTATATACTTAGTATACGCCTCCGTCTTATACGCAGAACAAATCCGTTTATTCCGCTCTTTAACAAGCAGGATGCTGCCCTTTTTATAACCATTCGGGATGTCTTCAGCAAATTCCTTCAATGTTCGATAAAAGTTTTGCTTGACGAATGAATCCTCCGTCCTGTCCCGTCTCCAGCTTGCCAGGATTAGAACAGCGGGTTCACGATTTCGTCTTGGCGTCCGGCTTTCTTATAAACCCGGGGCACCCGGTGGGCAATCATGCAGATCACCTCATAGTGGATCGTTCCCAGCCAGGAAGCCAGCTCATCCGCGGAAATTTCTCCGCCCTGCTGCCGGCCGATCAGAACAGCTTCCTCGCCGACTTGAATTTGTTCTCCGTTATCCTTGAAGTCTTGCAGAGATACCATACACTGATCCATACAGATGGTTCCAACCACTGGAACGCGGCGCCCGCGTATCAGGACATGCGCTTTACCGCCAAGCATCCGGGAATAGCCGTCGGCATAACCGACAGGCAAAGTGCCGATCTTTTCCCAATTCTGCGTTTCGTATCTTTTCCCGTAGCTGATCCCCCAGCCCGGCGGCAATTCTTTAACATATGACAATCTGGTTTTGAGCGAAAGTACCGGTATCAGCTTCACGTTCTGGCTACGAACCTCATCCGACGGGTACAGTCCGTAAATGGCAATCCCGACCCGTACCATATCAAAGGAAAGTTCCGGCAGATCGATCGCTGTGGCGCTGTTGCCCGTATGTATAATAGGCACCTTGATCTGAAGCTCCTTCAGCGCGTCCGTAACGTCCTGAAACCTTCTGTATTGTTCAAGTGTATAAGATTTGTCTTTTTCATCTGCGGTGGAAAAATGGGTGAACAGCCCTTCGACCTCAATGCCCGGTACAGAAACTGCCTGCTGCACAAACGCCGGCGCCTCATCCGGCAGCAATCCGATACGTCCCATTCCGGTATCCACTTTAATGTGGACCTTCAGCCTGGATTTGGAAGCCTCCGGTCCAAGCCTGCGGGCGGCTTCCAGCACTTCCTCGTCAAAGATGCAGATCGTGATGCCATGATCCCAAGCCGTACGCACTCCTTCCGGCGGCGTATAACCCAGAACCAGGATCGGCATGGTAATGCCTGCCGCCCGCAGTTCCAGCGCCTCATCCAGGAAAGCCACGCTTAAATAGTCCGCCTTCAGACGCTGCATTTCTTCGGCTACATGCACCGCTCCATGCCCATAAGCGTTAGCTTTCACGCAGATCAGCAGTTTCATCCCTTCCGGCAGGGACTGTCTGAGTGCCAGGTAATTGGATTCCATAGCATCCAGATCAATTTCTGCAACAGTCGGTCGATAATTCACTTGCACAAAGGTCACCTTCTTTAACAATGTAAGCCCATGAAGCCTTAGATCCATCCTAATGTTCCGTTCGCCCACTGTCAAATTGAACAGATTCCCTTCTGCAAGAGATCCTGAACCGGTCAGGACTGAACTTAGGTCAAACAGACAAGGCGGATGGCCGGGCTGTCGGGTATTATGCCCCAAACCAGCCTTTGATCCGCCTTGCTTTATTATTTACCCGTTTGATCCTGCATAGAAGCGGCGATTTTGATCATCTCATTCACCGGGAGATCCGCGCTTGTAATTTGGAAATCCAGTCCATCCTGGGTCCAGGTCAACGTCTGCAGATCATCTCCGGAGAGCTGGCCAAACGTGAAACCCATGTCGATCAAATCTCCTTTCTGCAGGGAGACGGCACGGTCAAGGGAACGGGATTCCAGAATCGTATATTGATATTCCCCATCGTATTGCACCATTACCGAGCTGCGGTCGGCATTATCCAGCACCTGAGTCGATTTCTCTTCGGCACCGTCCGGAATATAAGTAGGAAGAATAACGCCAAACGATTCATTGAGAGCCGGCAGGCTCGCCGCGCCGCCGTCCTCTGCTGCCGTGTCAGCGCTTGCCGGTTTCTCGATCAGCTGGCCGTTCTCATCCACTTCCAGCATGGTTCCTTGGGAATCCTGGCTGGCCGTGTTGAGATTCTGCTGCATATCAAAGTCCTTCTTATCAAATTTCTTGCCGAACTCGAACTGATCAAACTTCACTTCCACCACGACCTGGGCGGAGGAATCGGATACCTGCACCTGCTGCGGTTTGTAGCCGTCTTTGCTCAGCCAAATCTTCTGACGAACCAACGATTGGGTATTGTAGTTGGCAGCCACTTCAAAGACATAACTGTCCTTGTCGTCTACAAACTGGCGGGTATTGTCAGACAAAATACTGCGAACAAGCGTCTGGTACAAATAAACCTGTCCCTGATTATCCGGCCAATCGCTTTGGAAACGGAAGCTTTTGTTGAGGCTCGGCGTCAGCACATAAACGCCCTGGTCATTGCGCAGCACGATTTGAGTGATGTCTTTCTGAGCATTGGTTAAAGCGATCCGGTAATAAGACGGGTTCATATACCACACCTGTACTTTGTACATCTGAGGCGTTTCGCCGGTATGTAACGTCATAACCCCCGAACCTTCATAACTTTCCAGCTTGCCTAAAGACTGGTTTAAATCCTTGACGACACCTGCCGCATCTTTCTTCCCGCATCCGGCCAGCAAGGCGGAGAAGCACACCACGATGGCTAAGATCAACGTGATACGACGCATGTTATTATCATCCCCTTCGGCACATTGTTTTCCCAATCTGATAACATGTCTATGAGGGAACTTGGCCAATTATGCAGACTAGCATGACAAGCATCAAGATTTGATCCAAGCGCAAAAAAAGAAGCATCCCGCCGATCCCGTTCGGCCAAGATGCCCCTTATCCAATAAAAGATCAGGCTGACGCCAAACCCCAGCCCTGCGGTTCAGTCAGGCTGCCATCCCGTCAGGCTACAGCAGCCCCTCAATCTGCCCGTCTCCTCCGAGCGCCATCCGCTCTGCCGCCGGCACCTTCGGCAGGCCCGGCATGCGCATCGTGTTGCCGGTCTCCACGACGATGAATCCCGCTCCTGCCGACAGGCTGACGCCGGATACGCTCACCGTAAATCCTTCCGGCGCTCCCAGCAAAGCGGGCTGATCCGTGAAGGAATACGGCGTCTTCGCCATACATACCGGCAGCCCGCCGTAGCCCAGCTTCTCCATTTGAGCGAGCGCGCGGCTGGCCGAAGGCGAATAGGTCACGGCTTCGCCGCCGTAGATGTCCTTGACGATCGTTTCGATCTTGCTCTTGAGATCCAGCGACGTATCGTATAGAGGACGGAAATCGGCTTGGCCCTCTTCCAGCAGACCGGCCAGCGCATAAGCCAGCTGCTTCCCGCCTTCACTGCCGAGCGCAAACACTTTGGAGACCTCCGCCGGAACCCCAAGCGCTGCACATTCCTCGCGAATGGCTTCCATTTCAGCGTCCGTATCCGTCGCAAAATGGTTGATCGCAACCAGCACCGGAACACCAAACTTTTGCAGGTTCCGCACATGCCTTCTTAAATTGCCCATCCCCCGCTTGAGACTGTCCAAATCCTCCGTCCCCAGCCGGTCCTTGGCTGCTCCCCCGTTGTATTTCAGCGCTTTCGCTGTAACCACCAGCACGGCGGCCGAAGGTTTTAAGCCGGATTGACGGCATTTGATATCAAAAAATTTCTCCGCCCCAAGCTCCGCGCCAAATCCGGCTTCGGTCACGACAATGTCGCCCAGCTTCAGGGCCGTCCGGGTCGCGATCAGGCTGCTGCAGCCATGGGCGATGTTGGCAAACGGACCACCGTGCACCAGAACGGGCGTCCCTTCCAGCGTCTGCACCAAATTCGGTTTGATCGCTTCCTTGAGCAGAACAGCCATCGCTTCTACCGCCTTCAGCTTGTCTGCCGTAACCGGCAGACCCTTCACGTCGTAGCCGATCAAAATCTGGCCGAGACGCCGCTTCAAATCCTCAAGGTTTTCACTCAGGCACAATACAGCCATGACTTCAGAAGCAGACGTGATCAGGAATCCGCTTTCCCTCACCGGTCCATTGCCTGGGCCTAGACCTGTGACGATGCTCCGCAGGCCGCGGTCATTCATATCCAGCGCCCTTTTCCAGACGATCCGGGCCGGGTCCAGCTGCAGCGCGTTCCCCTGGTAAATGTGATTGTCGATCATAGCCGACAACAGGTTGTTCGCCGAGGTAATCGCATGCAGGTCCCCTGTAAAATGCAGATTAATCTCTTCCTCCGGCACAATCTGGGCTCTGCCCCCTCCGGTTGCTCCGCCCTTCATGCCAAATACCGGGCCAAGCGAAGGTTCTCGCAGCGCGGCAACCGTCCTGCGGCCGATCGCATTCAGCGACTGGGCCAGGCCAATGGTCGTCAGCGTTTTGCCTTCTCCTGCCGGTGTGGGATTAACGGCCGTTACCAGCACCAGCCTGCCATCCGGCCGGCCTTGAAGCTCCTCCAGCAGCGCAGGGTCTATTTTTGCTTTGTATTTGCCATAAGGCTCCAAATGTTCTTCTCGAATACCCGCATCTGCGGCGATTTCATAAATAGATTTCATAGCTACCCAAGTTCCCCCCGAATTCAGCTTCATTCTCCCGTTTATTATCGGCCAAAGAGAGCGGCTTTGCAATGCGAAAGCCCGACCGCGCCAATTTCAGGCGGCAGCAAGGACAGGTAACGTTACGCGGAGGTTTGTTCGTTCATAGATTGCTAGAGAAGGGAGCGGTTAACCAGGCAGATGTATAGAAAGGATGGCGATGACTATTTATCAAGACTCTATGATTCAAATGATTCATTCCTATGCCGTCAAGCTTGACCAGCCCCTCTGTGCCGAGCTGCTGGGGCTGCACCAATCATTCTCGAAGCTTCCCCGCTTCCTGAAGTACAAAATGGACCGCTTTCTGCACAAAAATCATAAACTGCCTGTGATCATAGAATGGAAAGAGGGAAATCAAGACGAAATCAACAGATTCAGTCAGAGGCTGAGTGAACAAGGCAGCGGAAGAGTGCGGAACCACTTTGAGCGGATCGGCTTCTGCAGCGCCGAAATCACGCCAAGCGGGCTTAAAGAGCTGCTGCCTTTAAGCAGGCAAATCCACCGGATTTACCTTAACCGCAAGGTTCATGTCACATTAAACTCGGCCCTTCAATCCGCCAACGCTCGGAAGATTGTCCGCAGCGGACTACGGCTTACAGGTAAGGGCGTCACGATCGCCATCATTGATACCGGCATTTACCCGCATCCGGATCTGGAGGGACGAATAGCCGGGTTTACCGACTTTATCGGCGGCCAGTCCGAACCTTATGATGACCACGGCCATGGCACACATTGTGCCGGGGACGCGGCCGGCAGCGGAAAACAATCGGACGGGAAATACGCGGGACCTGCGCCGGAATCCCGGATTTACGGCATTAAGGTGCTTGATAAACACGGCAACGGAACGATTGAAACCATTTTGCAGGGTTTGGAATGGTGCATCCGTCACAATGAAATCTGTCCCGAAGACCCGATTGACATTATCAGTTTGTCCATCGGCACCTTGCCGGAGATTTATCCCAGCGAAATCGATGATCCGGTTGTCAAAAGCGTCAATGCCGCCTGGGAAGCCGGCATTACCGTATGCGTCTCCGCCGGAAATGAAGGACCGGCCGCCGGCACGATTACCAGCCCGGGCATCAGCTCGCGGGTGATTACGGTGGGCGCGCTCGATGATAAACAGACTCCGCACAATCGCGAGGACGACGAAGCGGCCTTGTTCTCGGGCCGCGGACCAACTCCATACGGGATCTCCAAACCGGATCTGCTTGTTCCGGGGGCGCGCATCGTGTCCCTGCGCGCGCCCCGCTCTTATCTGGACCGGACCCAGAAATGGAACCGGGTCGGCGACGACTATTTCGAGCTCTCAGGCACTTCCATGGCAACGCCGATCTGTGCCGGGATAGCCGCATTGATTAAACAAAGCCAGCCGGGGATAACACCTGACGGGATCAAACAAAGGCTGCTTGAAGGAACCGACCTGTGGCAAGGACGAGACCCCAACATTTACGGTGCCGGTTATATTAACGCAGAACGCTCCGTTCCCTAAAGGAACTAGAACCTCTGCTCCCGCCTAGAACGGCTCAGGGTTGAGCAGATTCCGGTAAACCCATTGGGTTGAACGGTATTTGAACGTCAGCGCAAGACCGGATCTGTCGAGTTCCACCGATCGTAAAGCTTTGGTGTTAATCAGGCTTCTAACCATATAAGCAGCCGCCTTCCGGTCTTTTCTGCGAATCGCCTTGGCCAGCGCCTGTGCATAGGGCCAGTTGCAGATA
The DNA here is from genome assembly GCF_001685395.1 of Paenibacillus yonginensis. NCBI lineage: Bacteria > Bacillati > Bacillota > Bacilli > Caryophanales > Paenibacillaceae > Paenibacillus > Paenibacillus yonginensis. The sequence goes on along the minus strand of NZ_CP014167.1, from coordinate 479,668 downwards.
AGCTCTTTATAGAAAGGAATTACCGCTTTGGCGATCCGGCGGTGAATACCGGTTTGAAAGGTAAAACGGACCGTTCCCGGGGGAATAGTTATACCGTTTGTATAATAAACGTCCGTCTTCGGAAATCCAAAGGTGATAAAGTAACCGATTCCGTTCGTTCCCAAACCTTCTTTGCCTAAGGCAGGATCAACGGCATCCAGCAGTTTCCGCATGGCGGATAAATCAGCCCGGACGACCGCCCTGCTCCACTGCCCGGCAAAGGGCTCGCTTGCTGCCACAGTCTGATAGAAAGGCAGCATTCCCTTGGCAATCGAGCAAAGGACGTGTGGCGTAATACCTGGAACCGGTTTGGATTTGCAGGTGTTGACCAACATAACAAAGGCCCTCCTTCACCTTGCTTTGAGCATAACCGCTCATTAACAAGGTATGACGAAGAGCCCGCAGCCGGGTGGACGATTGTCCAGACCCGGCCTTCTTTTTTTGATGCAGCTTCCTTATTTCAACAGCCTGCGAATGATCGACAATCCCCGCTTGGCGAACGGATAACGGAAAGGGAAATCAAACAAGGTGGTCTGTTTGACGATGCCTTTCTCATGCGTAAACGTCCGGAAGCTCTCATAGCCGTGATAACTGCCCATCCCGCTTTCCCCAACTCCGCCAAACGGCAGATAAGGTGTGGCCAGATGCATCAGCGTATCGTTGAGGGTTCCCCCGCCAAAGGAAAGCTCATGGGTTACGGTCTTCTGAACCTTTCGGCTTCCGGTGAACAGGTATAGGGCAAGCGGCTTCGGACGCTTCCGGACCCATTCGATCACTTCCTGCAGTTCATCGTAGACAAGCACAGGCAGCAGCGGTCCAAATATCTCCTCCTGCATGACTGGCATACCCCAATGGACATCTGCCAGAATGGTCGGCGCGATCTTCAGCTTGTCCCGGTCGGCTTCGCCCCCAACTACGATTCGCCCGTCCTGCAGAAAAGACGTCAGCCGGTCAAATTGCCGCTGCCCGATAATGCGGCCATAAGCCGGGCTGTTAAGCGGATCTTCGCCGTAAAACCGGACAAGCTCGGCTTGCAGCTCCGCAAGCAGCCGATCCCGTACATGCCGATGAACGAGCAAGTAATCGGGAGCGATACAGGTTTGGCCGGCATTCGTGAACTTGCCGAACACGATTCTCCGCGCAGCGAGAGGCAGATTGGCATCGTCATGCACGATGCAGGGACTTTTGCCCCCAAGCTCCAGGGTAACCGGCGTTAAATGTTTGGCCGCCGCCTCCATGACGATTTTCCCGACCCCTACGCTTCCCGTAAAAAAGATATAATCGAATTTCCTGGCCAGTAAAGCGGTGCTGACTTCCGGCCCGCCTTCCACAACCGTCACATAATCCTCCGGAAATACTTCGCCCAAAATCCGTTTGAGCAGCGCCGATACGTTTGGCGTTAATTCAGACGGCTTGAGGACAACTGTATTGCCCGCAGCAATGGCACCGATCAGGGGAGACAAGGCAAGCTGCAGCGGGTAATTCCACGGAGCGATAATCAGTACGGTTCCATACGGCTCCTTGATGATCAAACTTTTGGACCCGACATGCGTCAGCGCGGTTCGAACTTTGCGCGGCTTCGCCCACCTGGTCAGCCTGCTGGAGATAAACCGGATCTCCGAAAGGACGATCCCCAGCTCCGTTGTATAACTTTCGAAGTCGGATTTATTCAAATCCATTCTCAGAGCGGCAAACCAGTCGGCCTCATGTTTCTTCAGCGCCTGCTTCAGGCGATGAAGATATAAAATACGAAGCGCGATGCTCCCGGTTCCCCCCTGCTCGAATAAAGCATTGTGCCGGTCCAGAATCCCATCCGGGTCCATCCCGATCTCTTCCTTGCTCATAAGGCTTGTCCTACTCTCTTCCATCAGATTATCTGGCTGCATCACAAACCACCCGTAATTGCCAGTCCCATTTTTAGCCAGTTCCATGCTTACATTCCGTAATCGCCCGTTCTATTCTCCCAGAAGCATCCGCTTCTCGGCATCGGGATCGTTCACAACTTCAGCTTGCGTATTAAAAATATAAGTCGCACGCTCCGGCAGCTCATACGGCGGCCAAACCGTTCCTTCCACCGCAGGTGCGCCGTGTTTGGCAAAAGAAACCCAAGCCTCCTGCATACGGTGCGCCAGTGCCCGGGCCTCTGCATCCGCCTCCACCCCAATATTGGCGAGCAGCTCCAGATGATCAAAAACAAACATAATTTCTCCGGCGTGTATCGCCTGCATTAAGAAGGGATGGGCTTCGCTCGTCCAGTCGAAACGATACATCCAGACGGGAGCATGCCGGCTTTGTGCGGCAGCAAACTGCAGGGCAGACCGCCAGAAATACAGATCGGTCAAAATTTGCGCTTGGCCCGCCGCTGTCCGCGGATACCGGGCGGCAACCGCAGCTGCAGTCTCCCCGCGGATGCCGGTCATCAGCTCCATCGCCTGCAGCCAGTCCTTCTCCTCCATAACCGGTGTATCCGGTCTGATGAATAATCCCCCTTCATCCCGGTTGGTGCCGATGATCAGCGCGATATCTTTGGCAAAGCCTTCCCGGATGGCCGCCAGCGGCTCATGGGGCAGCGTCGCTGCGTCGATAACCGGCTGCTGCAGCATGGCAATATCGTTGCCGTACCGCTTTCTCAGTTCTCCCGCTGCCGCCATGAGCTGCTCCGGAGGCACGGCCTTCAGTTTGCCTGGTTCCTGCGGGCTGATGCCGAGCAGACCCAGCAGCGCCGCAGTGATTGAGCGGGCAGCCGGCTCCGGCATAATCTGGGAAGCGCCGCTTTGCATAATGGCCCGCCGGAACAAGCCTTTCGCCTGCGGCATCGCCAGCAGCGCCGCAATGCTCATGCTTCCGGCTGACTCGCCAAACACCGTAACCTGCTGCGGATCGCCGCCAAACCCCGCAATATTGTCCTGCACCCATTGCAGAGCGGCGATCTGATCCAGCAGCCCGGCATTGGAGGTGAAGCCTTCCCCTAGATAACCGGCATGCAAAAAACCTAATACACCCAAACGGTAATTCAGACTGACCATAATTACCTTGCCCTGGCGGGCAAACCTGGTTCCGTCATACATGGGGACGCTCCCCGATCCGGTAACGAATGCTCCGCCGTGAATCCAGACCATCACCGGCAGCGGTTGGCTCTCCGCTTCCTCCGGGGCCCACACATTCAGGTACAGGCAGTCTTCAGATGGAGCGGCTCCGGCATCCTGGCCAAACAGTCCGGCCGTTTCATTGACCGGCTGTATGCTGATGGGACCATATGTATCCGCTTTTCTTATGCCTTCCCACGGCTCCGGAGCAGCCGGCGCCTGGAAGCGAAGCTCACCGATTGGCGGCCTGGCATAAGGAAGTCCTTTCCAAATCCGGACCCCCTCCCTGCTGATGCCCTCCACCGTTCCGTATTGTGTATCCACCTTAAGCTGTGCCATGCTCCTTCTTCCTCCTTAGAGTCGCCTTAATTCGCCTTAGGGTCCGATAAGCTATCTGAAAATCGCCTGGTAGTGTTCTTCCTCTATACCTTACCAAAGAGAATGGGCAGATTCAAAACCTCTTTTGTGATAGAATAATTGGAGTTTCTGTTTTCGGTTTTGCGATTTAACCATAGAAAGGAACAGTTGATCTTGGCACAGTTATTTTTCAAATACGGAGCAATGAACAGCGGCAAATCCATTGAAATTCTGAAGGTGGCCCACAATTATGAGGAGCAGGACAAACCTGTATTGATCTTTACGTCGGCGGTGGATAACCGTGATGAGGTCGGCTTCGTTTCCTCGCGGATCGGCTTTCGAAGACAAGCTATCCCGATTTTTGATGACAGTGACATCTATACGGCTGTCAAAGAACATAACCCGAAGCCCTACTGCGTGCTGGTGGACGAATGCCAGTTTCTGAACGAAGAAAATATCCGCCAGCTTGTCCGGATCGTCGATGAGCTGAATGTGCCGGTAATGGCGTTTGGCCTCAAAAATGATTTCCAAAACCAGCTGTTCGAGGGCAGCCGGCTGATGCTCATTTATGCTGATAAAATTGAGGAAATGAAAACGATCTGCTGGTTTTGCGAACGCAAGGCGACCATGAACCTGCGCGTCGAAAACGGCAAACCCGTTTATACAGGAGAGCAGATCCAGATTGGCGGCAGCGAATCGTATTACCCGGTTTGCCGCAAATGCCACGCGAACCCGCCTTTATAAAAATAAAAGAAAGCCCGGCTCCTGCTAACCAGGAATCGGGCTTTTGTTTGGAGCGGGCGTTTTGCCGCACCCGTTAGTCCATGTCGTAGATCGTACCAACCTTCAGGCCGTAAAGCTCGTTGTAAATTTTCTCGGCGTAAGCATCGGTCATGCCCGCAATGTAATCAATGATCATATGCTCCCAGGTCCAGATCGGGTTCGGCTTCTGCTGGTCGCGGTCGAACCGGCGCAGCCAGTCCCCGGGAATGATCGATTTGGAGGTTTCGGGATCGACGAAGGCATCCCATAACCTTTTGATCACCCAGGCGCTGCGCTTCTGCAGCCGCTGTACCCGCAGGTCGCGGATCATAGTGACCCAGGCGAAGCTTTTTAACACGCTGACCGTCCGGAGCATATCCTCGTCTTCATAACCTTCCTTAACAAACGTCACCTTCTGCCAGTTGCCGTCGCTGATGACGCCGAGACTGCCGACGAACACGCTGACCCAATGGGATTTGACTTCCCGCCGGGTACGGGAATAGTCGTGATCGCAGGTCGGCATTTTGGAATTCCAGACCTGAAGGAAAGAGGTCAGCACCTCGTCCACCTTCCTCCCTATTTTTTCCCGGGTCCAGCCTTTCCAGAAGTCGTCCTCAAGGCTTGTAATTTTCTCAACAATTAATTTTTGAATATGGGAGTCCTTAAGGAAATGTTCATGAACTTCGATTTTGCCCGCTTTAATGCCGTCCTCAAGATCATGCGCGGAATAAGCAATGTCGTCGCACAGATCCATAAGCTGGGCTTCCAGCGTCTTTTTGCCGGCCGGGATGCCCCACTGGTCCCGGATGTAAGAGATGTACTCCCATTCATGGTGGTAGAGGCCCTTCTTATTTTCCGTACCCGGATAAGGATATTTGTTGGTACCCAGCAGCACGGCGTCGGACAAATTCAGGCCATCATGGCTTTCCCTTTTCTCCAGGAACATCATCAGCCTGAAGTTATGGGCGTTGCCTTCGAAATGCTCGTATTTCCGGCGGATCGCTTCCTGCGTATGGCTCGCTTCCGCAGGGGAAACCTTGCGGCCTTTCAGCGACTGTTTGATTTTTTCTTCTATTAAATTCTCCAGAATGCCTTCCAGCACTTCTTCGCCTTTATGTCCAAATGGGGGATGTCCAAAATCATGTGAAATGGCCGCGCACTCCACCACTTCTGGATCAATAATCAGCCCGGGATGCCCGGCCCGCTCCGTCTCAACAGCAGGGTAGGCTCTAATCAGGCTTCTTGCAGCTTCGCGGGCAATCTGCGCCACTTCCAGGGAGTGGGTTAACCGCGTGCGGTAGTAGTCGCCGGTGCCTGCGCCGAACACCTGGGATTTCCCTTGGAGCCGGCGGAAGGTCGGCGAGTGGATCAGACGGGAATAATCCCGCTCGAAAGTAGCCCGGCTGTGCTCCTGGCCGATATTGTCCGGATACTGCCGGTGTTGTCTTAGTTCCTGAATATTCATAAGCTGCACTCCTCTTTATCTTCCAAGCTTTAGGCGAGCCGCCGTCAATTTAGATTTGGACTTCTTATAGTGTTATGTAACGCCTGACCGCTCAAATGGCGCTTTATGCTATTGTAGCCGCGCCTGCGCCGAACTTAAAGCCTTATTTTTCGGGAGACGTTTCCAACCGGGCCATCTGCCGCTAAAATAAGGAATAAACATAAGGTTTGCGGTCAGGAAACCGCATCCCCTTGTTAAACGGCCTACAAGAGGAGGAGTTATAGGGTATGCCGATTACCAGAGAGCTATTAACGGACGCTGACTTTGAGGAAGCGGCTGAACAGAAACAGCGCATCCGCGTCTTCCGCGACGATCATATGATTGATTCGAATACGGTAGTCATCCGTTTTACCAGCGACACGATCATTACCCAATCCAGTGTTAGCGATATGTCTTATCATTCCCGAAGGGAATGCCAGTTCTACGAGATCCGCAAATAAAGAAAATGGGCTTCATGATGTTAGAGTATCCAAAAAAATGGCTGTTAGCACGCTTGTATAAACGTGATAGGCCTTTTAAGCGATTGGTCTGTTAAGAGGAAGCTTTGCAATCGCCTGATGCTGCTTATCGCTAAGAACCCGGCAGGCTGTAAAATATCTCGGACTAAAATAAGCAGCATGCAGACGATGGATCTGAATAGACGTATTCTGCTTCAGATTCATTTCTTCCTTTGGATAACGGCTATGGATTTGTACACTCTTTTTACATGTGCTACATTGAGGGAAGTACCGAATCGAAAGCACGAAATGACTAGGCTGCCTGCCCAGCAATTCATTTAGGAGGAGGAGCAAGATGGAACCCATCGTATCCAAACAATGGCTGCTTGCCCGTATGTATGAACCTGATTTGGTAATCGCCGACTGCCGGTTCAATTTAGCCGATCAGAAAGCCGGAGCGCTGGCTTATAAGGAAGACCACATCCCCGGTGCTGTGTATCTGGATCTGGAACAGGATTTGTCCGCCCCTCCCGGTGAACACGGAGGCAGACACCCGCTGCCGGACCCGCAGGAGCTTGCGGCCAAACTGAGCAGCGCCGGCATCGGCAATGAGGTCCGCGTCGTTGCTTATGACGATCAAGGAGGCATGTATGCCGCCAGACTTTGGTGGCTGCTCCGCTGGCTGGGACACGATAAGGTGTCTGTACTGGACGAAGGATATTCGGTCTGGAAAAAGGGCGGTTACCCCGTCACGGCCGATACCCGGATCGTAGTGCCGGCTTCTTTTGAACCGAAGGTCCAGGCGTCTATGGTCGCTGATGTGCACGAAGTCCGGTCTGCGGTAAACAGCCAAAACGCCCTGCTCATTGATTCCCGGGACGAAAGCCGCTATGCCGGCGAACACGAACCGCTCGACAAGAAAGCCGGGCATATCCCCGGCGCGGTCAACCGCTTCTGGAAACACCTCTTCCGTGACGGCGGCTCCTGGAAAGCGGAGTCCGAAATCCGTCAGCAGCTGAAGCCGGCAACCGAAGCGCTGGAGCAGGACCGCAACGTGATCGTTTATTGCGGTTCCGGCGTGAGCGCCACGCCAAACGTGCTGGCGCTGCACCTGCTCGGCTATCCGCAGGCCAAGCTTTATGCGGGAAGCTGGAGCGATTGGATCAGCTATGAGGAGAACCCCGTGGCTGCAGGGAAAGAGGATTAGGAGTTGCTTTTATGGTTGAAAGCCGGAAAATCGGGTAGGAGGCTACCCATTAATTGGGCAGCCGACCTCCCACACCACCGTACGTACCGTTCGGTATACGGCGGTTCCATTAGGAATGCGCAGTAACTTGTCGATAATAATCAGAAAAGAAAAGGAATCCGAGGTTCTTCAGCCTATTGTTACCGAGGGACTTCGAGAGGATTGGGCTATTGGAGATTCTCCAATAGCCCTTTCTTGTGTTTGCGTATTCCCACGCCTTCTGTTCATGAATTCCGAGCGATATAAGCCTTTCGAGTTTCGTCCTCACTCGTTTCCATTGCTTCCAGAAGACCATTCGGATACGCCTTCTCATCCATTTATCAGTGGTTTGGAGTAGTTGTTTCATGTCAGCAAGCTTGAAATAATTTACCCATCCCATGATGTAACGCCTAAGCTTCAGCGCCCGGTCGGTGTTGCCCATTCCGTTGCTTCTCGACGTTAGCTCTTTCACTTTAGCTTTCATCTTGGATACGGATTTGGGATGGATTCTGACCCGCGTTTCCCCTTTGCTCTGGTAGAATGAGAAGCCAAGAAATTTAACTTTTGTCGCATCGTCCACAATCGTTTTCTCCCGGTTTACCTTGAGAAACAACTTCTTCTCGATGTAAGGGAGAATTTTCGTCAGGGTACGCTCCGCACTCCTCCTGCTCCGGCAGAATATGAGCATATCGTCTGCGTATCGCACGAATCGATGTCCTCTTGCTTCCAGTTCCTTGTCCAATTCATTCAGCATGATATTGCTGAGAATCGGACTTAGGTTCCCTCCCTGCGGTACGCCGATTTCCGTGTCCTCAAACTTATGCTTCACGACGACTCCCGCCCGGAGATACTTATGGATGAGCGAGATCACTCGTCCGTCTTTGATCGTTCTTGAAAGCACCTCGATAAGCTTGCTTTGGTTGACGGTGTCAAAGTATTTCTCCAAGTCCATATCCACCACGTAACGATATCCCTCTTGCACGTATTGTTGGCTTCGTTTCATCGCGTGGTGTGCGCTCCGTTTGGGTCGGAATCCGTAGCTGTTGTCTGAAAACTGCCTCTCATAAATTGGCGTAAGCACTTGGGCGATTGCCTGCTGGATGACTCGGTCAACCACTGTTGGGATGCCAAGGTTTCTCTTCTTTCCGTTCTCTTTGGGAATCTCTACCCTTCGAACGGGATTCGGGCGGTACTTGCCGCCCAAGATCAGTTGCTTGATGGTCTCGCCGTTGTCTCTGAGATATTGTAGAAGTTCATCTACTCCCATCCCGTCGATTCCGTGCGATCCCTTGTTCGCTTTGACTCTCTTGAATGCTTCGTTCAAGTTGTCCCTGCTAACGATTTTCTCAAGCAACCGGTCCTTCGACTCGGTTGCGTTGGTGTCGTCGGTTTCGGTTATCCTCGCAGGACTGTGCACTCCCGCATATCCTTCGTGTTCCGCACTATTCTTTTGCAAAGAGTCTTCCGTTAGAAGTTGGCTGCCCTTGGCTCCTGTTTCGGTAACTTTCATTGACTTCACCTCCTAAGGTTCAGCCCTTCCCTCGAACCGTCGACTGTTCGCGGTACTATGGCGTCTGCTGACTTCTCATGATAAATCTTGTTTCAACCGTGATTCGAAGTGCATCTCCTCACGTCCATGAGACCTCCCACGGTAAGACGATTCACTTTCCTTCCATATACCCACATCATTTACATTGGTACGTCCGTGTAGTTAATTGGACTTCGTCTTGTTTAGCAGACTCATCCCGTATCCTATGCCTGATGATGTTCGTGTTCCTTGGGCCGGAAGTTTGCCTCCAGCTTCCTTTGGATTCCACCTCGCGGTGGACACCCTTGCTCTTGGCTAGTGGTTGGTAACTACAAACCCCCACAGTGGACTTTCACCACCTAGTTAATCGCCATGCGTGGCACACTAAAAAGACCCGCGTGTAAGCGCGGGTCCTTTCTCCTTGAGTAGCGTTATATCTGACAGGGGACCTGGCATTCCTGGCCCTCGTCTGTCTTCCAATTGCTTCGGTAATCAATTCCAAAAATATTTCATTCCCCTATATCCGATATCCCACACTTTTTCGTTCCCCTCCACAGTTATCGTAAGCTCATTTACCTGTTCGAAATACCACTTGAATATAGCCGGCGCATGAGCCTGATACTTTTCTGAATTGAACAAAATTTGCTGCCCGTCTACGGAAACGCTGATGTTTCCTTTAAAATCACTTTGGTCAGGGATTCCATACTGCAAGTAAAAATAAAACTCCTTCTTGTTCAACTTATAGGTATAAACTGCCTTCTCTTTGCCTTCAGCGCTGTACACGTTAAACTGAGGTTCTATATCTTGGCCGCCGACTGTAAATCGGTACGGCTTTGTCTCCTTTACCGGATTTCCAGCGCTGTCTCCCAACTCGTTTAAAGCTGTAAACGGACCTTGTACTTTGGTAAAAACTCTGTCAATGCCTCCACAAATCCCCCACACTCCTAGCAGAAGCACGATGGCGGAAAAACCCATTGCGGCTATTCTTCTCCAACCGTTTTTGGCGTGAATTCCAAGTCTATAAGTCCCGAATCCAATTATCGCGCCAAATGAGTTTTGAATGACGTCGTTAACATCAAAACTTCCGAGATAAGTTAGCGCCTGCACCGTTTCAATCAGGAAGATAGACAGGATAAACCATACAATAAATCGAGTGAATTTGATCCGGTATAACAAGGGAACCGCTATTCCAAAAGGGATGAAAGCTGCGATGTTTCCAATAGTTACAAGATCCATCAGAGTAGGATGCAGGAGGTCAGATGGACTTGGCAATTCAAAGAAACCGTCCGGCAATAAAAGAAAGGTGTAACCAGATGTATTCTCTACGTGATGTATTCTGCCGAAACCAAAAAGAATAAAATAAAGAATTAAAACGGTATAAAGTATAGCTGCAGAGAAAATAATCTTGTGTTGTTTAAACATGGGTATCTCCTTATAACTAAACGTATGTTTTTTCTAAGATCTCCTTTATAAGACGGATTCTGATCGTTAATTGTATCAGTCCCCCCAATCATTTTGTCTGTGGGTTCCCGGTACAAATAAAAGGGATGCAGCTAGCGGGACCTCGCCCCCTCCCAGTCCAGTGCCCGGTTGCCCTAAATTCATCAAATAAAGTCAAAAGGTCAAAAAAGGTCAAATTAAATATAAACACAAGGCATTTTATGAAGATGACCTATATTTCCCTTAAATCGGTCAAAACGGGTAAAAATCGACTTTGAAGGTACAAGCTCTGCTCCTTATAATTTCAAGTGTAAGGATTAATCCTACCCCACCCTACAAGAAGGAGCTGATTCGTATGTTTGATCTGACACCTTTCCGCAGAAGAACTGAGGATCATTTCGGAGAAATGCTGAAGTCTTTCAATGAGATGGTTGAAGATCCGTGGTTTTTCCCGTTTGGCGGCTCAGCCCAGTCCTTCCGTACAGACATCCGTGAAGAGAAAGACCGGTATCTGGTTGAAGCCGAGCTTCCAGGCATCTCCAAAAATAACATTGATATCGAACTCAGCAATGATTATTTGACCATTCGCGCCAAACGCGATGAATATACAGAGCAGCAAGATGATTTGAGCAAAATGATCCGCAAGGAACGCCGCTCTGGTGAATTTGTGCGCCGCTTTTTCGTGGAAAATGTTGACGAGGCCGGCATCAAAGCCAAATTGGACAACGGGGTTCTGAAGCTGGAAATCCCAAAACGTCCGGATGACGGCCATTCCAAAAAAAGAATCGAGATCGAATAATAGATCCAGATGAGGATTCATTGTTTTTTCAAAGCAGGCAGGCTTGAAGCCTGCCTGCTTTTTTTCTTTATATTCCGGTAGTCCTTCCATTAATCCGTATAATGCGAGATATCCCCGTAAAGCTCAACCCGCGCCCGGCCATCCTTAAATGCAATTGCGCTCAGGCTGGCCGGCGGAATATCCGGTGTGCCTCCCATTCCTACAAGATCGTTTCCGGCGTAGTGATTCATAAGCTGATTCATAAGCGTCCTCAGTGTCATTCGGTGAGTCACGACCAAAATGTGAATACCTCGGTTTCCTTTCGCATCGGACTGTACAGCTTCCGTCAATTTAGCCTCAACAGCAGATACGGCTCGATCCCGCAGCTTGATATAGGTTTCTCCTCCGGCGGTCGGCAAGTATATATAAAAAGTTGTCATACTCCACCGCATATTCGTTCTGTATATCTCCAAGCTGTCGTCCTTCCCACAAGCCCATGTTGATTTCCCTTAATCCATCCAATTGGCCGATGTGCTCACGTTTTTTCCCAGAAATGATCTCAGCGGTCGTAATCGCCCTGGGACTTGTACTGGCATATACCTTATTAAAATCAACCTTTCTTAAACGTTCATGAAGCTTCTCACCTGCAGTCTTCCGGCAGCGGAAAGCGGCGAGTCCTGGTGCCCCTAGGTCCAGCGTGGCAAAACACGATCCCTTCCTCATCGTAAAGCGGCTCGGCTACATAATCGTCAAGCGGCCCTACGATGGCGCTGCCGCCCCTGCTCAAAATCTCGCCGTCCTGCTCCAGCTCTTCGTAACCGTCCAGATCGGCGGTATAAGAAGCTTTGGTCGCAAACTGGTTGCAGGCGATCACAAAGCAGGGGCCTTCGCAGGCGATATGCCGGATCGTGCCTGCCACGTATCGCGGGCATCTGCCGTAGGCGCGATATAAATATCAATGCCTTCAGCATACAGGGCTGTGCGGGCCGGCGTCATGTAATTTTCCCAGCAGATCAATCCTCCGATCCTGCCGAACGGCGTATCGATAACGGGAAGTGTGCTGACGTCTCCCTGTCCCCACAGCAGGCGTTCCGAACCCGTCGGAGATCCGGCTGCTCCATAAGAAACACCGGATCAAGATGGTGTTCCTGAATCCTAATTTTCAGAATCCGACCGGCACGGTAACGAGCGCCGAACGCCGCAAGCAGCTGCTGGACGTCGCCAGCGAGCTGAGGCTCCCAATCGTCGAGGACGATCCGTTCAGCCTGACGGCCTATAACGGAGAAGCCCCGCTGCCGCTTGAAGCGGCGGACGTCAACGGCTCCGTGCTGAACATCGGCTCGTTCTCCAAAATCGCCGCTTCCGGACTGCGGGTCGGCTGGATGGTTGCCCCGCATGCCATCGTAGAAAGACTGGCCGATGCCCGGCAGCAGATGGACTTTGGCCTCATCGTCATTCCGCAGCAGGTGGCCGCTTCAGTTCCTAAAATCGCCGCAATTCGAGCCACATCTAAACCGGCTGCGGATGCAGCTGATCTTCAAACGAGGTGCTTGGTGACTTGGTCCTTTATACAGTCCCCGAAGGCCGACTCCATTTATGGTGCAAGCTGGTGCCCCATGCCAAAGCCAAAGCGGATGAAATCCGCCGGGGCAGCGCCGGCTTTGCCAAAGCACTGCGCGGACTGATGCAGTCCGAATGGGGATTTACAGCCGAATAGTGAAGTCAAATTCGAAGCCGAACCCTAACAAGAAGCCGGGAATGAGGCCACACCAGATGCTCCATAAACGAACAACCGCAAGGGCATATGTGCTAAAAGAGGGCTTTTCTCTATAGCTTTGAAAAACTCCTACGGATCTCCTCGGACAGCCAGGCTGCCCGGTATCTGGCTCCAGCCGTGAAGCGGGAATTTATCTATTGGCTCCTCGCAGACGAGGAAGGCGCGCTTTTCTTCAAAATATGCTGCTGCATCAGGAAGCTGAGAGGATCAGCAAAGTGATTGAGTGGATTACTGCCAACTAAAGCAGCCCGCTTCTTGACGGCGTCAATTTAACCGAATCTGCGCTGTGGGTCGGCTACCAGAGCGCAACGCAATTCAGCCGTGAATATAAAAGGTTGTTCGGGCTTTCCCCACTGCAGGATATGCGGACGTTCCATGCCGGCGGCGGCACGGACAAACCGATTCCGCAGCCAGCCATTTTCTGAGAGGGTCTTTCTCGGACCTGTGCCATTCGGAAACGCGAAATCGGAAAACGTCCGGTTACCGCCAACCTCATCCGCCTCGGATTAATTGATTAAGTGAGACATAGCCGCAATTGAATCCGTTTAGAAAGCAAAATGAGAGGCGCCGCCGTCAACCAGCAAATTTTGACCGGTTACATAACTGGAGGCATCCGAGCAAAAGAACAAAACCGGAGACACAAGCTCGATCACTTCCCCATATCGGCCCATTGGCGTCCGCTGTTCAATGACCTGCTTCACTTCAGGCTTGTCCAGATTTTCATAAGTGAGCGGCGTTCTGAAAAACCACGGGCTGACGGCATTAACCGTTACGCCGAATTTGGCCCATTCCGTCGCCAGCTGCCTCGTCAGCTGGACGACACCCGCTTTGCTCGGGCCGTAGGCTGTTGAGAATGAGAGGGTCATTTCCGAGGCGGCGGAGGAGATGTTAACCATACGGCCGTATTGTTGTTCAACCATATGCCTTCCAACCGCCTGGGAGATAAAGAAAATCGATTTAAGGTTCGTGTCAAAAATAAAATCCCACTCTTCTTCACCAAATTCAAAGGCGGTCTTGCGAATGGTCGTCCCGGCATTGTTCACAAGAATATCAATATGGCCAAATTCTTCAACCACCCGCTGGACAACGGAATTTACGGCCTGTTTATCCGTCACGTCACAAGAAAGGCCAAGCGTCTTCCGGCCTGTCGCCTGTCGGATTTCGTCAGCAGCCTGAACCACTTCCACTTCCGTTCTTGCCGTCAGGACCACATCCGCTCCCGCAAACGCCAGACCTTCCGCAAGTACTCTTCCAATTCCCCTGCCTGCTCCAGTCACGATTGCAACTTTGCCGCTCAGATCAAAACTGACTTGCGCCATCTCCAAACGCCTCCCATTTTCCAATAATATACAGACATTTTCCCTTCTAATTTACAATAAGTTCGAGGGATAAAACAAACCCCGAACCGGAAACATTCCGACGCGGGGCATACAGTTATTTATTCTCATAAAAACCTTTGGGTTCAAGCTGTAGAATCTAGACTTCAGAATCCAGCCATGCAACCATTCAGCCACCCAGCCTTTCAGCCGCGGATTTGCAGCTCCGCCTCCAGCTGTTCATTCAGACGGTCAGCCAATTCCAGCAGCTCCAGCGGCTCCAAAATGATAAAGTCGGGCCGCTCGGTTTCGTCGGCAGGTTCATGCGGATAACGCGGGGTCCAGCTCTGAAAAACGCTGGTGATGCCCAGCGCATTTGCTCCTTTAACATCACGGCTCAGGTTGTTGCCAACCATGATAACCCGCCCATAATCCTGCTCAGTCAGCTCTACCGCACCCGCCGCTGCCTTGAACATGCGGGGACTCGGCTTGGTTGCCTTGATGCTATCGGAAATAATCAAAGCCGTAAAATAGTCGAACAATCCGTTTTGCTTCATCACGTTATAGAAAGACTGCGTATCCCCGTCCGCTACCAGCACGAGCGTATAACCCCGTTCGTAAAGCGTCTTGACCATCGTATCCGCACCGGGAATCACGTCCGCACTGACTACGATACCTTCGTCATTCCTTACTTCCGTAGACTCGTCAATGATCGTATCTCCGCTATCCAGAAAGATAACAAGCCGTTTATTGTCCATGCCGAGCTCCTTTGTTTATGTCCTGTATTTTGAATCCTTAGAATCTTATTCTATACGAGACTTGCCAGCTCCTGTTGCACCGAAGCCGAATTTCTGGAGGATTCCAAGGAAGCTCCCGGCCCGAAAGCCGAAACGCCCTGCAGGTTCAATTCCTCAGCATAATGGCAGGCGACCTGACGGCCGTCCTTCATAGCGCACAGCTCCGGCTCTGTCTGCTCGCAGAGCGAGGTCCGGTAAGCGCAGCGGGGATGGAACCGGCATCCGGAAGGCGGACTAGCCGGATTTGGCACCTCCCCCTGCAAAATAATCCGTTCCTTCTTCGCCTCCGGATCAGGCCGGGGAGCTGAAGAGATCAGCGCTTCCGTATAAGGATGCAGCGGCTGGCGGAACAAGGCTTTCGCATCTGACAGCTCGATGATTTTCCCCAAATACATAACGGCAATCCGATCTGAAATATGCTTGACGACCGAAAGGTCATGCGAAATGAACAAATACGTCATCTCATACTGCTGCTGCAGATCTTTAAGCAGGTTGATAATCTGCGCCTGAACCGACACGTCCAGCGCGGATACCGCCTCGTCGCACACCACGACTTTAGGCCGGGTGACAAGTGCGCGGGCAATGCCGATCCGCTGCCGCTGTCCGCCGGAGAAAGCATGCGGATACCTCTTCAAAAAGCTGGGATCCAGCCCGGTTTGCCCGGCGATCGTCCGGACTCGCTCGTCAATCTCTGCTTTGCTGAGTCCGCCGAAGGCCCGCAGCGGCTCGCTGATAATTTCGTACACGGTCATTCTCGGATTAAGCGAAGAGTAGGGGTCCTGAAAAATCATCTGAATGCCCGGGCGAATCGCCTTATATTCCTGTTTGGTTGCCTTCAGGAAATCGATGCTGCGCCCGTCTTCCATCCGATAATTCACCTGGCCGGAGGTCGGCTCGATCCCGCGAACCAGACAGCGGCCCAGCGTTGTTTTGCCGCAGCCCGATTCACCGACAAGACTCAGCGTTTCCGCACGCCGGATAGAAAAAGAAACATCAGCCACGGCCCGTACAGGCGCCGCTGCACGTTTAAGGCTTCTGCCTCCGCCGTCGCCGTCATACTCTTTGACCAGATTAACGACATCCATGATCGGCTGCTCAAGCATTTGCTCGGGCTTTTGATCTAGCCTTTGTTCAAGCGTTTGCTCAGGCATTAACGACATGTTCATTCCTCCTCTCTTCCCCTCCGCTTGCTTCCGGCCAATAAAGGAAGCAGCTTGCCGTATGACGGTCCGACAGCTGCACAGCTTCCGGATTCTGCACGTTGCATACGCCGGGAATCCGCTGGCTGCAGCGATCGTAAAAGCCGCACATCGGCGGCATATTCAGCGGCACAGGCACGGTGCCTTCAATCGATTCCAGCCGCTCAACAGTGCGGTCCAGGGATGGAATCGAGCGCAGCAGTCCTTGGGTATACGGATGCTTCGGATTCCGGTAAATCTCCCGGACCGGCGCTTGCTCCACCACTTTTCCCAAATACATCACAGCAACCTCGTCGCACATTTCCGCTACGATGCCCAAATCGTGCGTAATAAACAGGATCGCCATGCCGAACTGCTCCTGCAGCTCCTTCATCAAGGCGAGCACTTGGGCCTGAATCGTAACGTCAAGCGCCGTTGTTGGTTCATCTGCAATCAGCACCTCCGGACCGCAGGACAGCGCCATCGCGATCATTGCCCGCTGCATCATTCCCCCGGAGAATTCATGGGGATACTGATAGAAACGTTTCTCGGGATTGGCGATACCCACCCTTCTCAGCATGTCGATCGTCAGCTCAAGCGCTTCTCTTTTGTTCCGGGTCCGGTGAAGCAGGATCGATTCCATGATTTGATTGCCCACTGTGTACAGCGGGGAGAAAGCCGCCATCGGCTCCTGAAAAATCATTCCGATTTTGCTGCCGCGGATCGCTCGAATTTCCTTGCCGTCCGGCTTCAGCTTCAGCAAATCGGTATCGCCCAGCCAAACCGAGCCGGAAACCTTCGTTTTCTTCGGCTGGATGCCTAGAATCGCTTTGCCTGTAATGCTTTTGCCGCAGCCCGACTCCCCGACGATGCCCAGTGTTTTGCCTTTGGACACCTGAAAGCTGACGCCGTTTACCGCCTTCAGCAGGCCGCGTTCCACCGGAAAATGAACCTTCAGATCCTCTACGCGAAGCACTGTCTGATCCGGAGCCGGCTCTGGATTCAGAAGCTCATCCGCCGCCTGACCGGTCTTCTCTGCCGCCGTTTTCGTCATTGTCATCTCCTCAACCTCACTGTCTGCCTGTTTATTTCAGCCATGTTCATCTTTATCTTGATAATCATCTGTTATAACTCATCATTTATAGGGGTCGGCAGCATCGCGCAAGCCATCGCCCAGAAAGTTAAAAGCGAGTACCGTAGATATAACGAAGCCAAGCGGAATCAGTTTCCAAGGATACAGCGCCACGTTCTCCATCTTCTGCGCTTCCTGCATCAGCACGCCCCAGCTTGCCGCCGGGGAACGAATGCCCAGCCCGAGAAAGCTGATCGCCGTTTCGCCGATAATCATTGCCGGAACCGCCAGCGTCATCGCCACAACCAGATAACTCATAAAGCCCGGCACCAGGTGGACAAAGATAATCCGCGCATTGCTCACACCGGAAATTTTCGCCGCCATTACATAATCCTCATTCCGAAGGGATATGAACCGGCTGCGTACTACCCGGGCAAGTCCCGTCCACTCGATAAAGGCCATAATAATCGTAATATAGAAAAACATCTGCACGACCGGAATCCGCGCCGGTATAGCCGCCGAAAGCGCCATCCAGAGCGGCAGGGTCGGGAAAGATCGTATGATTTCAATAACACGCTGCACAATACTGTCAACGATGCCGCCAAAATAGCCGGAGATGCCGCCCAGCAGCAGCCCCAGCACAAAGCTGATCGCGACGCCGACAAGCGGAATCGTCAGGGATATCTGGCTGCCGAGCACAATTCGGGAGAACAGGTCCCGTCCCATGTCGTCCGTACCGAAGATAAACAGGCGTCCCGGACTTTCTACACCAAACAAATGCAAATTACCGGGGATTAGGCCCAGAAATTTATATTCCGTTCCCGTTACAAAAAATTTCAAAGGATACCTTTCGGAGGGGTCCTCCACAAACCTTTTGCGCAGAGTAACCGGATCCCGCTCCGATTTAAGGCCGTAGACGAACGGCCGGAGGTGAAAATTCCCGTCTGCATCCACAAAGTGAAGCTTCGATGGACGGCTGTTCAGCTGCTCGCTGTCATAGTTGTCCAGCCCCTGCGGAGCAACAAAGTTCCCGAATAAGGCCAGCAGATACATCAAGGCCAGCACAATCAAACTGATCCGTGCCAGCTTGTGCCTCATGAGCTTGCGGAACATAAGACGGATGTGGGATTCCGCGTAATAAGTGTCTTCCTCTCTCTTGACCGAAAACAATCTGGACCATAAACCAGAATTCTTCTTCATCTGCGTATACATCGATCACATTCCTTTTCTCTGCATCCGGATTCGAGGGTCAAGCCATACCAGCAAAATATCTGATATGAGCGTACCCAGCACAATACAAGCGGCCATAAACAGCAGCCAGGTCCCCGCCAAATACATGTCCTGGGACAGCAGCGCCTGATACATAACAGGTCCCTGTACCGGCAGGTTCAGCACGATCGCCGTAATAGTCGCCCCTGTGAAAATGGAGGTCAGCGACCATCCTATGGTACTGACGATCGGATTGATGGCGGCACGAACCGGATATTTGAAAATAATCCGCGCTTCGGACAATCCCTTGGCCCTTGCGGTGAGCATATAAGGCTTGTCCATTTCATCCAGCATCTGCGCCCGCATGACGCGGATCAGATCGCAGGTGCTGCCCGTGCCGATCACGATAACGGGAATGATCATATGTTTAAGAAAGTCCTTGAATTTCTCATAGGACCAAGCCTGCTCTGCAAATTCCGGCGAGAACAGTCCCAGCATCGGGTCGCCGACATAGACATAGGAGAAATACATAAGAATAATCGCCAGCAGAAAATTAGGTGTAGCCATGCCGATAAAGCCGATAGCCGTAAAGATATAATCACCGATTGAATACTGCCGCACCGCACTGTAAATGCCGATTGGAATAGACAGCGCATAAGTAAACAGCATGGAAATTACAGACACAATGACCGTAAAGCCCATATATTGGCTGATGATCGAAGCCACCGGACGGTTATAGTTCAGCGAATAGCCGAAATCGCCTTGAGTCACCATCCCCCAGATCCACTTGAAATACTGCATATACCAGCTCTGATCCAGACCATACGCTTCCCGCAGCTTTAGCAGCGCCGCATCGTCCATGATTTCGCCGCTTGTCGTCATCTTGGCTGCATAAGTGCTGATGAAATCGCCGGGAGGCAGCTGGATGATAAAAAAGACGATGATCGATATCAGCAGCACGACCGGAATCATCGTAAGCAGCCTGCGAGTTATGTAACCTACCACATGCAGTTCCCCTCTTCATCATGCAAGATCAACGGGGAAGAAACTTCCCCGTTGATAAGCAGATTCGTATATTGTTCGTATACTATTCGATAAAAAATTGATCCGGATGAGCGAAGCCAAGTCCTCTGAACTCATCGCTGTTAACAAGGGCCGGCACGTTCTTCACATTGTTTTTGACAACGGTCAGAACAGGAGTCGGGCCTGTGTAACCAATCACCCACTGGTTCTTCTGATGCAGCTTAATAATCTCGTTGCTGTACTGCGTAATTTCCTCTCTTGTCTTCGCTGCCTTGATTTTGTCCCAGAATTCCATGATCTTGGCTACATCCCCTTCCGGTTTCACGCCTTCTTTGCCTCCGGAAGAGTTGTACAAGCCATAGTGGCCAAACCAAGGAGTAATAACGCGCAGAGGAACAAGCTCGTCCGGTCTGAGCGAAACGTCAACGACGCTGACCGTCTTGAACGTTGCCGGAATTTTGTTGGCGTACTTCAGATCAAAGAAGCTGCCTTGGTCCACGATTTTGAGCTCGGTTTTAATACCGACGCTTTCGTAATATTTGCGAACCAGTTCGATAAACTGCTCGTTGTCGGCGCTTTTTTCCTCATAGAACAAAATGGACAGAGGGGAACCGTCGGCAAAGGTTCTGTACTTATGAGCGCTGTCCCATTTCAGGCCGATTTCATCAAACAACTGTGAAGCGCGGGTTGTATCGTACTCCGTCCACTGCTTGTTCCAGCCATCCTGGAAGCCTGGCAGGCCTTCCGGTACGGAAGCTTGAGCCGGTTCGCCCATGCCGCTTGTAATGATCTCGGAAACTTCCTTGCGATCCACTGCTACCGAAAGTGCTTCGCGGAAGCGAATGTCCTGGAACAATGCGCGGAGCTTCGGATCCTCGGTTGTCTGGTTCAGCTCAATGCCTGTACTGGACCAGTTTGGCGTCGACCAAGGGATAACGCGGTATCCGCCTTTTTGTTCATTTTCCTTGAGTACGGTGAAATCCTTGAAATCAAACTGGGCTACTTCCACGTTGCCGGCCAGCATATCCAGCAGCTTGTGGCTTGGGTCCTGCGTTTTCGTCAGCACGATGCGGTCGATATAAGGAAGCTGTTGCCCTTCTGCATCGGTTTTGAAGTAATACGGGTTGCGCTCCATAATGAAGCGATCGCTGTTGGCATCGTTCGTTGCGACCCAAGGGCGGAGAGTTGGGCGCTGCGGGTACAGCCAGTAATAGTAGCCAGTCCATACGCCCAGATTTTGGGTGTCTTCAAAGCCATACTCTTTGGCAACCTCAAGCGCTTTGTCCTCGCCGATGAATTCCGGAAGGATCGTTTTGTAATAATGAGCCGGTGCGAAGAACCACTTGTTGTCGATCGCCAGCCGCTCCAGGAATTGTACACTTGGATGCTTGAACACCACTTTGACCGTGTAGTCGTCGACTTTGGTCACCTCGGCTCTTTCCTTCTCGCCCGTCTCCGGATTCACCGAATAATAGCAGTCGTACAGCGCCTTGCCGAAGGTTTCAGGAATCAGCATATGCTCCCAGTAGAAAATAACATCATCGGCCGTAAACGGAACGCCGTCCGACCATTTCATGCCTTCCCGAAGATGGATCGTGAATTCAGTAGAGTCCTCGTTCACATCGTAGCTTTTGGCCACGTTGGGCTCAACGCTGCCGGAGCCATCCTGCTTGAAGCGGAACAACGGCTCTTCCGTCACCATCTCGATGCCCCATTTATCGTCGGGACCGTTCCAAGGATAACGCCATTCACCGCCGTATTTACCGATTTCCTCGTAAGTTGGCTCAACCATAATGTC
Source organism: Paenibacillus yonginensis (assembly GCF_001685395.1). Lineage (NCBI taxonomy): Bacteria > Bacillati > Bacillota > Bacilli > Caryophanales > Paenibacillaceae > Paenibacillus > Paenibacillus yonginensis. Next base: position 458,342 of record NZ_CP014167.1, on the reverse strand, counting down.
ATCTGCAGCCGGCATACGTTCTTCTATCGGCGGCAGTGATCCCGCCTTGACCTTCTCAGCCAGAATCGGGGCTTCCTTCAAGCCGCCCCCTGACGAAGAAGTATTATTGGCAGCCGTATTGGCTGACGGCGCCTGAGACTCTGCCGGCGCTGCAGACGTCTTGGCTTGACGATCTTTGTTGCCATTGACGAATAAAATGACAACTACCAGCACTACGGCAACTACAACTGCAAGGCTCCAGATCGATTTTTTTCCCACTTTTGTCTCTCCAGTCTCTAATTTGAAATAAAGAAGTTTTATTTGGAAATCAATGAGAATCGGTTAGAAAAAAATTAGTTTAGAAACACGGCCAAAGAGGTTTAAAACGTTTTTAATCTAAAATCGTATCGCTTGTCAGGGCTGTTTTCTCCTGAGGTCCCGTTGGGCCGTCCGCCAGCAGCGGCTGTCCAAAGACGGAGCCTTGCGCCGGATTGCCGAACCGGTATACCGCACCGCTGTTCGGATTGGTATAATCTTTGTTCAGCCAGGTTGGCCATGGATTGCCAAGACCTACACCGGTCGATGCATTCGGGAAGTATTCAAATGCCTGTACCCGGTTCCACGTATCCCAAGACGTTCCCTGATTCGTTACGTCGGTCAGCTTGGCGATCACGATATCCTGATACACATGATTGCCCGGGTCTTTCCACATGCCGTGGGAACCAAAGGCCGAGTAAGCAACCGGATGTGTGCCGCCGATCTTGTCCACTTCATCCCAGCGGTAAGTAATACCGGAAGAATGATAGCCGTAGAACACTTGAACTGGCTTCAAATAGTTCTGGCCGTTGTAGACGAACTTGGCTAAGCGGACCGTTACGCGTTCAAAGTCGCCCACATGGTCGCCAAATTCACTGCCGAGCACGGTTTTGCCCAGATCGTATGGGGAGAACTGGAAGTAAACTAAATCAACATTGTTGTAATCTTTCTCGACCCAAAAGGCGTAGATGGGCGCATTTTGCAGGTCGCCATTAAAATAAGGGAGCTTCTTGTTGTAAGGGTTCAAAGCTTCTTTGGTTCTGAATTCGTAATTCCCGGAGTTAGGATTGAGGTAGCGTTCCACATAAGGGAACGTGTACTCCACGGAGGATGGAAAATAAACTTCGCCTTGCGCAAACCAGATTCGTGGCGCAAAGGATTCGAGCATACTGCGTTTGGATGCATCCGTGTACGCGTTGCCCGGAACGGCGAAGCTGGAGGCATCAAGCGGTGTAACAGCTTCGACCTTCAGACTGCTTGTCTCATCATTGAAGTCATCGACATACATAGCATCAGCAGTAAAAACCTTCGATGCCCCGGAGAAACCAGCATCCTTGTACAGGGTAACCTTGTAGCCCGGCGCAACCCGCAGGGAGGAAATTTTATCATTTCCTACTCCGCTATTGATGACGTCCCAGTCATAGCTGCCAATGTCAAAAGCCTGCTCTTTACCTCCGTAAGGCGAATTGTCATAAACCGTCACCGGCAAATGGGAAGCATAGCTGGCAGACAAGCGAGCCAGATCACTGTTATCAGCTCCGAACCCGTTCGCAGATTCAGCTCCTGCAAGACTGGCGCCTGGCAGCCCCAAACCGGAAACAGTCAAAATACCGACCAGTAAAGCGAATATCCAGCTCTTGGCCCGCTTGGCCTTCCGGATGCTGCGAACTTCCTGGAAGATAGATCTGCTCCATTCCCCTCTGCGAATAAGCATTGTCAAATTTCCTGTAGGTTTCACGATGTTTGTTATCCCTCCATCTCCTGATATTTGGAAAATTACCCCTTCCATCCAAAGACGATAATCTATGTCACTGATATATTCAATCGTTTCGTAACATTAATTTTGTAAATCAAAATAGGGGGGAATGTTAAATTAAAAACTATAAAATCCATGTAAAAAAGCCTCCCCTTATTTACTTAAACCGCGATCTCGTTAGGATTTGGTTCAATAAAAGGGGGAAGCATCTGATATTTTTTATATATGCAGGTCTTAATCCGTTGACATTTGTTTGACAGAACTACGTTCCACAAGCGAAGTGTTAACTTTTATCGTAATTGGGTTTTCCCGGGAATGATTGATCCTTTTAACCAATAGTTTGACTGCCGCTTGTCCCAGCTGGTCGGTTGTTTGACGTACTGTCGTTAGCGGGACGGGAAGCAGGCTGGCCAGCTGGATATCGGAGAAACCGACGATGGACAGCTCATCCGGCACCGATTTGTTCATATGAAACGCCGTATACAAACAAGAGGTTGCCAGATAGTCATCGGCGCAAAGCACGGCCGTCAGCCCGGGACTTTCCTCCAGAAAAGCCTGCAGCTGCCGATTCAGTGCGGTCAGGTTGTCCATGTAATCCTCTCCGCAATGGAGAAAAATGTTATGGCTGTTGATCGACAAGTCATGATCCAGCATCGCCTGCAGATACCCTTTATAACGATCCTCCCGGCTCGTAACTCCGTCGAAAGCCATTGACACGTAGCCGATCTCCCGGTGCCCTTTGCCAATCAAATATTCCGTCAATTGGTAGGCCCCCTGATAATGATCGTGGTACACGCAGTCAATTCGAACCTCCCGGAAGATCCGGTCAATCACAACGATCGGGTAATTGGCCAGATAGAGCTGAAGCACCTTTTCGCTGCAGGTTTTCCGGCCTCTCGGATAGAGAATGATCCCGTCGACTCCCGCATCCTGCAGCTCCTGCAGACATTCGCTTTCATCATCTTTGTCCTTGGACACCCGGATCAGCACCTGATAACCGGCTTCTCTTGCCTCGGCTTCGGCGGCAGCAATAATTCTGGCTGTATATTCATCCAGGTTGGGAAACACCAGCGCCATTCGTTTTTGTTCGGAACTGATCCTCCGCTTCATTCCTGATGCTTGCTGCAGGGCGGCTCTTTGATTCTCTTCAAAACTGCTGTTGTTTCCTTCAGAACTGCTGTTGTTTCCTTCAGAACTGTTGTGATTCCCTTCAGGATTACCTGTCTGCCCCGACACGAAAGTGCCGCGTCTTGCCAGCCTGTATACCAGTCCTTCTTTAACCAGCAGCTCAAGCGCCAGCTTGGCTGTCATCCGGCTCACGCCGTAAAGCTTGGCCAATTCGCCTTCTGAGAGAACGGGCTCATGAGGCTGCATCCCTTTGGCCGTAATATCGGCCCTGACTTTATCTGCTACCTGCCGGTACAGCAGGTTCTTCCGTTTGGTTGCGCTGCGCTGCTCCTTCATCCATCTTTTCCCTCCGATACTGATCCATGTCACATGTATAATATCAGAAACATAAGCCAGCAACCACTCCACCTTTTGTTCCATATGATGCCTAAGGGAGTAGTTGACATGAATTTAACTTTTGTCCCCTATTTTTTTACAAACCTCTGTATCCAAATTAACGGGAGCCTCCAACTATTCCTTTATACTAATAAAAATCAAGCGCTTGGTATGACCTATTACAAGTAGGAGGATCTGCCTATCATGAATGCCGCAACTATTCAGCAATCTTATCTGGACATCGTATTGAAAGCCGCCCCCCGGCTTCTCATGGACCTAAAGGAGCCTTTCCAGCTAATCCGGGCCGGGGTTACGATATTTGAGCAGTCCGGTCCCTCTCCGTCTTTCGCCAGAACGATTGAGGTAGATCGTGAGGAGGTTCAGTTCGTCATTGAATATGCGCTCTATTGGGATTATGACATTCAGCATCTTTATGACTTGGAGCATGTTTGGATCTATGTCGGCCATGATGGGAAAATTGTCTCCTGCGAGGTCAGCTTCCACGGCCGTTATTTGGTCGGACTTTTGCCTGATCGGGGCAATCTGACGGACAGCGGACAAGTTCAGGTGTTCGTGCAGCCTGGCAAACATGCCATGTCGCCGCTGCCTGAAGTGTTTCTGCTGCTGCCCGATGCAAGAAGCTCCTGCATGGAAGAAGCGGGCAATGGCGGCGTGCTGGAGCCGGATTTATTCCGTGGTGAATTTGAACTCAACGATCTCTCGGACCGTTTGGCTGAAAATCATTTGCGAGCCTTCACGTTCCGGCCTGCCTTTGCGTACGCTCCCTTCGAGTGGACTCCAGACATGTTCATTCCATGGGAACAGCTGCGGATGGAAATTCCGCAAAGGATGCGTAAGCTGCTGGCGGAACTCGAACTACGTGGTTAGTCATGCGGTTATGCGGTTATGCGGTTATACCGTTATCGCTTAGCCGTTAGGCGAAGCGAAACGGGTAACCCCACTGGAGGAATACCTTCGACCTAAAAAAGATGACCCCTCATCATAAGGAGTCATCTTCCGGTAACCATTGTTGCAAAGTATCAAATGTCGCTGCTTAAGAACCCTTACCTCTCGCTTCGTTACACCAGCGTCTACCGCCTGCTTATTTTCTTTTTGGAGCCAGCTCGACGGCCTGGCGGATCGCTTCGGTCATGCTTTTTTCTTCCACGATGCCTTTGCCGGCAATATCGAACGCGGTGCCGTGATCGACGCTGGTGCGGATGATCGGCAGGCCGACCGTAATATTGACGCCCGCATCGAGGCCAAGCACCTTGACGGGACCATGTCCCTGGTCATGATACATCGCTACCACGATATCGAAATCGCCGCGGACCGTACGGAAGAACAGCGTATCCGCAGGCAGCGGGCCAACCACGTTGATCCCTTCGCCCTGCGCCTTGTTCACGGCCGGTACTACCTTTTCTTCTTCTTCGCCATAGCCGAACAGTCCGTTTTCGCCCGCATGCGGGTTGATGCCGCAAACGGCGATTTTCGGATTTTCGATGCCCGATTTGACCAGCGTGTCATGGGCCAGCCGGATCACCCGGTAGACGCGGTCCGGGTTAATCATTTTCACAGCGTCGATGATTCCGACATGGGTTGTGACGTGGATGACTTTCAGTTTAGGCGCGGACAGCATCATGGAAAACTCGTCTGTACCGGTCAAATCGGCCAGAATTTCCGTATGGCCCGGATATTTGTGCCCGCCTTTATGGAGGGCCTCCTTGTTCAGCGGAGCCGTGCAGATGGCGTCGATTGCCTTTTTGTTCGCCAGATCGATTGCTTTGGCCAAATATTCAAACGCGGCATGGCCGGCTTCCGCCGACACCTGGCCGATGGGCAGGTCTTCGCTCAGCAGGTTCAGATCGAGGCAATAGACTGTCCCGAAGGAATACGGGAGATCGGCAATTTGCTCCTCTTGAATGGTTTCGACTTTTAAATCGCTGTGGACAAAAGCTTTGGCCCGGTTCAAAATTTTGCTGTCGCCAATAACAACAGGACGGCAGAGATCATAAATCTCCGGATCGCCCAGACTTTTTAAAATAATCTCGGGTCCTACGCCCGCTCCGTCCCCCATAGTGATTCCGACGATCGGTTTGATTTGATTCATGTTCATTCATCCTTTCCGTTCATATAACTTAATACATTCGCCAAAGAATTTTCGCTGCCGAAAGCGCCTGCTTTCGTGACGGTCCAATAGTCCCGGGACGAAGATGCGTCGCTCATTTTGCCAAGCGGCAGTCCCGGCTCCACCTCGGTGTACAGCCGCAGCCGGGTCATGCCCAGCCGGTTGCAGACAGCCTTGGCCGTGTCTCCTCCCGTCAGCACCAGCCCGTTGATATCCGGAAAAGACTGCAGAATCGCCCGGGCAATCGTGCCCAGCTCCCTGGAGATCGCTTCGCTGATTTCCGTTTTATTCATAGAAAGCTCCGCTTCCAGCTTTTTGGTCGCCTCCCGGTTCTCCGCTGACGGATCCACGAACAGCACGAAATGCCTGTTATGCGCATTCCCAGCGAACGTACGAACCATATCCTGTACCTCGTAGGTTTGCCGGATCAAATCCGCCGGATTCATCTCCAGGAAAAAAACGTCCGGCAGCGTCCGTGCTTTCTCGAGCTGCCGTCTGGTCACCTGGGACAAGCTGGCGGAAACCGTCAGCGTCCGGGCAATGTTCAGCTTGTCCGGCTGGCCGCTGAACGTTTGCTTCAAGTTCAGCGCAGCCGGCAGCTGCTCGATCAGGCCGGCCGATCCGGCCCATACCGTCCGTTTGCCGGTTTGGGCAAACAGCCGGGCGACCGCCTCCAAATCGGCGTCTGTGGCAGCGTCGCAGATGAACCAGGCCGGGCCTTCAGCAGCCAGCTCCAAAATTTTGCGTTTCGTCTGTTCCGGCGAATCCGCCAATTCCGTTTGGCTGATCAGGTAAATCCGGTTAGCGTCTACATAACCCTTAAACAAATTAGGGATGCTGCTGTCCGTGACCGGCGTTTTCGGATCCCGTCCGAACTCCGTCTCCGAAACAAGCCGGCCGTTTACGTATTGGTATCCGTTTATGGTTTGCCGGTTCATTTTCGGAAATGCCGGCGCAACCACCACAACTTCAGGCTGATGAACGGACACGACAGCTGCCAGTTCGGCGGCGACATTTCCTCTTAATGTCGAGTCCATTTTTTTATAAACATGCTCATAGCCATGACTCCGCAGAATCGAACTCGCCTTGCTGCTTCGTTCATAAGCGACCCGCTCTTCCGCCGCCCGGCTGTCGGTATCGATAATCGCCACGTCTCCGGCTGATCCCAAAGCGCCTTCTTGAAAATCCAGCCAGACGGTTGAGGCAATGCCGATCTTCGACAGCTGTACGCCGGCGTCATTGGCCCCCGTCAAATCGTCCGCAATGATGTAAAAACTACGCATGAGTTCTCCACTTCCTTATTTTACTGCATTCTCTATAGTACAACTAAATTGATGGCTTGAGAGGATTAAGCGCTTGCATTACGCCGCTCGGCACGTTTAGCGAACCAGGTGGTGAGCAGCGGCGTCAGAACGGCCGTCACGATAACGGCAGCTGTAACCTGCAGTGTTGCTGTAGCCGCAATGGCAGAGTAGCCGGTGTATACGGCTGCAACGGCCATAGGCACGGCTGAAGTATTCCCTGCGGTAGACGAAGCGGCAATGCCGGCTACGCCGTTTCCGCCGGTCAAACGGTCGATGAGGAACAGGACTACACCGGTAATCACAACGACGCCAATCCCGAGCAGTACACCGGAGAAACCGGCTTTAACCACGTTGGTCAGGTTAATGCCCGAGCCGATAGCCAGCGCAAACAGCGGAATCAGGACCTCCTGTCCTTTGCTTAAAAATTCCCGCATTTTCTCGTCCAGGTTGCCGAGAATCATACCGAGAACCAGCGGCAGGATGGCGAACACAAACGCCAGGACCGGAAAGCTCGCCAGTCCGGCAACGCCCAGAATCAGCATGGTGAAGAAAGGACCGGATTCAAGCGACATAATCGAATAAGCGGCAACGTCCTCAGCTTTTCGTCCGAGCTGTCCCATCAGCGCCATATAAAGGCCGCCGTTTGTATCGGAGAAAGCAGCTATGATCGCCAAAGCGGACAACCCCAGAAAGAGATTGTTTTGATCCGGGAAAATGGCTTTGATCAGCAAAGCGATCAGAAAGGTCGTGCCGATTTTGCCGACCCAGAGGCTCACGCCTTTCTTCAAAATATAGCCGGTGGCCTGAAAGCGAATCGTGGAACCTAAACAAATATAAAATGCTGCCAGCAAAGCCGAGGTCCCGGTTAAAAGTCCTCCCGTAAACGAGCTTTTAAATTCCGGCAAATCAAAGATGGATGGAAAAAATGTACGAATGATAGCCCCTATGAGCAAAGGAATCAACATCATCCCGCCGGGGATTTTGTCAATGGCCGCTTTGATTTTCATGGTTGCACCGCTCCTTGTTGTTGTAATTTGAAACACTTATTTGTCTTGTAACCGATTACAGTTCTTATAGTAAACGCATACATAATAAAATGCAACAGTTTTGTGTTTAAAAAATAAGATAAACACAAAACTGTTGCATTATTAAACAGTCAACTGGATTACCCCTTCAGCTTGCGCCACAGGGTGGAGCGGTTAATATCCAAACGTTTGGCCGCCTTCGTTTGATTAAAACCTTCCTCTTCTAGCACCTTCTCAATGATCTTCTTCTCGATGTGCTCCAGGGAGCCGGTCAAAAGATCGGACCGCAAGCCGGCCGGCAGCGCACCTTTGCGCGCCAGCAGTTCCTCGATTAACCGGGCTTCGAGCACATACCCTTTTTCCATTAAAACAGCTTCCTGCAGCAGCGCCTTCAGTTCCTCTACATCCCCGGGCCAGGCATAACCGGCCAGCAAAGACAATGCCTGTTCATGAATGCGGACGGCAGAAGTGCCAAGCGTTTGATTGAAATGCAATAGGAATGCCGTAACCAGCTCTTTCAAGTCTTCTTTGCGCTGAGCCAAAGCCGGCAGATGGATGCGGATCACTCCATCCCCGTAAATCCGGTTGCCCCACTCGGCTTCTTCCTCCATCACCGGCAGAACGACGGTCATCCCCTGTCGCTTAAACAGCTCCAGCTGCCCCCAAAGCTTGTCCTTCTTCCCTGAGCCCAATGAGAGCAGCGTATGGACATAAATCGTTTTGATATCGCCGTCAAGCGTTTCGGGTTCGAGACCGAGCAGATCGGAAGCTTTTACAGAAGCATATAAACCGTTCCCCTGAAATTTGTGGAAATGAATATAACGGGCAATCAGCTCCGATTCGGCCCCGGCCGGCCCCGTTAAAATAAAATGATTATAAGACAGGCAGCGGCGGATCAAAACCAAACAAGCGTTCATCGCTTCGCTTTGGTGAATGACCAGCGGCGGAGCCGGCAGGCCGATTTTCAAGCTTTCATGCGCTTCTGCAGCCCTTGTCCCATGGAGCCGGGCAAATTCGCAGACCACAAAAACGGAGCCGGCAACCGTGATCCGTGTTCTCGTGACTTTTAACGTATTGCCGTCCGCATCCGTGGTATGGGTCATTTCGCGTCCGCTGCCGGTTCCCGGCAAGTCCGCTTCAAGCGGCAGCTCCGCCCAGGGCCCGGTCTCCAGCTCCTTCCACTGCTCATAAACCACTTCGCCTTGCTCCGAGACTACCATGAAATCAGACGCTGTAACCCGCAGGATCTTTTTTAAACGTTCGATCTCCAGCCTGCTTTTCAGCATCCAGCGCGACACTGTTTTGGTTTCTTTAAACGCGCTAAAAATAGCTTCGCGCCCCGATTGGATCAGTATGCCCAGAAGTCCCAGGCGGGATGCGGTTTCGAAGGTAACGACATCGCCCATGATTAGCTGGTAGCCCTCCTGCTTCAAACGTTTAAGCAGCTCTTCCGTCTCGTCCTCGGATTCGATCGTGTACATATCGATGGGAATGTCCAGCAGATCGGTAATCGCTTTGGCGCCTTGGGTAATGGATGAAAACCCTACGATCGCTTTTTTTCTCGGAAAATCATTGGCCAGCGTCAGTACCCGCAGCATGTCATAGCCGGAAACGTGCACATCGATCACCGGAATGTCCACCGCTTCTGCAATCAGCTTCGCCGTGCCTCCGCGGCTTATGATCGCTTCAAACCCCTGTGCCTCCGCTTGCTTCGCCAAAGCCACGCCATGCTGGAGGTTCCCGACCTGAACGTGCAGATCCAGCTCGCTCTCTTCCTTGCCGCATTCCTCTATCAAATTCACCATGGCTTCGTAAGGCGCCACAAACAGCGTTTTAATCGTCATTTCTACCACACCTGTACTTTAAATTTAAACACCCTTACAGCTTAAATTCAGTCATAGCACATATCGGGTAGGGATGCAATCATCCGAAAAAAAGGCCGAGGCAGCTTAGATATCTAGCAGACGTCCATTATCGTTCCAATGGCCATACATTTTGTTTTCTCTCGTGTTTGCTATGAATTTGTCTAATCTGCTCTCAAATAATTTCGGTTGATTTTTTATGCTTTGTATCGTGTCGATCCGAACTCTTTTGTATAGATCCGGAAATGCTTTGAAATTCTCATATCCTTGCTTCTCCTCTTTCAGCCTTTGCTCTATAACGGGGTCGATTCGAAAAGAATCGTAATCCATATCAGGAAGAACCTTTCTTCCTTCGTCCGTCATCAACCCTAACCTTTCGAGGCGGCGGACACGTTCTTTATTCAATTCAGTCCATGAGCTTTTTGGGCTTCGAGGAGACAGTCTTTGAGCCAGTCCCATTCCAGCTATTTTCTTCTTGACTCCATCGATCCATCCAAAACACAAAGCTTCCTCGACCGAGTCCAAATATAGGAGCGTGTCCGATTTGGGCATTATACTAACCAAAACCCAACAATATTTTTCAATCTTACTGTGTTCCTGCAGCCAAAACCTTAACTGCTCTCTCGAATTTACGATAATTAAATGATCCATTTCCATATTTGAAAAAGAATATCCTTCCTGCATTTATCCTGTGTTCGTTAATTCATGCTGGAGATCACGTGATCAAGAAACTGATCTGCGTCGCTATTGAATTTCCAGTTAACTCCAAATTTATCAACTAACATTCCAAAACACGAAGACCATGGAGTATTGGATAACGGCATAATCACATGGCCGCCAACAGCCAAATGATTAAAGTAGTCTTCCAGTTTCTGCTTATCATCCATGACCAGACTAATCAGAACATTATTCCCTTTCACCAGTTCGCCCATTGTCGCCTTCATTGAAGGCAAAATGTCCGACATCATGATTTTCCCTCCTGCGAATTCTATGGAGGACTCCATGATCATATTCAACTCCTTTTCCGGCAAGGGGTAGTTTGGATCTTGGGGGATATCCCTGAATTTCACTTTTTTTACTTCTATTGCTCTTAAAGCCTCCGAATAAAATTCAATCACTTGTTCTGCATTTCCATCAAAGTTCAAATATACAACAGCTGCCATAAAGCAATACCTCCTTCTTGTTATAAATTTAGTATAATTTATAAGAGGTGACATTCGTATGTCACCGTTTCATACGGAAGCAGAAAAAAAGAGGGGGAACTATGGAAAAAGTTGAGAGATTAATTTCGATCATTATGATCTTGCTGAAAAAGAATATCGTTTCCACCAAAGAATTCGCGCAATTATTTAACGTTTCCAAAAGAACGATTCTTCGTGATATGGAAACCTTGAGTTTATCAAACATCCCGATCTATTCGGTCAATGGAGTTCATGGCGGTTACGGCATTATGGATGAATACAAGATTGATAAACGTCTTTTAAGCAACCCCGACTTGGAGAATATCTGGACTGCGCTCGGCGGCTTGGAACAAATTCTAATCAGTGAAGAAGTTGAAATAACGATCAAAAAAATAGAAGCCATGATTAGTCCATTGGCTCCGAAAGGTTTAATGCAGCTGTCTTTTTATGATTGGGAAGGTCGGTCTGAGATTCGTCAAACCTTAAAAACATGTCAGGAAGCTATTTTAAAGAGAAGATTAGTTTCATTTGACTATATAGATAAAAATGGCACTGCGATGAAAAGAACTGTCGAGCCTTATCAGCTTCATTTTAGCGAAACGAGTTGGTATCTGAAAGGATTCTGCTTGCTTCGCAAGAGATATAGAACGTTCAAATTATCTCGGATCGATCATCTTAATATGGATGAACAAACGTTCAGCCCTAGAGATGATTTGTTGGAACAAAAGCAGGAGGCCAATTATCAACCGGAGCTGGTCACAGTCAAGGCGTTGATTTCGCCTGCCATCCAAGATCAATTCATTGAACGATACGGCCGAAAGAGCATTAACAATTATAGCTCTGATTATTTATTGGCAACAATCCAAGTTCCTCATAACCATATTGGTTTTCAATTTTTAGCGAGTTTCGGGACAAATCTCGAAATCGTAGAGCCGAGAACCTATGTTGAGGCATTTCGAGATTATTTGAATAAAATGGTGGAGAAATACACTTCAAAAGACTCCTAGGCAGACCGATAATGCCGATAAAACAAACGGCAGAATACCTGACGGTATTCTGCCGTAAATATGAATGCTGTTTTATCTTCTGGGCAAGTGAGCGGATTCAGCCAATATATTGGACGAGCCTTGTCCAGAATGCCGGATAATGTTCCCACTCCATAAATTCAAGGGAACCCCAATGCGGTGAACAATCGCTGGCGAAAGCCGCCGTCTTGCCTGCCCCGAACGTGCCGACAGTCAAAATGGCGTCGTCCCCGTGGCTGAGCAGTTCCTCGGCCTCCGGTTTCGCCTTGAGCCGGTTGTAACCGAGCAGCTTCGGCCAGTCGCCGAGACCGTCCACAAGCGGATGGGATCGGGCTGCGGCAGGAGAGAAGCCGTTTGGCATTTCTGCGCGGTCATCTCCGCTCTCCATTACAACCGGCAGCACCTCCGCAAGCACCGTATTTTTATAATTGGCTTTCCCTTCGATCCCCATAAAGGTCAGATACCCCCCTACCATCAGCAGGCCGCCTCCTTCGGCAACAAACTGCCTGATCAGCTCCAGCGCATTTGGCACAACCTGCATTTGATAAAAGGTTGAGTTCTGCAGCAGGAACGTATTGGCCCCCACATCGCTCAGCACAATCGCATCATAGGTTTTCAGCTCCTTCAGCGATTGCGGGAACCGCACCTGCACCTCATGCGACGGCATGTAGGTAAGGTCGATGCCGCCCTTGCGCAAACAGTCTAGCAAATAAGTTGCGCCTTCCTCATATTTGGTTGAGGTAAAGCTGTCATATCCTTTCGTATGAATCATATGAACGATCCACGATTCCCCAATAAATAACACCTTCATAACAACAGCTCCCTTCATTTAGGATAGAACCCGGCTGACCAGCGGTTCTATCAAGAACCCTCGGCCATGCAACGGTCGGCTGGGTTCGGCAGTCTTCCGGCGTACTTCCAGCGCGACTGCCTGCAGCAGGCGTTAAGCCTCTTCTACGCCGCACCAGTCAATAATCGTTTTGGCGATCATTTTGACGGCCTGAATCACTTCCTCCACCGGCGTGAATTCATCGCTGTGGTGAGCCAGGCTGGGATCGCCGGGACCGAAATTGACGGTCGGGATGCCTACGTTAACGGGCCAGCCCATATCGGTATGGAAGCCGAGCCCTTCGATTTTCCCCGATTCGCCGATCGCTTGAAGGGAATGCACACAGGTCTGCACAAATGGATGATCGGCATCGGTTTCTGCACAATCGGCATCGACCAGCCATTCGATTTCAGGCGGATGTTCGCTCAGCCAGGGATCGGCCTGGGCCGCCTGCATCAGGAAATCTATCAATTCCTTTTTCACATGGCCTCCGACCAGCTTGTCGTCGCGTTCGGACGGCAGATACTGCGCGTTAAACACGATTTCCGCCTCATTGGCGAACGAAGTCGGGTATTCCCCCGCCTTCAGCTGCGCCACATGCACCTGGCATGGAATAGACAAATAGGGATGCGTTTTGCGGACCGCCCAATCCTCATTCAGGCGGTCGATTTCATCAAGCAGATACCGGGCTTTTTTGATCGCATCCACCGCTCCGCCGTCCTTCCAGTCCGCCTGCGGCATTTCAATATGGCCGCTTCGGCCCTGGACCTTGATTTTCCCCCATAAAATGCCTCTGCACAGCGGAGCGATCGTAAGGGAAGTGGGCTCGGTCAAAATGCAGGCATCCGCCCGGTACCCGTGATGAATGAAATCAAGCGCCCCCATGCCGCCGGCTTCCTCATCCACTACGGTCCCTACAATAACGGAGCCTTTGGGCTTAAAGCCGCTGCGCAGCACGGCCTCAACGGCCATGATCATCGCCGCCACGCCGCCCTTCATATCCACCGTGCCCCGGCCGTACATGTTCCCGTCGATGATCTGGCCTTCAAACGGATCGACCGTCCATTTGCTGCCTGCCATGACGACATCAATATGGCCAAACAGCAGCAGGGACTTGCCTGCCGCTTCCCCTTCGAAGGTCGCAGCCAAATTCGGTCTGCCTGTAAAATCCCGGCCCGGGTAATAACCGGCCATGCCTTCATATTGCTTCAACTCGTCTGCAACCGGCTCCCACTGCTCGATCCGCGCTCCCAGCCCGGACAGCTTCCCGGCCAAAAATTCCTGAAGGTCCTTTTCCTTCGAGGGACCCGGCTCCTCAAAAAACCAAGGATTCACGCTGGGAATCCGGATTAGCTGCCGTAAAAAATCAATGATTTCCTCCTGATGACCGTCTATCCAACGCATAATTTGCTGTTCCTGATTCATGCTGCGCTCCTTCCCGTCTTAGCCGAACCGGACGGTATCCTTATTTTTAAAGTCGACCCATGGATGAATCATTTCATCCCCAAATTTATCCTGCTTCTTCTCAATCCCGAACATATACCGGGCCTCTCCTTCAGCCGAATAAGCCGGACTGTGCCAAACTCCCTTGCCGATTACAATCGCCTGGCCCGGTTTGATCCGGAAACATTTTGTGGTTAGCGGGTCAGGACTTTCATCCGGATCGTCGATATCCGCGCAGCAAGCGACAGGCTGAATGATTTCCCGGTCAAAGGTCAGCAGCAGCTCCTCCCGGCTGACGTGCCGTTCCATAGCGGCAACGACCGGCTCTCTCTCCCTGGTGACCACGAGGCCAAAACCGATGGGCACCTCTGCCTCAAGCATCTGAATATAACTCCAGCAGTCCCAGCCTTCTCCGCTTTTGGACGGGGCCCCGGCCGGCAGATCAATCACTTTCCCATAGGGAGCAAACGCCTCCGGCGTCAGCTCCTCAAGCTCCACTTTATGCTGCATGAAATACCTCTCCCTCAGCTGCCAAAATAGAAATCCATTTAGAAATCAAAACTGTCCACGTTGCCGCTTGTTACTTCCAGCGTACCGATAAATACGTTGCTGCCGTCTACCTTGACTGTGCCGACATTCGGAATATCCATGCCGTCAGTGATCTCTTTGCCCTGCGCCAATTGATCCAGAACATATACCGTGGTGTACGCCAGCTTGCCCGGATCCCAAATAATGTCCGTTTTGATTGTGCCGTTTTTGATATAGTTCTTCACAACGCTCGGAACCGCAATGCCCGTAATCGCAACCTGTCCCTGCTTCAGCGTTCCGGCTTTGACGGCCTGCTCCACCACTTCAGCAGCCGCTGGCGGCTCTCCGCCGGCAAATCCGATGATGCCTCTCAGATCCGGATAGGTTTTGATCAGGTTTTGTGCATTCGCATATGCTTTCTGTTGATCATCGTCGCTCGACACGGTTGTTACCAGCTCAATATCCGGATAGTTGGCGGCGAAATAAGCTTTGGCTGCGTCTGATTTGGCGATTTGGTTCTGCGAGCCGAGTCCGGCCACCATAAAGGCAACCTGCCCTTTGCCGCCGATCTCTTCGCCGATCGTTTTGGCCAGCAGCTCGCCGACCGCTTCATCCGTATCGGGGGCCACGTAATATTGACGGTCTGTATCCGGAGCATCGCTGTCCCAGGTTACAATCTTGACGTTTTGTCCGGCTGCCTTCTTGAACACAGGTCCTACCGCTTTGGCGTCGTTAGGGGATACCCCGATCCCGTCCACCTTGCGCGTCAGCATATCTTGAATCATGTTGATTTGTTTCGAAGAATCCGCTTCGGTAGGCGCGTTATAGACCACTTTAACGTTCAGGTCCTTTGCCGCTTGATCGGCTCCTTTTTGGGCAGCGGCCCAATAGGCAGGTCCAATGGATTTCGGATTAATGAAATAAGTTCTAGATCCCCCGCCCGAGGTTTCTTGACCGTTAGCTCCGGCCTGGGCGTTTCCGCCGCTGCCGCCTGTATTTCCGCATGCCGCCAAACTTAACGCCAATACCCCTGACAATACCGCTAATGCCATTTTTCTCATCCTGTTAACCCCCCGTTAAATTTTTTGTTCCCTACGGCGATTAAGAGCAGCGCCCCTAATATAACCGCCTGATAAAGCACCGATACTCCGAGCAGATTAAGCCCGTTTCGCAAAAAGACGATGATCAGCAAACCGACGAAAGTTCCCGAAAGACTGCCCCTCCCTCCAAAAATGTGCGTTCCGCCTATTAGAGTAGCTGTTAAAACATCCAGCTCTATATTGGTACCTGAGGTCGCTTCCGCGCTTGCCAGACGCGACACCAGGAAAACACCCGCCAATGCCGAAAATAAACCGCTGAGCAAAAACAAAACAAATCGTGTACGAATTACGGAAACCCCGGAATAATGCACGGCTTCCTCGTTATTGCCTATGCCGTATACGTACGTGCTGAATCTCGTTTTCCTCATTACGAAGTTAGCCAGAAGGAACATGACAGCCAGAAAAATAGCGTTAAACGGAATGCCGCCGATGTATTGCTGGCCCAGGAAATAGAAATCGTCCGGATAACCGCTGATGGGACGGCCTTCGTTGATGACATAAACCAGGCCGCGCAGCATGACCAGCATACCGATCGTCACTACTATGGCCTGCATCCGGTGCCGGGCAATCAGATAGCCGTTCACCGCCCCGCACAGTAAACCCGCTAGAAGCGCAACGAGAACGCTGAGCCAAATATTCAGACCGTGCTCGAACGCAATTCCGAGACAAACAGCCGAGAAGCCCAGAATAGAACCGACCGAAAGGTCCATCGCTCCGGAAATGACGATCATCGTCATCGGAATAGCGATCAGGCCAATCTCGACCATCTGGTTCAGCACATTCATGAAATTAGTGAAGGATAAGAAATAAGGGGACAGAAAACTAAACAACACGATGATGAAGAGCAGCAGTAAAAGCTGAACCAGCAATTTATTTTCCTTGAACGAAAACGCCCTTACCCATACGCTCATACCAAATCACCCTCTTTGCTTTTGCTTTCTCTGACACGCTGCAGCGTATTGATTACAATCGCTAACAGGATTAGAAAACCGGTGGTCGCATCGACCCAAAACGGAGAAACCTTGGAGATGATCAGCCCATTTTTGACCATGCCCATAAACAGAACGCCCAGCATAGTGCCCGCGACCGTCCCGACACCGCCAAAAATGCTTCCGCCCCCGATCAGCACCGCAGCCATCACCTCAAAAGACAAGCTGCTGCCGGCCGTAGAGGCCTGCACGCTTCCCACCTTGGAGGCAAAAATCACCGCAGCGATGCCTACCAGCATTCCCGTCCATACATAAACGGTAAATTTTGTCCTCGCCACGCTGATGCCGGCCAGCTTCGCAGCCGCCCCATTCCCGCCGATCGCATAGATCCGTCTGCCGCTTCGCGTAAATTTCATCAGATAAATAAAGGCGGCCACAAGCACAATCGCTACCAGCAGCGGAAATGAAACGCCCGCCAGCTTCCCTTGACCAAAGAAGCGGAACCCTTCGGGGAAATTGGTCATCCAGGTACCGCCGCTGATGCCTACCGCGATTCCGCGGAAAATATACATGGTGGCCAGCGTTACAATAATGTCGGGGATTTTTCTCACTGCAATGAAATAACCGTTAACCGCCCCGCACAGAATTCCGATGCACACCCCCAGCAAAGCCGCCAGCCAGGGAGGAAAGCCGTGGCTTAGAAACAGGCCGACCGAGGTGGCCGTGAGCGCCAGAACGGAACCGACGGACAAATCCATCCCGCCCAGCAAAATCACCATAGTCATGCCAATCGCGACGATAAAGGAAGAAAGGTTCTGATCGAGAATCAGCCAGGCATTGTCAAATTGAAAGAAATCCGGGGAAAGAATCGAGAACAGCACAATCACAACAAGAGTAAAAATGATGATCGGCGCCTCATGGATATTGAAGATCCGCTTCATAAGCTGCCTCCTTCCGAATAACGCGGATGCGAAGCACGCTGCAGCAATTGCTCCTGATCAGCTTCTCCGCGGCCGAATTCATGGACGACCTCACCTTTGTAAAGCACCAGAATGCGGTCGCTCAGTCCAATCACCTCAGGCATTTCGGAAGAGATCAGCAGAATGCTGAGGCCCTCCTGCGCCAGTTGATGAATGATGCTGTAAATTTCCGCTTTCGCCCCCACGTCCACGCCCCGCGTTGGCTCTTCAAGGATGAGAATTTCCGGTTTGGCAGCCAGCCATTTGCCGATTACGACCTTTTGCTGGTTGCCTCCGCTGAGGTAATCGACGCTTTGCTGGTCACTCGGCGCCTTGATCCGCAGCTTCTCCATGTACTCGCGGCTTGTCTCCATCATTTTTCTGCCGTCAAGAATCGGGCCTTTGGACAGCTCTTGGAGGTTGGGGATGGAGATATTCTGGCGAATGGACATCGGTTTGATGATCCCTTGGCGGTGGCGGTCCGGCGGAACGTAAGCGATTTTCTGCGCTTTGGCATCGCCTGGACGATTGATCCGCACCGGTTTCCCTCCGACCATGATTTCTCCTGTACCCCGTTTCAATCCGAACAGCCGCTCAGCAACCGTATGGGAACCGGAACCCGGGATTCCAAACAACCCTAAAATCTCGCCTTTCCTGAGCCCAAAGGAAACGGTATGTTTATCATCCAGCGACAATTCCTTGACCTCCAGCGCTTTCTCCTCGCGCGGCTCCTGCTCCCGAACCGGGTAGAGCTGGTTGACCTCCTTGCCTACCATCATTTGAATCAGGATTTGTTCCGTTACCTCTCCGATGCTCCGGGTATCGATTTTCTTTCCATCCCTAAGCACCGTAACCTTGTCGGCGATTTCAAAGATCTCCTTCATCCGGTGCGAAACATAAACGATCGCAACCCCTTGCGATTTCAGGAGCTTTACGACGTCAAACATTTTCTGCACCTCGTTCTCGGGCAGAGCGGCCGAAGGTTCATCCATAATCAGCACATCTGCCTGGAAAGACAAGGCTTTGGCAATTTCCACAACCTGCTGGCTGTGAACCCCGAGATGCCGAACCTCCTTGCGGACATCTATGCCGCTTCCTCCGATGGAATCGATAAGCCGCTGCGCTTCATCGTACATGTTCGACCATTCGATCCGTCCGAATTTGCCGGTGATTTCCGGGCGGTCGATAAAGATGTTCTCCGCCGCAGACAGGTTGGCAAACAAATTAAACTCCTGATGGATAATCGAGACCCCCTGCTTCTGAGCGTCAAGAGGATTGCCGAAATGAACCTCCTTCCCCTTGAGCCTGATAACCCCGCTGGTAGCCGGATATACGCCGGATAAAATTTTCATCAGCGTGGATTTGCCTGCTCCGTTCTCCCCCATCAGCGCATGGACCTCACCTGGATACAGCTCGAAATGAACATCGGATAAAGCCTTAACCCCTGGAAACTCCTTGCTGATCCCTTCCATTGTCAAAACAGGCTGCTGCATGGCCTTCCCCTCCTTTTCCCTCATCTTCATCATGCAGTCTTCAGAAATGGTTTGATTGTATGCTTGATTTTGGATAGCTTTAATAAGACTAAGCGTTAATACGTCAAAGTATTGGGGTGCAGTTGAGTACAGGAAATCATTTAATTAGGGGAAAGGGATCGTGATAGGCGAACAAGGCTTCAATAAAACTGTTATTTCTCCTGCTGTTTGCTTTGTATAGTAGACATACGCCTTATCGGCTGTCCGCCATCATGGTCCCTTCCTGCTCTAGTTCAGTTTCTTGACCGAACCGCATTTCATCAGTTCCACATCCAAAATCACTTTCTTAGGCTTCGAAGGCTCCAGCTGCCCGCCTTTAATCTTATGGATGAGCATTTCCGCGGCCTGTTCCCCCATTTCCCTCGTGGGTCTGCGGACAACGGTGACCTGGGGCTGCACGAACTGCGCCAGCTCATTTTCATCAAAGCCGATTAGTGAAATATCCTCCCCCAGTTTCAGGTTCATGTCGCGGATTGCCCGGATGGTTCCTTTGCAGAGAACGTTATTCGCAGCAAATATCGCCGTTGGCGGCTGATGCGATTGCAGCAGCTCCTTAGCAAATTTATAGCCGTCCTCTTCCGTCCAGTTCCCCTGCTTGTGATAAGCAGGATCAGGCGTAAATCCATGCTCCAGCATGGCCTGCTTATACCCCCAGAAGCGGTCCTTGCCGTCATTAAAATCATGAGCGCCGTCGATGATCGCAATCCGTTCATGGCCATATTCGATAAAATGTTTGGTCGCTTCATAAGCGCCTCGGTAATTATCAATCATGACGCCGTCGTGACCGCTGTCATTAAAATAACGGTCTACAAGTATGGTCGGCTTTTGAATTTCCCGATAAAATTCCGCTTCTTTATGGCTGCCGATCAGAATGATGCCGTCGACGTTTTTCCCCAGAAAGCTGTCCAGAAATTCTTCTTCTTCGCCTTCATCTCCGTTGGTGGAAAGCACCAGCGTAAAGAAACCTTCCCGCTTCGCTACCTCAACCGTCCCCTCGATGACCGCCGTATAAAAGGGATTCTGAATTTCCGGCACGACAACCGAAATCATATTCGTTTTCTTATTGACCATGGAGGCCGCCATGTTGTTGGGAACAAAGTTTAATTCCTGAATAATTTTGAGTACCCGTTTACGGGTTGATTCACTAACGCGATCAAGCCCATTGATGACCCGGGATACGGTTGCAACCGAAACATTGGCTTGTTTGGCTACATCCTTTATGGTGATGTTTCTATTGGTCACTGCTGCCTCCCATTCCCATCAATTTGTAATAACGTTTTTACATCATTAAATCCTTATGAATATGGACCTAATAAAAATTGATGATTGCATTTGTCAAAACGTTTACGCAATTTCTAGTCTCATTTTAGTACACGAAAAACCAGATTTCAATAGTAAATCCACAAAAAAATCAACATTAAAGCGCTTACTTTTTATAAACCTAACACTGATGTGTCAGGTTTATAAAAAGTAAACGTAATTTTATCCATTTAACAATATCGAATGTAATATTAATTAACACATAGATGGTTTGTAATTAGAAAGTTCGACACCTAGAAAAACGAAAAAGCCCATGTCGGTTTCGTATAAAATGGCAGTCAACACAACTAAACCATTTTTACAGGAGAACTTAAACATAGGCTACTCATTTTGGAGATTTATCCTGTTTCTTTAAAAAGTCCCCTTTTCACGGCCTCTCCCAAAGTTTCCCCCGGTTCCATTAGCCACCGGGCAAGCACTATGGCATTACTTGATAAAGAAAAACACCTTTCTATTCGTAATGGCAATAAAGCCCAAACATGTTGCGCTAGACACATATACTAGACACATATATATGTAAATTTTCCGGCCTTATAAAACTCTCACATCAGAGACCTCACGCTAAGGATAAAATACTGTCATCCTTTGTTTATTGCAGGTAATTTCTTTTTCAAATATTTTTCCAGCTTTGATCTTGTTGCTGCAAGTGGCATATAAATCATCACTCTTATATCAGGATCATTGGGGATCTGTAGCGTAATATGATCAAACTCCAGGTGCCCCAGGTCGGGATGCTCCACTTCTTTAAATCCTTCAAGAGAGCCGGGGGTTTCATGCTGCATCCATAGCCGGTCAAATTCGGGACTTAATCGTTTAAGATCTTCAATTAATTCGGCAAAAGACGCATCTTCAACGTAGCGGGCTGATGCCGTGTGGAATTCCGCAATCATCCCCGCAGCCTTTTGGTCGAAACCTTTGAAGCGTCCCTTCCATACCGGGTCGGTGAAAAACCGCCAGATTAAATTGAATTCATGAGGCGGGGACGCGGAGGAAATAGAGAAAACCTCATTTGCTGCATCATTCCAGGCCACAAAATCCCAGCGTCTTCCCAGAATATAAGCAGGATTCGGAGCAAGGTCATCCAGCATCCTTTGAAAGGATGGCCCGATACTTTCTTGGTCGGGAGACAAGTAAGGAGGAAGTGATTCCCCTGCAAGAAAAAATAGGTGGCGGCGTTCATTGACATTAAGCCTTAGAGCCGTAGCTAAACTTTCCAATACTTGTACTGACGGACGTACATCACGTCCCTGCTCCAGCCACATGTACCATGATGTGCCGATATTCGCCAGTTGTGCGACCTCTTCCCGGCGCAATCCGGCTGTCCTCCGACGCTGCCCAGCCGGCAATCCCACATCCTTTGGAGAAAGGCTTGACCTCCGTTTACGCAAAAAGTCGCCGAGAACAGAGCGGCGTTCGCTATCGTTCATCTCAATCCCTCCTCATAAAATATCTTTTGAAGCTATTTAGAAGCCAGATCCCAGTCCTCTAGGGACTGGGATCTGCTCGAATGTTACCAGTCGTCGCACCTTCAAAATTGAGTCAAGACCGGCTGTAAACCTCCAAGGACTCGACATCTTACCGATGGATGAACCTATTACTCGGAAACCTATGATCAAGCGGCCTCTCGTCAAAAGTGTATTAGAAAATTATACTCAATCCTAGAAATCGCTTCAACCCAGCTCGAAGCTTTTCAAACCAATAACGATTTTAAAGGAGACAAGCCATGCAATCTATAAAACAATCCAAAAATAACAATTTTGAGGGAATGCTTCTCAATAAAGTAGCCCTGGTTACTGGTGCCAGCCGCGGCATCGGAGCGGCGGCAGCCAAACTGTTCGCCGAAGAAGGCGCGGCAGTAACGCTCGTCGCAAGAACAGAAGCAGCTCTCCGCTCTGTAGCAGAGGAAATTACCGCATTAGGCGGCAAAGCCGATTACATCGTTGCCGATCTAGCCGATCCCGCCAGCATTGAACAGGCGGTTCAAACGATCGTTGAGCGTCACGGCCGCCTGGATATAGCATTCAATAATGCTGGAATTGGGGCTCCCCTTTCGCCCTTAACTGAGGTTACAGAAGAGGATTTCGACCTTCTTCAAGCTATAAATTACAAAGGAATCTGGGTGGCAATGAAAGCGGAAATCAAGGCAATGATCAATACTGCAGGTACCGGTGCCATTGTCAATAACAGCAGTGTCGGCAGCTTCAGAGGTAATCCGGGCTTGTCTGTCTACGGAGCCGCCAAACGGGCTGTTAATAGTCTGACCGAGACGGCTGCTATTGAATACGGGCCTTCGGGTATCCGCGTAAACGCTATTGCACCTGGCACCACCATGACCGAGATGATCGAGGGGTTAGTTGCACAAGTTCCAGATATCATTGAAAAAAGCAACTCTGCGACGCCTCTTAGACGTCCTGCCGATCCTCATGAGATCGCACAAGCGGCAGCCTGGTTATTGAGCGATCGCGCTTCTTACGTAACAGGCGTCGTTCTGCCGGTGGACGGCGGATCAAGAGCATAGTTCTAACGGAGGGAGTATCCCACAGGGTCCATTGACCCAGGATGCTCCCTCCTCATGTTATGAAACGCCCAGCGAATGAGTCTTTCCTTCAATGGCTCTCCTCAAAACTACAATGGAATTTCAGTCTGCCCACTGCACTCCTGTGCTTTTTATCCAACTCTAGTCTAACCCCAATGCCTGATCACTTAACACGCATGCTATTTTCGGGAACCCTCTTACGAAGAAAACTTAAAACCGGTTTTTGATTCGGCGACGACAGCCGGACTCCATTTATAGGACACTGCGACCGTGTACGGAATAGGGCCTCCGAAAGCCTTCTGGATTGGAACAAGGTGTCATCAATCATGATGGAGACCTCCGCACAAAAAAAAGAGCTCCGGGCTAAACGCCCAGCTGCTCCTTGATTTCGATATACAAAACCTGCAGAAACTTTTTGATGTTTACTTTCCCTTTGCCGGCTGGCGTTTCCCGTCCTTCCTCGATTTGCTTCATTTTGAGCCTGACGTCTTCGAAATCAAAATAAAGCGGAGCGTAATATTCGAAACGCGGGTTGCCGTAATCGGTCAAGCCAAGCGATGCGAGATTGGATAAGGCAGCCGTCAAAGCGCGGCGCAGCCGCTGCTCGATCGCTTTCACCTCCTTGGCGATATCCTCCGGTTTCTTCTTATAGGTGGAGGCCGCCTGCCGGTAAAGCTCTTTAAGCGGCGGCAGATGATCAACGCTGCCGCCTTCATGCTCAAGCAGAAGCTCCATAATCGTAATGATATCTCGGCTGCCGCTTTCGCCGATCAAACCCATGTTCATCAGGATCGGCTGTATCGTCTCACGGACAGTCCGTCTGCCGGTCGGCACAAACGGGGCGCTGCGCAAACCTTCCAGCTTTCGCAGGCTGGATTTAATCTCATCCAGATAATGACTCATCGCGTAACGCTCATTGACCTTTCGCAGCACCGTTTCAACCTCAATCCGGTTGATCGGCTTGCGGATAAAAAATTCAATCCCGCTGCGGTAAGCACGTCCGACCATATCCTGGTTTTCAATCTGGGAAATCATTACAAACCGGGAACTGCAGCCTTGGGCCCGCAGGGATTCAATCACTTCGATTCCATCCTGGTCGGGCATCAGCAGGTCCATCAGCACAATATCCGGAGCTTCGCTCAAAATCTGACGGACGCCTTCCAGCCCGCCGCCGGCCGATCCTGTAACCTCTCCCAGACTGCTTTCCTCAATAATATATTGCAGCATTCTTCGGGCACTGGCATCATCATCAACGATACAGAAAGAAAGGGACATCTTTAGACCTCCTCAAAGTGGGGATGGAATAGAAAGAGGTTATTGTAAGAAGCCTATGTTAAACAAGCAGCCTTTCAAACGAGGATTCTTGCATGCTATTTGGATCAGAAGGCGTGCTTGCTCGCAGTTTCTCCGTTGGAATCCGAACCTGAAACCAGGCTCCGCCAAGTCCTGGTGCCGTACCAATCGTAATTTCTCCTCCGAGCCGCTCCGCTATATCACGGACATGGGACAGGCCAATTCCCGTTGCCGCAATACCTTCGTCATCAAATTTGGTCGTAAACCCCGGTTCAAACAACAGCTCCCGATCTTCCGGCGGGATTCCGCCTCCGCTGTCACTGACCGACAGAAACGTCAGCTCCCCCTGTTCACGAACCTCAAGATGAATTTGTCCTTGAGTACGGATCGCTTCAACTGCGTTTGCCGTTAAATTGCCAAGCAGCGTAAGCAGGGGGATGTAGCTGGAGGTGACGTAATCACAGGACATTTTTTGCGTAAAAACAATACTTTTGCCCAGCATCTCCGCATACTGCTGATTGCTTCTGACCGTATACTGGAGCAGGTTAGAAAGCGGCATATCGCCCGGAACCTCGCGGTCTGTCAGCTTGATCAACCCGGCCAAAATACGCTGCGAATCCTTCTTCACCTCATGAATTTGCTGCGTAAGGCCAAGCACCTTCTGCTTGTGCTCCTGAAGCCCTTCGTCCGCGAGACGCCGGTACAGCTCATAGCTGCCGAGCGTTACATTTTCCAGTGTGCCTATCGATTTCTTGAGGTAAAAAACCTCGCCATACAGTCCCGAACTGACACTGAGCATCTGCTCGATCCTGCGGTTCTGCTCCTTCTGCACGATGCGCATCCGGCTGATGGCGATGCTGCTGTAAATTCCGGTGACAAAATACGTGCGGAGCATCGCAATCGCCATAAGGAAAGTCCATTCATTTAGTTCAAACGTTGTTGTGCCGGTAACGAGCAGCCGGGTCAGCAGCTCCGCTTCATTGGACATCAGATCGACGACCGCCGTCACCGCCCCCAGCACTAAGGGATAAAACCGGTCAAGCCGCGGCTTGATGACGCTCATTCCCACCGCAAACACCAGATAATATACGGCAGCCGAGCAGTGGCGGGTAGCACTGGCAATCGGCGTCAGATCATGGCCCAAAGCCTGATCCAGCCCCATGCGAAACATCAGCACAACCGCCCCGGTCACCGCTCCGGTCAAGATATAAGGCAAACGTCTGAGCAGCAGCAGAAACAGCAAAAAAGCGCTGCTGCCAAGGCCGATCCTGAAAATATCTCCATCAAAAGGGTTGATCTTCAGCTCTCCGGCAAGCGCCGTACCTAACGCGACAACGGCGATTTGAACATAAACGGATTTAAAACTCCCCCATAATGCCGGGCTTTGATCGAGAACCCTTTCGGGCCTTTTGCGTGTTCCACGCAACCCGCCAAAATCTTTGATGCTGAAAAAAGCTGTCCCCATAAGCTCACCTGACTCCCGTGAGAGAATGTTGATATTTTTGCTCCTTATCGTACCATATTTCGGAGACAGCGCCTATCCTTACCATTTCATCACGTGTCAGTTATATGTTAACCAGCCTGTTCGCTTTTCTTGAACCGGCTTATACATGCCGGGCCTCCAGCCTTCTGGAAACCAGCGACAGCACAAAATTGACCGTAAAATAAATCAACGCTACGAGCAGCAAAATCGGAATTGTATAGCTGTAACCGTGTCCGATCACAATACCGGCATGGTGCATGAGTTCCGGCAGAGAAATCACGACTGCCAGCGAGGTATCCTTAAGCAGTGAAATAAATTGGCTGACCAGGGGAGGCACCATTCGCCGCAGCCCTTGAGGCAGTACGATATGCCATAATGCCTGAAAGGCGCTCAGCCCCGATGAACGCGCCGCTTCGATTTGACCTTTGTCGATGGAGGTTAACCCTCCCCGTACAATTTCGGAAATCATGGCCGCTTCAAATATCGTCAATGCTGCAATGGCGGCCGTAACCAGACCGAGCTTAACGCCTACCTCCGGCAAGGCAAACCGGATAAAAAAAATAATCAGAAGCAGCGGCAAATTCCGGATCAGCTCTACAACGACGAACAGTACCGGCGATAATACCGGAAGCTTCACATAACGGATGACGCCTATCACGCAGCCGATCAGAAAGCTGAGCACAATCGAAGCTCCGGCGACGATCAGCGTCATCCACAATCCATCTGACAGAAACCGTAAATTATCCGCACTGTAAGCTCCTGCAAAATCCATTCCCATCATCCTCCCTTCATCTAAGCTGCTTAACCTTCATAGCTACCGTCTTCCATTCAATATTTACGCTGCAGCCGCCGCTCCCAAACCCGGACTCCATAACTTAGCGGCAGAGTCAGCACCAGGTAGAACAGCGCAACAAAGATATAAGTGTCAAACGTGCGGAACGTATCCGAATTGACAATATCGGCAAAATACATCAGGTCCAGCCCGGCGACGATCGTCAGTACGGACGAATTTTTGATCAGATTGATAAACTGGTTGCCAAGCGGCGGGATAACCAGCCTGATCGCTTGAGGCAAAATAATGTGAACCATCGTCTGCCCGTAGGTCAAACCCGATGAACGCGCAGCCTCGGTCTGGCCTTTGGGGATCGCCATGATGCCTGCACGGATCGCTTCAGCGATAAAAGAGGAAGTGTAAACCGCAAGCCCGATCGTCCCGGCCGTGAAACCGTCCAGCGGGATGCCGAAGGCCGCAGGGCCGTAATAAAAAACGTATACCACCAGCAGCAGCGGGATATTGCGGATAAATTCCACATATCCCGTCCCCAGCCAGCGCAAAGCCCGTACAGGGCCAATCCGGAATACGGCAATCAACGCTCCTAATGCAAAGCTGCCGACAAGCGCCAGCAGGCTGGATAGCAGCGTCCCGCGAAAGCCTTCCATGTAATCGCCGAAATAATCGGTTAATATCGTAAAATCCATTGACTCATCTCCTTCCCGAATAGCGGAACGAGATCCGTTCCGCTCCGATAACACGAAAGGATGGCAAGGCGGACTGCCATTCCATCCTTTCGTTTCTATGCAGGAGCCGGTTTATTCGGCAGGCTTTTTGCCAATCCATTTTTCGTAAATTTTATCGTATTCCCCGCTGTCATGCAGCTCTTTGAGTGTATCGTTGACAGCCTGCACGATATCGGAGTTCCCCTTCTGCACCGCGATGCCGTAAGGTTCATCGGTGAACGGCTTGCCCACGACCTCGTAATTCGAATCCTGGGCGGCCATGCCGTAAAGAATGGCATCATCCGTCGTCAAGGCATCGCCTTGGCCGGATTTCAATGCGTTAAACGCATCCTGATAGTTGTCGAACTCCAGCACTTTGACGCCGGATACTTTGTCGCGGATGTTCTTGACAGAAGTTGAACCTTTGGTTCCCAACACGGTCGTGCTGGAAGTTACGTCCTCGATCCCATGAATCGGGCTGCCTTTCTTCACCAGCAGCGATTGACCGGCCTGGAAATACACGTCCGAGAAATCCGCTTCCTTCTTGCGTTCCTCCGTAATCGTCATCGTGGCCACAATCATATCGATTTCGCCGTTGTTCAGCATTGGAATCCGCGTCTTGGAGGTGACCTCCTTCAGCTCAATCGCATTTTCGTCACCGAGAATGTGTTTGGCAATCGCCTTGGAAATGTCAATGTCAAATCCCTCTACATTGCCGCTGGCCGGGTCCTTCAGGCCAAACAGCTTGGTGTCGTATTTGACGCCGACGATCAGCTTTCCGCGTTCCTTGATTTTATCCAGAGCACCTGATGCCGCTGAACCTGCATTGCCGCCGGACTCCTTATTGCCGCAAGCGGCCAGCAGGAGCATCGTACACACCGCCGCAATTCCAAGCGGCAGCCATCTTTTCTTCAACCTGTTCTTCATTCTTTTTCTCCTCCTCGTTCTAATTAGAGATTTAATGACTGAGCAACCGGCTGAGGAATGTTCGCGTCCGTTCTTCACGCGGATTCCCAAAAAACACCTCAGGCGCCGCCTCTTCGAGGATTTGCCCCTGAT
Source organism: Paenibacillus yonginensis (assembly GCF_001685395.1). Taxonomy (NCBI): domain Bacteria; kingdom Bacillati; phylum Bacillota; class Bacilli; order Caryophanales; family Paenibacillaceae; genus Paenibacillus; species Paenibacillus yonginensis. The sequence continues at coordinate 430,035 of NZ_CP014167.1, read as the reverse complement.
CCATAAAGATGACCCGGTCCGCTACCTCGCGGGCGAAACCCATTTCGTGAGTAACGACAACCATCGTCATGCCTTCTTTGGCCAGCGTACGCATCACGTCAAGCACCTCGCCGACCATCTCCGGATCAAGCGCCGAAGTGGGCTCGTCAAACAACATGATCTTGGGTCTCATCGCCAGCCCGCGTGCGATCGCCACCCGCTGCTGCTGGCCTCCTGACAATTGCGAAGGATAAGCGTGCGCTTTGTCCGCAATTCCAACCTTCTCCAGATAAAACATAGCCGTCTGCTCAGCCTCCGCTTTGGATACGCCAAGCACCTTGACCGGAGCTAAAGTGATGTTGTCGATGACTTTTTTGTGCGGATACAGGTTGAAATGCTGAAAGACCATCCCGATGTCCCGCCGCAGCTTGTTAATGTCGGTCTTGCGGTCATTGACCGGAATACCCTCGACCATCAGCTCCCCGCTTGTGATCGTCTCCAGCCGGTTAATGCAGCGGAGCATCGTGCTTTTGCCCGAACCGGACGGCCCGACGACCACCACAACTTCGCCTTCCTGAACCTCCAGATCAATCCCTCTTAACACCTGAAAATGTCCATAGTGTTTATCTACTTGTTGAAAACGGATCACCGGCAGTCCCCCTTTCTCCTCGGCTGTATGTGAATATTCGTAACATTTGAAATTAACCTTACTGGAACGACTATAGAAAACTACAATCTCCTACACAAAATCCTTCAGAAGGATCAAAAATCATTTGTTTTACGATGAGAAATTTCGTTTATCGCCTGTACTTGTCCCGGTGCAGGTGGACATGCGTCACCTTTGCTGACAACAATCCTTTTCCTTACGCTAAAAGACATAGAGCTCTTGAAATCCCGGCAGAGGTTTGGTAAGGTGAACACGAGCTACTTTGTTATGCAAGGTAGCTCATATTGAATCAGCTATCTTGTTATGCAAGTCAGCTGCAATTGAAATTTGATATGAATTCTTTTTTGCCTCACTATATTGTTATACAAGGTAGGTGATGATGTTGTCCGTGCGAAGCCAGCTTTTAAAAGGAATATTGGAAGGGTGCATCCTCGCGGTTATATCCCAAGAAACGATATACGGCTATGAGCTTACCCTGAAGCTCCATGCGATGCAGATAGAAGTAAGCGAAGGTTCGATTTACCCTATTCTGCTGCGGCTTCAGAAGGAGAAACTGATCGTCGGGGAGATGAAAAAGTCGCCCAGCGGCCCGAACCGCAAATATTACACCCTCACCCGCAAAGGCGAGGAAGCTTTAGATGAATTTAAAAAACACTGGGAGAACTTAAGGGATCCTGTAGATCATTTGCTGCAAAGAGGAGGCAGAGTTTGATGCATGTTAAAGAATTGATCCAGGAGAACAATCGGAAACGCGAACTGCTGAGCAAGAACAACGAAAGGTATTATACCGGATTGCTGATTTATATCCGAACCTCATTTAATACCTCCGAACAGGAAACCGAAGAAATTTTAATGGAGGTGCTGGACCATCTCCTGGAAGCTCAAGAAGAAGGACGGACTGCCGAAGAGGTGTTTGGAGAAGATCCGCAGGCATATGCCCGTGAAATTGTCGGCGAGCTGCCAACGGCGATGCCGAAAGAGGTGGTAAAGCTTGTTTCCATGTTCGGCTTGATTTTTTTAGGCGTCTTTGCTTTTATTACCGGTCTGTTCGCCAGCATCCTCAGTTATGTTTTTAATCAGGGAGAGTCCGTTTATCATCTTCATTTAGGGAGTTTGACGGTTACCGCAGCCGTTTCTGTTCTTGGGGCTTATATATTTATTGCCGGCATCTTGAGATACATTCGCTGGTCCGCCTTTCGTTCCATCCGTAAGGTAAAGGAAATGGTGGCAGCCTGTCTGATCGGCGGAGGGGTATTCACGATTTTCGCAATCGTTCTCTACTTCATGCCTCGTTTCGGCCCGCCCATTGACGTTCCTGTATACGTGCTAGCCCTCATTGGCGCAATATTGTACGGAGCAGGAAAATGGCTGGAGAACAGGAAGTAAGGGTTGGGCCAGAGAAACGGCCGATTGGAGCGTATGATGAAATGTAATGTCTAACTGCATTGTAGGTGGTCTTGAATAACATATTCTGACACGGACTGTTAAAGCACCCCAAAGAAGCTGCCCCTCATTGACAAGGGGGCAGCTTCTTTGGATGAGACACAACTTCATTAACCAGCTCAAGTTCCTTTAGCCCAGCTGCATCGTTGTGATACACGTGTTGTCGCCTTCAAACGTCGAGATATCGGATTCCGCTTGTTTCCCGTTATACTCTACCGTTACATGGAAAGTGTCATCCCTAGGCAGCCATAAGTCTATAAATCCGTTTACCTGAGAAGCAAGCGATTCCCGGTCAAGGATCGCTTTGCCGGATGAGTCGCGAACCGTAACCGTAAATGTCTGCTGCTGCAATTCCCCCTGGCAGCCGGCCAGATTATGGATGGAGCAACGGTGAGTCTGCTGCAAATAAGGGGCAATCGATACAAAAAACTCCTGCTCCGGCAAAACATACTCCGTTTCCTTCCCTTTATCATCCACAAGCTTCAGACCGCTGGATGATATGGAAGCTGATTGGGCCTTCTTATTTCCGGCGCTTAAATTCTGTACCAGCTGTTTCAGTTCATCCGTCTGCAGATTAACTTCCGCTTTCGGCGAATTTCCACAAGCTGCAAGTAAAACACCAAACAACAAAAAAGCTAGCGCTGCTGCAATTCCCTGTTTAGATCGCTGTCGTTTAGGCTGCTGCCGCATCTTCAGAATCTCCTCCGTTTCAAAGCTTGTCTTCCCTCATTATAAGGCAAGAAATCCGTTAAAAAAGCTTCATTCACAAATGTCATGGAATGGTCATATCAGGCAGCCATTACCGAGCAGCCGAATGCGGCTACGGACAAACAAGCCAAGCAGCAGAATCCATATACGATCCGCAGATGGCTGGAAGCGCCTATCGCCAATTTCCAGAATTCTATCCTCAGGCAGACGGACCGGAATACCGGGTCGGAGCCGCACTGGATTCCCTGACGATCAACCGGGGTTCAAATTCAACCCGTTCATAAGCTGCGGCTTCTGCGGATTGGATGCGCTTCAGCAGCAATTCAGCCGCCAGCCGCCCCACCTCGCTGCCCATGATGGAGACCGAGCTGATCTTGGGCGTAGTAACGGTAGCCCACAAATTGTTATCAATTCCGACCACCGCCACCTGCTCGGGCACCTTGACGCCAAGTTCTTTAAACCGGTTGACGATCCCGATAGCCACCATGTCGTTCACCGCATAAATAGCGTCAGGCATATGTTTGAGGCTATAGAAATAATCCGCGGCCCGCCGTCCCGTCTCAAAGTTGAAATCTTCGCCGAAATAAACCAGCGAAACATCCACCTGGCTGACGGATTCCTCATAGGCGCGGTATCTCTCTTCAATTTTGTCCTTCGGCGCTCCCGCGTAAGCGATCCGCGTCCGGCCGATTTGCTGCAGATGCTCCATCACCAGCTTGCCTTCCTGCCTTGCAAGCCCGACCACATCGGCTTTCAGGTCGGGACTCAGTTTTTTCCCGTAATTGATGACGGAGACAGGCAGACTTGCCCGGTTAATCAGGTTTTCCAGCGTTTTGGGATAGGCTAGGGGCATTATAACCAAACCGTCTACATGCAGCTTCTTAATCTCGCGCAGCGTCTCCAGCTCCAGCCGCGCATTGCCCAGCGTGTTGATCTGCACCACCCGGTATCCATGCTGCTTGGCGGCCTGCTCCACCGACCAGGCAATGTCGGGAATAATCGCATTTCGAATATCGGGAACCGCAAGGGCAATCTGCCGGGTCTGCCGGATTTTCAAGCTTTGGGCGGAGGTGTTGGGGACAAACCCCATTTCATCGACCACCTGCAAAATTTTGGCTTTAGTTGCTGCGCTGATCCCCCCGCTGTCATTCAGCGCACGAGAGACGGTCGCAATGCCTACTCCGGCCTGTTTGGCTACGTCTTCGATCGTTACTTTTCTGTTCTGTTCCATAGTTCTCTTGAATATCCTTTCATCCGTTGTGTCGGAATCGTTTCCTGTTTTGTTTCGAAAACCAAAAATTTATATTTTCATTATATCACAGCGGCACCCACTCTTCTTACCGGCCCTGTCGCACCATGCTTATCTGTTGTTCATTGCTATATTTGCTTATCCCATTTAACGGTCCAAAGGTTTGACAACATGAACATTCTGTGACATTATAATCATCGGAAACGTTTCCTAAAAAAATTATATTCAATAATTTTATATACCATTTATCAGGAGATGACAGGAATGAAAGCATTACGTTGGCACGGTGTTAAAGACCTGAGAATCGAAACTATCGAGGAACCGGTGACAGCCAAAGGGCAAGTCAAAATTAAAATCGAATGGTGCGGGATCTGCGGCAGTGATCTGCACGAATATGCGGCAGGCCCTATTTTTATATCCCAAGGTGCTCCACATCCCTTAACCCATGAAGAAGCTCCTGTTGTTATGGGCCATGAATTTTCCGGACAGGTGGTCGAGGTTGGAGAAGGCGTGACCCGCTTCAAAACCGGCGACCGGGTCGTAGTAGAACCTATCTTTAATTGCGGGGAGTGTGCGGCTTGCCGGCAAGGCAAATATAATTTGTGCGAACAGATGGGCTTCCTCGGTCTGGCTGGAGGCGGCGGCGGTTTCTCCGAATACGTTGCGACCGAAGAGCACCGTGTGCACAAAATTCCGGAAAGCGTTTCCTTTGAGCAGGGGGCATTGGTTGAACCCTCTGCGGTAGCCCTGTATGCCGTACGCCAAAGCCAATTTAAGGTCGGCGACCGAGCAGTGGTATTTGGAGCCGGTCCTATCGGACTGCTGGTCATCGAAGCGCTTAAAGCATCCGGTGCCTCGTCCATTTATGCCGTGGAGTTGTCGCAGGAACGCCGGAACAAAGCCGAAGAGCTTGGAGCCATTGGCATCAACCCGGCCGAGCAGGATGTGATTGCTGAAATTTGCCGCCTGTCGGACGGCGGAGCCGACGTGGCTTTTGAAGTGACCGGCGTTCCAGTCGTGCTTCAGCAGGCGATCCAATCTACGCGGATTGGCGGCCAGATCATGATCGTAAGCATTTTTGAAAAAGAAGCGGCTATCCACCCGAATCAAATCGTCATGCAGGAACGGAATATTGCAGGCATCATCGGATACCGGGATGTTTTCCCTGCCGTTATCAGCCTCATGGAGCAGGGATATTTCTCCGCCGAGAAGCTTGTCACCAAACGTATTGCTTTGGATGACGCCGTCGAGCAAGGCTTTGAAGCGCTGCTTAAAGAGAAGAACCAGGTGAAGATTCTGGTCACTCCCAACCGCTAAACATTAGTATTATAAGCGTCTAATCGCGCGTCAAGCCCGTCATGAGGCACTCGCCTCCTAGACAGCTGCGCTGTGTTTCGTATCCCTCTGTCTGCGTGGCAGAGGGACTCTTTTTGTAAACTTATAGGTTAAATCAATTACTGTTATGCAGTTTATATATTTCCCTAATAACGAAACCAGACGTAAAATGAATTCAAACCTGTATATCTCCTAAGGAGGGTGAACTATGAATCAGCAGTGGAATTCGGGTACCTACGATTCATCCATGTCTTTTGTGTCGCAGTTCGGAGAATCCCTGATCGGGCTCCTGCAGCCGCAGCCGGGAGAACGGATTCTGGATTGGGGCAGCGGCACAGGAGATCTGGCCGCCTTAATAGCACAAAGCGGAGCCGACGTGACGGGAATTGATGTTTCTCCAGAGATGGTTCGAGCCGCTCAAGCCAAACATCCTCAGCTTCGTTTTATCCAAGCCGATGCCCAGCATTATGTACACGACAAACCCGCAGACGCCATATTCAGCAATGCTGCCCTGCACTGGCTTCAGGATGCGGACGCCGCCGCCGCTTCTATGGCCTCCAGCCTTCGGTCAGGCGGCCGCTTGGTGTGCGAATTCGGAGGACACGGCAATATTGCCTCCGTTGTCAGCGGTTTGCCGCAGGTCTTTGAAGCCCACGGTTTGGGCAGCAAGCTGCGAATGCCTTGGTATTTCCCAAGTATCGGCCAATACACGTCTCTACTGGAGAAACACGGCTTTACCGTTGAATTGGCCCTTTGCTTTGCACGGCCTACTCCGCTCGAAGATGGGGAGCAAGGTTTCCGGAAATGGTTGGACGTGTTTGCTAATGGAATCCTAAGCGTTCTGACCACTGAACAACGAGAACGGATCTTAACCGATCTGGAGGAGCAGCTCCGGCCGCTTCTGTTCCAGGATGGCCGCTGGGTGATGGATTACCGGAGAATCCGGGTATCAGCCTTCAAACGTTAATTCAGCTCCAATGGGCCGGACGGATAATACCGGCGGGCAGTTTCGTCTCCATATTCCCTTTAGCCGCATTCATCTGCGCCTGGGTCACAAACAAGCTGCCCGTCAAATCCGCGCCGCGGAGATCAGCATCGCGGAAATCCGCGCCAATCAGATCGGCTGACCTCAAGTCCGCCTTCCGCAGATCAGCGGCGATCAAATAAGCCCCGCGCAAGTTGGCGCAGCTTAGGTCGGCTCCGCTGAGACTCGCGCCTATCAAGTCTGCTCCCCGCCCCGCTTTCTTCGTTCTGCGACCGGAGCTTCTCAGCTGCCGGGCTTTCTCTTTCCGCTCCAGCTCGCTGGCCTGCAGCAGCAAAGCGCCGACTTCCCCGCGGTGTATACTTACATTCAAACCGGCTAATTCATCTGCACCGAGCGCTGTCAGCCGTCGGGTTTCTTCCAAAGCGGCCTTTATCCGATCATGGAGTGCGGAGGCACCGCCCAGAGTCAAAGCCTCGGCAAGATACCAAAGAAGCTCATGAAGCTGCCACATGACGGGGAACACTTCAAGCATTAGCTTTCCGGTCTCCGGATGCTCCCGCCAGCTTGCGCCACCGAACGTCTCCTGGGACAGCTTCTGTCCGGCCCCGAAACAATCATAAACCGTACAGCCGCGATATCCCTGCTCTCGAAGGCTTCCGTGGATGCCGCACCGAAAATCCTCCTGCAGATGGCGGCAGGCCTGCCCGGCAGGCTTGTCAGCCGCAAAATCAACGGAAGCTGCAAACGGCAGCGCCGCGCAGCATAACCCAAAACATTGCTCGCAATCCGCTTTTAGCTCCTCCCGCTGAAGCAGGAAGCCCGATGTCCCCTTTACCGAACCCAAGAGTTGTTCGCCTTGTCCCGCATTTCCTGCGTGTCCTGCTTGTTCAGTATGTCCAGCCAACTCTTTCATCTCCTTGCCTTATCTTGTTTTGCAGGGTTAAAACTCTGAATGCTTATCCTTTCTATTGTATCAGAATTCCTTTCGTTTAATGGAGGTAAAGAACAAATGAAAATACAACTTATCCGCAACGCATAGCGCTCTTGACGCCTTTAATCCCCGGATGACGATCGTTAATGCCGGCGGAGCGCGCTTCCTCGAAGGGGATCCGATTACGATGACGGACCAAGACATTGCCGAACTGGCGGGTTATGCGCCTTACACGCAAATCATGGCCGTTCATATGAAGAGCATCAACCATTGCCTGCTTACACGTGAACAGCTGAAAGACCGTTTAAGCAGCAAGAAGATAACGAACCGGATTATCATTCCCAGCGACGGCGAATGGGCGGATATGAGGTAATCTCCCCGTTTACCCGTTTGGATAAATAACCCGAGACAGCAAATTTATTTGACAGCAGCCGCACCAGTCCTGGTGCGGTTTTTGGGCTTGTTGTCTTCCGGATGCGGACAAGGAATTTACCGACCTTTGTTTCTCCTTCGGACAAGCGGGGGTAATAAACAAGCAAGCCTACCGATTTACCCTTATCTCGTAAGGGGCTTTGAAGCAAACATGAGGAGGAATGCAGAATGAGAAGGTTCGGCAGAACTGTAAGCGTCATCACCGCTGTCCTGCTGGCAGGCACTCTGCTGTCATCATGCGGCGGCACAACGTCCGCGGACGGCAAAGTGCATATCGAATTTTTCCAGAACAAGCCGGAGGCCAAAGATTCTTTCGACAAGCTGGTTGCCAAGTTTAACGCTGAGAATCCGAATATCGAAGTAACGCAGGTAAATCCGCCGGATGCCGAAACCGTTTTACTCACAAGAGTGGTCAAAAACGATGAACCGGACATCGTCGGCATGGGCGCAACGGACACCTTTTCCATTTTGTCCCAAAGCGGCATCTTTGAAGACCTGACCGGTCAGCCTTTGCTGGATCGAGTAAACCCTGCTTATGTCAAACAAATCACCGATGTAACCGGAATGGCCGACATCACCGGGGTCCCTTACGCGACCAATGCCAACGGCATTATGTACAACAAGGAAATTTTCCGCAAGCTGAACCTGCAGGTGCCCAAAACGTGGGACGAGCTGATCCAAACCGCCCAGGCCGTGAAGGCTGCCGGGATCATTCCTTTTTATTTCACCTATAAGGACGATTGGCAGACCAACCTTTCCTTTAACGCCCTCGGGCCGAATATTGTGGGCAACGATTTCTTCAAGGCCCGCCGGGCCGGCGAAACCACTTTTAAGGAGCATTTCCGGGAGGTAGCGGAAAAAATGCTCGCTTTGCTGGACTACGGCCACAGCGACAATTTCGGCAAAACCTACGCCGACGGCAACCGCTCTTTCGCCCGCGGCGAAGCCGCCATGTACATCCAGGGAACCTGGGCCATTCCCGAGCTCCGCAAAACAAACCCGGATCTGGAGCTGGGATTTTTCCCTTTTCCTACCGGCAATGATCCGAACAAAGTCAACCTGATCTCCGGCGTGGATACGCTGCTCGCCATTACGCAGTCCTCCAAACATAAAGAGGAAGCGGCCAAATTCGTAGAATTCCTGCTGCAGCCTGAAAATATCGGCCAATACATCGACGAGCAAACCGCGTTTGCCGCTGTGGAAGGCGTCAATCAGGACGACCCGGCGGTTGCGGAGCTTAAACCGTATTTTGAACAGTCCCGTTTCGTGGACTTTGCGGACCATTTCATTCCGGCGGCCGTTCAACTGAATTCCATTACCCAGTCATTCCTGCAAAATCATAATATCGACTGGTTCCTGAACACCTTGGACACGGAGTGGGACAAAGTCGCCAACCGGCGGCAGACCCAATAACCCGCTACTCGTTATCGCTAAGCAGACCAAAAAGGAGGATGAAGGATGGCTAGACGACGCGCGGCGTTTTACTGGATGACGATTCCGGCTGTAGTTCTCTTTTTCTTATTTCATACCTTTCCAGCCCTTCAGGGCGTTTATTATTCCTTTACCAACTGGAACGGCTTTGGGGATCATTATGATTTCATCGGCTTCAAAAACTATTATTACCTGTTCCAGGACAGCAACGTCTGGAATGCTTACGGGTTCACCTTCAAATTTGCGGTGGTGGCCACGATCTTTATCAACCTCATCAGCCTGCTCATCGCGCTGGGTCTGAACGCCAGCATCAAAGCGCGGAATTTCTTCCGGGCGGTGTATTTCCTGCCGAATATCCTGAGCGTACTGATCGTCGGATATATTTTTAACTACTTGTTCTCGAACGTATTTCCGATTTGGGGCGCCCATTTGGGCAGCGACACGCTGGCGGGCAATATTTTGGGGAATGAAAAATTCGCCTGGCTCGGCGTATCGTTCGTAGCCGTCTGGCAGGGCATCGCTTTTAACACAATTCTGTATCTGTCCGGCCTGCAGACCATTCCAACCGATATCTACGAAGCCTCCAATCTGGACGGGGCAAGCAAATGGCAGGAGTTTTGGAAAATCACCTTCCCGATGATCGCGCCCTTCTTCACCATCAACATGGTGCTGGCCATGAAAAACTCGCTGATGGTGTTCGACCTGATCGTCGCTTTGACCAACGGCGGGCCGGGACGCGCTACGCAGTCGATCTCCCACCTGATCTACACCGGCGGCTTTGAAGGCGGCGAATTCGCCTATCAATCAGCCAACTCGGTGATCTATTTTATCGTGATTGCGCTGATTTCGATTATTCAAATCCGATTCTTGCAGAGAAGGGAGACGGATATGTGATGAAGGTTCGGGGAAAAACCAACTGGACGGTTACGATATTCATTGCGCTGGGGACGCTGTTTATCCTGTTCCCTTTGTATATGGCCATTACGATTTCGCTGAAAAATCAGCAGGATATGCTGACCTCGGTGTTTGGCCTGCCGACACATTGGCGGTTTGAAAATTTCACGGAAGCGATCCGCATGACGAATTTCTTCCGCGCATTCGGCAACAGCGCTTTTGTGACCCTGGCAACCGCCGTGCTGACGCTGCTCACCAACTCCCTCGTCGCTTACGCGATTGCGCGTAACATGAACCACAAATTCTTTAAAGGGTTGTATTTCTATTTCATCAGCGCGATGTTTATTCCGTTCCCGATCATCATGCTGCCGATCGTCAAATTGACCTCTGCCATGGGCATGACCAACCTGGTCGGACTGACGATTCTGCATACGGTTTACGGGCTGGCCTTTAACGTGTTTGTTTACGTGGGCTACATCCGCTCCATTCCGACGGCGCTGGAGGAAGCAGCCCGGGTAGACGGGGCCTCGACGTGGGGCACGTTCTGGCGGATCATTTTCCCGCTGATGATGCCGATCAACGCCACTGTAGGCATTTTGATCTGCCTGTCCACATACAATGACTTCCTGCTTCCTCTCGTGATTATCAGCGATCAGAGCATGTATACCCTGCCGCTGGTGCAGTACATTTTCCAGGGTCAGTTCAACACCGAATTCAACCTGGCTTTCGCTTCTTACCTGCTCGCCATGCTGCCGATGATCCTGGTGTACGTATTCGCGCAGAAATGGATTATTAACGGGGTTACGCAAGGAGCCGTCAAATAAGAGGCTTGCAAAGACGCCGCTCTGCACACCGCACACCCTTGGCTGAACCCGCCGGGGGTGTTTATTTGTTCAAAATAAGTCATAATGGATAATCGAACAGCCGCTAGAAAACGGCATTGCCATCCTGTCTAAAAGGAGTTTTGCTGAAAATGGACAATCCCTTTACGTCTCCAATAACCGGATATGTAACTACTGAAGGCGATACGCTATATTATGAAATTCGCGGCGGTGGACAACCGCTGCTCCTAATTCCCAGCGAAGGGGATGCCGGCTGTTATGAGGCTGTCGCCCCCCTGCTCGCCAAGCATTACCAGGTGATCACTTATGACCGCAGAGGTCATTCCCGAAGCACCCGGCGTGACCCGGACCGCTTTGATATCGGCCGGCAGGCGCGGGATGCCGTGGCCGTACTGCAGGCAGCCGGGCACGATGCCGCGCTTGTATTCGCCAGCGGCGACGGCGGCGTTATTGCCCTGGAAATGATCAAAAGCCAGCCGCAGGCCATGAAGGCCGCCGTCATTCATGAACCGCCGGTCATCCGGCTGCTGCCGGACAGCAAAAGATGGCGGTATTTCTTCGGCGGCGTCTCGCGGACCGCGGAAATCCATGGAGTCAGCGAAGCGATGTTTATGCTGTCCTTGTCGCTGAAGCTGCCGCCGCAGGCGCAAAGCCGGATCCCGCAGGCGTACAAGGACCGCCTTGCCGGGAATGCGGCTTTTTACGTGAACCATGAACTGACGCCGCTGGTTCACTACAAGCCAAGTGCCGAGCTGCTGCTCGCCAGCGGGGTCCCGCTTAGGTTGGCGGCCGGACGGCTGACGCTGGACAACGATTTGTACTGCGGCCAAACCGCCAAGGTGCTGGCGGAAGCCTTAGGCTCCGAACCCGCCGTTCTGCCCGGCCATCACCTTTCCTTTTTTGATATGCCGGAGGAATGGGCAGCAGCTCTGGCAGAGATTTTACCTGTTGGTTAATGAGCCGATGAAGTTATCCGATTAAAGCCGACAAAAGCTAACCCAATTAAAGCCGAGTCATTAAGACAGATTCAATAAAGCAATTTAATAAGGCAATTCAGTAAGCATGAGGAATAACGCCCTCATGCTTTTTTGCCCTTTCTATTCTATGACCCCCTCTATGAACAACACGTGCCGGTTTCTTCCAGCCTTATAGGTGAACAGGAACGTGGCCATGCCTCCAGTTCATAATAGGGTCAACGTTATCATCAGGTAACGATGTCCAGGCTTTGGACAAAGGTCCGGCCAAAATCCCGGCATTTCCCTTTCTCTTCCTGGCTCGGGCCGTATTCTATCTTCAGCCCGCCCTGAACAAGCGCTGCTCCCCATGCTTTGAGCCTATCCTCCAGCTCATCAACCGCCCCGCAGTAAATTGGGTAGCCTGTATCCCCGCTGCCGAACACCGCCGCAGGTCTCCCTTGGAGGTCAAGCTCCTCCAGCTCCTCTACGAAATCCAGAAATTCATCCGGAAGCTCCCCTCCTCCCCATGTATAAGCCCCCAACATAAAAGCATCATATTTCAGCAGTTCAACTGCACTGCATTCATCCACCATTTTCAGAACCACTTCTGATCCGGCGGCTTGGATGCCCTCCGCGATCAACTCGGCAATCTCTTCCGTATTGCCTGTTAAACTGGCATAGACGATAAGGATTTTGCTCACTTCGAACATCTCCCTTTTACAAATAACCAACCCTTAATCCGAGTATAATTGATAATGATTCTCATCGTCAAATATAAAAAGGAGTATTCCCCTGTAAGGCCCAGCACCCCTTCGCCGCCTGCCCGGCAAAGGGGTTAACTCTGCTCCCTTCATGATCTCTAACCGATTGTCTCCGGCAGCGGAACGGCATTTTGAGGGAAAAAGCCCGCTTCCGAGTGACCATCCTCCTGGGCTTCCCTCCGCCCTTTCTCCATATCGGACCAGGCCATAAGCGCCATTCCAATCACAAAGAAAGCAAGCAGGGACAAAATGCCCCAGCGGGTAGACCCCGTAATTTGTCCAACTAATCCGAAGACAAACGGCCCAAATATCGAAGAGAATTTGCCAGTTACATTCACAAACCCAAAAAATTCACCCGTCCGCTTGGCCGGCATTAATTCACTGAACAAGGATCGGGCCAGCGATTGGCTGCCGCCCTGAACAAGTCCGACCATGCCCGCCAGAAGGTAAAAGTGAAGGGCGCTGGTCATGAAATAACCCAACCCTACGATAAGCACATAGCAGGCCAGTGATAAATAAAGCAGCTTTTTCGCACCGAACCGTTCGGCCAGCTTCCCCAGCAGCAGTGTGCAAGGGAAGCCGACAAATTGCGTGATTAACAAAGCAAGGATCAGGTCACTGGAGCCAATCCCAATACTCGTACCATATATAGTTGCCATCAAAATAATCGTGTTGATCCCGTCGTTGAAGAACCAGAAGGCGGCCATGAATTTCAGCAGCTCCGGATAACGGGCTAGCTCACGGAAGGTCTTGACCAGCCCGGCAAAGCCGCTCCTTGCCTCTCTCCCATTCCCGGCTCCGCCATTTGCCGAAGATGGATTCCCCGGCTTGCTGCTAACCCGGAATATAGGGATTGAGAAGACCAGCCACCACACGGCTACGCTAGCAAAAGCCAGCCGGGTTCCTGCCAGTGTATCCGGCAGTCCAAACCATTCCGGCTGCTGAATCATCAACAGATTCACTGCCAGCAGCAGGCCTCCCCCAATGTAACCGTAAGCGTAGCCTTGCGAGGAGACATATTCCCTTTTGCCGGAGGGAACCAAATCAGGCAGCAGCGCATCATAGAACGTGTTGGCGCCTGCAAATCCAATCGTCGATAAGACCAGCAGGGTCGAAGCCGCCAGCCAGTCCCCTTCTCCGATAAAAACAAATCCCAGCGTTGCTGCCATTCCAAGCAGAGAGAAGGTTCTGAGGAAATTCCCTTTCTTCCCTGACCGGTCTGCAGCCGCGCCCAGAATCGGCGCAAGCAAAGCTACAAACAGCATTCCTACGGAGTGGGTGTAACCCAAATAAGAGGATGCTGTCTGCGAGTCCAGCGTAGCTGCCGCTACCTGACTATAAAAGATAGGCAGAACCACCGCCAAGACCGTCGTGGCATAAGCCGAATTGGCAAAGTCATACATGATCCAGGCCCAAACAGAACGTTTATTCATCCCAATCCCCTTTTCTCTCTTCTGATGATTCAAGAGATGTTCTCTTCTAAAATGGAAGACCATACAGCTTCAGTCTATCACCGCTGTATGAAGTAGAATCGGGAAGTTTGTTAAATCAGGGAATAAATAAACACCGGCCGCCAGCCTTCCGTTCTCCTCATTTAGGACAGCCCTCTTAGAGCCGATTTAGTGGTTTATTTGGGCAGCTTGGCTTGGGCCGTCTTGAGTGCAGCCGTTATTTTATCCGCGCAGGACTTCAGCTTTTGCTGCGAGCTGTGCACTTTACCCAGCTCGGTGTACATCACAGCCATTTCAGCAGCCGCTGTAATGGCGTTCCCCTGCTTGACCGCTGCGCGGTACAGCTTTTCGGCCGCACTTTTGTTTTTATTGGCAGCTGAAATCAGCTTGTTCTCGGCTGCCATCTGCTGTTTCAGTGTTTTGACCGGCAGCAGCGCATCCTGCACCGTCTTCTTTTTGGCGGCTGCCTGCTTTCTTGCGGCTGTTAATGCGTCTTTCTTTACTTTGATCTCCTGCTTGGCCGCCTCCACTTCGGGTTTCATTTTGTTCCGCTTCAAGTCCAGCAGATCGGCTTTTTTCTTGTCCTTGATCTTCCTGGCGGCAGCCGCCTGCTTGCCAAGGGACGTATATTCGTCCAGCAGCGGGGCATATTTCTTGGCGGCCGCATCCGCTGCGCTTTGCAACTGGCTGATCTTCGTCTTGTCAATGCTGCTAATGCCGGCATTAATTCTGGACAGCTGGTCGTTATTGGTTTTGTTCAAAGCCGTAATCTGCGCTTTCTCCGCCTTCACAACGGCTTCCAGCGCCGTAAAGCTGTCATGCAGCCCGTCCAGGCTGGACAAAGCCGAGCTCCAGCTGTCCGCATAAGCGGGCGGCGTTAATGCCCCGATACTTACAACCACAGCCAGCAGTAAACTCGCAGCCCTTCTCACCCAAACCTTCCCTTTCTTAGCACGCATGAATTTCCAACTCCTCATTCTTATTTTTTCAAAACAGCTGGAGGAAAAACGCGCCGGAGAAACCATCCTAGCGCATAAAAAAAAGCACTCCGCAAGAAGGCTCAAGAGCCTTGCCTGCGGAGTGCTTCTTCCGCTAACCTGTTTTGATTGCTTTTACTATAACCCTGGTATTTCCAATTGTCAACCTAAATAACGAACATATGTTTCTTTAAATTTGGGGATTGACAAACTCCTGACTTATATTTAAAGTTTTTATATCATCTTATTGATAATGATTATCAATATCATAAAAGTTAAAGAGGTGTCTTTGAAAGATGAAAAAGTTATTTATCCCCCTGTTAGTCCTTGTAGTGCTTGCACTAAGCGCCTGCGGCAACAATCAGAACAACAGCGCTAACAGCGCCGGCAATACGCCCCCAAGCTCCAGCGCGAGCTCGGACAATGCCAGCTCCACTAATGCCAATTCTAGTACAGCCCCTGCTGCAAGCGACAACGCCTCCGGGACGATCACGTATCAGTCCGAGAACGGGCCGCTCGAGCTTCCGGCGAACCCGCAGCGTGTGGTCGCTCTGGCCGGTTATGCAGGCAATCTGATCGGATTGGGTGTCCCGCTTGTCGGCGTGGATTCCTGGACCAAATCGGATCCTAATTTTAAGGAGCAGCTGAAGGATATCCCGGAGGTGTCCGAAGAAAATCTGGAAAAAATCATTGAGCTTAAACCCGACTTGATCATTACGAGCTCAGACGCCAAAAACCTCGATAAATTAAAGCAGATTGCTCCCACTGTCGCTTATACATATAACAAAGTGGACTACCTGCAGCAGATTTTAGAAATCGGCAAAGCGGTCAACCAGGAGCAAAAAGCAGCCGACTGGATCGCCGATTTCAAGGAACGCGCCAAGCAGCTGGGCGATGAAATCAAAGCCGAAATCGGCGCGGATAAAACCGTAACCGTCATGGAAGGCGATTCAAAGCAGTTGTATGTCTTTGGGGATGCCTGGGGCCGAGGAACCGAAGTCCTCTATCAGGCAATGGGCCTGAAAATGCCGGATAAAGTCAAGGAGATGACCTCCAAGCAGGGCTATTATGATTTGTCTCTGGAAGTCCTGCCGCAGTATATCGGAGACTACGCCATTTATTCGAAGGACCCTTCGATGGATAATTCCTTTCAAGGAACCGATACGTACAAAAACATCCCTGCCGTCAAAAATAACCATGTATTTGAAGTGGATGCCAACACCTTCTATTTCAACGACATGATATCCCTTGATTATCAGCTTGATTTCTTCAAGAAATCGTTCCTGGGCAGCTAATAACGCCAAACCCAAATGCCCAGCCGTGCAGAAGGACTCCTTCAGGAGTTCTTTCTGCTATCCTCTTATAAGGAACTGATGAACGAACCATGAAACCACAACCGCAAACAAACTTGTCCCATCAGCCTGCTTCCAATAGCAGGCCACAAAGCCCGTCTGGATCCAGACGGTCCCGCAACTTTGTGCCGAAGCTGCTGCTCAGCCTCCTTCTCTTTGCCGCCATGTTTGCTTTAGCCATGATGATCGGTGCTAAAAACATAGCGCTAACGGATATTTGGAGCGCTATGTTCCGCCCCGGCGTTCAAGGCGAAGATATCTCGATCATCCGTGATATCCGGCTGCCGCGCGAAGTGGGCGGCATTCTCGTCGGCTCCGCTTTAGCGGTCTCAGGCGCCATCATGCAGGGCCTGACCCGGAATCCGCTGGCCGATCCGGGTCTGCTCGGGCTTACCGCCGGGGCAAACGCAGCGCTTGCCTTTACTTTTGCATTTATTCCCGCCGTCGGTTATTTCGGCACGATGACGGCCTGCTTTATCGGCGCGGCTTGCGGCGTGATGCTCGTGTTCGGCCTCAGCGCCCTGCGGCGTAGAGGCCTGTCCCCGCTGCGCATGGTGCTTGCCGGCGCAGCGGTGTCCGCCCTGCTGTCCGCCGTTGCCGACGGCATCAGCCTGGCTTTCAAAATTTCCAAAAACGTCTCCATGTGGACCGCCGGCGGGCTTATCGGCACCACCTGGGGGCAAATTCAAGCGATTGCTCCCGTCATCATCCTTGGCGTGGCTGCGGCCCTCCTCTTGTCCCGGCAGCTCACCATTCTCAGCCTGAACGAAGAAGCGGCTGTAGGCCTCGGCCTTAAAAGCACGCAGGTCAAAATCGCCCTATACGTGCTGATTACGCTGCTAGCCGGCGCATCCGTCGCCCTGGTCGGGAATTTTGCTTTTATCGGCTTAATGATTCCTCACATCGTAAGAGCTTTGGTCGGCACGGATTACCGGACCATTTTGCCGATGTCGGCCATCCTTGGCGCCGTTTTTATGCTGTTTGCGGATTTCCTGGCCCGGATGGTCAACGCGCCTATGGAGACGCCGATCGCGGCGATCATCTCGATTATGGGACTGCCTTTCTTCCTGTTAATCGTACGTAAAGGAGTCAAGTCACTGTCATGAGCCAACTTCAACTGATCCGCAGACAACAAATCGTGTTTGGCGGCCTGCTCCTGCTCACGCTGGCAACGATCGCCATCGGCATGGGCATCGGTTACGCTTCCGTCTCTTACGACCGGCTGATTCCCACTTTACTCGGACACGGGAGCTTTAAAGACGAGTTCGTATTGTTCTCCATCCGGCTTCCGCGCATGCTGATCACCCTGCTGGCCGGCATGGCCCTTGCCCTGTCCGGCTCCATTCTTCAGGGCATTACCCGCAATGAGCTGGCCGATCCGGGCATCGTCGGCATCAATGCCGGCGCGGGCGTAGGCATTACGGTCTTTTTCCTGTTTGTCCCGGTTGATGCGGATACATTCGCTTACGTGATGCCGCTTGTGGCCTTTATCGGCGCTTTGGTTACCGCCTTACTTATTTATTCGTTCTCCTACAGCCGTCAAGACGGCATGCAGCCGATGAAGCTTGTCCTGACCGGCGTAGGGTTCTCCCTCGCTTTATCCGGCCTCATGATCGTGCTGATTTCCCGCACGGAGCGTGCCAAAGTCGACTTTATTTCCCGTTGGCTGGCCGGCAATGTCTGGGGGACCGATTGGCCGTTTGTTATCGCGCTGCTGCCCTGGCTGGTGCTGCTGATTCCTTATGCCTTATACAAATCGAAGACGTTAAACCTGCTGGCGCTGAATGAAGAGGTTGCTGTGGGAGCGGGCGTTCCCATGCAAAAGGACCGGATTCTCCTTACGCTTGCCGCCGTTGCGCTGGCTGCTTCCGCTGTTTCGGTCACCGGAGGCATCGCGTTTATCGGGCTGATGGCTCCGCATATTGCGAGAGCTTTGGTAGGTCCAAGACATCAGCTGTTCGTTCCGGTGTCCATTTTGATGGGCGGGTGGCTGCTGCTTCTGGCCGATACGATCGGACGCAATCTGGCCGACCCGGACGGCATCCCGGCCGGGATTGTGGTTGCTTTTATCGGAGCGCCTTATTTTCTGTACCTGCTGCTAAAAAAATAGAAACTCCCGGTATTGCGAAGATTTTTGGCTTTCCCAAACTAAGAGATTATAATAGGTTGTGGGGCTGCCCGAGCGCAGCCACCTACCATCTCTCTTAAGGAGGCCAACGGACA
This sequence comes from Paenibacillus yonginensis, assembly GCF_001685395.1. NCBI lineage: Bacteria > Bacillati > Bacillota > Bacilli > Caryophanales > Paenibacillaceae > Paenibacillus > Paenibacillus yonginensis. The sequence goes on along the minus strand of NZ_CP014167.1, from coordinate 411,419 downwards.
CATGCAGCTTATCTTTCATGGACATTCCACCATCCAATTAAACTCCAATGGCAAGTCCCTGATTGTCGATCCTTTTCTGAGCGGCAATCAGCTCGCAGCCGTTAAACCTGAAGACATTAAAGTCGATGCAGTACTCCTGACGCACGCGCATGCCGACCATATCCTGGATGCGGCGCCTATCTCCAAAGCCAACGGCGCTCCGGTTATCGCCAATCCCGAATTGGCCACCTACCTGACCTGGCAGGGCGTAGAACAAACGATTGGCATGAACATCGGCGGAACTGTTGACCTTGGTTTTGCCACGGCCAAAATGACCCATGCCTTCCACAGCTCCGGCATGATCGACGAAGCCAACAAAACGGTCGTTTACGGCGGTATGCCGGCCGGCTTTATTATCAAAGCGGAAGGCAAAACCATCGTGCACGCCGGCGATACCGGCTTGTTCAGCGACATGAAAATGATCGGCGACATGAATGAAATCGACGTGGTGTTCCTGCCGATCGGCGACCATTTTACGATGGGGCCTGAAGATGCGCTGCAGGCAGCCGTTTGGTACAACGCCAAACTTGTTGTGCCTATCCACTATGACACCTTCCCTCCGATCAAACAGGACGCAGACGCTTTTGTCAACAAGCTGGAGGCCAAAGGCCTTAAAGGCAAAGTCCTCAAACCGGGCGAATCGATCGAAATTTAATTCCGATGTAAAACATGAAGGCATCCTTTTCCGGAATCCGGAAGGATGCCTTTTATTTTCGATAGGCCATGAATTTGCATGCTGAATTTTTGTTATTTATCCCTTTGTGCTGCCGCTTCTGTACGTTTGTTTCTCAAATACCACGTTCCGGCTGCAAAATATAACGCGAGGAGCACCGCAATTCCGGTATACGCCGCTCCTCCGAAACGTCCCAGCACCCTCGGCTCCACGAACTCCAGCAGCCAGCCCGCCGCCATCATCGACATGCCGAGCAGCACGCTGCCGACAGCCGATAGGAGACCAAATACCGTTCCTCGCTGCTCGGAGGGAATTTCGCGCATCAGCACCGTATCCAGACAGGCGCTTCCAAAGCCGGAGGCAAAGGAAAGAGCGCTGAACAGCACAAAGGCATAAACCAAAGCGGGCACTGTACTGATAACCATAAGCAGCAGCCCTTCGGCGAGCAAGCCGATCAAAGCTCCGGCAATCATGTGTTTCCCCGCAAATCGGCTCACAAACATACTCAGAACCAACCCGATGCCGATGGCTCCATATAACAGCCCTACCCCCAAATCCCCCGCATGGAATACCTGGATCGCATACACGCTGAGCAGCACGTTATCCAGTCCATTAAACAGCGGAACTAGCAGTTCAAACCCGGCAGCCACCTGCAGAGGCAGGCTGACAGCGAGCAGCTTCCATAATGTAAATCTCATTGATCTGCGGACATCTTGAACGCGTGCAGATGCATCCGTCCGGTTATCCTGCAAGGTTCCGCGCTCAACAGGGGTGAAGTCCATTTGTAAGATCAGCAGCGCTGTCAACAGGAATGAACAGGCGTTTAAAGCAAATGACCAATCAGGGCCAAGCCATAACGAAACCACTCCCCCCATCATAGCTCCGACCACCAGGACAAAACCCAGGAGAACCTGCTCCAGGCTGTTGACCGTCATAAGTTCTTCCTTCTTAACCAGCAGTGGAATCGAGGACTTGCGGACCGGGCCATAAATGGCTTCTCCGACGGCCAGCAGAAAGCTTGCGGCGTAAATGATCCATAAATCCCGTTCCGTATGGACCAGCAGGAAAGAAAGCGCAACTGGGACACGCATCAAATCGGCTGCGATCATCATCTTTTTCCGCGAAAGCTTGTCGGCCATCCGTCCTCCTAACGGAGCAAATAACAAGAAGGGCAGAAAGCGGATGCCCATGGTCAGGCCCACCGCCATACCGGAGCCCGTCAGGTTCAGAATAAGGGACAACATCGCTACCTGGCTGAAACGGTCGCCGATGCCGTTCACAAGCCCTGACAGAAACAGGCGGGTGTAGTTTGTTCGAGTATAAAGCAGTCTCATCGGGGTATTTACAGCTTTCATCCTTAGTTTCCTCTCCATCCCATCTCTTTTTATTAATTCGACATTCATTTAATTTAATAAATATATAATTAGATGTTAATCTAATAAATGGATCAAAGCAAGAGATTCTGAATACGGAGGTGGAGATGGAAGCGGGGATGGAAGTCGCAGCCGCAATCGGGTAGGAGGCTACCCATTAATTGGGCAGCCGACCTCCCACACCACCGTACGTACCGTTCGGTATACGGCGGTTCCATTAGGAATGCGCAGTAACTTGTCGATAATAATCAGAAAAGAAAAGGAATCCGAGGTTCTTCAGCCTATTGTTACCGAGGGACTTCGAGAGGATTGGGCTATTGGAGATTCTCCAATAGCCCTTTCTTGTGTTTGCGTATTCCCACGCCTTCTGTTCATGAATTCCGAGCGATATAAGCCTTTCGAGTTTCGTCCTCACTCGTTTCCATTGCTTCCAGAAGACCATTCGGATACGCCTTCTCATCCATTTATCAGTGGTTTGGAGTAGTTGTTTCATGTCAGCAAGCTTGAAATAATTTACCCATCCCATGATGTAACGCCTAAGCTTCAGCGCCCGGTCGGTGTTGCCCATTCCGTTGCTTCTCGACGTTAGCTCTTTCACTTTAGCTTTCATCTTGGATACGGATTTGGGATGGATTCTGACCCGCGTTTCCCCTTTGCTCTGGTAGAATGAGAAGCCAAGAAATTTAACTTTTGTCGCATCGTCCACAATCGTTTTCTCCCGGTTTACCTTGAGAAACAACTTCTTCTCGATGTAAGGGAGAATTTTCGTCAGGGTACGCTCCGCACTCCTCCTGCTCCGGCAGAATATGAGCATATCGTCTGCGTATCGCACGAATCGATGTCCTCTTGCTTCCAGTTCCTTGTCCAATTCATTCAGCATGATATTGCTGAGAATCGGACTTAGGTTCCCTCCCTGCGGTACGCCGATTTCCGTGTCCTCAAACTTATGCTTCACGACGACTCCCGCCCGGAGATACTTATGGATGAGCGAGATCACTCGTCCGTCTTTGATCGTTCTTGAAAGCACCTCGATAAGCTTGCTTTGGTTGACGGTGTCAAAGTATTTCTCCAAGTCCATATCCACCACGTAACGATATCCCTCTTGCACGTATTGTTGGCTTCGTTTCATCGCGTGGTGTGCGCTCCGTTTGGGTCGGAATCCGTAGCTGTTGTCTGAAAACTGCCTCTCATAAATTGGCGTAAGCACTTGGGCGATTGCCTGCTGGATGACTCGGTCAACCACTGTTGGGATGCCAAGGTTTCTCTTCTTTCCGTTCTCTTTGGGAATCTCTACCCTTCGAACGGGATTCGGGCGGTACTTGCCGCCCAAGATCAGTTGCTTGATGGTCTCGCCGTTGTCTCTGAGATATTGTAGAAGTTCATCTACTCCCATCCCGTCGATTCCGTGCGATCCCTTGTTCGCTTTGACTCTCTTGAATGCTTCGTTCAAGTTGTCCCTGCTAACGATTTTCTCAAGCAACCGGTCCTTCGACTCGGTTGCGTTGGTGTCGTCGGTTTCGGTTATCCTCGCAGGACTGTGCACTCCCGCATATCCTTCGTGTTCCGCACTATTCTTTTGCAAAGAGTCTTCCGTTAGAAGTTGGCTGCCCTTGGCTCCTGTTTCGGTAACTTTCATTGACTTCACCTCCTAAGGTTCAGCCCTTCCCTCGAACCGTCGACTGTTCGCGGTACTATGGCGTCTGCTGACTTCTCATGATAAATCTTGTTTCAACCGTGATTCGAAGTGCATCTCCTCACGTCCATGAGACCTCCCACGGTAAGACGATTCACTTTCCTTCCATATACCCACATCATTTACATTGGTACGTCCGTGTAGTTAATTGGACTTCGTCTTGTTTAGCAGACTCATCCCGTATCCTATGCCTGATGATGTTCGTGTTCCTTGGGCCGGAAGTTTGCCTCCAGCTTCCTTTGGATTCCACCTCGCGGTGGACACCCTTGCTCTTGGCTAGTGGTTGGTAACTACAAACCCCCACAGTGGACTTTCACCACCTAGTTAATCGCCATGCGTGGCACACTAAAAAAAGCCGCGCACGAGGCGCGGCTTGCGGTTTAAACGATATTACTCGCCGGCAGAAGCCGGAGCAGAAAATGGATGACTATTCACGAATTCAAGCATATTGTACAGCATAACTGCCGCTTCGGCGCGGGTTACGCTGCCTTTAGGATTGAATTTGCCGTTGTCGTCAAGCGTAGTGATGTTCCAGGCCAAAGCCCTCTGCACTGCGCCTTGGTAAACCGGATTCAAGTCTGCTTCATCGGCGATGTCTTTTGGCACGAGATTCACCATCGGCAGGTTGGCCCATTTCTCAACCACCTGCACCAGATAAGCCGTATACTGCTCACGGGTCATCGACTGGGAAGGAACAACGGTGCTGTCGATCTCCAGGCCTTTATTCGAAGCATCAAGGAAAGCCTGCGCATACCAGGCGGTATCCACCACGTTGATGAATATGCCTTTCTCTGCGGCTTCCGCCGATTGAGCGGCCGCGATCACCGACAGACCGTTAGCGATCATTTGCACCGCTTCGGCATTGGTCAGGCTGGCGTCCGGACGGAATTCGTCATGGCCCGTTCCTTTAAGCAGGCCTTTTTCCTGAAGGGAAAGGATTTTGTCCTGGCCATTTACGCCGTTTAGGTCGCTGAAGCCTGCATCAGCAGCAAACACTTGGCTACCAAGGGATATGGTCAAGCAAAGGGCTGTGAAACCAGCCGCAAATTTACGTTTCTTCGATTTTGCCGATTGTATAGATTTTACCATAGCGAGACACCTCTTCTGTTTAGTTTATTGGTATTATTTACTTCTATCTATTCAGACAGAGATAGTCTTCAAAAGGTTGCAAAATCAATTTCAAAAATTTGCAGCGCCCTTTACAGCGGGTTAAAGCGCCTGTTTAATCACCTTCTTATAATGCTGAACGGACAAAATGCCAAAGATCGAATAAAGCACGGTATAAAGCGCCATGACGATCAGCATCGGGGTCCAGACCTCGGTGCCGAACAGGAACCATCCGGACTGGACGGCAAAATAGCTGTGGCAAAGGCCCACGACAAGCGGAATGCCGAAGTTGAACACCTGCTTCACCCTTATGCCCTTCTGCAGATCTCCGCGTGTAAACCCGAGCTTGCGCAAAATGGTATAGCTGTCCTTCTCCTCTTCACTTTCTCCGGTCTGTTTGAAATACAGAATGCAGCCCGAGGTAATGAGAAAGGTCAAGCCGAGGAAGCCAACGATAAACATGACGAGGCCCATGCTCAACTTCTGCCGCTCTACCAGTTCCTGCCTCGAAAGCGGATCCCCCTTCATCTGATCATAGAGATTGTGGTAAATCTCGTTGGCCTGGTCCAGTTTGGCAGGATCGGTAATTTTGACCCCCGTGTAATGAAAGACATCTTCACTACTGGCCTTCAGCCGTTCAAACAAAACTTCATCCACAACCAGCGTAGGCATCGTGCCGTACGAATACTGCGAAGAAATGATGTGCTCGGAACGCAAACCCAGATACCTTAGCGGAACGTCCGTGCCGCCGGAAAGCAGCTTAATATCGCCTGAATCCTTAAGCGGCAAAAATTTCTGAAGCAGATCATTCCCCCCGGTGAAGACCGCTTCATCCGCAGCCAGATCCAGCTTTTCAACCGATTGATCCCCGATCACGGCCAGGCCGATGGTTTCACCGCCGCTCGAAATCAGCGCGCTTGCGCCGCCGTCCTGAATTTGACTGAGATCGGCAGGAACGTGGATCACGTCTACCTTTTTCGTCGAGAAACCGATCCCTTGTTCAGTCAAAGCCCTGTCGAGCATGTCGGCATCTTCGTTTTGGGTAATTGCAAAATCAAGCGGTACCGAATCGGCGGCCGATTTCTCCGCGGAATAATACGAAATATAAGACAACGACAGTAGCCCGATCGCCAGCGCCGAAACGGTTGTAATAATCGTCAGCATCAGCGCGCTTGATTTCATGCGGAACATGATCGACGACAGGGAGAGCACATCCGTAATGTCCAGATAACCGCCCTTGCTCTTGCGGATCGATTTAAAAATAAAGCTGACAGACCCCTTATAAAACAAATAAGTGCCGATAATGACGGCTGCCAAGATGAACAGCATTGCTCCAAACAGTTGAAACATCGAGACGAAATCCCCTCCGAACAGCTTGGAGGAGACATAATATCCTGCAAGAATAAAACCGATGCCAAGCAGTCCCATTACGATTTCCCAGAAGGACAGCTTGCTTACCTTGGTCTCGGTCGAAGAACGGACCCTGAACAGCGACAAAATGCTCTGCCGTAGAATAAACGTGTAGTTCATCAGCATAATCAGAAGGTAGATGCCGCAGAAGACAAGCAGGGTCTGTCCCAAAGCCTGACTGGAAAAGTTCATCGCCGCTTCCGTTTCTATCCCGATAATTTTGAACAAAATCATCAGCATCAGTCGGGAGAACGAGAAGCCGACCAGAATGCCCACAACCAGCGAACCGAAGTACAGCATGAGATTCTCGGCGCTGAGAATGCGGAAGATCCGCTGCTTCGTCAGACCGATCAATTGAAACAAACCGATCTCCTTGCTGCGGCGTTTGATAAAAATACTGTTCGCGTACAGCAGAAAAATCGCCACGATTGCCACCAACAGCACGGAGGCGGCACCCAGGGCTGCTCCCCCTTTGATGGAACCTTTCGTTTCGTCCATAGACGGGTCATACTGCAGGGTGACGAAAGAGAAATACAGCGCCGAGCTGAAAATGAGCGCAAATACGTAGAGATAATAGTTTTTGAGATTTTTGCGCAGATTGCGCCAGATCAGATGATTAATATTCATGCTGCACCCCGCCCAGCACGCCCTGCGTTTTCATAATATCCTGGAAGAACACCTGCCGGTCCTGAGCCCCGCGGTTCAGCTGGGTATAAACTTGTCCGTCCTTGATAAAAATCACCCGGCTGCAGTAGCTTGCGGCTACCGGATCATGCGTAACCATAACGATCGTCGACCGGCGGCTGCGGTTCAGCTCGCTCAGCTTGTTCAGCAGGTCGGAGGCTGATTTCGAATCCAAGGCGCCTGTCGGCTCATCGGCAAAAATAATGCTCGGCTCATGGATAAACGCCCGGGCCGCCGAGGTGCGCTGCTTCTGTCCGCCCGAAATTTCGTTCGGGTATTTGTCCGCCAGCTCCAAAATGCCAAGCTCTGCGGCAACGGACTTAAACCGTTCGCTCGCTTCCTTTTTTGGCGTCTTCGAAATCGAGAGCGGCAGCAGGATATTTTCTTTGACTGTCAGCGTATCCAGCAGGTTGTAGTCCTGAAAGATAAAACCGAGATGCCGCTTGCGGAATTCGGCCAGCTGCTTCTCCTTCATGTTCGTCATCTCCGCTTCGTTAATGCGGATCGAGCCGTGACTCAGCTTGTCGATGGACGACAGCACATTCAGCAAAGTGGTTTTGCCGGAACCCGACGGTCCCATAATGCTGACGAATTCCCCTTCTTCGATCGTTATATCGATTCCCTTCAGCACTTCCTGGCTGTTCAGCTTGCTGCCGTAGATTTTATGGATCTTGCGAGCTTCCAATATACTCATAGTAATACCCCTCTGTTTTTCATTTTTTGGGCCCAATCGGCCTTGATCTGTACCCAGTATATAAAAAGAGTCGGGGTTCAGGCGTTTGATTCGCCTAACAAAACAAGATAAGCATGTGACAATAACGTCACATGCTTATCATATCCACAAATTCATTCCTGCTCGGAAAAACAAGGATCATCCTTGTTCCTCGGCCCGGCGCGGAATCCGCTTGAAGGCGGATTGACAAGGCCTCGGCCGCACGTCGCGACAGGTAAAGCCCCATCCCGGTCGACGCCTGGTCCCCGTGCCGGGTCGTCGAGGTAAACCCTTTGTCGAAGATGCGGGGAAGATCCTGGGCTTCGATCCCGCGTCCCTCATCCTGCACCTCCGCCACGACCTGGCCGCCTTGCAGCCGGCTCACGATTGTAATGTCGTTGTTGTCGCTGTATTTAATCGCATTGGTCAGCAGCTGGCGGAAGATGAAGGACAGCCATTTCGCATCGCTGTAGACCTCGGGAGCTTCCAAACGAAGCTCAATCCCGACCCCTTTCTGCATGCACCAGGACTGCAGGGACCTGATTTCCGGGACAAGCAGCGACTTTAAGTCAAGCTTCTCGATATACAGGTCATTTTCAAGAAAGGAGATCCGCTTGCTGTGCAGCTGCTGATCGAGCAGCAGATGGACGCGCAGCCATTCATAGGTCAGATTGGACTTCTCCTTCGAGTCCTCCATCCGCTCAATCATGAGGTGCATGGCGGTCAGCGGCGTCTTCACCTCATGAATCCAGGCCAGCAGATCGTCCTTCTCGCTCTCCAGCAGAATCTGATTGCGGGAAGCGGTCTGGCGCAGCCACTCCGTCTGCTGCGTGATGCTCTCGTCAACCATCCGCTCGAACGGACTTTCAGGCTCCTGGATGCCTTGTTTGTCCAGGCTGGTGTTCCACTCCTGCAGACTCCGGTAGAAGCGGGTTTCCTTGACATATCTGTACACAAGGAACATGAGCAGGAGCAGCACGGACAGAAACACGATATAAGCCACCGGCCAGAAAGGAATGGCCGCATCGACATAAGCCACAAACAGGATGAGGACCTGCTGGAGCACAATAAACCATATCCAGGCCAAGCGCTCGCGCAGGAACTTACCGATCATGGGACAGCCTCTTCCACAGCCATGTAACCGAGGCCGACCTTGGTTTCAATCTGCTGATCCAGCCCGATCTCCTCCAGTTTCTTTCGCAGCCGGTTCAAATTGACGGTTAGCGTATTATCGCTGACGAACCGTTCATCCTCCCATAGGCTGCGAATCAGGTGCTCCCGGCTGACCACCTTGTTTTTATGTTCGATCAGCTGCTTCAGGATCAGAATCTCATTCCGGGTCAGCTCAATGACGCCGATTTCATTTGTGACGGTATTTTTCTCGTAATCCACCGCCGCGCCGCACCAGGTTTTAAACGTTGCAGCCGTATCGCTGCTGTAGTTGTAGACCCTGCGCAAGGTGGCCTGAATCTTGGCCACCAGCACCTCGAAATGGAACGGCTTCTGGACGTAGTCGTCCGCCCCAAGCTGCATAGCCATAACCATGTCCGTTGGATGATCCCGCGAGGACAGGAAGATGATCGGCACATTGGAATGGGCCCGGATCATCCGGCACCAATGAAAGCCGTCAAATTTGGGCAGCTGGATATCGATCAGCACAAGATCCGGCTTCATTGCCGTATATTCCTCCAGCACCTGGCTGAAATCGTTTATTCCGCGGACTTCATAAGACCACTGGGTCAGCCGCTCCTTGACCTCCTGGAATAAGGTTTGATCGTCTTCAATCAATAAGATTCTAAACAAACAACCACCTGCCATCTATATTGAGCATCCTGTTCGGCCGGTTACCTAGTTAGCCTAGCTAACTGAATTTCCGCCTGCTTTAAGCCCAGTTTCCGGCGCGGAACACGGCTTCCACGCTGCCGTCCTCCAGCTCGCCGTCAATTTCCAGCTGCGCGGAGCCGATCATGAAATCGACATGCGTGAGGCTGACGTTGCCGCCCTTCGCCTGCAGCTCCTCCTTGCTCAGCTTGGTGCCGCCTTCGATATTGACCGGATAGCAGCTGCCCAAAGCGAAATGGCAGGAAGCATTTTCATCAATGCCGGTGTTGTAGAATATGCGGTTCATCTCGGAAATCGGCGACAGATGGGGTACCAGCGCCACCTCGCCCAGATAAGACGCGCCTTCATCGGTCTCCAGCAGGGAAGTGAGATGCTCGCGTCCGGACTCCGCATCATAGTCCACTACCTTGCCGTCCTTGAACGTCAGTTTGATGCCTTCTACCAGCCGGCCGTTCAGGTTCAGCGGCATCGTGCTGACAACCGTGCCGTTCACGCCGGTGCGCTTGGGCATCGTATAAATTTCTTCAGTTGGCATATTGGCCACAAAATAAGTGCCGGATTCGGCGTGATCGCCGCCGCCAAGCCAAAGATGGCCTTCAGGCAGCTCGACCCGCAGATCGGTGCCCGGCGCGCGGTAGTGCAGCGCTTTGTAACGTTTCGTGTTCATGCGGTTCTGCGTTTCTTTAAGCGCAGCGATATGTTCTTTCCAGGCCTGGATCGGATCGTTGTCCGCCTGCACCCGGTTCATCTTGAATACGGCCTCCCACATCGCAGGCACCCGTTCCTCTTCCGGAAGGTCAGCAAAGACTTTATTGGCCCAGTCGCGGGTCGGGGCTTTGATCAGAGACCAGACAACCTTGTTGCTGCGCACGTAAGATTGATATTTCTCGCGCACTACCGCGGCGGCTTTTACTTGTTTCGCCACCTTGGACGAATCTATACCTTTGAACAGCTCCGGATTCGGAACCTTGATATGTAGGACGGCCCCGCCGCTTTCAGCCAGCTGCTCCATCGTGTCCGCCTGCCATTTCGGATAATAGCCAAACGATTCGTCAGGCGCTTTCTCATAGCGGATGCGTGTCACCTGCTCGTCCTCCCAATCCACCTGGACGAATTTCGCTCCGGCTTCATAAGCTTTAGCAACGATCAAACGCGTAAAATCCACCGTTTCCAGCGGCGCGTTCACCAGCAGAATTTGTCCGGGCTGAATGTTGACGCCAACCTTGACAACCAGCTCTGCATATTTGTTCAGCATAACTTCAAAATCTTTCATGTTGCAGTCCTCCACTTTTCATTAGCCAGCTATTTGAGCAGCTTGTTTTTGTTCTATATTAACATGAGATGGGCACAAGCGGACCGGCATTGCCTAACAGCCGGCTCGCCGCCCCTTGTCTGACTCCGGTTCAGAGCTTGATCGCCTTGAGCTTTAAGTCAGATCATCCATCTCCAGAATAATCGGGCAGTGATCGCTGCCCAGAATGGCCGTGTCGATCTTGGCATCGCGCAGCAGCGGCAGCAGCCTCTCCGAGGCCAGGAAATAATCGATGCGCCAGCCGATGTTCCGTTCCCTGACCTTCATCATATAGGACCACCAGCTGTAAACGTCTGTGGCGTCCGGGTAGAAATGACGGAACGTGTCCACGAATCCCGATTCGAGCAGCTCGGTCATTTTGGCCCGCTCCTCATCTGTGAAACCGGAATTGCCGCGGTTGGACGCCGCATTTTTCAGATCAATCTCCTGGTGGGCCACATTCAGATCGCCGCAGACGATAACCGGCTTCCTGCTGTCCAGGTCCTGCAGATACTGCCGGAACCGATCCTCCCATTCCAGCCTGTAAGTCAGGCGAGACAGATCTCTTTTTGCGTTTGGCGTATAGACATTCACGAGATAAAAAGATTCGAATTCCAGCGTAATGGTGCGCCCCTCGGCCTCTGAATCCTCCTCCAGGCCGTACCAGACGGACAAAGGTTTGATCCGGGTAAATACTGCGGTGCCTGAATAACCTTTCTTCACTGCATAATTCCAATACTGCTCATATTCTTCCCCATGCTCCATCGTAATTTGCCCGGCCTGGAGTTTGGTCTCCTGCACGCAGAAAATATCGGCGTCCACGCGGTTGAAATAATCCTGAAACCCTTTGCTCACAGCGGCCCTCAAACCATTAACGTTCCATGATACCAGTCTCATTTCTGCTGACTCTCCTTACAATCTCCCAAGTATCGTTTCTTTATATAATCCTTAAGGGAATAATAGGTTTATGAATTCCGTTTAAGTGTAACATAACCGGTAAACTATGATAAATTGAAGATATTAGGTTATCGGGAGGAAGATCGACGATCCATGAGCCATTCATCTTTGCTTAAAGGCTTTAACTTTTTTTATTTCGCGCTGCTGGCGATTTTTATTCCGTTCTTGCCGGTATATCTGGATGACCAGGGGCTGAACCCGTCCCAGATCGGTGTTATCATCGGCACGGGAGGCGTCATTACGATTATCGCCCAGCCGCTGTGGGGCATGATCAGCGACCGGACCAAAACGATCCGCAAGGTGCTCATCGTCCTGCTGATTTTATCCGCCCTGACCGGATTCGGCCTGTATGCTTCAAGCTCCTACAGCCTGCTGGTCGGGCTGGCCATGCTGACTTATTTCGTGCTGATGCCGATCGACCCGCTGACGGAGAGCCTGAACTTCCGGGTTTCGGAGGCGGCTGGCACCAGCTACGGCTCTATCCGCACGTTCGGCGCGCTTGGATACGGCGTCATGGCACTGCTGTCCGGCTATTTTATGACTTATCTCGGCGCCCACAGCCTCGCTTATCTGTTCGCCGGCCTGGCCCTCGTCAGCCTGGTGCTCACCATCAGCATGCCCGACGCTCCGGTGGCAGGCAAGCCGGTAACGCTGAAGAGCCTTAAAGCCTTCCTCGGCAGCAAGGAGACGCTGCTGTTTCTGCTGCTGGTGTTTATCAGCTCGGTTCCAGCCCGTATGAATGACACGTTCCTCGGCGTTTATATCAAAGAGCTCGGCGGCAGCTCCAGCCTTGTCGGACAAGCCTGGTTCCTTGCCGCAGGCTCGGAAATCGCCGTGTTTGCCCTCAGCTTCTGGTGGCTGCGCCCCGGCCGCGAGCTGATTACCATTTCGATTGCCGGCGCGTTTTATTTCGTCCGGTTCTTCGTCAGCGCCTGGGTGACCGATCCGCATTGGCTGGCGTACATCCAGCTCCTGCAGCTGCTGACCTTCCCGGTCTTCTATTCGTCGGCGATTCAGTATTTGTACCGGATCGTGCCGGCCGAATGGCGGGCGACCGGACAGACGGTTTTGGCCCTGCTGTTCTTTGGCGTATCGGGCATCATAGCTTCTTATGCGGGCGGAGCTTTATATGAAGCCGCCGGCGGTCAGCTGCTGTTCCTGCTGATCTCCGCCTTGTCTTTGGCCGGCATGGTGTTCGGCTGGATTCTCTATGCCGTTTACGGCAGGAGAGCAAGATTTTTGAAAGAATCTTGAAAGGCACTGGTTATGAAAGGTTAATTGTTGCTAAAATAGGAAGCGTACGCCCTACATACGCCTTAACGCTGAAATCTCGTATAAAGGAAATTACGGATAAAGAAAGGAACTTAAACTGATGATTATTAAACCAAGAACACGCGGCTTTATCTGCACCACTTCACATCCGGTCGGTTGTGCGGCGCAGGTCCAGCAGCAAATCGATTATGTAAAATCCCAGCCCGCTGTTAAAGGGCCCCGCAATGTGCTCGTCATCGGCGCTTCTACCGGCTACGGCCTGTCAGCGCGGATCGTGGCCGCATTCGGCTCCGGCGCCAACACGGTTGGCGTTTACCGTCCAAGCAAAAGCACCCAAACCCGCACAGCGTCTGCTGGCTGGTACAACTCTGCAGCCTTTGAGAAAGCAGCCGAAGAAGCAGGACTGAAATCGTTCAGCGTAACCGGCGATGCTTTTGACGCTGACACGAAGAAGCGCACGGCTGAGCTGATCAAACGTGAGCTTGGACAAGTGGACATGGTCATCTACAGCGTGGCTACTGCGCGCAAAACAGACCCGGCAACAGGCGAAGTATTTAATTCCGTGCTGAAGCCGATCGGACAAACCTACACCAACAAAACGGTTGATTTCCATAACGGCACGGTGACCGATATTTCGATTGAGCCGGCAACCGAAGAAGAAATCAAAGCCACCGTTGAAGTCATGGGCGGCAATGACTGGCAGGACTGGATGCAGATGCTCGAAGAAGCGGGCGTGCTGGCTGACGGCGTTATTACGCTGGCCTATTCTTACCTCGGTCCTGCGCTTACCCAGCCGATTTACCGTGACGGCTCCATCGGTCAAGCCAAAGATCATTTGGAGGCTACCGCCCGCCGGATGAACGATCAGCTTGCCGCAAAACAGGGACATGCTTATGTCGTGGTCGGCAAAGCGCTTGTGACGCAATCCTCCTCCGCCATCCCGATTGTGCCGCTGTACATTTCGGCGCTTTACAAGGTGATGAAGGAGAAAGGTATTCACGAAGGTACGATTGAGCAAATGTACCGTCTATTTGCGGAGCGTTTGTATACCGAAGGCGATGTGCCTGTCGATGAACTAAACCGCATCCGTATTGACGATTGGGAAATGCGCGAAGATGTGCAGCAGGAAGTGGCTGACATCTGGAACAGCGTGGACAGCGAGAACATCTGGAAGCTGACCGATCTGGAAGGCTACCGCAGAGAGTTCTTCCAGTTGTTCGGCTTTGAGACCGAAGGCGTGGATTACGAAGCGGACGTGAACCCGGAGATTGAAGTTCCGCACCAAAACTAATAATAGGCTGCTGGCCTTGTCAGCGGCAGCACAAAAAGCGGTTTTTCCTCAGAGAAGGAAAAACCGCTTTTTGTGTTATATCCGTATGGTGGCCGGCTGCAGCGATTTGCGAAATATTGGCTAGAATCGAATGCTCTATCAAACGAAAGCTCTTAATCTGTTAAATAGTGCCCGGCTTCTGTACCGAAGGCCCCGCCGAACCCGGAACGGCAAATCCAGCCGTCTCTCCTTCTGCTTTGCACAAAGAAGCACATTCCCGGAACGCGAATTGACGGCAGCCTTTGCAGGTCGGCCGGTCCACTCTGGACAAGGCGAAGTCGAGCGCTTCGCCGGTATGTTCAAAGCAGTGGCGGTCGCCAAGCCGCGCATAACCACCCGTTTTCGTCAGCATTTCCTTCGGCTGGCGGTTTAGTCCCGCCACCAGCACGGTTGTGCCTTTATCCTGCAGCTTTCGCACCAGCTCTGTGAACTGAGCTTCCCCCGTCGTGTCCATAAACGGCACCCGGCTCATCCGCAGAATGACGCAGCCCAGCGGGTGTTTGGCCAGTTCGCTGCCTTCCTCCTCAAAAGCTGTGGCTGCGCCGAAGAACAGCGCCCCATTGACGCTGAAGATCGCGATCTGCGGACAATCATGGTGGCGGTCTGGCTGCAGCGCTTGCATTTTGCGTTCGCCGTGCGCCGCGTCTGGCAGCGCTTTATGCATGACAAGCGAACGGCTCATCCCCCAAATAAACAAAACGGCCGCCAGCAGCAGCCCGGCTTCCACCGCTGTCGTCAAGGTGGTGAATACGGTAAGAAAGAAGGTTACCAGCAAAATAACCGAATCGCCGGTGCGGGTCTTCAGCATTTTGACAAATGCTTTGCGTTCGCTCATATTCCAGGCCACCATCATCAATACAGGCGCCATGCTCGCCAAAGGGATGTTGGAGGCATAGGGTGCAAACAACGCAACAATCAGCAGCACCACAATCCCGTGCACAATCCCAGAAAGCGGGGATGCCGCTGCGCTGCGGATATTGGTTGCCGTCCGGGCAATGGCGCCCGTGGCGGGAATCCCGCCAAAGAAAGGCGTAACTATATTAGCGATACCCTGCCCAAGCAGCTCGCGGTTGCTGTTATGGCGTGTACCGCTCATACCGTCTGCGACAACGGCTGACAGCAGCGATTCGATGCTGCCCAGCATCGCGATGATCAGCGCCGGCTCCAGCAGCCGCAGCAGATGAGACGCTGATAAATCCAGCCCGTGAATCACCGGCAGTCCGCCGGGAATTGTACCGTATGCCGAACCGATGGTTGCCACTTGACCGGGATAAAGCCAAAGCGCAGCCGCGGTCGACAGCAGCAGCCCCACCATGGACGCCGGCAGCTTAGGCAGCAGCTTCGGAGTGATCAACAGAGCCGCCAGACAAATCGCGGCGGTGAGCACGCTGTACAAATTCCAGGTGGGAAGCCGGTCCCAGAGCTCCCGCATGCTCCCGAGGAAATATTCATGCCGCTTGACGCCGGTAAGCCCCAGGAAATTCCCGATTTGTCCCGAGAAAATCGTCACGGCGATCCCCGCCGTAAATCCAATCGTCACGGGTTTGGGGATATAGCGGATCAGGAATCCCAGCCGCAGCACCCCCATCAGCAGCAGAATAACGCCGCCCATAAAACCGGCGATCAACAGATCCTGATACCCGTATTGCATCACGATGCCAAGCAGCACCGGAATAAAGGCACCTGTAGGACCGCCGATCTGAAACTTCGAACCTCCAAACAAAGAAATAAGAATACCCGCTACAATTGTCGTATACAGCCCATATTCCGGTTTGACGCCCGAGGCGATGGCAAAGGCCATGCCCAGCGGAATCGCGACAATGCCGACAATGCCCCCTGCGATCAGATCCCTTCTAAACGCTTCCCCGGTGTAATGCTGATAACGTCCACTCCACTTCATCTTTCTACCTTCTTTTCTCTATGGGTTCTGCTGCATTTCTTCCAATACCGAAATGGTTTCAACCAGGTGGTTGTTAAAAATTTGCTTCGCCACGGCCAGCAGATCACGGATCAGCGGGTCGCGGAGCGAATAAGTGACGGTGGTGCCGGATTTGACGGTGTTTACCAGATTTTTGGCGCGCAGTACCGCTAATTGCTGGGATACTGCAGAACCTTCAAGACCTACGATCGATTGAATTTCATTGACGTTGCGTTCTCCTTCGCACAACACCTCCAGAATCCGTATCCGAAGCGGATGAGCCAAAGCTTTAAAAAATTCCGCCTTGAAGCGGGGAATCTGCATATCCATTCAAGCCCACCCTTTCTGTTCTGTTATCTTCAAATATTTGAAGATTTACAAAAACAGATTATGCAGACAACTGTGAAATTTTGCTATGACATTTGTCACACATGTGCCACTTTTTTAGCCATTCTAAATAAGGGGCCCCTCCCTAATGATAAGTTGACTTCCGCTTTGCAAAACGTTATATTAGCACTAAGTATTAGTATCTGGTACTAACCAAAGGAGGTTTTTGGGAAATGAATAGACAAGACGGGAACTTCACATATACAACAACCGCAAGGATTACAGCGATCGGCTCCTATTTGCCGGAGAGGAAGCTGACGAACGCCGATCTGGAGAACATGGTGGAGACGTCGGACGAATGGATTGTCCAGCGTACAGGGATTCGCGAACGGCGGATCGCCGCTCAAGGGGAATTTACAAGCGATATGTGTTTTGCTGCGGTTCGCAGCATGGTGGAGGAGTACCGAGTAGAGCTTAAAGACGTGGATTATATTATTGTAGCAACCACAACGCCGGATACCTTTTTCCCGCAGATGGCGGCGCGTGTGCAGGCCGAATTCGGCATTGGCGGCAGCGGAGCCGTTGACGTGCAGGCGGCCTGCGCGGGTTTCGTAGCGGCGCTTCAGCTCGCCGGCGGACTGATCGCTACGGGGATGCACCGTAAGATACTCGTCATCGGCGCTGAAGCTTTGTCCAAGATCACCGACTATACAGACCGGACGACCTGCATCCTGTTCGGGGACGGGGCTGGCGCCGTGCTGGTCGAAGCCGGATCGGCGGATGAACCGGCATCCTGGCTAAGCACTATTGCTCTGACAGATGGCGAAGAAGGCCATCATTTGTACCGCTCCAGCCTCGCGCCGAATATCGGCGAGATGGCAGTTGAGCAGAACGGCTTTATCGTGCAAAACGGCCGGGCTGTCTATCGCTGGGCGATCAGCCGGGTGCCGGAGGGCATCGAACAGTTTTTAGCTCAAACCGGCATCGCCGCTCAGGATCTGGATTGGTTTGTGCCACACAATCCGAACATTCGGATTCTGGAAGCGGTCAGCGAACGGACCGGCATCCCGCTGGAGAAGACGCTAAGTACACTTGCTTATACCGGCAATACATCCGCCGCTTCTATCCCGATTGCCCTGCATCAGGCTGTCCGCGACGGACGGATTCGCTCTGGTCAATTGCTGATGCTGTACGGCTTTGGCGGCGGCTTGTCCCAGGCCGGACTGCTGCTGCGCTGGGCCTTGTAGACAGCCAGCTCAGCCAGCAAAGACCTGAAGAACGGCTCCGATCAGGAGACCTTTCTTCAGGTCTTTTTTTCACCAGAAAGCGGTACAGCCATCCAAGCCCCCGCCCTTTCAACTTCATACACTGATTACATAGCCCGAAACTCTTTAGAAAGGTGTTGGACACATGCCACCGATTGTAACGGTCGTCATTCCTTTTTATAATGATCCGTATATTGACCATGCGATCTCCAGCGTTCTGGCGCAAACTTATGAAGCCATTGAAGTCATTGTCGTGGACGACGGTTCTACGGAATACCAATACAAAATCGACCCTTACCGCTCGAGAATTGTCTATCTGGGCAAAGCCAACGGCGGTACGGCCAGCGCCCTTAACCACGGTATGACCCGCGCAAGCGGCAAATATGTGGTCTGGCTCAGCTCGGATGACGCCTTCTATCCGGATAAAATTGCGAACCAGGTCGCTTTTATGGAAAGTCACCATCTTCAGTTCAGCTTCACCGATTATCACACGATTAATGAATACGGCAGCATTGTGCAGCCTAACAGCCAATTCGCATTCCCGAGTGAAAAAGCGCTCGTTTCGGCCATGCTGAGCTATTGTCCAATCAACGGCTGCACGGTTATGATGCTGCGCAACCTGATTGAAGCGGTCGGCTGGTTTAATCCCGATCTGCCTTATACGCATGACTACGATCTCTGGGCCAGAATTGCGATCAACGGGGTGCACATGGGGTATTTGAATCAGCCGTTAACCCTATACCGCCGTCATTCCGGCATGGGAACCGTACGTCATATAGACCGGATTACACCGGAATTTGAGATGATGAGAGCTTATTATGAGCCGATGCTGCGGCAGCGGCTGGCAGGTATGCCGGGCTGAACGCCGATCGGGATGGCGCTGCCTTCTATATTGGAGATGGAGAGGACGGTCTTCCGTCTTCTTTTTTTTCTATTTAATGATTATGAAAAAGGGTCATGTAAATGGTTATCGGCAGGCCCCATTCTTGAGCAGGGTTGCATTTCTCTGCCGGTTCTATTATAACTGACAATGTGATGAATACTTGCTGCCGGATACGTACACAGGCGCAAGCAACCTTAAGGAGGCTATAACATGATTCGTTTCGGCATCATTGGAACCAACTGGATTACCGACCGGTTCATTGAAGCCGCGACTGAAGCCGAAGGTTTTGTCCTGTCGGCCGTCTATTCGCGGACTTCTGAGAAAGCGCAAGCTTTTGCCGAGAAACACAACATTCCGAATACTTACACGGATCTGAATACGATGCTGGAAAGCGATACGATAGACGCTGTATATATTGCCAGTCCCAATTCTCTCCATGCGAGCCAGGCCATCGAAGCGATGAATCGCGGCAAACATGTGCTCTGCGAGAAACCGGCCGCTTCAAATGCACGCGAGGTCAAAGCTGTGATTGAAGCGGCTAAAGCGAACAACGTTGTTTTTATGGAAGCCCTGAAAACAACTCTGCTGCCGAACTTCCGGACCATTCGCGACAATCTGAACAAGATCGGTCCGATCCGCCGTTATATCGCCAACTTCTGTCAATATTCCTCCCGGTACGATGCTTACAAGGAGGGCGAAATCCTGAATGCCTTTAAACCGGAATTCTCTAACGGAGCGTTAATGGATCTGGGGATCTACGGCATCTATCCGATGGTGACGCTGTTTGGCAAGCCATCTACCGTCAAAGCGACCGGATATATGCTGGAATCAGGTGTAGACGGCGAAGGCACCCTGATTGCCTCTTATCCGGAGATGGATGCGGTTGTCATGTATTCCAAAATTACCGACTCCGCCCTCCCCTCCGAAATCCAGGGTGAGCTTGGCTCAATCGTGATCGACAAACTGAGCGAACCTCACCATGTCGTGATCCGTTACCGGGACGGCCATGAGGAGGATATTTCGATCCCTACCGCTTTGCCTACGATGACCTATGAGACGGTTGAGTTTATGAAAATGATCCGCCAGGGCTCCATCGAATCCACCGTCAACAGCCACGAACGGACTTTAATCTCGGCTGAAATTATGGATGAAGCCCGCAGGCAGCTTGGGCTCGTCTATCCGGCGGACCAAACGGGCATGTATTAAGTCAAAGCAGGTTCTTAGTCCTGCAGTGGAACTTTTGAAGTTTTTTAAAAAAGTCGTGGTCTTCTTTTTACGAAGATCGCGATTTTTTTAATTGATTTCTATTCAAATTTGAATATAATGATGAAGTATTCAAATTTGAATAAAGAAAAAGGAGTTTAATCATGATTCAAAGCAATCCAAGAAGTCTCCGGTTTATCGTGGCCGGTTTGCTGCTGGGCATTTTGATGGCGGCAATGGACAACACGATCGTAACTACCGCAATGGGAACCATTGTATCCGACCTGGGCGGTATGGAACAATTTGTATGGGTAACCTCCGCTTATATGGTAGCCGTAATGGCCGGTACCCCGATCTTCGGTAAATTATCCGACATGTATGGACGCAAACGTTTCTACGTCTTTGGCATCGTCGTTTTTCTGCTCGGTTCGATTCTGTGCGGCCTTGCCACCAGCATTACGCAGCTCAGCTTGTTCCGGGTCATTCAAGGTATTGGAGGCGGCGCTTTGATGCCGATCGCCTTCACGATTATTTTTGACATCTTCCCGCCTAAATCCCGTGGTAAAGCTACAGGCCTGTTCGGCGCGGTATTCGGATTGTCCAGCATTGTAGGCCCGCTTCTGGGGGCATTTATTACAGATCACCTGGGCTGGAACTGGGTGTTTTACATCAACGTTCCCGTCGGAATCGTATCCTTTATCCTGATTATGGGCTTCTACAAAGAGTCTCCATCCCATATGAAGCAGAAGATTGATTGGTTCGGCGCGATTACGCTGGTGGGAGCCATCGTCTGCCTGATGTTCGGGCTTGAGCTGGGCGGCGACACTTATGCCTGGAATTCGGCGCAAATTATCGGTTTGTTCGCCGGATTTGCCGCCTTGCTGATCGCGTTCCTGCTGATCGAACGGAAGGCTTCCGAGCCGATTATTTCTTTCGAAATGTTCAAGGTCCGGCTGTTTGCGGCCAGCAACGCCGTTGCTCTTTTTTATGGAGCCGTGTTTATTGTCGCAACGGTTTATATTCCAATCTTCGTGCAGGGAGTTTACGGCGGTTCGGCCACCAACTCCGGACTGATCCTGATGCCGATGATGATCGGCTCGGTCATCGGTGCGCAATCCGGCGGCCTGTTGTCCACCCGCCTTTCGTTCCGGAATATCATGCTGATTTCGATCGTCTTTTTTATTGCCGGCATGATTCTGCTTGGCACCCTGAATTCGGATTCCTCGCGGGCTTTATTGACCGTTTATAGCATTATCACCGGTATCGGAGTTGGTTTCTCCTTCTCCACCCTGAACCTTGCCAGCATTCATCATTTCGAAATGCGCCAGCGCGGTTCGGCTACGTCCACGATTACGTTCATGCGTTCTCTGGGCATGACAGTGGGCATTACGATCTTCGGGATTATCCAGCGCAATCTGCTCACCGGTCAAATGAAAGAAGCTTTTGCCGGCAGCGGACAGGATGCCGCTTCCTTCGGCAATCCGCAGAACGCCTTGACACCGGAGAACCGCAAGCTGATTCCTGAAGCTGTGCTGAGCAAAATCTCGGACGCCATGGCTACCTCCATTGCCCATACATTTTTATGGTCGCTTATTGCAGTGGCATTGGCCGCTCTGTTTATCATGCTTATGCCGAAAGACCGGGTTCAAGTGGATAAAAAAGCCTCGGCTGGCAAGCCGGCAGCCCACGTCTCAGGAGAATAGACTATGCCGATCAAACTGGCTATTCTAGGACTGCTGATGGAGAAAAACATGCATCCCTACGAAATCCGCACGATCATGAAAGACCGGGCGCTGGATCAGAACACCAAAATTCAGATCGGCTCCCTCTATTACGCTGTAGAGCAGTTAGCCAAACAGGCGTATATCGAAGCGGTAGAAGTCATTAAAAGCGATAACCGCCCGGACAAAACCGTCTATCAGATTACGGATAAAGGCAAAGCTTATTTTGAAAAGCTGCTGCTCAGCATGCTGGAGGAAATCGAGCCGGTTCATACGCCGATCAAGATGGCGCTTGCTTTCGCCTGGAAAGGCGATCAGGCTAAAATGGCGGACGTGCTGAAGAAAAGGGTTGTTGAAGCGGAGCATCAGGTCAATTACCTGTATGAGGTTTACCAGGAGCATATCGGCGTAGCTCCCCGCAGTGTACTGCATCTTATGGCCGGCAATTATGAGCATGCCAAAACCGAGCTGAAATGGCTGAAGCGGCTGTATCAGGACGCCCATGAGGGGCGTCTGGCCGAAATTGCCCCGGTCTCGATTCTGGAAGACGAGGAATAACCTCGGAGGCTGCAGGCCTGCCCAGCACAAATCTTCCCTCTTTGGAGAAAAAACGAACAGCCATTGCCGCGTCCGCGGCAATGGCTGTTTATTGTTTATAGGAATCTTTTATACCGTTACCGTTGCAGGCTCCGGCATTGCCTTGATCGGCTTGTATTCGCACGGCCATACAGCGCTGTGTATAGCTGCTTCCACATCCAGCGGGACATCCCCGGCCACCCCTTCCGCGATGGCCTGATTGGCCACGGCTGCCGCTACCGCCAGGGAGACGGCCCGAAGGTCGCCCACACGCGGAAGCAGCACGCGCTCCGCTTGCTGCGCCACAAACGCTGCTATAGCGTCAGCCGCTGCACTGAACATGCCCGGCGTCAGACGTTTGGCCTTCACCACAATTGCCCCGAGTCCAAGACCCGGGAAAACTAAAGCATTATTGGATTGGGCGATTTCGTAATGGACGCCGTTCAGCTCAGCTGACTCGAACGGGCTGCCCGTAGCGATTAAGGCCCGCCCTTCGGTCCAGGCGAGAAGATCTGCCGGCACCGCTTCGGCCAGAGCCGTCGGATTGGACATCGGCAGGATCACCGGCCGCTCCACATACCGGGCCATTTCCCGCACGATGAATTCCGAGAAAGCCCCGGCCACGCCCGAAGTGCCGATCAGAATCGTCGGCTTTACCTGCCGGACAACCTCAAGCAGCGGAATGACCCCGGCTTCATTCCGGTTCCATTCCCGGCATTCCGCATCCGGACGCACGTAAGGCAGCTGATAATCCAGCACCTTCTCGGTGCCCTCCGTCAGCAGCCCCCGCTGATCGTAAGCCCAGAAGCGTCTCAGCGCCTCCGCTCGGGTTAAGCCCTGCTGCTGCATGGCGGCGCAAAGCTGATCGGCAATGCCGATGCCTGCCGAGCCGGGTCCAAAGATCAGCACACGCTGCCCGGTCAGCGGCGTATTCGTCAGCCGGCAGGCCGACTGGACGGCGGCCAGGGCAACGGCGCCTGTCCCCTGGATGTCGTCGTTGAAGGTGAGCAGGCTGCCGGCATATTTGTTCAAAATCTGCCGGGCATTTACGCTGCCCAGGTCCTCCCAGTGCAGCAGCACATCCGGGAAGGTCTGCACAGCTGCCTGGATAAACCGGTCGATAAACTGTTCGTACCTGTCCCCGCGCACGCGGGTGTGGCGGCTGCCCATGTATAAAGGATCTTCGAGCAGCTTGGCATTATCTGTGCCGACGTCAAGCACAACGGCAAGCACCCGGCTTGGATCTATGCCTGCAGCCGCTGTGTATACGGCCAGTTTGCCTATGGAAATGTTGATTCCCCCGATGCCCCAGTCTCCTATGCCCAAGATGCTTTCCGAATCCGTTGCGACGATCAAATCTATTTCTCCTGCGGAATCGCACACGTTCTGAAAAGCCCTTTCGATCCCTTCCGGTTCATTTATGGACAAATAGACGCCGTCCGGCCGGTGGTATTCATGACTGTAGACCTGGATCGCCTGCCCTACGGTTGGCGTATACACAATCGGCAGCATCTCGCTTAGATGCTCGCTCAGCAGGCGGTAAAACAAAACGACATTCCGGTGAAATAAATCGTTTAAGGCAATATTTTTATGTAAAAAATCCGGCTGGTTTTGAAGCTGTTCGTACACTCGCTTGACCTGCTCCTCAATCGTCATCACCACAGGCGGCAGCAGGCCGGTAAGCCCCAGCTCCCTGCGCTCTTCCAGCGTGAAGGCAACCCCTTTGTTCAGCATAGGGCAGGCGAGCAGGTCTTTGCCTCTTAAAGTTGTTTCAATCGTGTTTCCATGTTCGGTGGGTCTAAACGGCCGCATGTCGATCTCCTCTTTCTCCATCCTTGTTCTTTTATCAGTTTGTTCTGCTTCGATTTCCTTGCGGCCCGCCTGTGTTCAAACCACGCAAAAAGCCGCCCAGCGGTTTCATTGTAACCGGAGACGGCTTTCTCAGAACATAATAAAGTTAACATTGCCTATTAACCTTGCAGGGCTGACAGCTTTAACGGCGTTCCGCCTGCTTCAGCTTTTCATTTAAGATATCCGCGAAATTTACATTTTTCTCACGCGGTTCCTCTTTTTTGAAAGGTGTGGTACTCGGGGACTTAAAGAATTGGTGATTGTAGGGCATTGAGGCATGCACACTTAGATTCACTTTGCTTTTTCCTCCCTTTGTAGTTTTATAAAAAATAATTTGTCAGTCATTACCCCGCCTCATCACAGACCAAACTCTTTTGCCAAAAAACAGGAAATAAGGGCTAAAATACGCTGAAGCTGGCCCTATCTTCCCGCACAAGCCAAGACCTATGTCCTGAATTCTGGTACACTTGGAGTCAGCAACCGGATTTCTTAAACGGAGGATACACCTATGGAGAACAAACTATTGCTTGAGGCCTTTGGCTCGGGGCAAATAACCGATCAGCAGATGGACAATGTTATGGAAACCTTGGCGAACGGCCTTCTGCTGTATGACGAGGGCTCGTCCATTACGGCCGATGATTTCTTGTCCCGGCTTGAATTTAGGCCTGCAGGCGCCCAGCTTGCTGCGGCCAAAGAGTTTTTTGCACTTGCCGTGCAGCTGTGCCGGAGATTCCGGGACGAACAAAGTTATGAAACCCTGCAGGACTGCCTCAGTCTGCAATTGGATTTGTGGAGGGCCGACCTACTGGATCTGAAGGATTGGCTCGCTTGGCTGGAGCAAGCTGTAGACGGCCAAATGGCTTTGCCTGACTATGATTTCCCGGCGCTGCTGCAGCAGCCGCATCTGCCGGACGGATTTATGATTCAGGACTTTCACGATCTGCTGCTTGGCATGCTGGAAGCCCAGCCCGGACAGCCTTGGGCGGTTCAGCAGCGCAATCAATTGTATGAGCGGCTTGGAGTGGGTAGGCAATAAAAAGAAGAGGCTCTCACGCTTGTGTATGAGCTGGTCCGGCATCAAAAATACCACGCCGCAAGGTTTGCGCAGCTGAAGTTTATGAGAACCAAACCCATATTTATTGGGTGTGGGTGGGAGTGGAAGCTGAAGCTTGATGGAGCGCCAAACGGGATAGCAATTTTTTATTCACGCCCACTTAATTTCATTTTAATAGAAACTACTTCAATTCTAAATTTCAATCACCATAAATCCGATGTTTTTTCTATTTTTATTCCCTCTTTTTAGGTTAAATTGCGCCGTTTCCACCCATTTTTATCTTTTTGGTCGATAGTTAATTTCAAGTTGACAAAAAGATGCTATAATAAGGAGCAAATCAAACAGCTTGGAGAGGACTTCGATGAAATTAAGAATCCGTCATTCCAAAATGATTCAACAAGGTCTTGCCCGGCTTTCCCTTCTATGGGGATTATTCTGGGTTTTCTTTAAAATCGGCCCCTCCACCTTTGGTGGCGGATATGCCATGATGACTGTGATTGAACACGAAATTGCCGGCAAACGCAAATGGATGGAAGAACATGAAGTGCACGATATGATGTCTATTGCCGGGTCTGCTCCGGGAGGCGTCGGCGTTAATGCATCGGCTTTCATCGGTTACCGGCTGGCCAAAATTCCAGGTGCGGTTGCAGCGGTGCTCGGCATCACCCTCCCCACCTTCCTCATCCTGTATGCGCTCAGTTTCTTCTATACCCAGCTGCAGCACGTGCCGAAGGTCCAGGCCGCCTTTAAAGGCATCAACGGCGCCGTGATCGGACTAATTGCCGTAGCCGCTTATAAAATGGGCAAAAATGCGTTATTCGACCGAACTACCCTTGTTATAGGTGCCGCCTCGCTGGGCCTGCTGCTGCTAACGGGCTGGAACCCGATCTTCCTGATTATGGCCGGCCTTGTACTGGGGATTGCCGTTGTGAGGGTGAAGAAATGGTTTGGCCTGCAAGTCGTTACAGAGAAAGAACATCAGGAAGGACAGAACAGCACCGGCAACACCGGCGTCATCGAGTACTATATTTAGATCGAATATTTACATTTAGAAGGTGGAACTTTTGTTCATTTGGCAGCTTTTCTGGGCATTCCTCAAAATCGGTTTTTTGTCCTTCGGCGGCGGCTACGCGGTCCTGTCCATGATTCAATATGAAACCCATAGCAATGGATGGATGTCGGATGCAGAGTTCCGCGAGACGGTCTCCTTGTCTGGCATGTCGCCCGGTTCGATTGCCACCAACAGCGCCACTTTAATCGGTTATCATGCTGCGGGCCTGCCCGGAGCCATTGCAGCCACTTCCGGCATCATCCTGCCATCCTTGATCGTCGTAATCCTGATTGCCGCCTTTTTTTTCAAAATCCATACAAACTTTTGGGTAAAATCTTCCTTCTACGGCCTACGCCCGATTATAACGGGACTTATTCTTTATGCAGCCATCCACTTCGCTTTCCCCAGCCGAAACGGTTCCATTTTGGACTGGACGACACTCGGCACCTTGCTGATCGGGGCGGCGACTTTTATTGCTGTGGTCAAATATAAGGTGCATCCGTTAGCAATCATTTTGCTTTCGGCCTGTGCCGGGATTGTTATATTCTAATCACAGAAGCAAACCCCGCCGGGATTCCCGGCGGGGTTTAATCATCTGCTGCTCGTATTTGCTTCCCTTACTCCGTTACGATGCCATGCACCAGCACCGGCGCTTCGGCATGATCTGCCACGCGGATGCATTCGTAAATTTTGGCTTTAACCGCCTCTACATCTTCCGTGTTCGCGTGGATCGTAACCAGCGATTCGCCGGCTTTAACCGCATCCCCGATCTTCTTGTTCAGCATGAGGCCTACAGCCAGGTCGATTTCCGATTCCTTCGTCGCGCGGCCCGCGCCCAGCCACATGGCGGCTGTGCCTATCCCGTCGGCGATAATCTCAGCTACAACGCCGTCTTCCTGGGCCGGCACTTCGATTTTGTAAGCGGCCTTCGGCAGCTTCTCCGGATCGTCGACAACGGAAGGATCTCCGCCCTGGTTGGCGATAAACTGCTTGAACTTCTCCAGCGCGGCACCGCTGCGGATAGCTTCGCGCAGCTTCTCCTCCGCTTCCTCCAGCGAAGCGGCTTTGCCCGCCAAATAAACCATTTGGCGCCCCAAAGCCAGGCACAGCTCCTCGAGATCCTCGGGACCTTGCCCTTTCAAGGCGTCGATCGCCTCCTGCACTTCAAGCGCATTGCCGATTGCCCGGCCAAGCGGCTGGCTCATGTCGGAGATCACCGCCATCGTCTTGCGGCCGACATTGTTGCCGATCCGCACCATGGCCTGCGCCAGCTCAGCGGCATCCTCCGCCGTTTTCATGAAAGCGCCGGAGCCGGTTTTGACGTCCAGCACGATGGCATCGGAGCCTGCGGCAATCTTTTTGCTCATAATAGAACTTGCGATCAGCGGAATGGAGTTAACGGTTGCAGTGACGTCCCGCAGCGCGTACAGCTTCTTGTCTGCCGGGGTCAAGTTGCCGGTTTGGCCGACGACGGCAATTTTGAACCGGTTGACAAGATCGGCGAATTCATCCGTCGTAATCTCTGTATGGAAACCCGGAATGGATTCCAACTTGTCGATCGTTCCTCCGGTATGGCCCAGACCCCGGCCGGACATTTTCGCCACCGGGATATCCAGAGCTGCCACAAGCGGAGCCAACACCAAAGTTGTCGTATCGCCTACACCGCCCGTGGAATGTTTGTCCACCTTCACGCCTTCGATGGCGGACAGGTCGATCACATCGCCGGAATGCACCATGGCCATCGTCAAATCGGCGCGTTCGCGTTCGTTCATATCCTGGAAAAAGATCGCCATCGCCAAAGCGCTGACCTGATAATCCGGAATCTCCCCGCGGGTATAACCTTGAATAATATAATTAATTTCTTCGGTCAGCAGCTCGCCGCCGTCGCGTTTCTTTTCGATCAAATCTACCATTCTCATGGCTTTAGTCCCCGCTTTCTTTAAATCCTACAAATGAACAGCCGTATCCAGCGCCACTTCCATCATTTCTTTAAAGGTGGTCTGGCGTTCTTCGGAGGTCGTTTCTTCCCCGGTAAGCAGGTGGTCGCTGACCGTCAAAATGGTCAAGGCGTTTACGCCGTATTTCGCTGCCAGCGTATACAGCGCTGTTGTTTCCATTTCCACGCCAAGCACGCCGTATTTCATCAGCAGCTGGGTGACAGAGGTGTCATCGCGGTAAAACATGTCCGAGCTGAAAATGTTGCCGACATGCATGTTGAGCCCTTTCTCCACGCCGCGTTCATATGCGGATTTGAGCAGCTCAAAGCTTGCAATCGGCGCAAAATCATACCCGCCGAACACATGGCGGTTCATGCTGGAATCCGTACAGGCCGCCTGGGCCAAAATAACGTCGCGGACATGAACATGCTCCTGCATCCCGCCGCATGTGCCGACGCGGATCAGATTTTTTACACCGTATTCGCGGATCAGCTCGTTAACGTAAATAGCAATGGACGGAGTCCCCATCCCCGTTCCCTGAACGGACACTCTTTTCCCTTGGTAAGTCCCCGTAAACCCAAGCATGCCGCGGACTTCATTGTAGCAGGTCACGTCGCTCAGATAAGTTTCGGCGATAAATTTGGCGCGAAGCGGATCTCCCGGCAGCAGAATCGTCTCGGCAACATCTCCCGCTTTGGCTGCAATATGTACACTCATGATTAAAATCTCCTTTGGCTTGTAAAATAAGAATGGCCGGAATCGCGACTTCGGATACCCGGCTGCAGCCTATGACAGCATAAATAACCGCCCAAACTCGTCCGCCAGACGGGTTACGTTTGGTTTTGTTATTCTGCGCATTCATTGGCCCTTCTATTATATAGGAAGAAAATGAAAAAAAACAGGACCGCCGTCCCGGTCTAAACCGGAATTTCGGCGATCCTGCACGGCTATTTTCCAACTGACGTTATCCAAAAGCCGCCAGCCAGATTTATTATTTATCCTTCAAATCCTCGATAGAGTTGATATCCATGTAAGACGGTACAACCAGACCTGTCTTCACGCCGGTCATGTTGGCGCCCAGGTCTTCAAGCTTATCCTTGAACTGGTTCCAGTAGTCGGCATGCGTCAAAGGCAGCCATGCGGCAACCGAAGCATCAGCATCACCATTTGCTACACCGGTCCACATTGGGCCAGCTTCAACCTGCAGCGCGGTTACTTTGTAGCCCAGTTTGCTTTCCAGCACATATTTCAGCAGGTTTGTGCTGGCAATCTCGGAATCCCAAGCGACATAAGCCAGCTTCAGCGGTTTGCCGTCTACAGGCTTAAGCCCTTCGATCCAAGGAGCGATGACATCTTCATTGGCGTCCGCCCAAGCTTTGGCAGCAGCTTCCGGCTCTTGTCCTTCCTGGATGGCGGTCATAATTTCACCCATTTGTTTGTCGGTCCACTGGAAGCGGTCCAGGAATTCGTAAGCCGTCGGCTCGTCTTCTTTGAGGCCTTTGCGGGCGATCGTATGAATTTCTTCAGCTTCACCGTAAACTTTCTTTGGATCATCAAGATATTTCAAATCATATTTGGAGAACATCCAGTGTGGTGTCCAGCCGGTGATAATAATAGGGTCCTGATTCTTAATCGCTTTGTCTAACGCAGCCGTCATAGCGGCACCGGAGCCTTCAACCAGCTGCCAGTTATCCAGTCCGTAATCTTGAATGGCCTGGGCCGTTGCTTTCATGATGCCTGCGCCCGGATCGATCCCGATAATCTGATGCTTCACCTGATCGCCAATGTTAGCTGTAGTGCCGGCATTTCCTCCTTCGGCAGCGTTATTGTTCGTTCCCGAGGCGCCGTTGCGATCCGGATTACAGGCGGCAAGTCCCGCTACAAGCACAACCGAAACAGCCAGCAAACCTACACTTCTGAACTTCAGCTTCTTGAATTTCATCTTTCTTATCACTCTCTTTCCGTAAATTTGTTGATTCCAATTTCCCCCGTGAACAGCTTCTAATGGCCGCTTTAGGCGGCCTGCTTCTTGCGTTTGGTCCGCGGCTTGATCAGATTTTGACTCAAACGGTCAAGCACGATAGCAAGCACTACAACAACGATCCCCGCCTCAAAACCTTTACCGATCTGCAATTGGGTCACCGCGCGGTACACCTCGGCGCCGATGCCCTGCGCTCCGATCATCGAAGCGATAACGACCATGGATAAGGACAACATAATGGTCTGGTTGACGCCGGCCATCAAGGTTGGCAGCGACAAAGGCAGCTGAACCTTGAACAGCTTCTGCATCGGCGTAGAGCCGAAAGCGTCGGCGGCTTCCACCAGCTCGCCCGAAACCTGCATGATCCCGAGCCGGGTCAAACGGATCGTAGGCGGAATAGCGAAAATAACGGATGCGATGACGCCCGGCACAACGCCAAGGCTGAAGAAAGTCACCGCGGGAAGCAAATATACAAAAGCCGGCATGGTCTGCATGAAATCCAGCAGCGGAATAATCACGCTGGAGACAGACTTCTTATAAGCACACCAGATGCCGATCGGAATCCCAAACAAAATGGATATCAATCCGGAAGTAATGACCAGGGCCAGCGAATTCATCGTTTGCGTCCAATAGCCAAGGTCATAAACCAGCAGAAATCCGATCATGGAGAACAGCGCCAGCGGCAGTTTGCCCGCATAATAAGCAATGACCCCCAAAATAACGATAAATAAAAACGGATGCGGCAGTAAAAAGATATCGGCAAAGAAATCTACTATACCTTCAATAACTGTAGAAATCCCATCAAACAGCGGACCGAGATGAGCCGACATCCAGTCCACCAGACTTTGAATCCAATCAGATAGCGGTAGTTTCGGAAGCATGATCATCCCTCCTTTCCAGTTCCAGTCCTCCGGCAAGCGCGCCCAGCAATGCTCCGCGGATGATCACCCCAAGCAGACGGTTCTGTTCGTCTACGACGGCAAGCGGCAGCTTGGACGTGCTTGTCAGTTCAAACAGCTCGTTCAGGACACGGTCAGGAGACACGGTCGGCGTCTCCCGGATCATAATATCTTCCAGCGATTGCTTGCTGCGAATCGCCTCGGAAGCATCCTCCGCGGTAATGACGCCAAGAAGCTTTTTGGAGCGGTCGATGATAAAGAGGTTCGAGATCCCTCTCTCCCGCATGAGCTCCAAGGCTACCCGCGGCCCACGGTCCAAAGTTATAGTCTCCGGACGCCGCATCACATGGGAAGCCGTCAGCACCTTCGACAAATCGACATCCTCCACAAATCGTTCCACATAACGATTGGCCGGATGGATCATGATTTCTTCAGGCGTGCCAATCTGTACGACAGCACCGTCTCTCATCAAGGCGATCCGGTCGCCGATGCGCAGCGCCTCATCCAAATCATGGGTAATAAAGACGATCGTCTTCTTCATTTTATCCTGCAGATCCAGCAGTTCATCCTGCATATCGCGGCGAATCAGCGGATCAAGCGCACTGAACGCTTCGTCCATCAGCAGCACTTCGGGATCGTTCGCCAGGGCGCGGGCCAGGCCCACACGCTGCTGCATACCTCCGCTCAGTTCATCCGGCATCTTGTCTTCCCAGCCTTTAAGACCGACAAGCTCAAGCGACTGCGCCGCTTTCTCTGCGCGTTCCTGCTTATTTACTTTCTGGACCTCAAGTCCATATTCAACATTCTCAAGCACCGTACGATGCGGGAACAAAGCGAATTTCTGGAAAACCATACTGATTGTCTTGCGGCGAACCTCCCTCAGCTGTTCCCGGTTCATCTTCATCAGATCTTTGCCGTGAACCAGAATCTGCCCGCCGGTCGGTTCAATCAGCCGGTTCAGCATCCGGACCAGCGTAGATTTGCCGCTGCCGGACAATCCCATAATGACAAAGATTTCGCCTTCCTTAATATCAAAGCTGACTTGGTTGACGCCAACCGTGATGTGTTTCTCTTTGGCCAGCTTCTCCTTGCTCCAGCCTTCCGCAAGCAGCTTCATCCCCTGTTCAGTATGGGGGCCAAACAGCTTGCTGACCTGTTTCAATTCCAATATAGCCATGTAAAACACCCCTTTTGTGGTCAAACTTCCTTGATAAGATCTCTGTGTTTATGGATCTTTGGCTTCGGCTGCCTGCAGCATCCGGTCTGAAGCATCTGCTCCTGTCCGCCTTCTGCAGCCGAAATACGCCTGTCGGTCCAATGGAATGTACCCATTGTAACAATAAGTTCTTTTACATATCAACCTAAAAATCCGTACGTATAGTACGTACAGAAAAAACTGTACAAAGTAAATCTACAATATCCTCCCATATGCTGCCTAATGCTCCCTTGATTGCTCCTTTACTTCCTCAGGATGCTTATTTACAATGAGTCATATTCAATTTGAACCTCCACGGCATTGAGGTTTCCTGCACACGAATAGGAGGAAAAACCATGGTTCAGGACCCATTAACCGAAGAACAACAAGCTATTATTCTGAAGATACGGAAACGTGTCATTGAACATATAGGTATTAATATGGATTTGTACGGACTTACGCAATCGGCAGGCCATTTGTATGGGCTGTTATTTTTCACGGGCAAGCCTATGACCCTTGACGAAATGGGCAGTGAAATGAAAATGAGCAAAACGAGCATGAGCACCGCTGTCCGCAGCATGCTGGATTTGAGAATGGTGAATAAAATCTGGGAGAAAGGCTCCCGGAAGGATTTGTACGAGGTCGAATATGACTGGCACCAAACCTTTCTCGACTATTTTGCAATCCGCTGGAAAAAAGCTGTAGAAAGCAATCTGCTTGCGATCCAGAAAGGGATCAAGGAAGCGGACAAGTGCATTCAGGAGACGGACAACAAAACCTTTAAGACGGTGCTGGAGCGGGATAAGGAAAAGCTGCTGGAGGCCAAAGCGTATTACCACTGGCTGGACCGCCTGATCGAGACGATGGAAAGCGGGGAAATTTTTAATTTGGTGCCCCGATAGCTTCTTTATGATAAAGAGCCTTCACTTGATTTTCTAATCGGGTGCAGGCTTTTTTTCATGTTACAATAGATGTTAGCCAATCAGGTTCCTGCAGCATCATGATTTGATGATCATCCCAAACTCATCTAGGAGAACTTATCAAGCTTATGAACATTCAAATTGAAGCCTTATCCCCCGAACGCCTCCAGGTTAAACCGCCGCTCAGGCAGCGGATGAAAGCTCGGATGGCGGCTACTTACCGTTACGATACTTTATTTTGGCAGGTTTCGCTGTTCGGCCTTTGGGCCGTGGTGCTCGCGGCCTTCACTTTAACCGCTCTGGGGCTGCCCACCGGCTTCGGCACCGCAGCCGATGTGCTGATGTTTACGGCCGGCGGCACGATCGCCATGGCCCTCTGCGCCAATGCGATCGCCCTGCTGCTGGCGATCGCCGGCCTGCCCTTGCCCCGGTTATACCTCGGGGCATGGCTGTTCACCGCCGGAGCCGTGCTGACCATCTTCCGCTACGCGGGAGCCAGATGGGACGTGTCGACGGCGGTGGCCTTGTTCGCCGCGTGCGCCGGCACGCTTGCCGGCTTCACGGCCGGCTTCCTGGCCAAGCCGCGGCTGCGGACGCGCCGCAGGCTGGCCATGTCCCTGCTGCCGGCGGCTGCGTGCGCCGTGCTGCTTTATCTGCCGCTGCTGCATACCAGCGGCAGCAAGCCGGCCGAGCCGGACGCCGTGGAGACGGCGGCGGACGGCTCGGCCGTGATCCAAGCCGCCAATCCGGGGCTCCCCGGGCCGGCTGCTTACCGGTATTTCACCTATGGCAGCGGAAATGACCGCCACCGGGATGAATATGGCCAAGACGCCGGGCTGCTCTCGGGCTCCGTGGACGCCTCTGCGTTCATCTCGAAGTGGTCCAAAGCCCGGACTTCGTTCTGGGGATTTGATCCACAAGCCCTGCCGGTTAACGGCAGGGTCTGGATGCCGGAGGGCAGCGGTCCTTTTCCGCTTGTGCTGCTGGTTCACGGGAATCATTTGATGGAGGATTTCTCGGATGAAGGCTACGCTTATCTGGGCGAGCTGCTGGCCAGCCGCGGATTCATCGCTGTTTCGGTCGACGAGAATTTTCTGAATTACTCAGCCTGGACCGGAATTCCCGATAATGACATGAAGGTCAGAGCCTGGCTGCTGCTCAAGCATCTCCAGCAGATCGACCAATTTGCGGCTGACAGCAGCACTCCTTTTTACAATAAAGTTGATTTCGACCGGATTGGTCTGGTGGGCCACTCGCGTGGAGGCCAGGCTGTAGCCATGGCTGCGGACCCGCTGCGCTGGTTCCAGCGCGGGGATTCACTGGGGAATATCGACAAATTTCATATTGTCAGCGTGGCCGCACTTGCTCCAACCGACAAACTTGTGGACAATAATCAGGCCCGTCTCAGCAACGTCAATTATTTCTCCCTGCAGGGGGCCCAGGACGGCGATGTCAGCGACTTCTATGGGGATCGGCAATACAGCCGGGCCACCTTTGACAAGGGTAGCTCGAAATTCAAAGCAACTTTGTACGTCGACGGCGCGAATCACAGCCAGTTCAACACCAGCTGGGGGCATTATGACGCCAGCTTTCCAAACGGGATTCTGCTGAGCCGCAGCCGGATTATGGATGAAGACAGCCAGCGCCAGATCGCCAAGGTATATGTATCCGCCTTTATGGAAGCTACGCTGCACGGACAATCCGAATATACCAAGCTGTTCCAGGATTATCGGAACGGGCTGAGCTGGCTGCCGGATACGGCTTATTTCAACCGGTATCAGGATGGCCGCTTTACCGTGTTGGCCGATTATCAGGAAGACCGAGACAAGAATACGATTCGTGGAGGCGGTACGGCCGAAGCTTATCAGGTTCAGTTGGACGAGGAACAAGCGAAGGATCGCGACAATTCCACCAAAAATGAACGCGGGGCCGTGCTGGAGTGGCCGAAGGCGGCGCAGACGCAGGCAACAGAGCAGACACCAAGACAGGCAACAGGACAGGCGAAGGCGCCTGAGCAGGCGGACTCGCCGGATTCCTCCGGCCCCGTCTCCGGGGAACCTTCCTACACGCTTCATTTGCGGTCGGCCGGCAACAGCAGCCAGTTTATTTACGCTTTGTCCCATTCTTCCGGTTTGTCCTTCTCTATGGCAAATTTGAATTATCAGCTCCAGGATACACAAACAGACACCCCCGACATTTCGCTTGAGCTAGTGGATGCTAACGGGGAGAAAGCCCGCCTGCCGTTAGCGGATTTTATGCCCGTGATCCCTTTGCCGGTGAGCAAATTTACGATTAATCCGTGGCTGAACGACAAAATCGAAGGCGGCAAATACAAAGAAGCTACCGAGCCGGTTTTTCAAACCTACCGAGTGGATTTCACTCCTTTTGCAGCGCAAAATCCGGCTTTTGTTCCGGGACAGCTTGTCTCCATCGCCTTTATTTTCGGAGAGGAACCGGGCAAAGTGATGCTGAGCACAATTGGCTTGTATCTGGACTAGACGAGATTTGGCCCGCTTTCGGCGTCCTCCCCTTTCATTCGCCTTTCATTTCTTCTTCAAGGCGGCGGCCAGTTCCCGCAGATATAGTCCCGGCGGCTCAGCGCCATGATGCAGTAGTCCCATAGTACCCAATTTCTCTGGCAGTGTTCCCGGCAGCGGGAGCACTGCTATTTCTTTGCCCTGTTCTTCGAGCCCGTCTGCGGCTATTCGGGTCGCAAAAGCAGCACCTATGCCCAGTCTGACCGCCTGGACCGCCGCCGCAAACGATGAAACGGTCGTTCCGTATTGCAGGCTCAGCCTGCGTTTTCCTGCCCAGCTCAAAGCGGCGCTGCTTAAATAAGAAGAAACATCATAACCCACCAGCTTCTCCTGCTGGATTTCCTGATCGGGCAAAACCTCCAGTTCCGCCCATTTATGCCGTCGGCTGCAGATGATGACCAGCTCGTCCTTAAACAGCGCGTCAAAGCTTCCCCCTGTTTTTTCCGCCAAATTTTGCTCGCTGATCATCCCATCAAGCGCTCCCTCCGCAAACAACGAAGCCAGCTCCTTCTCAGGGGCAAAACGAACCTCCACTTGCAGCTCGGGGCTCTTCTCTCCCAGATCCCTGAGCCCTCTCATCAGGGCCGCCGAATAGATATCTTCGGCACCGATCCGGAGAACGGTTGCGCCTGTCCTTTTGAACCGCTCAAGCGTTTTTTCCGCCTCGCTGTACAAAGCCGTCATTTTCTGTGCATACGGATACAGTGCTTTTCCTGCTTCGCTCAGCCACACCCGGCCGCTTCTGTTTTGATATAAAGGGATCCCAAGCTCTTCCTCGAGACTTTTCATATGAAAGGTTACGGTCGGCTGCTTGAGCTGAAGTTCGTTGGCAACGTCGGTGACCTTTTTGTATTTCTCTATAAGCACCAAAATTTGTAATTTTAATAAATTCAATGCAAGCTCTCTTCCTTTCTATTGCTTCTAATACAATTATACATTTTATCTATAAATATTATAGAGATTCTATATAGAATTTTATTGTTAAATTTACATTAAGCTGACTTCTATCAAATGAACGATTTCTATAATTAATAATGTCGATAAGGACAAGAACACTTATCGAGAAAACAAATATACAGTATGGGGGAATACTACGTCATGAAATTTGGTAAATCCGCAGTACTTGCACTTACGCTTGCGTTCAGCGTCTCTTTGGCGGCTTGCGGCAACAACAATAACAGCTCTTCCGGCAGCAATGCTTCGAATAACGCTTCCGGTTCGGCGAACACGGCTTCCACGGCTCCTGCTGATTCTTCGCTTAGCGGTTCCATTATTGCTTCCGGTTCTACAGCGCTGCAGCCATTGGTTGACCAAGTTGCTAAGAAGTTCTCCGAAACCAACAGCGGTGTTTCCATCCAGGTGCAAGGCGGCGGTAGTGGTACCGGTCTGACTCAGGTTTCTGAAGGTCAAGTTCAAATCGGTAACTCTGACGTATTCGCTGAAGAAAAAATCGACGATGCTGCTAAAGCCGCAGAACTGAAAGATCATCAAGTTGCTGTAGTCGCTATGGCAGCAGTAGTAAATAAAGAAGTTGGCGTAACAAACCTGACTAAACAACAGCTGGTTGACATCTTCACTGGCAAAATCACCAACTGGAAAGACCTTGGCGGTAAAGATCAAGGCATCGTAATCATCAACCGTCCAAGCAGCTCCGGTACTCGTGCAACTTTCGAGAAATACGCTTTGGGGCAAAAAACGGAAGACCTGAAAGGCTCCATCCAGGAAGACTCCTCAGGGACAGTTAAGAAGCTGGTTACTGAAACACCGGGCGCTATCGGCTACCTTGCTTTCTCTTACATCGACGACACTGTTCAATCCGTACAATATGACGGCGTTGACCCTACAACTGAAAACGTAGCTGCCGGCAAATATCCGGTTTGGGCTTACGAGCACATGTATACCAAAGGCGATCCTGATGCAGTCACTAAAGCTTTCCTGGATTACATGGTTTCCGATGAAGTTCAAAACGGCGATGTTGTAGAACTGGGTTACATTCCAGTATCCCAAATGACCGTTGTTCGCGACAAAGACGGCAACATTTCCAACAAATAAGAAGCAAGGCACTTGTTTTGACAGGAGGCCGAAGGCATTTGCCTTCGACCTCTATTTTCACGTTTATCCTTGGTGAACACCCTTTATAAAAAATCCAGGAAAGAAGGCCATCCATGAAAGCAAAACAAGAAACCCCGCTTCTGTTCCGAAAGCACCGGGCCGAAGAATGGATCGGGCGAATTTACACGACCTTCTGTGTTGCACTTCTTATTGTAATCATCGTTTCGATTGTTTATTTTGTAGCCAGCAAAGGCATTGCAACCTTCGCAATCAACGGCGTAAGTTTGTCCGAGTTCCTGTTTGGACAAACCTGGCAGCCTGATTCTAATAAATTCGGCGCGCTGCCTTTTATTTTCGGCTCTTTTGTGACCTCGCTGCTGGCCGCTGTCATTGCCAGTCCTTTGAGCGTATGTGCGGCGCTGTTCATGACTGAAATAACACCCAACTGGGGGAAAAAGATCCTTCAGCCCGTAGTTGAACTTTTGGCCGGTATCCCGTCCGTTGTTTACGGCTTTATCGGTTTAAGCGTATTGGTGCCTTTTCTTCGCGATATCTTTCCCGGACAAGGGCTTGGCGTGGCAGCGGGTTCAGTCGTCTTGTCGATCATGATCCTGCCTACCATTACGAGTATCGCGACCGATGCCCTAAGCTCCCTGCCCCGCAATCTTAAAGAAGCCTCTTACGGCTTGGGGGCTACCCGCTGGCAGACGATTGCCGGTGTCGTGCTCCCTACTGTGCTCCCATCCGTGCTGACCGGGGTGGTTCTCGGGATGGCCCGCGCCTTTGGCGAAGCTTTGGCCGTGCAGATGGTCATCGGGAATGCGCCGCATATCCCAAGATCGCTGTTTGAATCCGCTTCTACCTTAACAAGTGTAATCACGCTGAACATGAGCAACACCGTTATGGGCTCCGTTCAGAACAATGCATTGTGGAGCATGGCGCTTATCCTGCTGCTGATGACCTTTGTGTTTGTCCTGATTGTGCGTCTGCTTGAAAGGAGGGCAAGAATTTGAGCGCCAAAGTTAAAGACCGGATTGCGACCGGCGTTATTATTTTCTTTTCTGCATTAATTATCGCTGTCCTGGTGGGCATGCTGGCCTATATTCTGGTCCGTGGAATCAGTCATATCGACTGGCATTTCCTGACCTCCGAGCCTGAAACGATCAAAGCCGGGGGCGGGATAGGCCCCGCACTGTTTAATTCGATTTATTTGCTCGTTCTGACCTTGATCATTACGATTCCGCTTGGGATCGGAGCCGGGATTTATATGGCGGAATACGCCAAAGAAGGCCGGATCACCGCTTCCATACGTCTGATTGTTGAAGTATTGTCTTCTTTCCCTTCGATCGTTGTAGGTTTGTTTGGTTTGCTAGTTCTCGTAAATACATTTCAATTCGGGTTCTCCGTCTTATCCGGAGCCCTTGTTCTGACGATCTTTAACATGCCGCTCATGGTTCGCGTTACTGAGCAGGCCTTCCGCAGCGTGCCGATTGAACAAAAAGAAGCCGGTCTGGCTATGGGACTATCCCACTGGAAGATTATTACCTCCATCCTGTTCCCGGTTGCGCTGCCTGCCATTATTACCGGCACTATTCTTGCAGCCGGCAGGATTTTTGGTGAAGCCGCCGCCCTGCTGTTCACAGCCGGTATGACGACGCCAAAGCTGGATTTCACCGATTGGAATCCGACAAGCCTGCACTCGCCGATTAACCCGCTGCGTCCTGCGGAAACGTTATCCGTCCATATCTGGAAGGTAAATAGCGAAGGGCTTTCGCCTGATGCGGCTCAAATCGCTGCCGGGGCATCTGCGGTGCTGGTCATTATGGTGCTTCTCTTTAACCTGCTGGCACGCTGGGTCGGCAGACTGCTGTACAGAAAGTTCACTTCCATTAAATAAGAATTGGAGATCGATGACATGACGGATATTCTTCGCACCGAAGATCTTAAAATCTATTACGGTCAAAATGAAGCCGTTAAAGGCGTAGATTTGTCCTTCTCGGGAAATTCGGTCACCGCTTTGATCGGTCCGTCCGGCTGCGGCAAATCGACCTTTCTTAGAGCACTGAACCGGATGAATGATGAAATCCCCGGCTCGCGTATGACCGGGAACATCTGGATCGACGGCAACAATATAAACGCTCCTGACACAGACGTTACGGTATTGCGACAAAAAATCGGCATGGTTTGGCAGCGGCCAAATCCTTTTTATAAATCCATATATGCCAACGTTGCTTTTGGGCCCAGATATCATGGTGTCAAAAATAAAGCCGAGCTTGACGGCATCGTTGAAGACAGTCTGCGTAAAGCGGCCTTGTGGGACGAAGTCAAGGACCGGCTTCACACTTCTGCTTTATCGCTGTCCGGCGGCCAGCAGCAGCGACTGTGCATCGCACGTGCTTTGTCCGTCCAGCCGAAGATTTTGCTGCTTGACGAGCCGGCTTCGGCGCTTGATCCGGTCTCTACCTCCAAAATTGAGGAAACCATTCTCCAGCTTAAAGAGCAGCTTTGCATCGTCATCGTGACCCACAATATGCAGCAGGCGGCCCGGATTTCCGGCCACACGGCCTATTTCTATATGGGCAAGCTGATTGAATACGATGAGACAGAGAAGATTTTCACCAACCCTTCCGATCCGATGACCCAGGAATACATCTCCGGCCGCTTCGGCTGATTCCTCCTGATTCTGCATCATGGTGTCTAAACCAAACAGCGGCAGGCCAGACCTTTAAGGTCCAGCCTGCCGCTGTATTTTTATCGAAGCTTAATTCTGAATCTTAATTTAATCAGGGGGATTCTTTGGGAACGAGATCAAAGATTTCCCCGCTTTCCATGGCGTCTATCAAACGGTCCAGCCAGGCATAATAAGCCATGGCGTTCTCCATTTTTTGTTTATCCTGAAACAGGATTTGACGAAAAGCGTCCTCTTCAAGCTCCGCTGAAAACTGAAGCAGCAACCGGTCAATTTCAGCCATGGAACGGCGCAAAGCATTCCGGTTGCTCTCCACCGCCCTCCTCCACTCCGTTGCAAAGAAATCCGCAAAGGTTTGATGCCAGTCATACTCTACTTCATATAAATCCTTACGGGAGCCCTTCTCCCATACTTTGTTGACCATTTTCAAATCAAGCAGCTTACGCACCCCGGTGCTCATGCTTGTCTTGCTCATCTTCATTTCCTGACCCATTTCATCCAGCGTCATTGGCTTATCGGAGAAGAACATCAATCCGTACAAATGTCCCGTCGACTGGGTAATGCCGTACAAATCCATGTTGCTTCCAATCGTTTCAATAACTCTCTTGCGAATACGGGCAACCTCAGCTTGTTCTTCCGGAGTAAGCTGTTCCAAACCCATTGCTGCTAACCTCCCGTGAAATGTCTCCTGCTGCCGTTTGACTAAATTGGACTAATCCTGCGGCTTATGCCGAGCCTGTGTATATTCTTGTCTTATTGTATGAAAGTGGATTA
This sequence comes from Paenibacillus yonginensis, assembly GCF_001685395.1. NCBI lineage: Bacteria > Bacillati > Bacillota > Bacilli > Caryophanales > Paenibacillaceae > Paenibacillus > Paenibacillus yonginensis. Next base: position 370,203 of record NZ_CP014167.1, on the reverse strand, counting down.
CAAATGTAAAGAAAGGGAAGCCGATCATACATAACCCATTATCTTTTGGGAAATAGTGATTAAGAAATTGACCTTAAGTTGGAGGGACAAAATGGCAAGTTGGAAGCAGCTCCTGGACAATTACAAACCTAATAGCCGGAAAGGAGATCAATTCCCACCCTTTGGGGACACCAATGCCATACTGAACTCTCTTCGAATGGAAGATAAACTTGAACTCTTAAAATCATTACTTGGAGATAATGACGACTTTATCCTGCGGAAATTCCGGATCTTCGGCCAAGTCGAAGCTTGTTTGGTGTTCATGGCTCCGGTTGCAGACCAAAACCTTATTCATGAAGGAATCCTAAAACAGCTCATGCATACACAGGGTCAGCCTGGACTATCGGAGGCCCCATCTCCGGAGCTGCCGGATATTCTATTGAAGGACTATCTTCTCGTGTCAGAGGGACACAAAGAAGCGGAAATGGAGAAGCTAATAAGGGGAATTATGCTGGGCAGTACCGCCCTGCTGACTGACGGAGTCCGTGACAACCTTCTCCTTCAAACCCGTAAGGTTGAACAGCGGAGCATTGAACAGCCTCAAACTGAACAGGTTATCAAAGGCTCTCGCGAGGGGTACATCGAATCTCTAGAATCCAATCTGTCTCTGCTCCGGGCACGCCTTCAGACCCGAAACTTAAAAGTTAAGATATGCCCGGTTGGCGCACGCACGCAATCCAGGGTAGCCGTTTGTTATATTGAAGGAATCGTCAATCCTGATTTGGTGGAAGAAGCCCTTCGCCGTTTATCCAAAATCAATACGGATGCCATCCTCGACGCTGGTTATATCGAGCAGTTTATCGAAGACCATCCGTTCTCTCCTTTTCCGCAAATTCAAAATACGGAACGCCCTGACAAAACAGCTGCAGCTCTGCTGGAGGGAAGAATTGCGATCATGGTGGACAACTCCCCGATTGTCCTGATTATCCCGACCATGTTTTCTCAATTTTATCAAACTATGGATGATTATACGGAACGTTTCATGATGGGTTCCCTGCTACGGATCGTCCGGCTGCTGGCGCTTATTTTCTCGTTGGTGACACCGGCCCTTTATGTGGCGATTATCTCGTTCAACCCCGAGCTGCTCCCAACGGATTTTGCCGTTGCGGTTGCCGGCGGTCGTGCAGGGGTACCTTTCCCGGCAATGATTGAGGTTCTAATCATCGAAATCTCGATGGAAATACTACGGGAAGCAACTATCCGGCTTCCTCAAATGATTGGAGGAGCCTTGTCGATCGTCGGTGTTCTCATCGTCGGTCAAGCGGCAGTTTCAGCTGGTTTCTGCAGTCCCATTACTGTAGTGGTTGTAGCGCTCACGACAATTGGATCTTTTGCAACACCTGCCTATAACGCTGCCATTGCTTTAAGAATGCTCAGATTTCCGCTGATTTTCCTTTCAGGTCTCTTTGGACTTTTTGGTTTGATGATCGGCTTGATCTTTATTGTTAATCATTTGTTAACGCTTGAATCCTTTGGCATTCCTTATCTGTCTCCTGTCGTTCCCGGGAGCTGGAGCGGAATGAAGGATACGTTAATCCGTGGACCTTTGTGGTGGCTGACTAAACGTCCAAGCCATCTCTATCCAATGAATCAGCAAAGACTTTCCCGGCAAGACGAAGAGTCTTCGAAAGACTCTGCATTTAAAGGCCCCAGCAGAAAGGAAGAACCTACTTGAGCCGTAAAACTACCGGAGGACAAATTACCGTCATCCAAACCCAATCAGTTCTGATCAGTACGACAGTCGGTGTCGGAGTTTTGTCCTTTCCGCATTTCCTTGCCCTTGATGCGGATAGCGGATCCCCGTTATTAACCCTTGCCGGCATCATCTTGGCAGTCCTTTTTCTGATTCCGGCTATACTGGCGGGGCGCAAGTTCCCAAAAGATCATTTGGTCGCTTACAGTAAAAAAATGATCGGCGGCCCTTTGACCGTTTTGTTCTGCTCCTTAATCATCCTTCACTTTATGCTGTTCACAGCGGGGGTTCTGCGGCAATCCGCGGAAGCGATCAACCTGATTGTACTGCCGCGGACTCCTACCGAAATTACATCGCTACTTGTCATGCTCCTCTGTATGGTAGGCTCGCGCAGGGACATTGTTAAATTTGCTTATATCCATACCTTTTATCTCCCCTTTATTTTGATTCCCGGAGTTCTGATTATTGTCGGGGCTTTGAAGTACGGGGAGTATTTGAATCTGCTGCCTGTTACCGGAATTCACCCAGTTCACCTTTACCGGGGAGCCTTTTCGGTTGCTTCCCTTTTTCAGGTTTCTTTTGTGGCCGCTATCCTTATCCCGCACATGGCCGAACCTCAAAAGGCATTAAAAGCCAGCATTGTCTCTTTGTTATGCAGCGGTTTTTTTTATTTATTTATCATCATTACAGCTACGGCTGTTTTTGGAGCGGAGGAGTTGAAACAGATGGTCTATCCTACGCTGGAACTGGCGCGCTCCAGCTCCCTCGCTTTTGGCGGAATCCAGCGTTTGGACGGCTTGTTTATTATTGTGTGGGTCTTAACCGGGTTTACGACCTTATATTCTGCCTACTATATTTGCTTATATCTGTTAAGCCGGTTAACGAAGGTTCAGGATTACCGCCTCTATTCTTCGGTAATCTCTCCGTTCATCCTGAGCTTTTCTTTAATTCCTCAGGATTTCTTTCAGGTATACAGCATTGTTGACAAGGCCGGCATCGCCGGCATGGCTTTCATCTTCTTCTACTCCTTGCTATTGATGATCATGTCATTCGCCCGGAAAGGGGACAGTCGCCATGACACAACAGGTTAAACGAATAATGGCTTTGCTGCTCTTGGCCGTGCTTCACGTTCCTCTGCTTTCCGGATGCTGGGACCGTCACGAAATTGAAGATAGGGCCTTGATTCTTGGCCTGGCCATTGACGAAGTTTCTAATAAGGAGGATTTCAATGAAACCAAAGTCACTCATCTTGCCGTTCCTGAGTCCGTCAAGCACCGTATGATTCGTTTAACGGCACAGATCGCCGTACCCGGCCGCGTCCCCTTGGGGCCTGGCACAGGGGGGGGCGGGGACGGAGGCGGAAAAGGGACGGATTCCATGCCTGTATGGGTAGTCCAGGTTTACGGCCACTCTATTGACGACTGTCTTAACAATCTGCAGCAGGAAGTAGCAGATCCCAAGACCTTGATTCATCTTAGAGTCATTATTATCAGTAAAGAAATAGCACAACGGGGCCTTAGCGATATTAATGATTATTTGCGGCGGAACCCCGAAGTCCGGAGATCCACTTGGCTGCTCGTTTCAGATCAGGAGGCTGCCAAGTTCATGAATGTCTCTCCACCGCTGGAAAGAGTCCCTACGCTTTATCTATTAGGAATGATCGAGCGTTCGGTAGCGATGGGGAAATTTCCCGAGGATACGATCGGCCAGTTTTGGAGTGCACAATCCAAACTTGGCAAAGACTCCTTTCTGCCCTATATCTCCATTCGCAACGAAGATAATATTCTGATCAAAGGAATTGCTTACTTCAAAGCAGACCGGTTGGCAGGCACCACGCTTCCGCATCAGATAGCTTCTTATATGGAATTTAAAGGTTTGGATCCGGGAGGATATTCATTGATGATAGATGCTTCCGAGAAAGGCGGGGTCATGCTGAACGTGACCCGACGGGAAACCAAAATCGACATGAAAATAAAAAACGGCCAGCCTGCGGCCTATATCAAAGCCCATGTTGAGGCCAAATTGGTCGAGAAAGAAACTCAAGCCATGATTAATACTTCGGAGTCGCTTCAACAAATCGAGAAACAATTTAATCAATCGCTGGAGCTGAACCTCCACAAATTTATGCATCAGCTTCAACAAGACAAGTCAGACATAGTTGGCTTGGGCGAAATTGTTCGTGCCTATCATAGCCAGTATTGGCGTAAAAATATCCACAGCAAGGAGGAGTGGGAAGAGGTATTTTCTAAAATCCCGATTGAAATCAAGGTGGAATGCAAAGTGCGAAGAGTTGGATTAAAAAGCGAATAGGATGAGAAGAATATGATATACGCAAAAATGATGATTTATCTGATCATCAACTTTATGTGCTCCTGGATTTTCCTGCTTCTATTCGATCGCCCTTTCTACCGTGCAAACGGAATGCATAAAGAGAGGACTTTGTCTTCGGTTTTGGGGTTCATTCTTCTGGGAATCAACTTTCTCCTATTTCTGGGTTATATTCTGCTAATCCTACTGGTGTAGGAAGTCATGATAACCAGCTTTTGCTTTATTTTCAGGCGAATCCATGTTATAATTAGCTTAAATTTAAAAAAAGCGACAACTGGAGGAGCCTGCCAACGCAGGCTCCTTTATGCCTTTTTTCAGGCTAAAACCTACGGATTCCCTGCGTTAGCTGGCTCTCTTTTTGTGGGCTGGGGAAGGAGTTTTGTTGTGGAATTCGTACTGACCTTATGTTTGATTCTAATCGTAACCAAACTAGCCGGACATGCGGCTGCCAGACTGGGGCAGCCTTCCGTGCTTGGCAAATTGATCTCGGGGATTATCGTCGGGCCAGCCGTCTTGGGATGGGTACAGGATGCCGACTGGATCCATATTTTCTCTGAGATTGGCGTACTGCTGTTGATGTTTATTGCCGGTCTTGAAACCGACCTGAAGCAGCTGAAAGAGAACTGGAAGACAGCCGTGGCTGTTGCTCTCGGCGGCATTCTGATGCCTTTGTTTGGCGGTTATGCCGCCGCTCTGGCCTTTGGTCTCAGCCAGTCTCATGCCTTATTCCTGGGTCTGCTGCTCTCGGCTACTTCCGTCAGTATTACCGTTCAAAGCTTAAAGGAAATGGACCGTCTGAAATCCCGCGAGGGCTCAGCTATTCTCGGCGCAGCCGTCATTGACGACGTCGTAGTCGTTCTGCTGCTCGCTTTTATGCTCAGCTTCCTGGGTGCAGGCAGCGGCGGGGATTCCCTGTTATGGATTACGGGCAAGAAGCTGATTTTCTTTGGTGTATCCATTGCTGCAGCCTGGCTGCTCGTGCCTTTAGTCATGAAATTGTTCGGCAGACTTAAAGTAACTGAAACGGCAATCACTGCCGGATTGATCGTTTGCTTTGGCTTCTCTTATTTTGCTGAAATGATGGGTGTAGCCGGAATTATCGGCGCCTTTATTGCCGGTATTGCTGTTGCTGTTACCCCTTCGAAACATAAAGTTGAAGCCCGGATCGAACCGATTGCTTACGCGCTGTTCGTCCCTGTCTTCTTTGTCAGCATCGGCCTGAAGGTCAGCTTTGAAGGCGTGCTTGAACAGCTTGGCATTATTGTGGTTCTCAGTATTGTGGCCATCCTGACCAAATGGATCGGAGGCGGACTCGGCGCAAAGTTAACCGGCTTCTCCCTCAAATCCTCCTCCGCAATCGGCGCCGGTATGGTTTCGCGTGGCGAAGTTGCGCTGATCCTGGCGGCAACGGGGCTGGCATCGAGCCTTCTGGACGAAGCTTATTTTACAGCCGTTGTCATTGTGGTTATGATTACTACCCTCGTGACCCCGCCATTGCTGAAAGCAACCTTCCCGCGCGGTGAAGACCGAGAGAGGCAGCCCCAAACAGAATCAAACAAATCCAAGCAAACTGACCATTAATATAATGATCCGAAACTGGAAATAAACCAAACAAACCGCAGAACCTGCTTGCCAAGCAAGCCGGGTTCTGCGGTTTGTTCTGTATAAGCGTGAATCCGCTCAAGATTTCTGACTGTTCGCGAGCGCTCGGATCGCCCGCAGCACATCCGGATCAAGCAAACCTAAATTTTTCAGCATTTGCAGGGCGATCAGGTCCGGAATGCTTTTATCCGCCGACGTCGTAATCGCTCCGGCCGCTTTGCCCGCAATAACGGCGCCTTCCGCCCAAGACGGAAGCGGTTCCTTTCCGGACATGTTCAGTTTCTTCTCCATGGCAGCTATTCGGGCCTCCTGGGCTTGAATAACCCGCTGCAGCTCTTCCAGAGTTGCCATATCATCCACATCCTTTCCGCCTGATTGACCAGCCGCCCAAGCTCTAAGCTCGGTCTGCGAGCCGCTGTACACATTTAAATCAGCCGCCCCCGTAATGCCGGGAACACGTCCAGTCTGGCTGTACTGCCAAAATGTCCATGCCGACCAGGCTGGTACGTTCCAAGGCGGCTGCGTGCTGTATCTGGCCACCCAAAGGTCATAAGCACCGAATTGGGTATAGAAATTCCGTGCAAAGTCATTGCCTGTGTAAAGAATAGGTTTTCTTGAGGTAATCCGTTCGATTTCCGTCAGAAAAGCCCTGGCCACTTCATTCAGCTGGCTTTGACTGATCCCCGAAGGATTGGTTTCATAATCCAGCACCGGCGGCAAATCCAGACTGGCTGCGCCTCCTACGGCCGACATGGCCGCGGCAAAATTTGCTGCTTCCTCTATCGCCGTCTGCCTGCTCGCCGCATTCAGGAAATGATAAGCCCCGACAAGCAGACCAGCCTGTCTCGCTCCACGTACGTTGGTCTCAAACGTGGGGTCCTTGTAGCTTGTGCCTTCGCTTGCTTTGACAAAAACAAACGAATATCCGCCGGCCGCCACACGCTGCCAATCCACCGTGCCATTATGGTGCGAAACATCAATTCCTTTAGCATAATCAGAGCTTCGAGTCTGCATACTCTCCCCCCTTCTATCCTATTAGATGCCGCCGCCGGGAAATTGGCCTGTGCTTATAACCTGTCTTCTCTCCTAAAAATAACCGTCATTCGCCGAAAGAATACGTGTTATCCGTAATATTCAACCGTTTCTTGAGTCCCGGCGTTGCGTAGATTTTATTGTTGTCCGTTACGAAGAAGGCTTCAATCTTCTCCGGCAGCGCCTCCAGATAAGTCAGCCCGTCCTGTACGCCCATCAGAAATACGCCGGTTGATAAAGCATCGGCATCTGTTGCATTCGGACTCATAATGGTCAAGCTTTTAATCCCGTTCTGGGCAGGGAACCCGGTTCGCGGATCCAGAATATGATGGTAGCGTATCCCGTCCTGCATAAAGAAACGTTCGTAAACGCCGGAATCATCAATCACTTCGTTATTGATCTTGATGGTGCCCAGCTGCGTGCCTCTGCTTTGATCCGGATCCTGGAGGCCGATATTCCAAAGCGAACCGTCCGGTTTGGTTCCCAGGGTGATGATGCTGCTGCCGCCCAAATCGATCAGCGCACTCGTAATGCCCTGGCTCCGCAAATAATCAGCCACTTTATCCGCTGCATAACCTTTGCCGATGCCGCCAAGATCCAGCACCATTCCTCTGCAGGGGAGCTTGATCGTTTTAGCGGTATCATCTATCTGTACCTCTTTATAATTAATCAGCTTCAGCACTTCGTCGATTTCCTGCTGCTTGGGAACGCGGGCTTTCTCCGTGCCGATACCCCACAAATCTACAAGCGGGCCGATAGTCGGATCAAACAGGCCGTCCATTTCCTTGGCGTAGGCGAGAGACTGCTTGACGGCTTCCAGCGTTTCGTCCGAAACGGGGACGGCCTCTACGCCCGCAAGACGGTTAACCTCATAGATATCGCCGCCTTCTTTCGTTCGACTCAGCTCCCTATCAAGACGCTCCAGCAATGGCTTGATATCATCCAGATTGCGCTGTGACGCCTTATCCCCATAGAGCTTGATATTTACAACCGTGTCATAAATATAATAGGTTTGGGAAAACACCGGTGAATGAGCGGTACTTTTCGCTGGCGAAGCGGAGTCCGGTTTCCCGAAGGATTTCACCCCGTATACCGCCGCCGCCGTAAACCCGGACAATAAAACCAAAATCATAATATAAATGGAGAAACGTCTGCCTCTTTTGTTGGTCATGTTTGACCCACCACCTTCTGATCCATCTTTTCCCGGCTATCTTAACATGCCGTTTCAGGCGGACGATGAGACATTTGTCACTTTTATCCCTTCAAATTTGAATGATTTAGATCTATTATCCAGTCTCTTAAATCCTCTCAAATTCGGATAACCGGAGTTCTTCATTCTTTCTCTCTTAGCGTCAATATGAAATAATATAGAGAAAGGTTTGTTCCCTCCGATGAGGGGTAAGCTAGAAGAAATAAGTGAATTCGATTTATAAGGAGAACGTTATGAAACACCACTCAAACATTGGAATCATTGATATCGGCTCCAACTCAATCCGGCTGGTCATCTATGAAATTAAACCCGGCGGGTGCTACCGGATCATCTATGAAAATAAATATTCGGCCCGCTTAAGCCGGGAGGTCGAATCGGACGGAACGATTCCGCACGGCCGCCTGGAGGCGACCATCCAGATACTCAATCAGTTCAAGATGATCTGCCAGGAGTTCCGGACCACGCATATCCGCGCGGCCGCTACAGCCGCCATCCGCAATGCGGTTAACGCGGAAGAAATCATCGGCTGGCTTGAAGCCGGCACCGGCCTAGTCATTGAACGGGTAAGCGGCGAGCAGGAAGCCTATTACGGCTTTCTTGGCGTTCTCCAGTCGATGGATGTTCAGGACGGCATGATCGTGGATATCGGGGGCGGCAGCACGGAGCTGACGCTGTTCAGGAACCGGAAGCTGCTGCACAGCATCTCGATCCCGCTTGGAGCCGTTAACGGGCTCACCCGGTTCGCCGCAGGGGAGCAATGGGAGAAGAGCCAGGTTGAAGCGCTGCGGGCGGAAATCCGTCAGGCCCTTGAACCGCTGGGCTGGCCGCAAAGCAATATGGGCCTTCCACTGATCGGCCTGGGCGGAACGATCCGGACGCTTGCCAAAATGCATCAGCGCCAGATCAAATATTCCCTTCCGGCTGTTCATCATTATGAAATGGAAGGGAAAACCGTCGATGAAATGGCCGAACTGCTGCCGTTTGAAAGCTCTTCTTTCCGCAAAAAGCTGCCCGGCTTGTCCAAGGACCGCGCCGATCTGATCGTGCCCGGCCTGCTGATTCTGCAGACGATCTTCCATGCCATTCAGGCCGACCGCTATATCGTCAGCGGGGCAGGACTACGCGACGGCTTGTTCCGGGACTGGTTTGCACCCGAAGAGCCGGTGGTAGCCGATGCTCTGAAGACAAGCGTACAGAATATCCTTTGTTTTGGGCCGCCGGTGCTGGAGTCCTCTCTTACTGCGGCTTACGAGGATATGGTCAAAATCTATACAGCCCTGGAACGGCAAAAGCCTGATGCTCGGGATACCTCCGTCATGTATACGGCTGCCATGCTCAGCGAGTCCGGCATCCTGATCAACTACTATAAGAGCAGCCAGCATGCCGTTTACCGGATTATGTACGGGGGCATTTACGGGCTCTCTCACCGGGAAGCCCTGCTTAGTGCGATAACGGCCGATTATCACCCGAAAAAGAGAACGCCGCAGCTGCTCGAGCAGCACGCCGACATTTTGAAGTCCTCCGACACGGAGCGGGTTCATCGGCTGGGCTCCTTGCTTTCGCTTGCGAAAGCGATCCGGTCTACGCCGATTGTGGAGAGGATTTCCGTCGAAGCAGCAAACGGCTCGCTGCACGTGCAGATGCACTGTACCGCTGAGTCGCTTGTACAAAACAACCGTATGGAGGAAGCCTCCAAAGACTTTGAAGAAGCTTGGAAGATCAAGTTGACGTGGTCAAATCTTGCGGCTTCCAATAATTAATGTTCATCGCCTCCGTCTGACTGCGCAGCGGAGGTTCTTCATTGTGGACAAAGACATAATTCCCGCTCGCCTGCAGTTCCCTTGCCTTGACATTATCCCGCAGCATCAGCTTCAGAATATGGATCACCATCTCTTTCGTGGCCGGATCAAAGACTGGACACATCAGCTCGATACGCCGCTTGAGATTTCGTGTCATCCAGTCTGCACTGGAGAGGAAGACTTCCGGACTGCCGTCGTTCTCGAAATAAAAGATCCGGCTGTGCTCCAGGAACCGGTCCACGATGCTGATGACCCTGATATTCTCGCTCAGTCCCTCTACACCGGGACGCAGGCAGCACACCCCCCTGACGATCAGCTCGATCTGCACGCCTGCTTGGGAAGCCAGATAAAGCTCATCAATCATGTCCTGATTGGATAAGGAGTTGATCTTGGCGATCATCCGGGCTTTCTTGCCGTTGCGGGCATGCTCCGCTTCCCGCCGGATCAGGCGGAACAGCTCGTCCTTAAGGCCAGTTGGCGCAATGCGCAGCGCCTTAAGATTTTTGGGGCCGGAGAACCCGGTAATTTCATTAAACAGCTCCGAGGCGTCGTCGCCAATGACCGGATTCGAGGTGAACAGCCCTACGTCGGTATACACTCTGGCTGTGCTGGCATTGTAGTTGCCGGTTCCCACATGCACATAGCGGCGGAGCCCTTGCTGCTCGCGGCGAACCACCAAAATAATCTTAGCATGGGTCTTTAATCCAACAAGGCCATAAACAACATGACAGCCGGCCTTCTCCAGCTTTCTCGCCCAGGCGATATTCCGTTCCTCATCAAAACGGGCTTTAAGCTCAACAACGACCGTTACCTGCTTGCCGCATTCCGCGGCGTGCGCCAAAGCCGGAATCAGCTGCGAGTCGCCATTAACCCGATAAAGCGTCATTTTGATCGCCATGACTTTCGGATCTTCGGCAGCTTCCTGTACAAAATCAGTCACCGCATCAAACGATTCATAGGGATGGTAGACCAGCACGTCCTGCCTGCGCAGCACTTCAAAATGACTTTCTTGCGGCGCAAACTCCTGCGGATATACCGGCTGGACCGGCGGATATTTCAAATGGGAGAAACCCTCCAGGCTATCGGCAAAACCGATCAGGTAACTTAAATCAAGCGGACCGTCGATTTCGTAAATGTCCTCCAGCTCGAACTCCTCCTGCAGCTCGGCAAGCGCATCCGGGTGAATGCCTTTCTCGACCTCCAGCCGGACGGGCGCTCCGCGCCTGCGGCGGCGAAGCTCTTTTTCAATTTCCTCCAGCAAATCCTCCGCCTCTTCTTCGTTGATGGTCAAATCGGCATTCCGGGTTAACCTGAACTCATGAACGGCAAGCGGCGTATAACCGATAAACAGCGTATGGATATGATGTTTGATCAATTCTTCGATCAGGATGAAGGATTTGCGTTTGCTGTTCGCACGCAGCGGCACGGGAACGACCCGCGGCACATTGGATGGCACCTGCACAATCGCAAAAAAGCTCTCTTCCTCATCCTCCGCCTCCTCTTTGCGAAGCAAAACCGATAAATATACAAATTTCGGATGCACAAGCGGAAACGGCCGGCTCTGATCTACCGCCATCGGCGTAAGCACCGGAAAGATAATATCATGAAAGTAATGATCCAGAGCCTTCTGCTGGGTCGCATTAAGCGCCTCATATTCCTGAAAAACAATCCCCTTCTTGGCGAGCAGACGCGTCAGATCCCGGTAACTCTTGTACTGCTCCGCCGTCATCTGTTTGATCCGTTTGACCAGCCTTCGGTATAAACCCGAGGGAGCGTATCCCGTAAAATCTTTTTGCGTAAAGCCGGCCTTGATCTTCTCCATCGTTTCGGCAACGCGGACGGCCATGAACTCATCCAGATTGCTGGCTACAATGCCAAGAAACTTCAGGCGCTCCAGCAGCGGCGTATCAGTGTCCTGGGCCTCCTGCAGCACACGTCTGTTGAACTCCACCCAGCTCAGATCCCGGTTTACATATTTTCCGGTGTTTATTTCTCTTAACATATCGGTCCTCCGAATGTCAGCATAAATGATTGCATTTACTCTATTAATCAGCTTAACTATGTAATTGTACTTTGCAGACTTGCAGTTCGTGTTAGGGCAGTGTAAAACGAATGTTAATTTTATGTAAACGGAGTTTTAAGAACAACAGGATTAAATACCTCCGGAATCTAAAAACTCCTTAAAAAAATCAACCCCCTATTTCTTACAAATTTAGATATAATAGCTGTGCAGCTTGGGAAACGCTTTCATGATTAAATAGGGTTTGATGAGGAAAGGAGAGGATACTTCAGCATTTTGCAAACGCTTACCTACTATTTAAGATCTGTTCTGGTCAAGTCCAAGCGGTTTATCAAAACCTATTACGGGAGGAGACAATTATGTTCAGAAAAGCAGTGTCCGTCGTTTCCAGTCTGGTCATGACGGTGGGGTTCCTTGCGGCTGATCCCGGTTTTTCCCATGCAGCTTCGATCAGCGATGCCAATTCCACTATCTTTGGCCCTAACGTCTATGTATTCGACCCTTCTATGCCGGCTTCCGATATTCAGAACACGGTCAACTCTGTATTTGCCGTTCAGGAATCCAACGAGTTTGGCTCCCAGCGAAACGCTTTATTATTCAAACCAGGGTCTTATAATATTAATTTCAATGTAGGCTTCAACACCCACGTAGCCGGGCTAGGGCAGAATCCCGGGGACGTAACGATCAACGGCGGGTTAAACGTCAACGCCGATTGGGACAACGGCAACGCCACCCGTAATTTCTGGCGCACTATCGAGAACCTGACCATCGCTCCTTCCAGTGGCGTTACCCAAATCGCCGTATCCCAGGCAGCGCCGCTTAGACGGCTGCACATTAAAGGCGAGTTGGACCTGTTTGACTTCGACTCCAATTGGAATGCCGGCTGGGCCAGCGGCGGCTTTCTGGCGGACTCCATCGTCGACGGAACGGTTGTGCCGGCGTCCCAGCAGCAGTGGTTCTCTCGCAACAATCTGTACGGCTCCTGGAACAACGGCGTTTGGAATATGGTATTCGTAGGCGATACAAACGCGCCTTCGGGACAGTTCCCGGAACCTCCGTATACCGTGATAGACCGAACACCGGTTATGCGGGAGAAACCTTATCTCTATATAGATAACGCCGGCCAATACCGGGTGTTCGTGCCTGCGCTGCAGTCCAACTCCAAGGGGGTCAGCTGGGCGAACGGCTCCACGCCGGGTTCTTCCTTGTCCATCGATCAGTTCTATATCGCCAAACCGGAAACGGCTACTGCGGATTCGATTAACGCGGCTCTTGCCCAAGGCAAAAACCTGCTGTTCACCCCTGGTTTCTTCCACTTAAACGACACGATCCGCATTGCGAATCCCAACACAGTCGTGCTTGGCATCGGTATTCCGACCCTCGTGCCGGACAATGGGAAACCGGTCATGTCGGTAGCGGATGTAGACGGCGTCAAAATTGCCGGATTGACCTTTGACGCCGGTCCGGCGAATACTTCAAGCCTGCTTGAAGTAGGTCCTGCCGGCAGCAGCGCCGGCCATGCCGCCAATCCGACTTCGCTGCACGATCTTACCTTCCGGATCGGCGGCGCTTCAAACGGCCGCACAGATGCCGGCCTGGTCATCAACAGCCGCGACGTCATCGGCGATCATTTCTGGATCTGGCGTGCCGATCACGGCACGGGAGCCGGCTGGACCAGCAACGTGTCCAAAAACGGCCTGATCGTAAACGGGGCCGATGTTACCCTGTACGGCCTGTTTAACGAACACCACAACGAATATCAAACGGTATGGAACGGCAATGGCGGCCGTCTGTATTTCTATCAATCGGAAATCCCGTACGATGTTCCAAACCAGGCAGCCTGGATGTCGAACGGCGGAGCGGTGAACGGCTATGCCTCCTACAAGGTGGCCGACTCGGTAACCAGCCATGAAGCCTGGGGGCTTGGCATCTACTCTTATTTCCGGGATGCGGCCGTCAAGCTGAACAGCGCAATCGAGGTGCCTAATACGCCGGGCGTCAAAATCCATCACGCCACAACCATCTGGCTTAACGGCACGCCTGGAAGCGAAATTACCCACATTGTCAATAACACCGGCGGCCGCGTATATGCGAACAGTCCGGCCTCGGCCATGCGGCAGACGCTTAATGAATTTGCCGGGAACGGCAGCGAAAATCCGGGAGACGGAGGCACCAATCCAGGCGGAACTGCGCTGGACCGCACCGGCTGGACGGCCGTCTCTGATCCTTCCAGCGGCGATTCCGCCGCAAATCTGTTTGACGGCAATACAGCAACCCGCTGGAGCACAGGGGCGCCAATGGCTTCGGGTCAATCCTTGACGATCGATATGAACCAGGCTTACAACGTGAATTCGATCAAAATGGACTCGACCGGCAGCGACGGCGATTATGCCCGCGGCTACCAGATTTATTTATCCAATGACGGCAGTACCTGGGGCAATCCGGCGGCAGCTGGAACCGGAAGCGGTCCTGTAATCGACGTGAGCTTTACCGCGCAAAATGCCCGGTATATCAAAATCGTGCAGACCGGCACTTCATCCAGCTGGTGGTCGATCCATGAACTGAACGTGTATGGCACCACCGCCAGCTCCTCGGATACGCCGCTTGCCCGTAATGGCTGGACGGCTTCCTCGGCGCCTTCCAGCGGCGACCTGCCGGCTAGCCTGTTCGACGGCAACCCCGCCACCCGCTGGAGCACAGGCGCACCGATGGCACCGGGCCAGTCTTTGACGATCGACATGAAGACCGCGAGCAGCTTCAGTAAAATCGTCATGGACTCCACGGGCAGCGGCGATGACTATGCACGCGGATACGAGATTTATGTATCGAACGACGGCACCAGTTTTGGCAGCGCGATTGCGACAGGCACGGGGAACGGTCCTGTGATCACCGCTACCTTCACGCCGCAAAATGCGAGATACATCCGGATCGTACAAACCGGGACCAGCACCAGCTGGTGGTCGATTCATGAACTGAACGTGTATCCTTGACCTCAGCCTGGCCGCACATAGCTGAATAAATCGAAAGAGGGGTCTCCATTCCACTTGGAGACCCCTCTTTTGTAATGGAAAACAGCCAAAGCTGCAGGTTCACCCGGCTTTAAGCCCGTTCAAGCCGGATCGCTAGCTGCTTTCTGAAGTACGCAGGGGAATATAATGACTTCACAGGAACGTTGTGACCGTTGCCCCTACTTCCCGCCATTTAGTTACACTATTAACCAACTTAGCCATGATCCCTTTTTTCCGAGAGGAGACTTTCCCATGTCCACATCGACACTCATTTTTCCTCGGAAGATCTGATACAGCTGTCCGGAGAAGCGGTTAAGCCTCTTATAGAGGGAGTCGGACCTTTTACTAACCTTCTCCCTTGATTAAGGGAATAAACTTTGCTTTCACCTGCGCCGCCAGCTGCTGCGGGTTCAGCTCGATTTGCGTGCCTATTCTTCCCGCACTGACTGCAATGTTCTCCAGCCCTTCGGCACTGGCATCAATAAAGGTCGGGTACAGCTTTTTCATGCCGACTGGAGAACAGCCGCCACGGATATACCCCGTCCATTTAAGCAGGTCCTTCACGGGCAGCATCTCGATCTTTTTGACGCCGGCGGCTTTGGCTGCTTTCTTCAAATCAAGCTCCTCCGCTACCGGAATGACATAAACGTAAATTTGGCTGCCTTGGTGGGCCACCAGCGTTTTAAAGACGGACTCCTGCGGTCTGCCGATTTTCTCGGCCACGGCTGTGCCGTGAATCTGCCCATCCTCGTGCTCGTAGCTCAGCACTTCGTACGGAATGTTTGATTTGTCGAGCTGCCGCATGGCATTGGTTTTGCCTTCAGCCATTATTTTCTCCCCCTATCGCTCATTGCTCCTTCTCCCCTGCCTTCTCCATGACCACATACCTTTTGCCGCCCTTCTCGAATTCTTCCTCTGTCTTAAGCAGTCCGAACTTCTCATAAAAAGGCGCCTTCTCTGAGCGGGCATTGCAGAAAATACGTTTGGCTCCAGCCGTCCGGGCTTCTTCAAGCACATGCGCCAGCAGCCTGCTTCCATGCCCTTTGCCCTGCTCGTTCTTCTTTGTAGCAAATTTGCGGAATTGGGCTTCAGGCCCTTTTAAGAACAAGGATACCACCGACAGCAGCTTTCCTTCTTCAAAAAGCCCATAATGGACGCCCGCATCATCGTCTGTCAGCTTGACGTAATCAAGAGGCTTGTCCGGCCACATCACTTCGTGCCGCAGCTGCCAGGCAAGCTCCTTGGAGATTTTTTCGATTGACATAAAAACCCCTCCTTTCTTGGCTACATTGTCTTTGAACCCATTCACTGCCGCAGCATCCCGTCATTATTCCGGCGCTGCACCAAGACCGGCATCCCGGCTTGGATTATGTTTGGATGATGTTTGGATCCTCGTCCGGCCTCCGATAATCCTGCATACAGCGGCAGCTGCTTTCCCTATCCATATTATTTCATTTGTTGACATGACGAAAGCTGCACTGCCCATCTTCATGCAGGAAATTCGATGATCAACACCACCACGGATGTGCTGCCTTCTTGGGATGGCTAATAGAGCTTAGAAGCTGAGCTTAGAACCTGAAAAGACAAAAGAAAAGCAGGCCCCGGCGTTATCCGGAACCCGCTTTCTATTTGGCGTGAATTTGCCTGAAAATCAGGCTTTAACGCCGTATTTCTCACGGCTGAGGCGAGTGGCTTCCACCATGTTTCTCAGCGCCAGCACCGTTTCTTCATCTTTGCGTGTCTTCAGGCCGCAGTCCGGATTGATCCAGAATTGGGACGGCTTCAGCACCCGCAGAGCACGGTCGATCATGGAGGTCATTTCCTCCACCGCAGGCACACGCGGGCTGTGAATGTCGTAGACGCCAAGACCGATGCCTTTGTCATACGTATATTTCTCGAAGCTTTCGATCAGCTCGCCGTGACTGCGCGAGGTTTCGATCGAAATGACGTCCGCATCCAAAGCGCTGATCGCTTCGATGATGTCGTTAAATTCGCTGTAACACATATGGGTATGGATTTGCGTTTCATCCTTAACCGTTGTCGTGGACAGCCGGAACGCCTTGACCGCCCAGTCCAGATAATGCGGCCACTGCTCGCGTTTGAGCGGAAGCCCTTCGCGCAGAGCCGGTTCATCCACCTGGATCATCCCGATGCCGGCTGCTTCTAGCGCCTCCACCTCTTCCCGCAGGGCCAGCGCAATCTGATAAGCGACCTCTTCGCGGGACAGATCATCCCGCACAAACGACCAGTTGAGGATCGTAACCGGACCGGTCAGCATGCCTTTCACCGGAGCTTGGGTTAGCGATTGAGCGTATACGGTCTCGGCGACCGTCATTGGCGCGGTGAACTCGATATCCCCGTAAATGATCGGCGGCTTCACGCAGCGGGAGCCATAGGACTGCACCCAGCCCAGCGATGTGAAAGCAAACCCTTCCAGCTTCTCTCCGAAAAATTCCACCATGTCCGTCCGCTCAAACTCTCCATGCACAAGTACGTCCAGCTCCAGCTCTTCCTGAATACGGATCCAGTCCTGGATCTGCTCCTTGATGAACGTTTCATAACGCTGAGGACTCCACTCGCCCTTGCGCCATTTCAATCTGGCGCTGCGGACCTCCGGCGTCTGCGGGAAGCTGCCGATCGTGGTTGTCGGAAGCAGCGGAAGCTGGAACTTGTCCTGCTGCAGCTTGCGGCGAGTCTCCACATCGGCCGTTCTTTCGGCAGGTTGGGCCGCCGCCTCGGCAGTACGCTGGCGTACAGCCGTTTTATTTCTGGCCGGCGACTGCTGAAGCGCCTTGCGGCCGCGGTCCGCCGCAGCCAGTTCGGCGCTGACGGCTGAAGCGCCTTTGCGGCCGGCTTGGGTGAGCAGCACAAGCTCGGTGATTTTTTCATTGGCGAAAGCAAGCGCGTCTTGGAGGACCGGGTCCAGCTTCTGCTCCTGAGCCGCCGTCACAGGGACATGCAGCAGGCTGCTGGAAGGCTGAACGAGAAGGCGATCCGCCGCTACTTTCTGCTTCAAGGCATCCAGCAGCTCAAGTTTGGCGGCCAGATCGGATTTCCAAATGCCTCTGCCATCAATCACGCCTGCTCCAAGCACCTTGTCGCCCGGGAAACCCTGCTCCAGCACGGAGCGCAGATTTTGCCCGCGGTCATGAACGAAGTCGAGACCGATGCCCTGCACCGGCAAAGCTACGATTTCCTTGTAGTGATCCACAGCTTCAAAATAGGTTTGAACCAGCACTTTCAAGCCGGACAGCTGTTTACTCAAAGACCCGTAGATATGCTGGACCTCTGCCAGCTCTTCGGACGTAAGCGTCGCCACCAGGGCAGGCTCGTCGATTTGCACCCACTGTACGCCCTCCCGCTCCAGCTCGGCCAGCACTTGTCCGTATAGCGGAAGCAGGCGGTCCACCCAGGCCGAGAACTGCTCGGCTTCATACCCTTTGGACAGCTTCAGCAGCGTAAACAGGCCAAGAAGCACCGGCTTGCCTTCAATGCCCAGCTTGGTTTTGGCTTCCCGGTATGCTTCAAGCGGACGGTTGACCGTCAGAACCGGCTGCAGATCCGCCGTAATCTCCGGCACGATATAGTGATAATTCGTGTTGAACCATTTTGTCATTTCGGAGGCGGTGGCTTCCTTGTTCCCCCGGGCTATCGCGTAATAGGTGGCAAGGTCGACCTGCCCTCCCGTCCAGGCAAACCGACTTGGCACCAATCCGAACATGACAGCCGTATCCAGTACATGATCGTAATAAGTAAAATCATTTACAGGAATCAGGTCAATCCCCTGCTCCTGCTGAAGCTTCAAGTTCCCGAGACGAATGGATTCCAGCTCGCTGTGCAGCTCCTGCTCCTCCAGCTTGCCGGCCCAATAGGCCTCGATGGCTTTTTTCCACTCCCGGTTTTGACCGATGCGCGGGTATCCTAAATTGCTGCTTCTCATTCGGAAACACTCCTCTATATTGAGATGGTCTTGAGCGGTTCCTGCAGGCCTGCCGTCGTCCGCTTTTCTTGTTAAACTCAAAATAGCATAGTTTCCTGGATATAGGGTAAATCCTAAAAGATATAGCCGGTTATAATTAAAAACTATATCAAACCATAAAAATAACGTGCAGTCAGCTGTACGGAGCTGCGCGCATGCGAGAAAACTATTTAACGTTATTGGACTGCCCCGCTAGTTGATTTCCTTGGATTGGCTTATAACTTCTTTAATCGCTTTATAATCGACATTGCCGCCAATGATCTTGTAGGAACTCAGCGCGTTTTTGGTCTTTTGGGCATCCATGACTTCCAGGTATTTTACGATTCCATTCTCACCATATAAATAAAGCCCGTTTTGTTCCGTATGATCTCGTTTATCTGTAAACATATAAAAATAGCCCATGCTTTCCCCATGTTTATGGAAGTCTTTTATCTTCCTTAGGCGAACATCATCAAAGCTGTTAAGGAAGTTCTGGATGACCTGCGGATCTTCTATGGATGTATCTGTTTCTATGGATGTATCTGGGTTATGAACTAAGAGCATACGGTCTACGCCGTTATCCTGAACTTTGTTGATCAGCACCTGATCCAAAGAATAAGTTCGAAACCAGTCGACCACTCCCAGATTATAAATATGTACTCCAAGCATAATAAGGAGAAATAGGATAAGGAACAACCGTCCTTTACTGATCTTCATAGGATGTCCCCCTTTGCAGTTTCTTTAAGATGGTTTAATTCCCTTTGGCAGATCAAGCAATCTCATTCATTGAATCCCATTTATTTACTTTTGTCAAGGCAAAGAAAAAGCTCCCCGAAGGAGCCTTTTTGCCTAATAATTAATAATTGACGGAAACGGTTTGCAAAATCTGAACGACACGTTTTTCCACTGAGGAATCGTCTGCCTGATCCAAATATTCGGGTTTTAGCAGCTGATACTTTTTCATCTGATAAAAGTCCATGACAGCTTGCTTGAGCGTTACATCATATTGGATGGAAAAAGACGGCTCCACTAAGCGCCGCAGCACGGCGTCATCCTGAACCATAAACAGCACCGCATTCATCCGGTTGAAGATCCCCTGCTCCATTCCTGATTCAAAGAATACCTCCAGCTTTTTGTTTCTATCCTGCATAGCGGCGGAAAGATCGTCAAAGTGATGCGGATAAAACTCCTTTAGATCGTCCAGAAACAAATCCGTAATGTAAATGACGCAGACAAGCGACTCGATAAACGTCTTCTGGAACCGTTTAATGTACGAAAGGGATTCATCCTGTACCACCTGATCCACCTCATGCAGAAAATTGACCGAATAATCTACAATTTCCTGCATGATCTCGTCTTTGGAGGAAAAATGCTTATACAGCGTCACTTTGCTGATGTCCAAATATTTGGCGATTTCATCTATTTTTAATTGGCTGAATTTGGTATGCCTGATAACGGGCTTTATTTTCAAGAGATATTGATCCCTGCTGACGGCTTTTCTCACGGCCTAAATCCTCCTTTGAGACTCATAAATCCTATTATAACGAAAATGGGAGGTATCATAAATGCTTCTTAATAAATTAACTTATTTAATAAAAATAGTTTACCTTATCAAGGTTAAGCTCTATAATCAATCCTGTATCCACTCTTGTTTATCAACCTAAAATTAAGGAGGCGCAAATTCATGCGTGTTTTTGTTACAGGAGCGACCGGATTTATTGGATCTGCCGTAATAAAAGAGCTTATTAGCGCCGGCCATCAAGTTGTCGGGCTTGCCCGTTCTGACAAGGCTGCGGCCGAGCTGGCTGCAGCGGGAGCCGAAGCTCACCACGGGAGTCTTGACGATCTTGACAGTCTGCGCAGCGGAGCCGCTTCGGCCGACGGCGTTATTCATCTGGCATTCAAGCATGATTTTTCGGATTATGAGGGTGCTCTGGCAGCCGATCTCCGCGCCGTCGAAACCATAGGGGCCGCCCTTGAAGGGTCCGGCAAACCCTTCGTGAATACTTCGGGGACTTTGATGATGTTAGGCGTTACTCCTCCGGGTACAACCGGAACGGAAGAAATCGTTGCCGGACAGCGTGCCCGGGGCGCATCGGAAAATACGACACTGGCGTTCGCCAAACGCGGCGTGCGTTCCTCTGTTGTCCGCCTTTCTCCTTCCGTCCACGGGGAAGGCGACCATGGATTTGTCTCCTACCTGATCGGCGTCGCCCGTACCAAAGGTGCCGCCGCATATGTCGGCGACGGGTCCAACCGCTGGCCAGCCGTACACCGCCTGGATGCCGCCCGTTTGTTCCGGCTGGCGCTCGAACAGGCACCGGCGGGTTCCATCTTTCATGGGGTTGGGGATGAGGGGATACCCTTCCGCGACATCGCAGGGGTCATCAGCCGGCATTTGGGCGTACCGGTCGTCAGCATTCCGCGCGAAGATGCGGACGCTCATTTCGGTTTCCTCGGCGCTTTCGCCTCCGCCGATAACCCGACCTCCAGCGCACTCACGCAGCAGCGTTTGGAGTGGCAGCCTAAAGAACCTGGCTTAATCGAAGATCTCGAACAGGGGCA
Organism: Paenibacillus yonginensis; assembly: GCF_001685395.1. NCBI lineage: Bacteria > Bacillati > Bacillota > Bacilli > Caryophanales > Paenibacillaceae > Paenibacillus > Paenibacillus yonginensis. The sequence continues at coordinate 348,949 of NZ_CP014167.1, read as the reverse complement.
TTATTTCAAGAACTGATAAGGCCAACCCGCCTACCGGCGATGTGATCCCTTAGAAAAATAGCAAAATAAAATCCCTGCAAGCATAGAACCTATGCCGGCAGGGATTTTTTTAACCCTATACTACTATTTCATTTTTCCTACAACTTTGACTCTTAATCGGGTGGCATTCTCCGGATGATAAGCCAGCGGCGTCTCTTCCACTTCTACCAATTCAATGGTTTCGGAAACCGCACCGGCTAAAACGGCTTGTTTAACCGCTTTTTCCTCGGCATCCTTCAGGGAAGATTCGCGCGGCTCTCTGGAGTAAATATAAATCTGTTCGTATTGGCCGCTGATTTGGGCAATGGAGGCGCCGATGGCATTGGCGACATTTCCGTTTTCCGTTTTGATCATACGGGCGACCCCGCGAATCTGATCAGGAATAATGATACTTCCTCCGCCCACAAGAACGAGCTGAATGTCTTCGGAAGAGGTTTTCATCTTATCGATGGCCTGCTCGATGATAGCCGCTATCTGGGCCTGTACCGCTAAGGCAAAATCCTCTTCCAGGTGAGACACCAGACTTTTATCGCCGACCTCAGCAAGCCCCAGACGGACTGCGATATCCGTTGTTGTCAGTGTATTCCCGCCAAAGACAAGCGCTTCTTCGCCGATTCTATAGCCGACACTGTCCGGACCGACTGTAATGGCACCGCTGTCGCTCACCCGGACAATACTGCCGCCGCCCAGGCCAACGGAGATGATATCCGGCATCCGGAAATTGGTGCGGATATCGCCGACCTCAACGGCTACTGAGGATTCCCGGGGGAAACCGTCCTGCAGAACGCCGATATCCGAGGTCGTGCCGCCTACGTCGAGCACCATCGTATCTTTGATCTGTGCCAGATAAGAAGCGCCTCGGATGCTGTTGGTCGGTCCGCAGGCAATCGTCAAAATCGGGAACTGCTTGGCATAATCAATGGACATCAGGGTTCCGTCGTTTTGGCACAGGTAGACCTGCGCACTTTTGATTCCTTCTTCCTCAAGGGCATGAATAAATCCCGACGTAGTTGCAGCAATCACCTTGCACAATGCCGCATTTAAAATCGTTGCGTTCTCCCGTTCAATAAGACCGACGGAGCCGATTAAAGAGGAGCAGGAAACCGGGAAGGCTTCCCCGTATTCTTCTTGAATGAGGTCACGAACCAAAAGCTCCTGGTCATTTTTGATGGAGGAAAATACCCCGATTACGGCAATGGACTCCACATGGTTCCGCCACTTGTCCAGCAGTGCCTTAATCTCCTCTTCATCCACCTCACCAAGCAGCTGGCCATCGTATTCATAACCGCCCTGAACCAGCGAGTAGCTGCCGGACAGGATGTCCACCATATCTTTAGGCCAAGCCGTATATGGCGGTACGGATGCTGTAGCCGGGTATCCTAAACGGATAACGCCGACCTTCGCCAGCTTCTTGCGTTCTACAATCGCATTAGTGCATTGGGTTGTGCCCAGCATCGCGTGAGTAATCTGTGCTTTATCAATCTTGGCTTCCTGCAGCAACTGCCGGAGAGAGGATTCAATCCCCGTCTTGATATCCAAACTTGTCGGCGATTTCACGGCATGGATCAGCTGATGGCGCTCATCCAGAATAATGGCATCCGTATTGGTTCCGCCCACATCAATTCCGATTCTATACATGGTCTGTCACCGCCTTGTTTACCAATTTTTCAAGAGGAACATATTCATAGTCATATCCAAAATACTTGGGACCCGCTGTCTCTATGCCTTTCGCCGTTCTCCACTTCTCATGGGCAGGGAGTCCGATGACTCTTACGCGTTTCCCGTATTTCAGGCTTTCTGTAGTTATAGGCGACAAGGTTTCGAAATCGACCAGACAAATCAAGTCCGGGGTCATCGCTACAACGCGGCCGTCCTTCTCCGCAACGAGATTTTCATTTTGAAAATGAACGTCCATGTTTCCGCCCTTATGGCCTTCAATCCCTTCCAGATTCATGCGGCCGAGGTTAAACCCTCCTTTGGTCTCCCGGATCACATCGACAATCTTGCCCTGGAAGAGCTCATAACCGGATACAAGCTGGAGCAGCTCCTCAAGTTTGTCCTTGGCGTCTCTATTCTTCGAAGCAATAATTTCTCCAATCTGCTCCGAAAGCGTCACGATGCCATGCACGCCGCTTGTTTTCATCTGTGCGCCGGTCGTCGGGTATAAGCTCACTAGAGCGCTTGCTCCCATCTCCACCGTCACCGCCCGGGCGAGCCGCTCCGTCCATTTATTATCAATCGTTTCAAAAATGCCGATATTCCCTTTCTCATCGGTAATCGCCATCGGCGTCGCCGGTACGCCATCCAGGTTAAACGTTACCATCTGCAGCTCCGGAAACGCTCTTCCCATCCCGTCGCAATCGACGAGCGGCAGTCCCAGCTGTGCAGCGACTACGATGGGGATCATCGAATTGACGCCGCCCGCTTCCATCGGATAAGTGCCTGCAATGTTGTCTTTGCCCAGGTAACGGGACAGCTTCTGAAATACTTTAACGAATTCGCTCCCATTCGGGAACTTCTCGGACGATACGGAAGGTGCCCCCATCATGGCCGTCGGGATAAAAAAATCCTCATCGGCGATTTCATCAACCGAATACAGCCTGACCGGGCCGTTTTGTTCAATGGCGGAAATCGCCATCAGCTTGCCGATATAGGGGTCGCCGCCGCCGCCTGTTCCCAGGAAAGCGGCCCCGATTGAAATATTTTCAATAGCTGTTTTATCCAGATATCTCATTGCTGTTCCTCCAATACTACTGTTTTTGAAGCTGTAATCCGGTAACCTACGACATAAAGGACAAAGGAAATGACAATCCCGATCAGGGGCTGATTGGACACCTGCGGCAGGCTCGGGAACAGCGAGAGTACAACCGGAATGGCCGCGATCACCGAACCGATAAGCCAGGAGTAGATGCCCAGCTTGTTAACCCCTTCCGTCTCTCTCCAGCTGTTCTTGTCTCCCTTGTTGATCATCCAATAAGAGGCGATCATTACACCTGCTACTGGGGGAACCATAGCCGACAGGATCGACATCACCGGTGTAAAATAACCCAGAATACCGATTACGGCGAGCACTGTTCCGATAAGTCCGGCAGCCCCGACCGCCCATTTCTCTTTCTGCTTGGAAACGTTAAAGACGTTGATTAAAGCAAATCCGCCGGAAATGGCGTTGACCATATTGGTTTTCCAAGTGGCCAGAACCAAAGCGATCCCGCCGATCAGCGGAGTGGCAATACTCAAGAACACGGCTGTTACGTCATTGGTCTGATAAGCAAGCGTAAGTACGGCACCGACGCCGATCATCAGGACCCCTGCGGGAATAATGCCGAAGAGGGCCGCTTTCCACACATCGGAACGTTTTCTGGAGAACTGGGAGTAATCTCCCGCAATGACTGCACCGAGGGCAAAGGAGCCGATCGTGACAGCCAGCCCGTCCGTAAAGTTCATCTTCGATTCGGGTCTATAATTCGAAATCAGCTGCACATTGTCACCGGTCAGGGCATGAATGAGGCCATAAACACAAAGGACAACCAGTAAAGGTACAGCGATATAGCTTAGTACTCGAAGCACTTTGATCCCATACATGGCCGAAACAACCATCACCAGACCGCTGATCAGCGAAGCAACAGGTACGGACATTTTAATATCAAACTCCGCCATCAAGTTAGCCACCGCCGCTCCGCACACATTCGCCTGAATCCCAAACCAGCCCAGACAGGCAATCGTCAGAAGAATCGAAAGAATGGTACGTGAGCCTTGTTTACCAAACACCTGGCTTGCGACCTGAACGGTCGATTTGCCCAAGTCTGTGCTCTGCATGCCCTGGAGAATCATAAGGACTACGATAATGGCATACCCCACTACTGTGACAACTAAGGTCTGGGCCATGCTCATCCCTGCGATCAGGGTATTTCCGACGAGAAGACCAGGTATGCTGATCATGGCTCCGGCCCATACAAAGGCTAACGTAAACCAGGATTGATTGGCTTTATCTGTTTTCATATCTGCCTTCCTCCTATCTCGTTCAAATTGATTTTTCTTATTGTAAATGAAAGGATAGAAGATCGTCTTTTTCAGAAATAAAAAGAAAAATCCGAATTTTTGTCCTAAAAGACAAAAACCCGGATAGTTTTGGAAGGTCAGCTATTAATTAGCCGGTAAATCATGCAAGCCAGGTAAACCTCGTAAAACTCGGAGTTGACGGTAATGTCGTATCCGACCAGCTCACTAATCTTCTTGATCCGATATTTCACCGTATTTTTATGAATGAAAAGCAGCCGTGCGCATTCATCCAGATTTCCCTTGGCATCCAGCAGGAAGGTGGCCAGCGTCCGGACCGACTCCGCATCATTTAGTACAGGCGCTATAGCGGACATCCATTCCTCGATAACCTCTTCGCCCTGTATACTCAAATCAATGGCCCGCTTCATAGAGCGAATCTCCGCTGCCGTAAATAATTTGCGGTGATTGTAGATCAGGTGAACCTTCTTCCCTACTTGATTCACAAGCTGGTACATCCGCCTTACATCCAGCGTATTTCTCATACGCGGCGCGTAGACCATTTCGGATATAGAGGCCAGAAAGCTTGTCGTCTCGGCATATTCAGCCGCAATTTCATATTCATTGTATTTGTAGGAGCAGTTCCCGAGCAGGACGATAATACAATGATCAATCGTTTGAATGACCGCCGTCTTATAGTATTTGGACAGGTACTCCTCTAACTCTTCTCGAACGTGTTTCTCCATGGACAAGTCCTGAAGGTACACCAGCCACATCATTTGAATGGCGGAGACATCAATATGAAGGAGCTGCGCAAGCCTGCGCATTTTCTCGCTTTCATCGTTGATGATAGCTTTCACCAAGGCATATTCGCTGACCTCATTATGTTTGTCGCCCCATAGGTTGATAGCCACCTGCACCACTTCACTGATTTTATCCATCGTTTTGGCGGGCAGCTTGGATTGTTCCTTAATCAGAAATAAATACAGCACTTCCCCGTTCTTCTGATAGATGCCGCGGTGCTCTATAAAGCAGGCAGGCGCCCGGTCTTCAGTCCGGCTGCCGCTGTTTACCAGCTGTGGCGCGTAATCCCGGATCATTTGGGAGACCTCCAAAGGCGAGTTGCGCGGCCACATCACCTGATTTACGATTTGCAGGTTTTTGTTTGTCAGAATGAGGCTGGCCTTCAGCCGGTCGGATAACAGCTTCAGCGTCATCTCCACACTTTGCGAATGCTCAGGGAGGAGCGTCACCTTTTCCAGAGATTCATTGACGAAATTGTCGTTGATCGTCTGATTGTTCAGCACGATGGCTTCCATGACCTCATAGATGACCTCGTTGTAACGCAGCGTATAATCGTTCTCCGGCATGCAGATAATCATGAAATTCAGGGATTCTGCAAATTCCAGCACCTCTTCCGTGAGCTCCCGAATGACAATGCCTACATAATATAAGATCAGCCCCACTTCTCCAAGTCCGTGCAAATAACGGATGGTCTCGCATTGCTTCTCAACACTGTCCTTTATCGAAAAAAGAGAGCTGATCACAAGTTCTTCCGCGTACCACTCTTCCTGTACCGAATTAACGATCTGAGAAGAAAAATCCGCATTGGACACCTCTAGAACAGACAAGGAGGAGACCGTACGGCTCAAATTGCTCTTTCCTGTTAATACTTTGGCCCCCTGAAAGGAAGGCAATTGTAAAATATCCTTAACGGTTACCCCCATTGGTATCACCACTTTTGTTTTGTTTTCTTATGGATAAATGTATCCCTATATTGTAAAACGTTTGGGGATGTGGTGCCAGCCGGCTTTATCAGCCTTTTCTTGCATCAAGCGGCCCATTACAGATTATCGTTCGTAGATATTTACTCCTGAATTAATGATTACAAAATTTCACCTGAATGTAGTAAAAATTTGAAAGCCGCCAAGAGGCCTGATATCTTTATTAATTTAAGAGTATATCCTTCTCTGATAATGCACCAGAAATCTTGAACAGTAGTACCTTGAATTCCGAGCTGGAGGAGATAAAATTATGCGAAAGGGAATCATAATAGCTTTTGGAATTGTTTATGGAGCTATTTCATCTATTATTGTTTCATTAGTAGTAAATTTATTAGGCGCGGTTATGGGATACACGAGTTTAAAATTGTTTTCGGCAATTATTCCTTCATCTATCTTCTTTGCAGTACTAGGTTTGTATATAATAAACAAGCCAATTCGTAATAAGGCTTCCTGGATTATAAGCGTAATTGCAGCTTGGATCTGCGCGTTGTTAGTAAACTTAATCGGGCCTTCTATTAATGCATATAGAGAGACTGGCCTATGGTTGGACATTGATTTTTCCCGAATAAAATACTCTCTTTTCATCTCCACAATTATGTTACCAATTACTTTTATCATGACAAGAGCGGCAATCAATTGGTTTCAAAAAATTGTTTTAAATTTAATCAAATCAGAACCACCCGTCCAACGGGTGGTTTGCACTAGGGGTATAACCCCTTGTTGCCAAACTGCGCCTAAAGACGCTAGCCTGACCACAAAGCGTTCAGGCTCAGTGTTATTTGTCTCTTTCACTTACCAGTTAAACTGGTTTTACTTTTTCTTGCTCTTGTTGCTGCTGAATGGATCTTCATACTCTTTTACACTCAGCTTATCCACTGCCTGGTCATGTGCCTCTTGCTCTCGAATGTATTTGGCGACGGTGGCTTCATTTAGCCCCACTGTACTTACGTAGTAGCCTTCCGCCCAGAATTTACGATTCCCATACTTATACTTCAAATTGGCATGCTTCTCAAAGATCATGAGTGCGCTTTTCCCTTTTAAATAGCCCATAAAGGAAGACACAGATATTTTCGGTGGAATCGCCACCAGCATGTGCACATGATCCGGCATCATATGTCCTTCTAATATCTCGACTCCCTTGTATTTACATAGACGCTTCATGATTTCAATTAGATCTCGTCTCACTTGATTGTAGATCTCTTTACGTCTATACTTCGGGGTGAACACAATGTGATACTTACACATCCACTTTGTGTGCGCTAAACTAAAGTTTTTATTTGCCATTTAAGACCATCCTTTCGAATTGAGCCTGAACATCTCAATTTTATCGGGATGGTCTTATTGGTGTAACCCTAGATCCCTCCACCCGCATAGCGGGTGGTTTTATATTTCGCGCGTTTCACGCGCTCAACAGGCTGAAGCCTAAAAATAAAAAACCCACTTCTTAATTTAACAATTAAGAAGTGGGTTAAAACCTTTAAGTAGAGATTAAGGCTTTATCAGCCTTTTTTTACATCATGCCGCCCATACCGCCCATGCCGCCCATGTCTGGAGCGCCAGCTTTTTCTGGTTCTGGTTTGTCAGCGATCACAGCTTCAGTTGTCAGGAACAGGCCTGCAACGGAGGCAGCGTGCTGCAGTGCGGAACGAGTTACTTTAGCAGGGTCAACGATGCCGGCTTCGATCATGTTTACCCATTCGCCAGTAGCGGCGTTGAAGCCGATGCCTGTTTTTTCTTTCTTCAGACGGTCCACGATGACGGAACCTTCTTCGCCAGCGTTGGCTGCGATTGTGCGGATTGGTTCTTCCAGAGCGCGGAGCACGATCTCTACGCCTGTTTTTTCGTCGCCAGTCGCTTGAACGGCTGCAACAGCGCCGTATACGTTCACGAGTGCTGTACCGCCACCGGCTACGATACCTTCTTCAACCGCAGCGCGGGTTGCGTTCAGGGCGTCTTCGATGCGCAGCTTGCGCTCTTTCAGTTCGGTTTCAGTAGCCGCGCCGACTTTAACAACCGCTACGCCGCCAGCCAGTTTAGCCAGACGTTCTTGCAGCTTCTCTTTGTCGAACTCGGAAGTGGTTTCTTCCAGTTGAGCGCGGATTTGGTTCACACGAGCATCGATATCGGCTTTGTCGCCAGCGCCGTCAACGATCGTTGTGTTCTCTTTCGTTACGATCACTTGACGAGCGTTACCCAATTGATCGATCGTTGTGGATTTCAGGTCGAGACCCAGTTTCTCTGTAATCACTTGGCCGCCAGTCAAAGCAGCGATATCCTGCAGCATAGCTTCACGACGGTCGCCGAAGCCAGGAGCTTTAACCGCTACCGCATTGAATGTGCCGCGCAGTTTGTTGACGATCAGCATGGCTTGAGCTTCGCCTTCAATGTCTTCCGCGATGATGACAAGCGGACGGCTTTGTTGAACGATTTTCTCAAGCAGCGGCAGGATTTCCTGTGTGCTGCTGATCTTTTTATCGGTGATCAGGATGTAAGGATTCTCCAGGTTAGCTTCCATTTTGTCGGTGTCGGTAATCATGTAAGGAGAGATGTAGCCGCGGTCAAATTGCATACCTTCTACAACTTCCAGCTCCGTAGCGAATCCGCGGGATTCTTCTACAGTGATTACGCCGTCTTTGCCGACTTTCTCCATCGCTTCCGCGATCAGTTGGCCCACTTCTTCGTCAGCAGCAGAGATTGCAGCTACTTGAGCGATGGATTGTTTGCCTTCGATGGTTTTGGAGATGGATTTCAGTTCTTCTACAGCAGCGCGAACCGCTTTGTCGATCCCTTTGCGAAGGCCGATTGGGCTTGCGCCTGCAGTAACGTTTTTCAAACCTTCACGGATCAAGGCTTGTGCCAACACGGTTGCAGTTGTAGTACCGTCGCCGGCAACGTCGTTAGTTTTAGTTGCAACTTCTTTAACCAGCTGAGCGCCCATGTTCTCGAATGCGTCTTCCAGCTCGATTTCTTTCGCGATCGTTACGCCGTCATTGGTGATGAGCGGGCTGCCGAATTTCTTCTCCAGAACTACGTTGCGGCCTTTAGGACCCAAAGTAACTTTTACAGCGTTAGCCAAAGCGTCTACACCACGAAGCATTGCGCGGCGAGCGTCTTCACTGAATTTAATGTCTTTTGCCATTGTAAAAAACCTCCCAATTATCGATTCGTTATAGTCATGCTACTAGACAATCTGTCTTTCGATTTGGTGCGGGTCTATTATTCAACGATAGCTTGAATGTCGCTTTCTTTCATAATCAAATATTCTTTGCCTTCGTATTTCACTTCTGTGCCGGCATATTTGGAGAAGATCACCACATCGCCAACTTGAACTTCCAAAGGAACACGAACGCCGTCTTTCAGCGTACCGCTGCCTACGGCAACAATTTTGCCTTCTTGCGGTTTCTCTTTGGAGGTGTCCGGAAGCACGATTCCGGATGCCGTAGTTTCGCTTTGCTCGATAGCTTCCACCAATACGCGTTCACCTAAAGGTCTGATCATGAAAAAATAGCCTCCTTCGAAATTATGTTAGATTTAAGTTTTAATGTGATTGTTCTTATGTATTAGCACTCAACATCACTTAGTGCTAACAACACTGTTTATGATACTCAAAGTAACTTCATTTTTCAAGTCCTTTGTACAACTTTTTCGGCATAACTTTTTCACAAAAAAAAACCGTTTGGACATTCCCTACTCATTCTATCCTTGCGAGAAAGAAGATATTCCGGGTTATACGCAAACGGGCTGTATATTCTTATTCCTTAGGTTCTTCCTTAGGCTCTTCCTGATGCTGCTTCCGGTATACGCGCGCAGACAATACGATACTGAACTCATACAGCAGCAGAAGCGGAATCAATACAATAAAAGCCGAAATGAAATCGGGCGGCGTAATGGCGGCGGAAGCGACAACAAGGGCAAAATAAGCCGTTTTCCGCATCTTGCGGAGCCTGGCCGGATTCACCAGCCGCAGGTGCGTCAGAAACAGCACGATAAGCGGCAGCTCAAACACCAGCGAGACCGGTACCACAATGTTTGTGAGAAACCGGAAATAATCGGCAGCCCCGTAGGTTTCCACCAGTCCCAATTCCTTGTTCAGGTTAGAGGTAAAATGAATGGCCAGCGGAAAAACCGCATAATAACCAAAAGCAGCTCCGCCAACAAAACTTAAAAAAGCGAACGGAATATACTTCAGCGTTGCCCTCCGCTCCTCCGCCTTCAGGCCGGGGCTGACAAACGCCCACAGCTGATAGAAGGTAAACGGCAGCGTAATGCCAAAAGCAACGGTGAGCGCAATTTTCATATAAATGCCGACCCCGTCCCAAAAGGAAAAAGCGTTCAGACGTACGTAAACTCCGCCGCTGCCTCTCGTCGTAAGATAGTGGTAGATCGGCTCAGCCGCAAAGAAACCGCCGACCAGCACAAGACCAAACACGAGCACCACGGCCAGCAGACGTTTGCGGAGTTCCATGAGGTGACGGGTCATGCTCATCGTTGCAGCTGATGATTCGCTCATGCGCTCCTCCTTCTGCAGCTTATCCCTGCGATTATAACCTGAACTGCCCCGTTACCATCAGCAGGGCTTCCGGCAATTGATCCATAATCGCGGCCAAATTCTCATGGACTCCCTTAGGAGTGCCAGGCAGGTTGACGATCAGGGTTCTGCCGCGAATGCCGACAACTCCCCGGAACAGCATGGCGGCCGGATTTTTTTTCATGGCGCCGGCCCGCATCGCTTCCGCCATGCCGGGAACCTCGCGCTCAATCACCCGCCGGGTAGCCTCGGGCGTTACATCTCGCGCAGCCAGCTCCGTTCCTCCGGTCGTCAACACCAGATTGGCCTGAAAATAATCGGTCATTTCGATAAGTGCGGCGATAATTTCATCTTCCTCGTCCGGAACGATCCGGTATTCGATAATTTCACCGTTCAATTCCTCTTCGACCAGTTCCCGTATCACCTGGGCGCTCGTATCCTCCCGCTCTCCCCGGGAGCCTTTGTCGCTGGCCGTGAGGATGGCTGTTTTCCACTTCATCATAAAGGTTTCCTCCATCCGCATTAGGAACTCAATTGGAACACTTATGTCATCCTATAATAGCCGTAACGCTGATTTTCACTTTGATTCTGCTGTTTCTTGCCCCTTGTAATAGTCACCGCTTTTGCCGCCCTGCTTGGACTTCAATTCGGTTGGCCCGATGACCATATCCTTCTGGAGCGCCTTGCACATATCGTAGACCGTCAGCGCCGCGGCCGAAACAGCTGTCAGCGCCTCCATCTCCACGCCGGTGCGTCCTTCCGTCTTGACGGAAGCTTCAATATAAAGCTGATCCTGGCCGTTATCCGAGAAAGTAATATTCACTCCGGTCAGCGGCAGCGGATGGCACATCGGAATCCAGTCCGAGGTCCGCTTCGCGCCCTGGATGCCGGCGATCTGGGCCACGGCCAGCACATCGCCTTTATGAACGTTCCCCTGCCGGATAGCCGCCAGCGTGGAAGGCAGCATCGTAACCGTTGTAACGGCGACAGCCGTCCTGAAGGTTACCTCCTTGCCGGAGACATCCACCATCTTCGCCCGGCCCTGCTCATTAAAGTGGGTCATTCCGCTTCCTGGTTGTTCCATCTTAAACATCATCCTTAATTTATGTAAAATACGTTCGCTGGCGTAATCAGCACATCCAGGCTCAAGTCATGCGCTTCGGCCGGAACCTGCCGGACAAGCTGTTCTTCGAACATTAAAGAAACGAATAACGTGCGTCCCGTTCTCCCATCAGCCGCCTGTTTCAGCTGCTGCGCAAAGCGGTCATAATAACCGCCGCCGTAGCCGATCCGCCCCCCCTGCAAATCATAAACCAGTCCCGGGACGATGACCACGTCGATGTCACCATACCGTTCTTCCGGCCAAACCGGACTGTCCGCATCCGGCTCGGGAATCCCCCACACTCCTGGCTTGAGTGCAGCCCAGCCTTCAAAGCCATGCACCGACAGCTTCCCGCCCTTTGTAACACGGGGCACAAGCACTTTGTCGCCCTGCTGCAGGCAGCTCTCCACAAGAGGCTTGGTTGAAAGCTCGTCTTTGAAGGATAGGTAGGTAAACAAGGTAAGTCGTTGACCCGGCCGGCTTCGGCGCAGCGGTGCAAGCACCTCATCTTCGGCAAGCCTGCAGGCGGCAGCGGATAACGTCTGGCGAACCGGTTCTTCCAGAGAAGCCCGTTTGGCCGCCGCTTCTTGTCTCAGCAAACTTTTTATTTCTTTCAGTTCCATGTCCGCTACCTTTCAGCCCGAAATGAACTTATCCTATTGACATATACGAAATATCAGTTCTATTAGTTAGTTTATCATTGTTCCATGAAAATGAAAACAAGCCCCGCCGCTTTCCGCAAGCCTGGTCAAAAACAATTCAAACCTCTCTTTCCGGTGCAATCGGAGCCGGTTTCGGTTAAACTGAAAAAGAATCTGTGACCTGACTGCCGCCCATGCGAGCGGTTCATTATAAAGATGGAGGATGTTAGTTATTATGCTGCTTCAAGCCTCAAATATTACGAAGCTCTATGGAGTAACACCTATTCTGGAAGGCATCAGCCTTCAAATACAAGAGCGCGAGCGGATCGGCCTTGTCGGCGTCAACGGCGCAGGCAAATCCACGCTGCTCAAAATTCTCGCCGGCGAGATGTCCTATGACGGCGGGCAGATTTTTAAGGCCAAAGAAACAACGCTGGGTTATCTGGCCCAGAACAGCGGACTCGCTTCCGATAAAACGCTGTGGGAGGAAATGCTGCTGGTCTTCGCCCCCCTGCTGGAGATGGAAGCCGAGCTGCGGCGGATGGAGCATCAAATCGCCGATCCGTCCGCCAACCATGAAGATAAAAGCTACCAGGATCTGCTCGAGCGTTATGCCCAGAATTCGGACCGCTTCAAAGATCTTGGCGGTTATGAAATCGAGACCCGGATCCGCAGCGTCCTGCACGGCATGGGCTTCGGAGCGTTCCCGCCGGATACGCCGATCGCCACGCTGAGCGGCGGGCAGAAGACCCGGCTGGCGCTGGCCCGCATCCTGCTGCAGGCTCCCGATGTGCTGATGCTGGACGAACCGACCAACCATCTGGACATCGAGACGCTCACCTGGCTTGAGGACTATCTGCGCGCTTATTCCGGCTCCCTGCTTGTCGTGTCTCACGACCGCTATTTCCTGGACCGGCTGGTGACGTCAATCGTCGAAATCGAACGCCATCAATCCAAACGTTATACGGGCAATTACAGCCGTTACGCCGAGCTGAAGGACGCCGAATACGAAAGCGCCATGAAGCAATACGAGAAACAGCAGGATGAAATCGCCCGGATGGAGGATTTTATCCAGAAGAACATCGTCAGAGCCTCCACTACCAAACGGGCGCAAAGCCGCCGGAAGATGCTCGACAAAATGGAGGTCATGGACAAACCGCTTGGCGATTTGAAGCGGGCCAACTTCTCCTTTGAAGCGGAAATCATGTCCGGACGTGAAGTGCTGCAGGTTGACCAGCTGTCCTACGCCTTTGATCAAGATCATCCGCTTTTCAAAAATGTCTCCTTTGAGCTGCGCCGCGGCGAAACCGCCGCCTTGATCGGCCCAAACGGCATCGGCAAATCCACGCTACTCAAAATTTTGACCGGCGATTTGAAGCCGACAGCCGGCAAGATCAATTGGGGCACCAAAATCAGGATCGGTTATTATGATCAGGAGCAGACGCACCTGACCGGCTCAAATACCGTATTGGAGGAGCTGTGGAGCGCTTACCCCCATGTAGAGGAAGCGCGGATTCGGACGATCCTCGGCAACTTCCTGTTTAGCGGGGATGACGTGCAGAAGCGGGTCTCCAGCCTGAGCGGCGGCGAGAAAGCCCGTGTGGCGCTGGCTAAGCTGATGCTGCAGAAAGCCAATGTGCTGATTTTGGACGAACCGACCAACCACCTGGACTTGTACAGCAAGGAAGTGCTCGAATCTGCCCTGCTTGACTATGACGGAACGCTGCTGTTTATTTCCCATGACCGTTATTTCCTGAATAAAATGGCCGAAAGGGTGATTGAACTGCATCCGGAAGGGGCCCGACATTTCCTAGGAAATTATGATGACTATGTCGAGAAGAAGCAGGAGCTTGCCGAAATTGCCGCCGAGCAGGCGGCGAATGCGGCAGCCAAACAAACCGCCGGAGCCAAGAAAGACGCTGCCGAGACAAGCGAACCCAAAGCAGGTGCTGCTTCCTTTGAAGCCGACAAACAGGCCAAACGGGAAGAACGCAGCCGCCAGCGACGCATGGAGCAGCTTGAAACCTCCATTGCCAAGCTGGAGGAAGAGATCGAAACGCTTGAAAATGAACTGACGTTGCCTGAGGTCTATCAGGACTATATGGCCGTTCAGGAGAGACAGGCCACAATCGACAAACATAAAGCCGAACTGGCCGAAGCTTATGCCGAATGGGAGCAGCTTGCCGAAGCGTGACAACCTGCGGAGGAATGGGGCAAAAAAGTACGAAATCATTCAAAAATATGACATTTAACTTATGCACATGGTTATCCCCAGAAACGGTGATTAATTGAACAAAAATCCAAGCGAGTTAGGCTAAAAAAACCGCTTGTACCAGGCTTTTTTAATAAAGAGGGGATTTTATCCACCAAGTTATGCACATTATCCACAGTTTTCACAATAAAAGTGTAGGGAAAAAGGCCCTTTTCCCTGTTTCAAACAAACCCTTGCGGGGTATGCTTTCATTTTGTTTACACACAGAAGCGTGTTGGAATGTGGATAATTTTGTCCACACCTTGACAAGAGTCGAAAACGCAGATTCAACTACCTATACGATACGACGAATAAGGAGAGAGTTTAAGATGAGCAAAATGATGTACGGAGTTTCCCATATTGATGCGGATGAGCTGCAGCAGATTTTGGAGGATAAAGAACGCGGAACAATCGTTATAGACGTCAGGGAGCCCTTTGAATATGAAGCTGGACATATCCCAACCGTGCCGCTGATTCCAATGGGCGAAATTGCCGAATATGCGGACGATATGGATAAAGAACGGGAATACGTCTTCATCTGCCGGAGCGGACAGCGCAGCCTGAATGTGGCCCGTTATTTCCAGGAGCTCGGCTTCGCTCATATTCACAATTATGAAGGCGGAATGCTTGGCTGGGATAAGGAAATCGTCCAAGGCCCCGAGAAGATCATCGAGGATTTCACCGGCATGGAGCAGCTTGAACGCAGCTAATAAACGTAAAACCAGGTCCTGCTGGCCAGCCGGTTAAGCAACAGAAGCAATAGGAGCAACAGAAGCTATTGGGAGAATACCCGGTGTCACATGACGCCGGGTTTTTTTGCCGTGCATGAAAGTATCGGTATAACCCTTCCGCTGTAACGGCATCCTAGGAGCAGAACCATTAATAGTTGGAATAAAAGACAATTGGTAAAGGGGAATTACTGAAAATGATGTCTTTGCCCGTCATGATCTGGCATTCGGTCCTGACCTTGTTCGTTCATCTGTTCACACCCGCTGCGATTGCCGCCTCTACCCTTCACTTCGATGATCCGGCTTATGCCAAATGGGGGCAGCTGGCTGTCAAACAGGCACAAACCAAATACGAGGCTTCTGTAATCGACTATCTCCACATCGGAAGGTACTCCGTTTCACCTACGGTCAGTGAAGAAAGATTCAAGCTGTGGCTGAAGAAAAAAGGGCGAATTTGGTGTTTACGTATATGTCCGGTTTGATCCCTCCAATGACGAGCTTATTTCCATACATTTTGAGCAGGCGCGTTAACCGGCAGCCCTTACTTCTTACATCGGTATCGCTTTATATCAATCTGGTTCAGGTGAACAAGATCAGCCTTTGGGAAAAAGCGAGGCATACGCCCCGTAACCGGCTTCTTCCAGATCTTCTTTCGGAATAAACCGCAGCGCAGCTGAGTTTACCTCAAACTGAAAGCCGGTTGGCGAAACCTCGCTGCGTCCCCAATAACCCAGGCGGGCACCGGATAACCGGCTCTTCAGCACAACCTTCACCTGGCCGCCGCTGTAATCGGCTTCTTTGCGGATCAGCCCTTCGTTCAGCGGCTGGCTGAAGTTTGGCCGCCCCGTCCCCGCATCAAATTGATCCATGGAACTAAATAACGGATCCCCGTTGATGACATCGACATATAAACCTTCCCGAGTGTTGTTCCAGAAGGCATTGTCATAAGCTGGTTCGCTGGCCCCATGCTGGGTCACTTCAAATTGAAGGGGAGTCAGCTGCCTGCGCAGCCGCTCCAGATCCTTGGCACTGCGCCAGTGTTTCTCGGTAAAGGCCTCCCGCCCGGAAGCCTCGTAATACAGATTGTAATCGTTCCGGTGCGTATTGTGGTAATTCTGATGGACCTCCTCAGCCCGGTAAAAAGGACCCGCCGGCACGATTTCGGTAACAATCTTCCCTTTAAAACGTCCACTGGCCTCCAACGCCTGCTTGGACGCCTCGGCTTTCAAGCGCTGGTCTTCGTTATGCGTAAAAATCGCCGTCCGATAAGAGGCGCCCCGGTCCATGAATTGACCGCCGCTATCCGTAGGATCAATGAGCTGCCAATAGATGTCCAGCAGCCGCTCATACGGGAAGATCTCGGGATTAAAGACGATTTGCACAGCTTCTGCATGACCGGTTGTCTCCATCCCCACCTCTTCATAGGTCGGGTTGTCCGTATGTCCGCCCGTATATCCCGATACAATCGAAATAATGCCCGGCAGCTGATCAAACGGCTTGACCATACACCAGAAACAGCCTCCCGCGAAGGTCGCGGTTTCAAGCTTCTTGTCTTCCATGAATGGATGGATCCCCCTCTATATTAAAATATCGTTCCTTCCGCAGGCTTTACCATGTTAGAATAATAAAGCTGCTAACAACCGGAGGTGCGTACCTGAATGGGTTTTATTCAAACAGCCAGATGGGAACTGAATAGATGGTCCGGCAATATCAAATTGTTTTTCCTTGCCAATATTTTATATCAAATCGGCACCGGCATGTTTGGTGTCCTCTATAATTTATACATACAAGAGCTTGGCTACAACGATGCGATGAACGGCAGGGTTGTCAGCATTCAATCGCTGGCCACCGCCTTCCTGTTCGTTCCGATCGGCCTTTGGGGCGACCGGGCCAGCCGCAAGAAGATCCTGATTATCGGCGCAATGTTCAGCGGCGCCGCTTTCCTGCTCCGCTCCTTCATCTCCGGCGAAGCCGGCTTGATCGGTCTGGCCGTGTTCACCGGCTTGTTCGCTTCTTTTTTCCAGGTGTTGTCCATTCCGTTTCTGGCTGAGAACGTAAAACCAAAGGACCGCCTGCGCATGTTCAGTTATTTCTCTTCGCTGGTCCTTGCCTCCCAAGTAATCGGCAGCATGGGCGGCGGACTGCTGGCGGACGGCCTTCAGGCCGCAGGCTTCAGCACGCTGGCGAGTCTGCAGACCGTGCTTGCTTTGGGCGGCAGCGCAACCTTCGCCGCTTTTATCCCCATGCTGTTTGTACGCGAGCGCTCTTCTAAAGGACAAGCTCTTGCAGACCAGGACGCAAAGGATCCCAGTTCGACCGTTGCTGCGGAGAACGGCTCAGGCTCCAGCAGCGCTAAGAGGGCTGAAGAAAGCCAAACAACAGGCGAATTCAAAACGATCGGCAAGTTTGTGGCGGCCCAGCTGCTGATCGGCTTCGGTTCCGGTCTGGTTGTTCCTTACCTGAACCTTTATTTTACGAACCGCTTCTCGGCTTCGCTGTCGCTGATGGGCATTCTGATTTCACTCGGCCAAGTGATGACCATTGTGTCCATGCTGATCGGTCCTACGCTGGCGAGGAAGGTCGGCCAAGTCAAAGCGGTGGTGATCTTTCAAATGCTGTCGCTGCCTTTCCTGCTGCTGACCGGCTTCACGCATTGGTTCGCCGTGGCGGCGGTAAGCTTCCTGTTCCGGCAGGCGCTTATGAATGCAGCGAACCCGATTCAGTCCTCGATCATGATCGACCGGATCGCCGACAACCGGCGGGGCATAGCCAACTCCCTCACTCAGACGGCCTTTATGCTGGGCTGGGCTACTATGGGACCGGTTCAATCCTGGCTGGTAACCGGCTACGGCAGCTATTGGGGATATGCGATTACGTTCAGCATTACCGGCTGCCTGTATGTCGTCGCGTCCCTCCTGTATTTCTTTATGTTCCGTAAAACTTCACCGGCAGATGCACGCAGCGCAGTGGAGATGTAATCCGAATGGACGGGTTCCTTGACCAAGGTTCAACTCTTAAAAATTAATCATTCAGAACCCAAAAAGAGATGCGGCCGGAAATCCGGACCTGCATCTCTTCTTTTTGGCCGTTTGTTGTTTCACAGGCCGGTCTTTAAGCCTTAAATTTCCCCCTATATTGTCCGGTGCGGAGCTCGATCGCATAAGGCTCCAATTGCGGCATGCCTCTTTCTTCCGCCTCGCGGATCGCTTCCTCCACATCATAAGGCACACGGACGAACTGCAGGCCAAACGGCGCTGCTTCGTGCGCGCCGTATTCGCCTTCCATGATCACATAGGAGGCCTGGACCATATCAAGTGAATTGCCCACACTGCCGGTGTTAAACAAAGTTCTGCCATTCTCCAGATGCTGCAGGAAGGCGGTATGAATATCGCCGTAGCCGGCCACATCAGCAGGCTTCTGAACCCGGCAGTTTGCGGACGGCTCAAATAAGGACTCTCTTTTCCCCTGCTCATCCCAGGGGTAAATCCGTTCATATAAACTTCTCGGCGATGCGTGAAACAGCCGGACAAGCCGGCCGCTCATCATAAACTCGATGCAAAAGGGCAAAGACTTCAAATACGCCAGCCGACTGGTTCCCAGCTTGTCCTGATTCCAGGTCACGATGTCGATATCACTCGGTTCGCGAATGAATTCATCCCAGTTACCGGATACGACGATCTCGCATTTCTCCTTGATCAGATCAACGGCGAGATCACCGTGCGGTCCTTTCCCGACCAGATCGCCGAGGCAGAAAATCCGCTGAATCCCCCGCTCCTCTATATCCTTTAGCACTGCCTTCAAAGCAGGCATATTGCCATGGATGTCCGAAATAACCGCCATTTTCTCCATGCGAGATACCTCCTTTTATCAGGTCGCTCCACTTGCTTTATCATGACCCAGAGGCCGGCTGCCCACCCGCCTATCCTGCTGGGTTCCCCGGTCTAGAATTCGATTCACTTTTCGAACTACTCTGCGATCAGCAGCTGTCTTGAGAAGCGGCCCTTATAAATGCTGCAGGCTTCCTTTAGGGTCCATCCTGATTTCCCAAATGCCGGCAAAATATCCTCAATAGTTAAAATGATCGCTTTCGGCGCCAGTCTGCGGGCGCTGCGCAGCATATCCAGCAGCTCCTCCTCCGGCAGAACCGAACATAAATTATAAGGCAGATCAAGAATCAATACGTCATATCGCCCTTCCAGCTGCCGCATATCCGCCGGATGAACGGCCTCCTCCGGAAAGCCGAAGTGCTTCAGGTTCTCCCGGGCCCCGCTCACGGCGAGCGGGTTGAGGTCAAATCCTTCCGCTTCGATCCCCATCGACAAAGCTTCAATCAAGACGGTGCCGATACCGCAGCATGGATCAACAAGCTTCAGCCCCTCTATGCGGGGCGCTGCAATATTGACGACGGCCCGCGCTACCCTTGTACTGAGCGCCGTTGAATACTGCCGGGGTTTGCTGCTGTGTTTCAGCCAGACAGACTCCCCGGCCGCACAGGCACCGAACACCCAGCGCCCTTTAGAGTAAGCCAGGCCATACAGCCGGTCCGGACGTTTCATGTCGGCTTTGCCTTCAATCCGCGCTCCGATGCGCCGTTCAAGCGCTCTTTTGCCCTCATAGGTTTCAGTCTGATCGGCGTCCAGATAACGAATCTTGAAGGTTGCTCCATCCAGATCAAACGGAAACACGCCAACCTTTTCTTCCAGTTCCTCCAGCGTTTCGGCCTCGAGCTGGACTGCCAGTCTTTCATGAAGAAAAGGACTGCGCTCCGGAGCAACCTGCAAGCGGCTTTCCACATGACGCCGGCCCGGGTGTTCTCCAAGCAGCAAACGCAGCTCTAGTGCGCACAACTCCCGCTCATCCTCATGACACGCATAAGTGTAGAGCCAAGAGCTGGCTGCCGGATTTGTTCCGTTGAGCGGGTTTATCTCCTCCGATTGGGGTGGAAGTTGTTTCATTCTGCGGCCCCGCCTGTATCCCGAATAACTGCAAAATCCTGCTCGCTCCAGACAAGTCCCAGCTCCATCAAAGCTTTCCCGCCGATTTCGATGGTTTCCCGCTCCGTCACGACGGCTCCGAGATGCTCGTAAAAGGTTCTGGCTTTGTTCTCTTCAAGCACCCAAACATGAGCAGCCTTCAAGCCGTCCCGAGCCAAATGCCTGAACAACGCGCTGACCAGCTTCCGGCCTGTGCCCTGGCCTTGCGCATCTTCCAGGAGGTAAAAAGCCGTCAGCTCCGCATCATAAGAAAGCCCGGAAGCTTGCGCTGCGGTTTGATTGTCTGCAGGATCAGGTTGGGCCGGACCTCCCGAAATAAAGCCGATGATGCGTCCTTCAGAGTCTTCGGCCACCAGCACCCGGACGCCGGGATAAGCCAAATTCCGTTTCCACAGCTCTGTCCGCTGCCCGTAACTAAGACCATCCAGATAAGAATCAGGCACAAGACCCTTGTATGTTGTTCTCCAGGAGTCTACATGCACAGCCGCTATACCGGGTTCATCCCCTGCAACCGCCAGCCTGATCTTCATCGTCTGCCCCTCCTCCTGTTTCTGATTTTGAATTACGCAGCAGTATGGCTGCAGTTGTTATATGTTGTTTATTTTGCTTGTCCCGACCGGCGGATGTCAATTTGCAAAAAAAGAAAACACCCGCCCGCAAGCTGCCCGGGCGAGTGTAGAAATTATTCCACCGACCACGCTTCCAGCGACAGGCCGGGTTCGGCTTTCAGGCTCAAATCGGCATATTCGCCGCTTTGCCATTTCAGATAAGCCGCCGCGCCGATCATGGCGGCGTTATCCGTGCAGTAGGCGAGGGGCGGAATAATCAGCTCCACGCCTTCCCGCTCGCAGCGCCCCGTCAACGCGGCGCGCAGCCCTTTGTTGGCGGCAACACCGCCGCACAGCAGCAGCTGCTGCGCCGAAGTGGAACGCACGGCGCGGATCGCTTTTTCCACAAGCACCTCGATCACCGATTCCTGAAAACCGCGGGCGATCGCGCCATAATCCGGCGTTTCGCCTTTCATTTTACTGCGGTTGACCAGATTCAGCACCGCCGACTTCAGGCCGCTGAAGCTGAAATCATAAGAGTCCGGCTCCAGCCAGACGCGGGGCAGGTCCGCCGCCGCCGGCGATTCCAAAGCCGCCTTGTCCACGAAGGGGCCTCCCGGATATGGGAAGCCGATCGCCCGGGCAACCTTGTCATAAGCTTCGCCCACGGCATCATCCCGGGTCCGGCCAATCAACCGGAAATGGCCTTCCCGTTCCATGAGCACCAGTTCCGTATGTCCGCCCGACACCACCAGCGCCACACAAGGATAACGCAGCTCGCGGACGAGCCGGTTGGCGTAAATGTGCCCCGCGATATGGTGCGTGGCAATCAGCGGCTTGTCCAGCGCAAATGCAAAACTTTTGGCTGCCACTACGCCGACAAGCAAAGCGCCGACCAAACCAGGTCCTTGAGTAACGGCTACAGCCGACAAGGCGTCCGGCTTGATTCCGGCTTTCTCAAGCGCTTCCTCCATAATGAGCGTAATCACTTCCACATGCTTGCGGGAAGCAACTTCAGGGACAACGCCGCCGAATGCACGGTGCGTGTCGATCTGGCTGGAGATGATGTTGCTTAACACCTCGCGGCCGTTCTTGACCACGGAGGCCGAAGTTTCGTCGCAGCTTGTCTCCACCGCCAGAATATAACAATCGCCGGACGCCGCGGCCGGCTGCCCCCGAAGGTCCGCCCCAGATCTATTTGCAGATTCAGATTTAGATTCAGATTGTACAGGATTTATATCCAGTTCCGGGTCTACCACTTGGTTTCGCTTCCTTCCCTGCCGCCTTCAGCTTTCATCTTGTCCGATAAATCACACCACATAATAAGTGCATCTTCCCCGTTATCCGAATAATACCCTTTACGCATGCCAATGCCCCGGAAACCCAGCTTCTCATACAAAGATTGCGCCACATTGTTGGACACCCGGACCTCCAGCGTCATCCGGATCATCCCCAGCTCCCAGGCGTAAGTCATCAGCTGGCGGAGCAGCAGCTCGCCCAGATGCTGGCCGCGATGGGCCGTCCTCACGGCAATATTCGTAATATGCGCTTCATCCAGCACCGTCCACATGCCAGCGTACCCGATGGGGGCTCCGTTCCGCTCCATCACCAGGTAACGGGCGAACTGATTGTGCGTCAGCTCGTTGCGGAAGGCATCGCTCGACCAGGGCAAGGTAAAGGATTCGTGTTCAATAATCATGATGTCGGGAATATCTTCCATCAACATGGGGCGAAAAACAATTTCGTCCTTGCATGCCTGATTCGTCCGGCTATTTTCGCTCTCCATTTCAATCCCTCCTACAATCCCTGAAGTTTGTTCACTTCGGCTTCCGTCAGTTGGGTATAATTCGGCTGAAGCTGATGAGCCTCGTCCCGTTCGCCGCGAAGCAGCCGGGCCGCGCCCAGCAGCCCGCCCCACGCGCCCTCCGGCGCGTATCCGGCGATGCGCAGCGCATCGCCGAGCAGGGGCCGCAGCGCTTCCGCAGCTGCGGCATGTTTGTCCGTGTCGCCGGCAAACGTCACCACGGACGGCCGCGCTTCCGGCGGCAGCGCGGCCCAAAGGGCCGCCAGGCTGCCCGTCCAATCCGCCATCAGGCGGATGCCGTCCGGCTCGAGCCGGCGGGTGAGACTGCCCGGCGCTGCTTCAAACAGCGCCGTATAAACCTGGCCGCGCCGCGCATCCATTAGCGGCACGACCCATTCGGCGGCTTGCGCAGACCCCGCCGCGCCGCCGCGCCCTTCCGCTGCCGGGATCAAATCCCCGGCAGTCAGGCCTGCGCCCTGCGCCCAGGCTCCGAGCGCCAGCATCTCCAGGCTGGAGATGCCGACGACCGGGATGCCAAGCGCCCAGGCCAGGCTTTTGCCGGCTGCTACGGCAATCCGGATCCCGGTATATGAGCCGGGTCCGACACCGGCGATAATGCCGGCAAGCTCGCGCTGCGAGGTGCCCGACGCCTGCAGGACCTGCTGTACCGCAGGCATCAGCAGTTCGGCATGGCCGCGCTGGGCCAGCAGATTGTTTTCGGCAAGCACCCGCGCGCCGTCCATAACCGCCGTGCAAAGCGTAGCCGTCGAGGTGTCCATCACCAGATAACGACGGGCTTTTTGATTATGCTGTTCCATTGTTATACCCCATTTTCTTTCAGATCCGCCGACCAGGCCCTATACGGCTCTCCCTGCCCGTAAATATAAATCTGCCGTTCCCCGGACTCCGCAACTTCCATATATAAATGAATTCTGGAATCCGGAAGCAGCTCCTCGATCAGGCTGCCCCATTCCACAAGCGTTACGCCGTCTCCGAAGAAATAGTCATCCAGTCCAAGCTCGTCAGCTTCTTCCAAGGACAAGCGATATACGTCCATATGATAAAAAGGCAGCCTGCCTGCGTATTCCTTGATAATGGTAAAAGTAGGACTGTTCACCTGCTCCTTGACGGCCAGCGCTTTGGCAAAAGCCTGGGAGAAAGCCGTCTTCCCGGCTCCTAGATCGCCGTCCAGCACGATCACCGTCCCCGGTGCCGCAAGCCCGGCCAGCCTGGCTGCCAGCCGCTGTGTATCCTCCAGCCTGCCCGCCCGGTAGACAAGCTGCGCAGATGTTTTATTGATCAACGCGCTTACCGCCTTTCCGCTCAAGCAGAAACGGGCGCCGATTGCGGCATAGCCGCAAACCATGACGCGTTTCAGTGAGTAGGGTCTAATTTCCGGCTTGCACCTTAACGGTTTAAAGCCCTGATTTTTCTATCCCATTATATATTTCATGCGTATGTCCCGCAAGGACGGACAGCAGGCCGAAAGGGAATTTCACCGATAACTCCCTGAAATAATAAAGCATAGGGCAAGCATACTAAAGGCAGCAAGCTCCTCATGCAGGAGCCGATTGCCTATACGGAAAGGAGTTGCAGCCATGCATACCGTCTGGAAAGGAGCGATCAGCTTCGGTCTTGTTCATGTCCCGGTGAAGATGTTCTCCGCCACGGAAGATAAAGACATTTCCATGAAATATATTCACAAAACCTGCGGCAGCCCGATTTCATATGTTCGGCGTTGTCCCTCCTGTGACAAAGATGTGGAGTGGGATGAAATTACCCGCGGATATGAATATGAAAAAGGGAAATATGTGCTGTTTGATAAAGAAGAGCTGGAGCAGCTCGCCGAACGCAACAACAAAACGATAACGATTCTCGATTTTGTGGATTTGCATGAGATCGATCCGATCTATTTCCAGAAAACCTATTATTTATCTCCCGATCAGGCGGGCTCCAACGCTTACCGCCTGCTGCTTCAGGCGATGAGAGATACCGGCAAGATCGGCATCGCCAAAATTGCCATCCGCTCCAAAAGCAGTCTTGCCGCGATCCGCGTGCTGGAGGACGACTGCCTTGCTGTCGAAACCATCTTCTATCCGGATGAAATCCGCCCGGTCTCCCAGGTTCCGGGTCTGCCAGAACAGGTAGAGGTGAACGACAAGGAGCTGACGATGGCCAAGCTGCTGATCGAGCAGCTCTCCACTCCCTTTGAACCTGAGAAATATACGGATGATTACCGGGCAGCCCTGCTCGATCTGATCCAGCATAAGGTCGCCGGGGAGGAAGTTTCCCTTGCGCCTGCCAAACCGAAGACGAATGTCATTGATCTGATGGCTGCCCTGCAGGCCAGCATTGAAGCCGTTCGTCCGATCGGTACCGATCCGGGAACAGCAGCCTCTCCCGCTGCTGCCCGAACATCCCGGACAAGCAAAAAAAACAAATCCGCTGATAAAACGGCCGGGGCGACAGGCGCCGAAGCCGGAACCCAAGCGGGGGCCGCCGGAACAACCCGCACTACATCCGGCCGCAGCAAAGCTGGAAGCAAGACCGCGGCGGCCCAAACCAAAGCCAAAACGAAAGCTCCGGCTGAAACCGGGAAAGACACGGGCAAGGGCGCTGTGAGGCCAGCCGCTTTATCAGCGTTGACCGAACCGCCCAAACCCAAGCGCAGAACCGCAAAACCAAAGCAGTCCTCCTGACAGGCTTTAAGACTTACCCGGCTTAGATCTGTTCCACCGTACACTGCTCCGGGCTGACGCCCGCCAGGCTCTGAAGCACGGGATGGCGGAGCGTCCAGCCGCTGGTCCATTCCAGATATTCAACCTTCACCGTGAGGGACGGCAGCATCCAGGCCGCCCCTTTTAGCCGTGCCGGCACATTGTGAAACGGGCGATTCGGGATCTTCAAGCGTTCCGCCTCCGCGGTCAGGAAACGCCAATCCTGCACCGTGAACTTGCCTGCTCCGGCATGTCCGATATAAAGGAATTTTCCCGCCTCGTCGTAGAGACCAAGCAGCAGGGCATTTACGATGCCGTCGCGGTAAGTGACCCCTCCAACAGCTGCATATAAATCACGGAAAAATTTCTTCTTCTGCCAGCGTTTATCTTTCCCGCCTACCGCATAAGTACTGTCCAGATCCTTGCAAACCACGCCTTCCCAATGATTTTGGCGCATCACCTCGAACAGCTGCTCCGCATCCGGATAGTTCTGGCAGAGCTGCACCCGCTCACCGGGAACGATGATTTGCTCCAGCAGCCGCTGGCGTTCCTCCAGCGGACGGTTGGTCACCCATTCGCCATTGCAGTATAAAAGATCAAAAATCATATAACTCACGGCGATCCGATCGGCGGCAAAACGGATTTCGTCCGCCTTGCGCAGGCTGTCGCGTTTCATAATGGCATGGAAAGAAGGTTTGTTATTTTCGATGGACATCATCTCGCCGTCCAGAATAAACGACTGGGCCCTGCAGTATGGCCTGCTGTCTGTAAATTCCGGATATTGAAGGGTCCGCTCGTTGCCCTTCCGGTTAATCAGTCTGCTGCTGGTCCCTCCGTCATGATAGGTCAGCATGCGAACGCCGTCCCACTTGACCTGGGCGGCCCAGCGCTCGCCGGCTGGCAGCGTCTCCGTAGTTAAAGGTTCAAAGGGCTGAACCGCTTTGATTTCCACCTGAGTTCCCTCGCTTTCTACAAAAAACTCTCTTACAGCATTTCCCTTCGGGCTTCCCTCCATTCTTGCAGGTTCGACCTCATAAACGTTTCTCCACCGGGGAATTCTAGGCTTAAGCCGCGGCGAAACCCGCCGCCTATCCGAGCAAGGGGGGTTATCCGGTTATGCCTGCCGCTGTAAAAGGGTCCATTCAAATTGAAGGCCAAGAAATCATCATTTCCAATCTGGACAAGCTGCTTTGGCCAGAAGCCGGAGTGACCAAGCTGATTTATCTGCAGAAGCTGGCCGAGCTGGCCCCGTTCCTGCTGCGAAGATGCCGCAACCGGCTGCTGACGACGATTCGTTATCCGGGCGGCATCCATGGTTCTTTTTTCTATCAGAAAAATGCTCCGCAGCCGCTGCCGGACTTTGTGACCACGGCCGAGCATGAAGGCATCCGCTACGTTGTGCTCGACAGCCTGCCTACTTTGTTATGGATGGGCAATCTGGCCTCGATTGAATTCCATCCTTCGCTGCATTATATCGGTCAAACGCTTCCCTGCGAGTGGATTATCGACCTGGATCCTTCCGTAGAGGAGGAGCCGAGAATTATGGAGGCGGCGAGTTACGTAGGCGATTGTCTATCCTCACTTGGATTGGAGTCGGTGCCGAAGACTTCCGGGGCAACCGGCGTACAGATTATCGTACCCATCCATTATGGAATCACCTTTGACGAGCTGCGTGCCATCGGGCATTTTGTCGCCCGTTATGTCACGGAGAAACATCCCGATCTGTTTACGATCGAGAGGCTGAAGAAGGACCGGGGGAACCGGATTTAT
This sequence comes from Paenibacillus yonginensis, assembly GCF_001685395.1. Classification (NCBI taxonomy): domain Bacteria; kingdom Bacillati; phylum Bacillota; class Bacilli; order Caryophanales; family Paenibacillaceae; genus Paenibacillus; species Paenibacillus yonginensis. Next base: position 322,047 of record NZ_CP014167.1, on the reverse strand, counting down.
TTTGATTATCTCCAGCATTATTCCGGCAAAACGATCGCTTCCGCTTATACGCCCCGCGCCAAGAAAGCGGCCAGCGTCTCCACGCCGCTAACCTGGGACGAGGTCCGCCGCAACCCGAAACCTTCCGACTATCATCTGCTGAACATCGGAGCAAGGCTGAAGCAAACAGGCGACCTGTTGGAACAGGTCCCTCCTCAATCACTCGAGTTGATCTTAAAACATTTATTGAATAAATGAGGAGTTAGAGGTTCGCTTTTAAAGGAGCGGGGAGAGCAGTCTGGCCAGCAGCTCCATCGCTTTTTGCCGGCGCGGCCGTTTCAGGAAGGTTTCCAGCAGCACGGGCCTGCACTCCTGCAGGTCCTCTTCAAATTGCTCAGCCAGCTCCCTGATCCGAGCAGCATCAAACAAAATTGCCGTCATTTCAAAGTTGCTGAAGAAGCTCCGCATATCCAGGTTGGCCGACCCTACCGTTGCCAGCAGATCGTCAATAATCATCACCTTGGCATGCACAAATCCTTTGGCATATTGATAGAATTTAATGCCGGATTGAAGCAATTCTTCCACGTAAGACAGGGAAGCCCAATGCACAAGCCGGTTGTCGGAATGATAAGGAATGATGATTCGGACATCAACGCCGCTGACCGCTGCGGTCTTCAAGGCCTGAAAGATCCCGTCGTCCGGAATGAAATAGGGGGTCGTTATCCAGATCCGTTCGGAGGCTATGGAGGCGGCTCCAAACCACATTTCCTGAATGGCATTCCAGTGCTGGTCCGGTCCGCTGGTCAGAATCTGATTCTGCTCGCGGCCTCCGCAGTTATGAACCGGAAAGTAGCGGGCCTCTTCGATCTGCTCGCCGGAGGCCAGCTTCCAGTCGCCAAGAAACGTATTCTGCAGAAAATAAACCGCATCCCCCTCTAGCCGCAGATGAGTATCCCGCCAATATCCCATTTTGGGATGCAGACCCAAATAATCATCACCGATATTGATGCCGCCCATAAAACCTATTCGGCCGTCGATGACAACGATCTTGCGATGATTGCGATAGTTCACCCGTTTATCCAGCAGAGCGATCCAAGGCGGCAGAAAATAATGAAATTCCACTCCGGCCTCTTTCAGCTCGCCGATAAACCGCTTCTTCAGCTTCACGCTGCCCAGCCCGTCGCACAGCAGACGCACCTTCACGCCCTCCCGCGCTTTACGAATCATCACGTCCTTGAACCGGCTGCCGATCATGTCGCTGCGGAAGATATAAAACTCAATATGTATATGGTCTTGGGCCTGTTCCATCGCTTCTAGCATGGAAGGAAAGGTCTCCTCCCCATCTTTAAGCGCCCGGGTGGCATTGCAGCCGGTAATCGGGCTTTCAGACAAATGCGTCAGCAGCTTGAACAGCCGTTCCCGGTGGACAAAATCCGGATGAAGCATTTCTGAGGCGTCTTTAACAATGCGAGACTGCGTCCAAAGAAGCGCCTTCATATCCCTGAACAGTCTCGACCCTTTCTGCCGGAGCCTGCGCCGGTTCTTGTAATCCCTGGCTGCAAAATAATAAATAACAAATCCGATAAACGGCACGCAGAACAAAATAAATAACCAGGCCACCGTTTTGGGAGCGCTGCGAAACTCCAGAATCAGAATCGTGGCGATTTGAAAAATAAAAGCGATCAGTACAAATAAGAGCCACAGCAAGAGCATCACTCCTCCTAATCAGGATTAACCATCCTGCTGCCTTCTTATTCGTTTGCTTCAACATATTAAGCTTCTACTTAAACTCCCGCATATTAATCTGAAAACATAGCATGTTTATGCCTGAGCGAGAATACATAATGGATAAGCAAGCTTTGATTCTATTACGGATCGGAAAGGAGTCATTATGAGAGCTGCAAGAACTTCGCAGGGCTTGACTCTGCTGGTGCTCAGGGAAAGCCGGTCGCCTGTCAGGCAGCTGCATGTGCCGAAGCCTATATTGGTGTTCGTCCCTTTTGCCGCGATCTTGTCCATCTCCGGTTTGATTATCAGCCTTCAGCTCAGGTCCGCCGACCGGATTGCCGGTTTGGAGCAGGAGCTGGCAGCAAAGCAGCTGGAATGGAGCTCCAAACAGCTCGCCATGGAGGCCGTTGTCTCCGATAAAGAAGAAGCGCTCCGGAGGCTGCGCGGCCAGGTCGTCAGCTTGTCCCGGCAGTCCCAGGACGTCCAGAAACGGCTCCAGACGGTCTCTGCCCTTCAGAAACAGCTTGAGCAATTTCTCGGCGGCGAACGGAGTGTACGCACTTCTTCTGCAGCCGGAGCCATCAGCCCCTCCGCCGATGACCTCAAGCCTTCAACGCTTCAATGGACCGGAGAGAACGCCGTAGGCGGCGAGTTTATCGCGGTCCATCAGCTTGGCACCGAGAAGCTGATCGAAGACACCGAAGACGACTTTAAGGCGATCCATTCGCTGATCGATCAGATGCAAAAGCAAGTCCCTGTCCAGCTGGACAAAGCCCAAGCCAGACTGGAGGCGTTATCCTCCACTCCGTCTTTATGGCCTACTCCTTCGCGGACAATTACGTCCAGTTTTGGTTACCGAGGCGATCCCTTCACCGGAAAATCCGCTTTTCATGCCGGCATCGACATTGCCGGGAATACCGGTGATCCCGTTTATGCAGCCGCTGCAGGCACTGTAACCTCCGTCCAACGGGACGGCTCCAGAGGGAACTTTGTTGTCATCAGGCATTCCAACGGCCTCGAAACCTGGTATATGCATCTAAGCTCTTCCCTGGTTAAGCAAGGCGACAGCATTTTAAAAGGCCAAACGATCGGCAAGCTCGGCAGTACGGGCCGGAGCACAGGCCCTCATCTGCATTTTCAGGTCATGAAGAAACAAGAACCGGTCAACCCTCTTCCTTACATTCAATAAAGCCGGCCATTAAGCCATTAAGCCATTTTCATAAAATCTATAGCAAGGAGGCAGCTTCATGAAAATGTCCAAGACAAACAAAAACACTTATACCCTTATCGGCCAGGGAAGCGATATGGAAGGAACTCTCCGCAGCGAGTCCGGCATAAGAATTGAGGGCATCTTTCGCGGCGAAATCGAAAGCTCAGGCGAGGTGGTCATCGGGGCGAGCGGTGAAGCCCATTCCAACATCAAAGGTTCAACCATTATCGTCGCAGGCAAAGTATTCGGCGATGTCGTTGCCGAAGGACGGCTGACGCTGCTCGAGAACGGGCATATCGTCGGGAACATTGACGCCCGCTCCCTCGTTATTTCCGAAGGCGGACGCTTGAACGGGGAAACCCGGATGGATCACCCCGCTGCTGAAGGCCGTGCCGCATTGGGCAAAAGCGCCATCCAAACGGGGGCCGAAACCGTTTAATTTGTATTTATAGGTTCTCATTTCTAAAGATCACCCCGCTGTTAAGCAGGTGATCTGTTTTTGTTTTTCAGGACTTATTTAGGACTTATTTAGGACTTATTCAGGGCTTATCTCCCGCTGCAAACCCTCCACCTTTTCCTTATATTGCCTTGGTTCTTATGCCGCATTCCTGGGAACCTTATTGGCAAGGAACGGTTCCGCATGTTTAGTCGTGACTTGCTCATTTGCACTTTAGTTCTGTGACTTATTGCATAGAAAGCGCTTTTTACAACCTAAAAAAAAACAAACCTCATCCCTTAAATTCACGTCTTGATGGAAGCGCTTCAGAAAGTAACAATAGACATATAACAAATCTAGGGGGCATTGAAAAATGGCGAACAAACCACTCAAAACATTAGCTATAGTTCTGGCTGGCGCACTCACTTTGGGCCTGGCTGCATGTGGAAACGCTAACAACAACAGCAATTCCGGAGCCGCTTCTTCAAACGGCGGATCCAGCAGCTCCGGCAGCGACAAGAAGGTAACCATTACCTTCCAAAACATTTATCCAGACCAAACTACACCGTCTTACAAGACGCTGCATGATCTGGTAGACAGCTATCAGAAAGAGCATCCAAACGTTAAGATCGAACTCGACACCCTGAATACAGACCAGCAAAAGGTTAAACTCAAAACACAGGCCGCTTCCAAAGAAGTACCTGACATCACGATTGTTAACCCTGCTGCTCAAATGAAACCTTTCGTAGACGCAGGCCTTTTGGCTCCGCTGAACGATATGCTGGACCAAAATGGTCTGAAAGACACTTATCAAGCCGGCCTGCTTGATAACTACACTTTTGACGGCAATGTATACGCGATTCCGGACGGCAACAACATCGAAGTTGTTTATTACAACAAAGATTTGTTCCAGCAAGCAGGTATCTCTCAAGTGCCTACCACTTTTGATGAGTTCCTGTCCGACGTGAAAGCGCTCAAAGCGAAAGGCATCACGCCAATTGCTATCGGTGAAAAAGATACCTGGACCGGTTCCTTCCTGTTCATGAATATTCTGCTCCGTACAAACGGCGGCCCTGGCTTCCTGCAAGACGTGGTTGACGGCAAGAAAACCTTTGAAGATCCAGCCTTCATCGAAGCTGTTGACCGCTTCCAGGATCTCGTTCAAGCCGGCGCATTCCCTGATGGCGCAACTTCCATCGACGCTAATGCAGGCGGCAACTTGTTCAAAACCGGCAAAGCTGCGATGTTCATCATCGGTACTTGGGAAACCGGCGCCATCGACGGTTCGTCTGTAGGCAGCCAAGTAGGTGCATTCCGCTTCCCTACAGTTGACGGCAAAGGCGATCTGAACGATTTCATGCTGGCTCCTGGCAGTGCGTTTGCCGTATCCGCTAACAGCGAACACCTGCAAGAAACTAAAGATTTCCTGAACTACTTCGGCGTGAACTATCCTAAGAAACAATTTGAATACAAAAACGCTGTAGGCCTGGGCCAAAAAGTGGACGGGGACCTGAAAGCAGCTGGTTACTCTAATCTGTCCATGGATATCGCGGCTATGTTCAATGACATCAAAGGCGGCGACCTTGCCTTCGATAACACGATGAATCCTGCTGTAGCCCAAGTTCACTTGAACAGTATCCAAAACCTGTTTGTACAAAAAGTGGATTCCAAAACTGTAGCTAAAGAGCATCAAGCCGCATTTGAAGCCAACAAATAATAACGGCTTTTGACCCCGGATGCGAAGAAGCCGATAAAGCTCCTTCGCATCCTGCTTTTACGAAAAGATATATATAAAGGGAGGCGGAGAAACCATGAATGTCCTGAAAGTTCCGGCCCGTACAATCGCCGTGTTTGTGCTTCCGTGTCTGCTGTTGTACGTTGTGCTTGTGTTTGTACCTATTCTCGTATCCTTCTATACCGGCCTTCTTAGCTGGGATGGGATTACAACCGCGAAGTTTGTAGGTTTCGATAACTTCAAAACGATGTTTTTTCATGATCCTGTGTTCTGGCCTTCCGTACGGCGGACCTTGCTGTACGCGGTAGCTTCCATGCTTGAAATTCCTGTGTGTTTGTTTATGGCCATCATGCTGAATCGTTTCATTAAAAAAAGAGCAAACACCCTGGTTTCCATCTATTTTGTTCCGGTTATTCTTTCGGTCGTTATCATCGGCCAACTTTGGAAAACGATTTACAATCCGGCGTCCATGGGCGGCATGCTGAACGGCATTCTCGTCTCCCTGGGACTGGACAGCTGGCAACACGGCTGGCTGACAGAACCAAAAATCGCCATTTATTTCGTCTATATCATTTCGCTCTGGCAATTCTTTGGTTATCACCTGCTGATCCAGTTTACTGGGGTTCAGAACTTGCCGGAGGAAGTTTATGAAGCGGCTAAGATTGACGGCGCCGAGGGCTTTAAAGCAGACCGTTACATCACGCTGCCGCTGATAGTGCCGATCTTTAAAATTTCGATCGTGCTTGCGTTTATCGGTTCCCTCCAGGCCTTCGATATGGTTATGGTTGTAACCGGCGGCGGTCCTGCGCACGCAACGGACGTTATTTCGACCCTGATGTACAATAACTCCTTCATGTCTCTGAAATATGGATACGGCAGTGCGATCGCGACCTTCCTCGTTCTCGTTTGTCTGATTTGTACATTCATCATCAACTTTGTTTTTGGTCGCATCGAGAAAAAAGTAGGATAAGGAAAGGAGATCACGATTATGAAATACGTAAAAAAAGGACTCGTGTATCTTCTGTTCGCGATTCCTGTCGTTACCCAATTGTACCCGCTGCTTTGGCTGTTCCTGTATTCCTTGAAATCAAACGAAGAGATTTTGGGCGGAAGCTTCTTCTCCCTGCCTAAACAATTCCTGTGGGGCAACTACAAGGAAGCCTACGAGAACGGCAACTACCTTCAGTACTTAGGCAACAGCGTGCTGGTAACCGTGTCCACCATGGTATTTGTTATTCTGCTTGCTTCCATGGTTGCTTACGCGATCTCCCGCTTCCGCTGGAAATACGGCAATGCCGTTATGCTCGTCTTCCTGATGGGTATGATGATTCCGATGCAGGCAACACTGCTGCCTCTGATGCTGATCTTCAAGAACTTGAAATTCGGCGCTTTCCACGTGCTGGATACGCCATTGTCCTTGATTCTGCCTTACATCGCCTTCCAGCTTCCGATCGCGATCTTCATCCTGTCCGGCTTTATGAGAAGCATCCCGGGCGAAATCGAAGAATCCGCGTTTGTGGATGGCGCCAGCATTTACCGGATCTTCCGCAGCATCATTCTTCCGATTTCGGCTCCGCCGATGATGACCGTCTGTATCCTGACCTTCATCAATATCTGGAACGAATATATCATGGCTGCTACGTTTATCTCTTCCGAGAGATGGAAAACCCTGCCTTTCGGCATCTACTCATTCGTCAGTCAATATTCGGTTAACTACGGCGATATTGGGGCCTTCCTGATTATGGGCGCTCTGCCGGTTATCATTATCTACTTTGTCCTGTCCGAGCGCATTACCAAAGGTATGGTTGCCGGTGCGGTTAAAGGCTAACAGAATTTAACAGAGTGGGTTTGTTTTTCAACAAAACCGCATTATAATGAAACAGCAGAACACCACAACGGGGGGAGTAATTCCTTGAGGAAAGGCATTCATTCCATACACCACAGGTTGTTTCTGCTGTTTTTGTTTTGCATGTCCGGCATTCTATTGATTGTCAGTCTGCTCTACTACAACAGAACAACCTCTGAGTTCCATCAGAAGATCAGCGACTTATCTACCAAAAACGTCTCTCAGACCGTAGCGTTGTTTGATCTGCTTTACAAAGGTTATGACAGCTTGTCCAAAACCTTGAGCAATAACTTTGATATGGTCCGAGTGCTGAGCGAAACGACCGATGAACCGGCACTTCAATATATCAATGAACAATCCATCACCAATATGATTGGCGCAGTCTTTTATTCGCGGGAAGACCTGATCGGCATCCATGTCATCACGAACAAAGGCAAAATCTATAATTACGGCAACTACTTTAACATCGTTGACCCGAATTACCGTTTCGAGGACTGGTATAAAGAGCTGACGGAATCATCCGGCCGGCTGGTGCTGCTCGGGGTCTTCCCCCATTCGCTGATTGATCAGAACGAAAGCCGTCCCGTCTTTGCTTTCGGGCGGCAGATTTACAATCTGGATGAACATAAGCCGATCGGCATTGTGCTTTATGAGACGGATTCCAAACCGATTCTGTCCGCGCTCGATAACCTGAAGTTAAGCGCCCATAGTCAGGTTTATCTGATGTCGAAGGATGACCGTGTTATTTTCTCAACCGATACGTCCGGGGAAGACGCCCCCAAATTGCCTGCTATGACGGATTCTCAGGATGTGGTCGTGCAGCAGGACAAACAAAAGCTTACCGTGGCCTCCAGCCTGCCCTTCTCGGACTGGGCGGTAGCCAGTGTAACCCCCAATCAGGACCTTAACGTCGAAATGGTTCAGATGCAGCGTTATCTGCTGATCGTCATTACGATTCTGATCATTGTGTCGGCTTTAATTGCCTCCATGGTATCGAGAACGATCTCCCAGCCTCTCATCCGGCTGATCCGGGAGATGAAACAGGTGGAGATCGGCAATTTTCGCGGTGAAGTGAATGTGACCTCCTACATGGAAATCAACAGCCTTGTTGCCTCCTTCAACCGGATGGTCCATCGGATTGAAGAGCTGATCGAACGTGTGAAGATTTCTTCGGTCAGTGAGAAGAACGCCGAACTGCATGCTCTCCAATCCCAAGTGAACCCGCATTTTCTGTACAACACCCTGGATATGATTTATTGGATGCTGGATGAGAAAGGACAAGACAACTTGGGCGAAGTGGTGCTTTCCCTGTCTCACATGTTCCGTTACAGCAGCCAGTGGCAAGCCGGGGCCAAGGTGACGCTTAGGGAGGAACTGGAGCAGATCCAGCATTATCTGACCATTATCAAAATGAGACTGGAGGGCCGTCTTCAGGTCGAGGTTCAAATTGAAGACAACCTTATGGATATCCGTCTTCCGAAGATGACTCTGCAGCCCGTAATCGAAAATGCGGTCAAACACGGGCTGGAAGCTTTGGACCGGCCTGGCAGACTGCTGGTCCATTCCAGAGAGCAAGGCGACACCCTGGAAATTATTATTCAGGACAACGGCAACGGCATGGAACAGCCCGTGCTGGGGCGCCTCAAGCAATCTCTGAATGGCGGCCAGGAGCTGGAGACAGGCGCAAAAAGCGGAGGCATAGGCCTGATCAACCTGCACCGAAGATTGCAGTATATGTACGGCCCTGAAGCCGGCTTGGAAATTGAAAGCTCGCCCGGACAAGGAACAACGGTCATCATTAAGCTGCCACAGCTGGAGGAAGGAGGAACAGGCTTGTGAATATTCTGATTGCAGACGATGAACGCGCAATCCGGGAAGGCATCAAACGGACAATTCTTCAGACATTCCCGGAACATGAGGTGGACGTGGCCGAATCCACAGCCGAAGCTGCAGAGCTGCTGGGCAGCAAACGGATCGACATCGTATTAACCGATATTTTAATGCCGGGCATCAATGGTCTTGAGTTCATGAGAATGTCCAAACACCGTTACCCTTATGTGAAATGGGTGGTCATCTCCGCCCATAATGAATTTGCTTACGCTCAGGAAGCCGTCCGTCTGGGCGCCCGCGATTATCTGCTTAAGCCGATCGGCAAAAAGAGACTGGCTGAGCTGATTGAAGAGCTTGAGGATGAGGTTCGGCTGGAGCTGGAAACTTACCGGGAGGAAGAACTGCTGAAGTCCAACCTGAAATATCTGCGCGAAGGCGTCTTCCAGCGGCTCGCTTCCGGGCTCGATACCGGCAATCTGAACCTTGAACCCTTTATTGAAGATTACCCAAGCTTCTATTTGATTCTTGTCCAGCTTGATGCCGGTGACCGCAACGTGAATCTGGAGCATTTCATTATTGAAAATGTGCTCTCCGAGCTGATCGACCGCTGCGGCGGCGGATTCGTGGTCAGTTATGACCGGCAAAGCGTGCTGGGGCTGTTCACGCCCGCCGACTCAAGCAGACTGGAGAAGCTGCAGACACAGCTGAAGGAGCATATGAACCACTACCTGAAGGTTCCGTTCCAAATCATGTATTCGGATGAGAATCGCGATATCCGTTCGGTTCCGCAAATAATTATGAAGATGCGCAAAACGTCTCCGATCAAATTGCCCGAACCGGTGAAGGGCAGCGGAGAAACCGCAATTGATGTGGCCCTTCAGTACATTAATGAGCATTACAATGAAGACTTGTCCCTGGAACGTATTGCTTCGGTTGTATTCCTGAATCCGGTTTATTTCAGTCAGCTGTTTAAGCAGAAGACCGGTCAGGGCTACAAGGAATACGTCATTTCGCTCCGGCTGGAGCATGCCAAACAGCTGCTGCTTAACCCGGGCTTCAAGCTTGCGGAAATCGCGGAACGGATCGGCTATCAGGACATGCGGCATTTCACCCAGGTGTTCCGGAAGAAATTTGGTCTGACTCCAACCGAGTTCAGGCAGAAACAGATTAGCAGCTCGAAGTGATCTGCAAATGATCTGCAAGGGATAGATAATAAAACCCGCAAGCTCCTTGATAATTGGAGAGCTTGCGGGTTTAGTTGTTACGGCGCTTTAGACGCCGATTGCTTTAGCTTCAAATTAAGCTGCGTTAAGCCGCGTTAAGCGCATTAAGCCGCGACATCTCTTTTGATGAATACAATCCAGGAAACGGCCAGAAAAACAATCACATAAACGGCCAGCACCACAGCCGAAAATCCCAAAGTCATGCCGGCCGTCCCGCTGCCAAGCATATACCGGCTCAAATCCATATTGGTGAACAATACATATTTGGCCCAGCTGTAACGTTCCGGGTCCAGCAGCAGCTGAAAGATGTTGCGGGCAAACAAGATAAACATCGCCAAACCGATTGCAATCCCGCTGCTTCTAAACAGGGTTGACAGCATAAAAGCAAAGATGCAGATCACCATTAAATCGACGTACCGGTACAGCAGCATCTCCATGCTGTAAGAGAACGCGGAATGCCCTCCAGGATAACTGCTGCTTGAAGTGCCGTGAAAGAGCGCAAAGGAAAGAATAAAATCGACCGCCATAAACAGAACCGTCAGCAGCAGGGAAAATAAAATGCCGGCAAGGAGCTTGGACAGCAGGATTTTCCCCCGCTTCCATGGACGGATCAGCAGCAGTTTGATCGTACCCCAGCCAAATTCCGAAGCCACAATGTCTGCAAAGATAACCGCTGAAAAAATGGAGACCAGCACGTACATAACCGTCAGCTCCGAGAACATGTCCCAAGGACCCGGTTCATTGTTCATGCTGACCTTCATCAATACGGCAATCAGTGCCGGAATCAATATCACCAGGCCCATCATCACCCAGGTCCGAAGGCGCCTGTAAATCTTCATATTTTCGTTGTTTATCAATTGGAGAAAGTTACCCAATTTGACCGCCTCCCGTCATTTCCAAAAATTGATCCTCCAGCGAGCGAGTCAGCGTACGAATGCCATAAATACGGATGCCTGCGGTTGCCAGCCGGGCGTTAAGCTCCGCTACCTCTTCCTTGTCCGCTGTTACGATCAGCAGCGAACCTTCCAAGCGGCCCGCACCGGCTATAGCCGCTGCTGCCTCCGGCTTGTCCACTTCAAACGCGGTTTCCTGTTTGCTGGTTTCGGCATTTTCCCTCAGCGATTTCACATCCACCAGCTTGCCCTGCTTAATAACGGCAACCGTATCACACATCAATTCCATTTCAGCAAGCAAATGGCTGGAGACAAACACTGTTGTTCCCTCTTGGTGAGCCAGCTCGCGCAGATAGTCGCGCAGCTCCCGAATGCCCTGGGGATCCAGGCCGTTGGTCGGCTCGTCCAGCACAAGCAGCTTGGGCCGGTGCAGAATCGCTTGGGCCACGCCAAGCCGCTGCCGCATGCCAAGGGAATAAGTTTTGACCTTCTCGTGAATCCGATTGGTTAATCCGACGCGGGCAACAGCTTCATCGATCCGGGCTTTGGTCACGCCGGGACTCATGCGGGCATAATGCAGCAGATTCTGATAGCCGGTCAGAAATTTGTACATCTCGGGGTTCTCGACAATAGCCCCGATTTGTTTCATAGCTCCTTCAAAATCCTCTTTGACACTTGAATCTCCGACATAGATATCGCCTTGGCTGATTGACATCAGCCCGACCATCATTCGGATGGTTGTCGTTTTCCCGGCTCCGTTTGGACCCAGGAATCCATAAACCTGACCAGCGGGGATTTCCAGGTTCAAATTGTCGATCAGCGTTTTGCTGCCAATCTTCTTGCTGACGCCTTTAATCCGGACTACCGGTTGTTGGCTCATTGTGGGGCTCACTCCTCATCTTTTACTTATACAACCCTCATTCAGGCAGTATTTTCCTTAATTGTATCACATCCAGCAAATTTACACTTTCCATTTGGCTGCCGAACAGTCGAACGTTGTCCAATCTTCCCCTGGAATTGTAAAAAATAAAGGCCGGGTTCAAGGAAACCATCCTTTTGCCCGGCCTTTCATCTGTACTCCATTCAATTCGGTTAGTGCGATCATCAGCTCAATATCAGATCATCAGTTGCCCGCTCTGGCCATCTCGCGCATATTCGCTTCAAAGGCAGCCAGCAGCGCTTCTTCGCCCTGCAGTCCGTCGTCATGGACTTTGCGAATCTGCTCGAGCATCCGTTTGTAGTCTTTCGGAATGACACGTACAAATTGCGGCAGCGACTCGGACCAGCTGTCCAGCACTTTGCGGCCGATCTTGCTGTCCGTATACAGAACGTGACGGCTGATCAGCTTGCGCAGCTCCTCCTGCTCCGCTGCTTCCTCTACCCGCTCCAGCAGCACCATTTCCAGGTTGCAGCGGTCAAGGAACGTTCCTTCCGGATCGTATACATAAGCGATGCCGCCAGACATGCCCGCCGCGAAGTTGCGGCCGGTGCCGCCCAGCACGACTACACGGCCTCCTGTCATATATTCGCAGCCGTGGTCGCCCACACCTTCTACTACGATGTTGGCTCCGGAATTGCGGACCGCAAACCGTTCTCCGGCGATGCCGTTGATATAGCCTTCGCCGCCAGTTGCCCCGTAGAAAGAGGTGTTGCCGGCGATGATGTTCTCTTCCGGAGCAAAGGTTGCTTTCGGCGACGGCTTCACGATCAGCTTGCCGCCGGACAATCCTTTACCGGTATAGTCATTCGCATCGCCTTCAACGGACAACGTCATACCGCGGGGCACAAACGCTCCGAAGCTCTGTCCTGCCGAACCTTCAAAGTGGAAGCTGATCGTATCCTCAGGCAGCCCTTTGGCGCCGTATCTGCGCGTCACTTCACTGCCGAGCAGCGTGCCGGTTGCCCGGTCAACGTTGGTAATCGGGAAGCTGGCGCTTACCGCTTCGCCCCGCTCCAGGGCAGGCGCAGCAGCTTTAATCAGCTGCTTGTAATCCAGCGTCTCTTCGATGCCATGATTCTGCTGGCGCGTGCAGTAGCGCGCGGAGCCTTCCGGAACCTCCGGCATATGCAGCAAGCCGGACAGGTCGACGCCTTTTTTCTTCCAATGATCAATCGCTTCATTGGTATCCAGGCAGTCGGTGCGTCCGATCATTTCATTCAGGCTGCGGAAGCCAAGCTCCGCCATCCATTCACGAAGATCTTCGGCAACGAAGGTCATAAAGTTCACAATGTGCTGCGGATCGCCCGTAAAGTTCTTGCGCAGCTCCGGATTTTGGGTGGCTACGCCGACCGGACAGGTATCCAGCTGGCACACCCGCATCATAATACAGCCAACCGCAACCAGCGGCGCTGTGGAGAAGCCGTATTCTTCGGCGCCGAGCAGCGCAGCAACCGCCAAATCGCGTCCGTTCAGCATTTTGCCGTCCGTCTCCAGTACGACGCGGTCGCGGAGCTTATTGAGCATCAGTGTCTGATGCGTTTCAGCAAGGCCCAGCTCCCAAGGCAGACCCGCATGGCGGATCGAGCTTTGCGGGGAAGCGCCTGTGCCGCCGTCATAACCGCTGACCAGGATCACGTCCGCACGGCCTTTGGCCACGCCGGCCGCAATCGTGCCTACACCCGCTTCGGATACTAGTTTCACGTTGATGCGTGCTCGCGGGTTGGCATTTTTCATATCGTAAATGAGCTGCGCCAAATCCTCAATCGAATAAATATCGTGGTGAGGCGGCGGAGAGATGAGGCCTACGCCCGGCGTAGAGCCGCGTACCTCGGCTACCCAAGGGTAAACCTTGCGTCCAGGCAGCTGACCGCCTTCGCCCGGTTTAGCGCCCTGAGCCATCTTAATCTGAATTTCATCCGCATTGACCAGATAATGCGACGTTACACCGAAACGGCCGGATGCAATCTGTTTGATTGCGCTGCGCCGGGAATCGCCGTTCGCATCCGGAATATAGCGGGCAGGGTCCTCGCCGCCTTCGCCGGTGTTGCTCTTGCCGCCGATCCGGTTCATGCCGATGGCAATGGTTTCGTGCGCTTCCTTGCTGATCGAGCCGAAGGACATTGCCCCTGTCTTGAAGCGTTTCATAATGGAAGCGGCGGACTCCACTTCTTCGATCGGCACCTTAGGTCCGACCGGCTTCAGCTTGAGCAGGGAACGCAGCGTCAAATGACGTTCGTTCTCCCCTTCCACCAGCTTCGCGAATCTCTTGTACAGGTTATAATCTCCGGTCCGCACGGCCTGCTGCAGCAAATGAACGGTCTGCGGGTTGAACAGGTGTTCTTCGCCATCCGCTCTCCACTGGTATTCGCCTCCGGTATCCAGCACATCGTCGCGTCCGCTTTGGTCGGTAAAAGCCCGGTAGTGCATGGCCAGATTCTCCATCGCCACCTCTTCGATGCCGATGCCGCCGATCCGTGACGGCGTCCAGGTGAAGTAGCTGTCCACAAATTCCTCTTTCAGGCCGACAGCTTCAAAAATCTGCGCGCCGCGGTAGGATTGAATGGTCGAAATCCCCATTTTGGAAAGCGTCTTGACGACCCCTTTGGTCGCCGCCTTAATGTAGTTCCGAATCGCTTTCTCCACCGAAAGCCCGGTGATCATTCCCTGCGCGATCATATCGCGGATCGTCTCAAACGCCAGATACGGATTGACCGCACTGACGCCGTAGCCGAGCAGCAGCGCAAAATGGTGCACTTCGCGCGGTTCGCCGGACTCCAGCAGAATCGTAACCTTCGTGCGGGTCTCCCGTTTGATCAGGTGATGGTGCAGGCTGGACACAGCCAGCAGCGAAGGAATAGCCGCGTTCTCCCCATCCACGCCGCGGTCGGACAGAATCAGCACATTATGACCTTTGTCGATGACCCGGTCAGCCGCTTCGCACAGCGTAGCAACCGCTTGACGAAGACCTTCCGCGCCTTCGGACGCCGGGAACAGGATCGGGATCGTCATCGAACGGAAGCCCGGACGATGCACGTGGCGCAGCTTCGCGAATTCCTCGTTGGAAAGAATCGGCGTCTCCAGCCGGATCTGTCTGCAGCTTTCCGGCTCCGGATTCAGCAGGTTGCGTTCCGGACCTACCGTCGTCCAGGTCGAGGTCACCAGCTCCTCGCGTATGGCATCAATCGGCGGGTTGGTAACCTGGGCAAACATTTGTTTAAAATAATTGAACAACCGCTGCGGGCGGTCGGATAATACCGCGATTGGAGCGTCATAGCCCATGGAGGCAATAGCCTCCTGGCCTGTAAGGGCCATCGGTTCAAGCACCTTGCGCAGCTCTTCGAACGTGTAGCCGAAAGCAAGCTGCTGCTGGGTCACGTTATGATGATCCGGCTCCGGCATTGCAGGCGCTTCAGGCAGCTCTTCCAGCGTAATGAGGTGCTCATCCAGCCAGTCGCGGTACGGATGCTCCGCGGCAATTTGCTGCTTCACTTCCTCGTCGGAGATGATCCGGCCTTCTTTGGTATCCACCAGCAGCATCCGGCCGGGACGCAGGCGGTCCTTCAGGCGGATATTTTCCGGCGGAATGTCAAGCACTCCTGCTTCCGAGGACAACACGATCAGATCATCTTTCGTTACGTAATAACGGGATGGACGCAGACCGTTCCGGTCCAGAATCGCGCCGATCTGAATGCCGTCGGTGAAGCCCATTGCCGCAGGGCCGTCCCATGGCTCCATCAGGGTGCTGTGGTATTCGTAGAAAGCTTTTCTCTCTTCAGGCATACTGCTGTGGTTGTTCCATGGCTCCGGCACCATCATCATCGCGACATGCGGCAAAGAGCGCCCGGCCAAGTACAAAAATTCAAACGTATTGTCAAACATGCCCGTATCCGAACCATCCGGATTGATGACCGGTTTGACCTTCTCCAGATCATCCCCGAACACGTCGCTTTCGAACAGGGATTGGCGGGCACGCATCCAGTTTACGTTTCCGCGCAGTGTATTGATTTCGCCGTTGTGGATCATGAAGCGGTACGGATGCGCTCTTTCCCAGCTTGGGAAGGTGTTCGTGCTGAAGCGGGAGTGAATAAGCGCAATCGCCGATTCCAGCCTGGAATCCTGCAGGTCCAGATAGAACTGGCCAACCTGCTCCGTTGTCAGCATGCCTTTATAAACGATCTTGCGGCAGGACAAACTTGGCATGTAGAACTGATCGCCGAGTTCTGCTCCTCCATAACGAATGTCCAGCTCGGCTCTGCGCCGGATTACATACAGCTTGCGTTCAAAGTCGATATCCGCCTTGAGCCCTTTGCTGCGTTTGATAAAAATTTGCCGGACGTAAGGTTTGGCCGCCTTCGCGGTTTGGCCGAGCATTTCATCGTAAGTCGGCACCGTACGGAAGCCAAGCACCTCCTGCCCTTCTTCCCGGGCAATTTCGGCAAGGCGATTTTCCTGTCTCGCGCGGACTTCCTCATCATGCGGCAGAAAAATCATGCCGACACCGTATTGGCCCGGCTCAGGAAGATGGAAGCCCAGCGCTTCGCATTCTTCGGCAAAAAAAACGATGCGGAATCTGCAGAAGAACCCCCGCTCCGTCTCCGGAGTTTGGTTCGCTGCCCTGTCCGCCGCGGTGCTCCATGGCGACCAGCATCGTTAAAGCCTGGGTAACAATGTCATGGGAAGCGCGGCCTTTAATATGGGCCACAAAACCCATGCCGCAGGCGTCTTTTTCAAACGTCGGATCGTACAGACCCTGTCTAGCGGGAATGTCAGTATGTTTCATACTCATGCAACCTTTCTGTACGTTATTTCTTCCAAATCAGGAGACAAAATCTATTAGAATCAAAGAGGGTTAACGATATTCAGGAACCAAACGTTCATGCATAAATATTCAGCGTGGAATCCTATTAGTTTTAATATTTTAGCACTGCAAAGCTTAAGAGGATAATACAAACTTTTTATGATCTAAAAAAGTTTTTTTATGACCGGCGATGGAAGTTATTTCTTCCGGTCATCATCCACGTCATATATAATAACGTGATTTTATTTTTGAATGAATAATTTATACAATTTTTCTGTATATTTATGCTATTTCAACCGTTTATTCATTCAAACCTTTAATACCTAACATTTATTTAACGTAAAATAGCTCTTAGATCCAATTGACCAGCCATCAAAGACAAGTTTATGTTATATTACATGACTCAAACCTAACAAATTGACAGCGCTTTATTTGTGGGGAAGTGCCTATATAAAAGTATTTTTTATATATATTCAGCCAATGTACAATTCGCTCCGCTTCCTAAAATAGGCGCTATCAGCCCTTCCGAAGAACTTCCTAAACGCAAACAAGCTGCTCCAAATCCGGAATCGGACTTGAAACAGCTTGTGGTTGCCTCAGCTTTTCAGCTGGGTTAAACGGACGCCGCGGTCTGCTCTTTCTGGGTCGATACAGACGTCTCACGAGGCGTATGTGTAACGAAATAAAGCAAAGTCAGAGCTACGAAAATAACCGCATAGATCAGAAGCAGATCTAGCTGGCTCCACATCAGGCTGAAATCGCCGCTGGCAATAACCCCTTTGAAGCCTGCTACCGAATGGCTCATGGGCAGCCATGGATGAATCGGCTGCATCCAGTCCGGAAGCAGCTCTACCGGGAAGGTGCCGCCGCTTGTAGTCAATTGGAAGATCAGAAGCAGAATGGCTACAAACCGTCCTGGCTGATCCAGCCATGTCACAATAGCTTGAATGATCATCATAAATGTGAAGCTGCTGATGAAGGTAAACAGGTAAAAGCGCGGTACGCTGGCTACCTCGAGTCCCACAATGCTGTGTACGATAAACGCCGCAACCAGCGACTGGAACAGGCTCATCGCTCCAAAGGTCAGGAACCGGCTGACGAAACGCTGCCAAGCCGTGGCTCCCTCCACAGAGGTCCCTCTCAGCGACAAGATAATTGTAGAAAGCAGCGCCCCTACGAACAAACCAAGAGACAGGAAGTAGGGCGCGATGCCGGTACCGTATTTACTGATCTTCCGGCTGTCGTTCTCGTTCACGTCTACAGGCTTGGCATACATCGAGACCACATCATCGCCGCTTTTCACTTGAGCGGTCTGATCTGCGGCATCGTTCAGCTTGCTGGCCAATTCGCCTGAGCCGCTGACCAGATCCTCCATGCCGCTCTTCAAGGTGCCGGCGCCTTCATCCAGCTGCTTGGAGCCGCTGGCGAGCTGATTGACGCCGCCGCCGAGCTTCGCTACGCCTTGCTGCAGCGTATTTGTCCCCGCTGCCAGCTGCCCGGCCCCGGCTGCCACCTGATGGCCGCCGGAAGCTGCTTCGGCAAGCTTCTTGCCGAACTCGCTCATGCCCTGCGCCAGCTGCGGACCTGCGGCCTGCAGCTTAGCCGCGCCTTGCACCAGCCGCTCCTGTCCGCTTACAACCTGATCGCTGCCAGTCGCAAGCTGCTGATTGCCGGACACCAGCTGGTTGCTGCCTTCAAGCAGCTGCTTCTGCCCTTCCTGCAGCTTCTGAGTCCCCTGGGCAACAGCCTGGCTGGTTGCCAGCAGCTTCTGCACATCGGCATTCTGAGCCAGCTCAGGGTTTGCTTTAAGCAGCTGCTCCAGCCCCGCTGCCACACCGCTAGCCCCCTGCACCAGCTGACCGGTGCTGTCTACCGAGCTCTGCAGACCCTGCTGCAGCTTCTGGCTGCCTTCCAGCGCAGAATGGATGCCCTGATTAATTTGACCATCCGCGGCCTGGGTTTGCTTCAGCCCGTCTGAAAGCTGATTTACACCGTCAACCGCTTGGGCTGTTCCGCTTTCAAGCTGCTTATGCGCTGCGCTCAGCTGATCCAGACCGCCTGCCAAAGTTGAAGTGCCGCTGGCCAGGTCTTTGGCTCCGCTGTTAAGCTTGCTGACGCCCTTCGCCAGCGGACTTAAACCGCTGCTGAGCTCGTTTGTTCCTTGCACCAGTTTATTTAAATTCTCTTTCAGCTTGGCTGTACCGTCCTCCAGCTTGCTGGCTCCATCATGGATATCGCCTGCTCCGCTGCCGGCATCGGCCAGGCCGCTGGAAAGATCGGTCACTTTACCCAGCAGGCTTTCCGTGTAGGCTTCCGTCACTTTCGCGGAGACCTGGGATTTGATGTCCTTAACAGCACTGTTGCCGATCTGGCCGGCAATGAAGTTGTAATCCCCGTTCGGCTCGTAGATCAGCTCGGCCGGCTGAGGATTATCGTCCATTAAGGTTGTCGCCTGGGAAGAGAAATTCTCCGGAATGGTAATCTTCATATAATATTTGTTGTCGGCAATCCCTTGTTCGGCTTCCTGCTCGTTGACAAACTTCCAGTCAAATTCCTTGTTCTTCTTCAGTTCATCGACCAGGTCGGAACCGATATGCAAGGAGTTGCCTTCATATTCGGCCCCTTTGTCCATATTGACTACTGCTACAGGCAGTTTATCAAGATGGCCGTAGGGATCCCAGAAGGCTGCAATCAACATGCCGCTGTACAGAATAGGCACAAAAATCACGGCAATAAACGAAATGATATTCAGCGGCTTCTTCGCGCCGAATTTCAAGTCTTTCAGAAAGACAGATAACGCCTTCATGACAGGCTCCTCTCCTTTGCTCCAATTTTTTATACTTTGTACGGTCTTTTTCCCGGTCCTCAGGCCCGGAGGGCAAAACCTTCGCCCAAAATAATGCGGAAATACTGCTTGATCTCCTCTTTATCCAGAGGTTCGTGCTGCTTGCTCCAGTCAAGACTGAGCGCAATGTACAGCTTCAGCATAATAAAGGAAACAACCTTCGGATCAGTCTCCCTCATTTCCCCCTGCTGAACCGCATAGACAACCTGACGTTCGATATAATCGAGAATCACATTCTCCACACGCTGCATTGCTTCCTGTGCCTGGACCGTCCCGAAATCGCGGACCTCTTGGGCCAGCTTGACCAGCAAACCGTGTTCACTGCGGAAATCCAGCAGCACATCGAGCCCTTTGTACAGCTTGTCGAAGAAGGTCTGATCCTCATGAATTTCTCGGAGCACCACGGCCTTCATCTCCGCCAGGACCGAGCGCAGAATTTCATCAAACAGCTCTTCCTTGTTGGCAAAAAAGGTGTAAATCGTCCCTTTTCCGACGTTCGCTATTTTGGCCACCTGATCCATTGTCGTCGCCTTGTATCCGAATAGTGAAAAAGATTTGGCGGCCGCATCCAGCACCTGTTTGCGGCGGTCTATGGCAGGCATCGCTCTCCCCCTTCTTTCTGAAATAAACTAAACTGACCGAATTTCAAATTCGGTCAGTTGGTCAACCAACATCCAACACTTTACCACTCTTTAGGGAACAGTTCAATAGGATGCGGAGCATTTTTTATAAAAATATTTATATATCTCTTATTTATAGAAGGTATGATTGCCGATCGTTTTGGTTTTGGTTTTATGATAATGAACACTTAAATCCGTAGCGAGCTTCAAGGACAGAAAATAATACGTATCATCGCTGACTTCCTTACGTCCTTTCATAGCATCGGCTACCGCCTGCTTCGTATCTTCGTTTGGCTTAACACGTTTGAGGCGGCCGTTGGCTACCGGACTGAATTGGTGTTTTTCATAAATGACATCATGAATGGTATCGGGATAATTGGCTGAGCGCAGCCGGTTCAGGACAACGTTGGCTACGGCCACCTTGCCCTCGTACGGTTCGCCTTCCGCTTCTGCCATGACAATTTTCTCCAGGAGAAGCATATCTTCTTTGGTTACGGTATACGTGCGTGTCGCCTTATCTTTCTGATCCTTGGATAGCAGTGCTGTCCGTGTAAAGAAGAGGGTAACCGGAGGTTGTAGTTGAGAGGTTTGCAGCGTCTGTTCGGGCGACGCTTTAGAGGATGAGGCAGCTTGGGAGGCAGAGACTAACGCTGCTGCCTGCTGTTTGTTGGCACGGGAAAGAACCGTCTGGCCCGCTGCGGCGGGTTTGCCGGGATCATTGGTGCCATAGGAGGCCGTAAATTTAACGATATCAGGGTTCTGCGGAAAGGAATTAGCCCATTTCTGCTCCGCCGGTTTTAGCTTCTGAACCGCCGAACCAGGCGGCATATTCCAGCGGGATGACGTATACGAAAGCTCTGACAGCTCTGCCCTTGCTCCCATCTTCCCTCCCTGCTGAAGACTCCATAATAAAATAAATGCTCCTATACAAATAAAGATCGTGCTGATTAATAAAATTAAAATGCGGTTCTGTTTCAAAACTTCCATAATTTCCTCCTTGTTTCGGCATCTCTACTTTAGCGCTCCGCCCGAAACCTCCCGTTAACACAGGATTCAGAGCGCTTTGCTGGGTGTCTAAATTGAGCCCACTCTCCTTTATGTAACCCAAACCGGCAGGTTTGAATAACATGAGCTGAAAAAGACAATCTCCCCCGATAAAAAATGACACCTTTCGACAAAATCAACAAGAAAGAAGACTGATGCCACCCAACCCGGCATCAGCCTTCCGCTAGTTATTTAGTCATTATATCATACTTTTGTCCTATTTTGAACCCATTAGTCATTTCGTTGCCTTGCTCTGGCTTCGCCGCCCTTGCGGCCCGCTTCTTCCCGGCTCATTTTGCCGTCGCCTCCGTCATGCGGAGCTTTTCCGCCTTTAGAGCCAATCTCCTGGTAAAATTCCTTGTCATGGGAATCGGATGTGGCTTCGCCTCCTTTACGCCCGATATCCTGATAGAATTCGCGGTCATGGGAATCCGAAGTGGCTTCCCCGCCTTTGCGGCCAATTTCCTGATAGAACTCTTTATCATGGCTTTTGGCTGTTGCTTCTCCTCCCATTCGGCCTGCTTCTTCACGGCTCATTGGACGATTATTATCTCTTTGTGCCATTAGAATCACTCCTAGTTGAAGTTTGTTGTACCAACGGGTACGGTAGTATATTAAACTTCCCCCAGGCAATTAAACGCCCTTTAGCAGGATTCTTAGAAAAAAGAAAAAACCCGGAATCTCCGGGTTGAGTAAAATCGGGTTTATACGGCCTGCGTTTCCCTGCGCAAAGCTGAGGACTCCTGCACAGCACCAGGCACATATTCCGGGGCTACGGGCAGATACGTTTCCTTATCGATCAGAAACCCGCTTCCGACACGTTTGCCATTTACCGTTACCGTAATTTTCGTAAAACCGTTCATCTGCTGATTCATTTCCCTTTCTCTCCTTCTCCATCTAGTTAGCTGTCCTATATCCAAACCGCCCAATGCGGCAATCTGCGAGCTTGCTTGTTATAGATTTACCCAGTAAGCATTAAACGAAACAAGTGCCAGCTGTTTAGGCTGATCTTTCTTATATGAGTGTTTTGCATAATTCCGTTTCAGAGAAGAAGCGATAGCATATTCACTGTCGTTAAGGGGTAATTTTCGAAAATGGTATTATATGGATGAAGAAAAGGGCAGACTTGCAGAATTTTAGAACAGCTCGTTTTTTAAGCGGCAGCCCGTTTTGAATGATGAGAAACGGCGAGCGCAGATGCAAGCAGAACAATGGCATTCAAATACTGGTGAGTTGTGACTTTCTGAATGCCCCGGACATGTGCGGCGTCTGCCGTCAAATAGGTTTTCAATCGGGAGTTGCAGCGTTCTACGCTGGTTCGTTCATTGTAAAGTTCCTTCCAACGCTTTGTATCCCGATGAGGGATGCTGTATCGCCGGAGATCATCCTTCGCATTTACTTTGACGACCATTCCATAGTTTGAAGACGAGCAGGCAGCCATGCCAAGCGGACAGTCGACTTTACCCGTGGCATGCGGGCAGCGAAATTTATGCATATCGCCGTCAACTCCCCAGTATGTCATCGCATAACCCATGGAACAGCACGGTGTTCCGTTCGAGGTCATGCCAGCAGGCGGTTCCTTCTCCCCCCGAAGATTAAGGGGAATGATGGCTTGTGCCTTGACGTTGCGGGCGGCCTCATAAACTTTCATTTGGTCGTAGCCCGCATCGAGTATGAAAAATCGTGTGCTCGTCCTGGACGCTGTTTTCTCGATCAGGCCCGGCGCCATTTCTCCATCATTGACATGCGCCGGCGTTACTTCCAAGGCGATCGGCAATTCACTTTTCGTATCGACCGCCAGATGAATTTTGTAACCAAACCATGTGATTTTATTGCCGAAGGAATCAATTTTTGCGCCCCAGTTCGCATTACCCGTTTGCTCGCTTTTGCGTTTGGGCTGCTTTTTCTCGTAAGCGCGGAGAGCGGCGCTGTCTATGGCGACGTTACTGCCTTCTATGATACCTTCCTGCTGACAGCGTGTGACCAAATCCTCAAAAAGCCGTTTTGCCAAGTCCTTTCTCGTCAGTTCTGAGAAAACTCGGCTTAATGTGGATATGGAAGGAGCTTCTCGATCCAGCGGAAGACCACACTGATAACGAAACCGGAGATCCGTATCCAAACGCTTATGCAACCCTGAAAAGGTACTTATTCCTTCAAGCGGCGCAGCCAAGAGTGCTCGTAGAATACCTTGTCTGCAGTATCCCTCAGCGCCTCGGGGTGAACGGCTTCTCAGTTCCTTGGCATACGGTCTCAGATCGAGAGAGCTGAAGAAGATCGGCAATCTCTCCTTGGGTTGAATTTTTAAAAGTTCTTCGAAGGAAAACAGACATTCTTGGAGAATATACAAAGTGACTTCCTCCATCCTTGAGGTTTTTGGGTTTGGTCACTTGAAAACTTCTCCAAGTTGGGGTGAAGTCCCTTTTTTATGTCCGAAAATCCTTACGGCTCAAGGCCTCAGATTACTGCAAAACGCTCATATAGAAAAAAGAAAACTCCCCTACCGATTTCACCGGTAAAGGAGTTTCGCAGCAGCGGCAGGTTGGCCACCCTCGGCCAAACCCTGCTTCTCTTGCTTAATTTAGGCAGTTATTTCCCCAAATAAGCGTTCAGCATCCAGATTTGCTTATCCAGTTCTCTGCGGATGCCGAGCAACAGGTCGGAGGTAGCTTGATCCCCGGCTTCTTCGGCTTTCTCCATGGCTTGTTTCAATTCAGACGTCAGCGTCTCGAAATCGCCAATTACTGCAGCGACCATCTGATCAGCGGTTTCCGAACCCGCCGCTTCTTTGAGCGTGGCCGTCTCCAGCATTTCCTTCATCGTTGCGACCGGTTTGCCGCCAATAGCGAGCAGACGCTCAGCGATCTCGTCCAAATAACCGGCAGCCGCGTCGTACAATTCTTCAAATTTGGCATGCAGGGTGAAGAAATGGTTGCCTTTCACATACCAATGGAAGTTATGAAGCTTGGTATACAGCAGGGTCCAGTTGGCAACTTGACGGTTCAGCTCTTGTTCAACAGCCGGGTTGGTAGTCGAATGTAATGTACTCACGATTCATTCCTCCATGTTTAAGGGTTTATTAGGGATACGACAAAAGAACTGTCGTTCACTCACGTTTTTTTAAATTTAGACTTATTCTAAATCTTGTTATTATCATAACACCTTTGTCTCAAAAAAACAATGCGTAAATTCCACATTAGGCAAGAACGTTTTTATCCTGTACAAATCATCGAATTTTATGCCAAAACCTTCTTGTCGGGTCCGTCCAGCTTCCCGGTTTAAATTCGCGCCAAGCCCTTAAAAGTCGTTTTTGACATTCAGCTTCAAATGCTCGAGAGCCCGCTCCAGGCTCCGAATCCCGTCCTCGACAACTCTGCGGTCCACCGTATTGGTATTCTCCAATCGGGTTCTTTGCGCGGCAAATGCCCGCCGCTCCTCTTCCCAATTCGACTGGCGGCGCTGAATTTCTTTATATTTGTCGAGCAAATCAGTAATGATGTCGTAAAACCGCTCATAATCAACGATAATATCATCGAGAAAGCTGTCTACCTGCTCCTTGTCATACCCCCGCATTTTAGCGTCAAAATCCTTCTCATGTATAGTGAGCGCATCCAGCTTGATGCCAAGCTGCTTAAATAAACTTTGCTGATCCTCCAGCTTGCGGTTGTAATTGTCCGACATGTTTTGTCCCTCCGTCAATCATTGTTCTGTTAACAATGTACCATATTCCAAAGAAGTTTTTAACTTTCCCCGGTCCCAGCTTGGCTTCAATCGACAAAAAAAACACCGCCTCCCCCATCTTCTAAGCGGGTAAGCGGTGAGCCGCAGGCACATTGCTGATGCGCCGTTCCAAACCACATGATCATTTCTTCTCTTGCACCGTATCCTCAATAACCGCACCTGTTTCCGGCTGCTTATTTCCTGCTGCATCCCCGCGGATACTCCGTCTGAATTCCCGGAGCATCGTGCCAAAGCCGCGTCCAAGCTCAGGAAGTTTACTTGGCCCGAACAGCAGCAGGGCCGCTATAGCCAGCAGAAGCAGGTGGGATGGGCGAAGCAGATTTTCAAGCACAGATACCCCTCCTCCAATCATTTCTGTCTCGATTATACACGCTAATGCCTGTAAATGATAACGTTTTTCACTGCGGGCCGGAATTAAAAGAAACATATTCTGGGCTCTAGGCATATGCTGTGGTGAAAGTAAGGCAAAAGGAGCGAACAACATGTCTTCATACCATTTGCTGGCTATTCTCGCCATTGGCCTGGCCTCAAATCTCGACAACGCCGGAGTCGGCATCGCCTATGGCGTCCGGAAGATCCGGATCCCCTGGTACTCCAATCTGGCTGTTGCCTTCATTTCCTTTCTGGGTACGCTGGTGTCCGGCGTTTTCGGCAGCCTGCTCGCGCTGTGGATTCACCCCTGGGTTGCCCATATCATCGGCTCTGCCGTAATTATTATGGTCGGAATCTGGGTACTTCTGCAATCGTCCAAAGAACAACAAATTCCCGAATCCGAAACGGTAGCAGCCCAAAGCACAGGTCATTTCTCGCGCCTCCTCCGCAATCCGGAAGAAGCGGATAAGGACAGCTCAAAGTCGATCAGCCTCAGCGAATCCCTGATATTAGGCATCGCTTTGGCAATGAATGCCTTGGCCGGAGGATTTAATGCCGGAGTAACGGATTTGAACATCTGGCTGACCTCCCTCTCTGTAGGCATATTCAGTTATTTATTGTTTGCATTAAGCGCCTGGTTCGGCAAAAAATATGCAGCCGAAAAGCTGGGAAGCCGGGCAACGATTATCTCCGGCGTGCTGCTTATTCTCATCGGTCTCGCTCAAATGTGGTAAACCCGGCATCAGTCCCTGACAGGAACGGTAAGGTTCAACAAACAGCCGCCCGCAATGGCCCGGAAACCTGCAGCGGGCGACTGTAAGTAGTGCTGGCGCACGATGACCAAAGAAATAGATGTAAACAGATAGTCCCATATTTTATAATATATTAACATATCGGGAGGTGCTCTGATCGATGGAATGGTACAAACGTTATGAACAGGATTTGAAAGTGGTGTTCGGAGAGGCCGGCAGGCGGATCCGCTCGTGGAACAGCCCTTTTGAGGGACAAGCTCTGCGGTATTTGGAAGGCTTTGATATAACCAGGCGGGAGGTACCTACCAACTATATCTGCTTTCTGCTGCCCTTCTGGATGGAACCCGCCGCAGGGCAGGACCGCCGTCTCAGCAGGCATCTATGCCTGGCTAATATTTTCGGCATGATGGCCTTTCATCTGCAGGATGAGGCGATGGACAAGCCTGGAACCGAACTCCATACGGTTCTACCGCTGTCTGCTCTGCTGCATGAGGAGTTTCATGGGCTTTATGCGGAAATTTTCCCGGCAGCCACGGATTTCTGGAGGTTTTATAAACGTTATTTGTTCCAATGGGCCGAAGCTGTAAGCGGGGAGAACGAGCAGGATTGGTTCCACCAGAATCCGGTCAGAATGGGCCACAAAGCTTCTCTGGTCAAGCTGGCCGCAACTGGCCTGCTTCTGAACACGGGCAGCAAGGAACACATCCCCGCAACCGAACAGGCGGTCGACCAAACGCTGGTAGTGCTGCAAATGCTGGATGACTGGGAGGATTGGGAGAAGGATCTGGAGGAAAGCTCTTATAACAGTCTGATTGCTTTATCCCGCAGCAAGCTGGGATTGCCTGCTTCTCAAACGCTGTCAAAGGAGAACATCCGCGAAGCGCTGTATACCTATGGGGTTTTGTCCGGTTTTGCAGAGCGTGCAGCTTTATGGGAACCCACGGTAAGTCAGATCCGGTCATTAGTTCCGGAGCTCTATGCTTTCTACTATTTTCTGCTGGACAATCTGCAGCAGGGAGCCTCTCAAATCGAAGCGGAGAAAAAGCTGCTGGAAGCTGGAGGATTGTCTTATTTTCTGTCTAAATGGGAGAAAAAAAACGAGGTCAAATGATAAATTCTCTCTAGCTATCTTTCTCTATTAATGGTACACTAAATAGGAAAATATAACCAATTTTGAAAGGGTGAATTCGTATGTCAACTGGTGCTCTTCTTCAATCTCAGCTTATTCAGAAGGCCTGGCAAGATCCTACTTTCAAAAGCAAGTTATTGTCCGATCCGAAAGGAACTATTCAGGAATTTTTAGGTATTTCCCTTCCGGATCACATTAAAGTCCGCACCGTTGAGGAGAACGCCGACGAGTTTTATCTGGTGCTTCCTCCAAACCCTTCTTCTGTGCTTGAAGCTAATGTCCAGCCGCAAGCCATGTGGAACCCTTAATTGACTATCAGAAAATAAGCTGTCTATCCGGTCCCGTTCAGGGTCCGCCTGACGGGAACCGGAGCACAGCTTCGGTTCCTTTGCCTTTTTCGCTTGAGAAATTCAGTGTTCCCCCCATGGCCTCAATAATCCGGAAAGTGACCATCAGTCCTAATCCGGTTCCTTTTGTTTTATTGGAGAAATACGGCTCTCCCAGTCGGCCCATTTCCTCTTCTGTCATCCCCTCTCCATTATCCTTAATATGAATGTATACATGCGCGTTAACCTCGTAAGCCCAAACGAGAATCTCCCCTTCTCCCTGGAAGGATTCAATGCTGTTCTTGATAATGTTGATGCAGGCCTGTTTAAATTTGGAGGAGCTCCCCATGACGCTAAGATCAGACGGAATATCTACGGCAATTTTCCCGCCTGTTAAATGGACCATCGGCTGCAAAATCCCTTCGATATGCCTGAACTCTTCGCTAACATTCAGCTTGCGGATTTTGCTTCCTTCCGGCTTGGCGAAGGTCAGAAAGTCCGTAATAATTCCCGAAGCGCGATCCAGTTCTTCAAGAGCCAGATCC
This sequence comes from Paenibacillus yonginensis, assembly GCF_001685395.1. Lineage (NCBI taxonomy): Bacteria > Bacillati > Bacillota > Bacilli > Caryophanales > Paenibacillaceae > Paenibacillus > Paenibacillus yonginensis. The sequence continues at coordinate 294,058 of NZ_CP014167.1, read as the reverse complement.
AAATAAACCCGGTCCTGCCCCTTCTGCTGTTTCTCGCTTAGCAGCTGGATGAAGCCCCGCGTGACCTGAAGCGGATTGCGGACCTCGTGAGCAACGGAAGCGGCGAGCACGCTTATAATTTCCATTTTCTCCGAACGCTGCAGTTCATTATTGAACATTTCCAGTTTGCGGGAATACTCCACGACCTGCTCATGATTTCGAGCGAATCTCCGGCCCAGAATAATGATGAGAGAAATGACGAAACAAAGCACCCCCCATTTCCACAGCACCAGCCGGTACTGCTGGCCGCTGGCATAATAGAAAATCAGCTCGCCTATACCCGTTAACGCAAGGATCGCAAACCCGATGGTGAAAATAATGCCCTCCTTGCTGCCTCTCAAAGCATTCCAGCCAGCAAAAAGCACCAGTAAAGCAAGTTCGGCAATCATCACATATCCAAGAAGGGTACCTGTTACTTCATCATATGTAGACTGAATGCCGAATACCGTCAAACGGTTGAGCAGGAGCAGCGCAAAACAAATCAGGGAATATACCGTCTGGAAAATCCGGCTGATCCGGATAATTACCACATATTTTTCCTTATCAAAAATCTGCTCTACATAAAAGATAAACACGGGCAGGAACACAAAGAGGGCTGTATCAAACAGGTTATAATAGAAAGCTTCGTATTGTCCGTAGTAGGTGTACAGAAAGGGCGAATACGTAATGACGAGGACGCCTATACATAAAATGATCACAGCCAAGGCCAGCCAGCCCCGGATATTAGCTTCATTCAGAAACAATGTGCATAGCAGCATAATGACCGAAATAAAGATAAAGGCGCTTCCCAGCACGAAATCGGACAAATCCTTTTTAACAAAATCAATAAGCAGAGGTATAAAAGCTCCGGTCCGCACATCTTCATGCAGACCGATTCTGCCGCTGTTGGAAGAGACACCTATGTAAATGGTCTGAAGCCCGGGAGCATCAGCCGGTTTAACGGGCAGCAACAGATTGTTGGCATCACGGCCGCTCGGGTGATCCACACTGTAAATCACCTTGTCATCATACAGGACTCTGACCCGTTCTCCATAAAGTTTACGGATAATGATGGCCGCATTCCCAGTTGCCGCAGGCAAAGTCACCCGAATCCACATCGACTCCGTACGGCCGCTGCTTTGCCTTCCTGCAGGCAGCGGGTGGGCAGCGTCGGCCTGAAGCCACTGTCCGACCTGTTCAAGCTGCTGTTCCGACATATCCGGTATTAAAGAGTTGACCTGCCAAACTTGCCAGGTGCTGATTTTGGTGCTGTCCCCGGCTTGGTCGCTCCAATCTGCGGCCGGCACAATAACCGCACCCATAATCAGTGCAACTAAAATAAACACCACTGCTTTTAACAAATACTTCATTCGCCACCCCTGAGCTTGGTTATATTCATCAGGCGTTGTCCACCGTCTCTCCTTATTTTCCTTCATAAAACACAAACTAACATTATCAAATTTTACCAGAGGGGTAAATAGATAATCCTCCCTGGTTCAGGAATGGGGCAGACGTTTATTAAATGTTCAAGGAATAACCGTTTCATTTTGGACTATATTTGAAGGAGGAGAAACCCATGTACGAACCAAGGGATCGCCGTGAAACCAGCGACGTAGACGTGGAACACAGGGAAATCCATAAAAGTTCGGATTCCAGCAGAGTTGCTTCAACCTTTATTAAATACGCTGCCTATATCATCCTGTTTTTTGGATTTTTATACTTCCTGGTCAGATATGTATTCCCTAGATTCTAAAGGGAAGGTTCGGTTGTTTTGAGCGTAGTTTGGGTAAACTCCAATTAAGGAAATGATTTTCGGATGGGAGGACTATCCAATGGACAATTACGACGATAAGTTCGATGAAATGAGTGAATTCAACGGACACCCTTCAAGAAGCAATCTGGAGGACCCGGTAGACAAAACTTACGGTGACCGGATGTATGAGCAATACGAGCTGCTTGCGGATTATAATCCCGAGAACGATATTCCAAGCGATGATCTTCTACCCCATGATACCCGAATCACGCAAAGCCTCAGTGCCTATGATGAACACACCGAGCGGAATAGCGAACTTCTTGAACAAGGCGAACTGCCCGATGTTCCGGATGCGGACGATATCCAGCCTGAAAGTCCGGTGGATGCAGCCGCTCAGCCCGTTGATGTCATGCATGGAACTGATTTGATCAATGGCGCCGGTGCAGACGAAGAAGATGCTCCTCCGCAGGGAAGCCCGCAGCGGTGATCTAGACCAGACAAGCACCCCCGGCTGGGCCGGAGGTGCTTGCTTGCTTGTCCTCTTGTAACCATTTCCTCTTGCAACCATTAATTAATGGTAAATCGGCTGATTAATTCGTTCAGTTCCTCCGCTTTCTTCTTCAATTCTTCTGTTGATCCCGCCACTTCCTGGGCTACGGCAAGCTGTTCTTCCGCAGAAGCCGAAATCGTTTCGGTATTTCTGGCATTCTCTCTGGAAAGCTGCTGAACCTGACTGATCGCCTGATTGACGTTTCCCGCCTCTTCTTTCATTCGCTGCAGCTTGTCGGCTGAAGCTTCGATACTTTGCGCCAGCCCCTGAACGGTGATCAAAATATGGCTGAACGCGGTTTCGGACGTTTGGGCCGCCTCGATGCCTTGGCTCACCGAAGCCGCCACGTGCTCCATCGAGGCCTGCGCGCCTGTCATCTCTTCGGTCACCTTCTCAATCAGCTCACGAATTTTATCGGCAAATCCCGCCGAGTTCTCCGCGAGCTTCCGGACCTCCGTAGCAACTACAGCAAACCCGCGCCCCTGTTCCCCGGCTCTGGCCGCCTCAATTGAGGCGTTTAGAGCCAGCAGATTAGTCTGCTGAGCGATGCCGGCAATAACCGTTACAATGCTGCCGATTTCTTCTGTGCGGCTGCTTAACCCTTTTACCACTCGATCCAGTTCTTCTACATGAAGATGTATGGAATCCATTTTGCTGTTTGTAGTCGCCACAGCTTCATTGCCTTCCTGGGCCAGCTGGGAGGTTACGTTCATCATAAGATGAACTTCTCCAATTTCGTTGGCGACTTCCGCCACTTCGTTCACCAGATTATTGACGTTGGCCGCTCCGGCTTCCATGCTGGCCAGCTGCTTCTCCCCGCCGCTTGCAACCTGCTGAATAGCCTCTGTAACCTGTGTGATGGACGATTGGGATTGATCGGCGCCAGCGGCCAGCTGCGATGCAGACCCTGATAAACTTCTGGAAGTATCCCGAACCATTACAATTGTGTCTTTGAGATTATCGACCATCCGCTGAAAATTCTCGGCCAACTCGCCAATCTCATCTCTTCTGGCCAGCTCCAGCCGTTCATTCAAATAACCTTGTCCGATGCGGGCAGTCGACTCCTTTAACTGCACCAGCGGCTTCAGGATCGAGCGAATCACCCAGAAGATCAGCAGACCGCCAAGAACAACCGCAGAAACGATCACCCACAGCGTAGTTAAACCGATGCTCCGGCTGACTCCCGTAATTTCTTTGTCAAAGATTACGCCGCCGATCTTCCAGCCTGTCAGCTGGTTGGTCGCAAAGATCATCTTTCTGTCCGAGCCCTCCAGCTGATAAGAAAATTGTCCGCTGTCTCCTGTATTCATCAGCTGAACAAAATCGGCGGTTTCTTCTTGGCCTATGTCATCATAACCTGGATGGACAATGTAATGATTTGAGCCGTCCAGCATAATGACATATCCTTCTTTGCCCACCTTCAAATCGGTAAGCGCGGCCAGAGATTCCAGATTCAGATCCATCGCTACAATTCCTTTACCGTCGGACAAACCGCGGGAGATGGAAACCGAGTTCTGGCCGGCGGCCGTTTGGAATACGGACGATACAATCGTTTTGCCGGGATTCTTGATGGCATCCGTATAAATCGTCTCCTTGCGGAAGTTATCGGCTGTTTTCCCCTCCGGGGCTCCATGCCGGCTGACTCCGTTGTCGCCGACGATATAAATATCAAGCACATCATAATGGGTATTCACGTATTGAGTTAAGCTATCCTGCAGGTTCTGCCCGGAACCCAAGGTTCCACGTTCCGCGTCTGCTCCGCTGATAGAATTGGCATAATAAGCCAAATCACTGTATTTGGCCGTCAAGGTGCCCGTTACGATATCATTAACTGTGTTTACGCTTTCATTTGCGCTGTCCATAAGCTGGCTCTGCAGCTCGCTGCCTGTCGAGCGATACGTGCTGAGACCAATGTACAGACTGGGCAGCAGCAGCACAGCCAGGCGATCCTCCTCCCATCTAACGGCAATCCGGTTTAACTGATGCAGACCTGATTGCGGCCCTGGTTCTTGGCTTTATATAACATCCGGTCTGCTTGCTCAAACAGCTCTCCGCATGCCGTCTGAGGATAAGAAGCAGCCCCGACGGAGACCGTCAGGGCAAGCCTCGTCCCATCAGGGAGAATAAAAGGCGTGTTTTGCACATTTTTTCTCATATTTTCCGCGACATGACCGATTTTATCCTTCCCGCACCGCTCTACGATAACTACAAACTCTTCTCCGCCCTTCCTTGCGATATAATCACCCGTACGGAACGAATCATTCAGCACCTCCGCTAACTGAACAAGGACAGCATCCCCCGCAGCATGACCGTAAGTATCGTTCACTTCCTTGAAATGGTCAATGTCGATAACCAGCATGGAGTAAGGAAGATTTACATTTTCACTGCTTTCCAACCGGTGCTCAAAATAGGCTTCCAATGACCGGGTGTTATAAAGTCCAGTGAGATGGTCCCTCGCTGCGGCTTCTTTCATTCGCTGCATCATCACATGTGTCAGCTTCAAATAACGGATCATGAAATAAAGCAGCAACCCGCTGATCAAATAAAAAATGACGAAATAAACAAGCTCTACAGGCGCTTTGCCTTTAAGCGGCACAAATAAAGAAACAAGCGTCAGAACGTCCGTTGACAGCAGAGCGGCCGCCCACCGCTTGAATTTCAATTTCCCTTTGCTGATTAAACTGATTGCGATTCCAAATGTAATAAATATGTTGACGGCGGCAATCACCGAAGTTCCGTTAAATCCATGTACAAAAAACAGGCGGTAAACGGACATGACCACCAGTGTACAAACTCCAGACAGCCAGCCTCCCAGATACACAGACACCAGCAATGCCAGCTGACGGGCATCCGCCCTTACATATTCCGTGACAGGAAAAGAAAAATGAATAAGGACTACCCCAAAGATCCCCAGGATCCCACCTTCGATCATACGAATCCCTATCAAGTTTGTCCGGGCATCCTTAACATATCTGGAGCGGATCATATTGCCGAAAAACAGAAAACTTGTCAGCAGCGTAAAGTTGTTAATCAGTTTCTCAATCATAGCTTCCTTCCTATTCCTGCTTTTACAAATAATATAGCTATACCATAGCATAAAAAGCGCGAAATTTGTCGAAGTTTATTCTGGAAGCAAACTCGGTTATGATAGTATTATCAAAATTTTAAATGAAGTCAATCAAGGAGGATGTCATTTCATGAAACGCCGCAATTTGTTTACTCCAGCTTTACTTGCTCTCATGCTGGTATTCGTTTTTGCCTTGACCGCCTGCGGGAACAAACCGGAAGCAAGCAACGCCGGGAATTCCACCCAGACTTCAGGTTCCAACGCTTCGGGCAATGCCGGGGACAGCGCTGATTCTTCAGAGGCTCCAAGCTCGGAAGCTCCAGCTTCCACTGGTCCGGTTGCGGATGATCCCTCCAAAGAGGTTCAACCTGATCCTGCCTTTACATCGACGGATAATCCTGTTGTGACTATCGAAATGAAGACCGGCAACCAAATCCAAATCGAACTGTATCCCAAAGCAGCACCCAATACCGTCAACAACTTTATTTCCCTTGTTCAAAAAGGATTTTATGACGGAACCAAATTCCACCGCGTTATCCCCGGCTTTATGATTCAAGGCGGCGACCCGCAAGGCAATGGCACAGGCGGTCCGGGATATTCTATTGCCGGAGAATTCACAACAAATGGCGTGAAAAACGATCTGAAGCATACCCGAGGCGTTATTTCCATGGCCCGGGCGCAGGATCCCAATTCCGGCGGTTCGCAGTTCTTTATCATGGTGGCTGATGCCGATTACCTGGACGGGCAGTATGCTGCTTTTGGCAAAGTTATTAAAGGCATGAGCACCGTAGACGCAATCGTCAATCTGCCGCGTGACAGCAATGATATGCCTGCCGATAACGACCTGGATGTGATGAGCAAGGTAACGGTAGATACCAAGGGCAAAACCTACCCTGAACCAGAAAAAGTCGGTTCGAATTAGACGAAAATCCCCTGCTGCGGGCCAACCATCAGCAGGGGATTTTTTTCTCGAAACGACATATGTCCTACTTTTGCAGTATTGATTAACATTCGGATGCGTTTTATAATTCCTATTGTTGGAATTATTTTACTTATAAAGAAGGTATCACATGTTAGCACATTTATTGAAACCGTCCATGCCAGGCAGAGGTTCGATTGTGATTGCCGCTTTATATGAAGGTCTGGGGGAGTATTCGGGCATCTATATAGGCGATCACCAGATCATTACGCTTTCTAACAAACACACGCCGGTTCAGATGAGCATAGAAGAGTTCAGTCATATTCATTCGACCAGATTCAAAAGTGAAATTTATTGGGCTTGTCATCTGTTCAATCGTCAGCCTGTCCGGTTTCCCGAAGCCGCACAAAGAGCCTTACATACGTTAAACAACAACAGCTACAAAACGATGCTAATCAACAGTCACCAGTTTTGTTCAGGATGCATAACAGGCGATTTCGATAATGAAGATGCCCAATTATCGGAGCTTAAGAAACGGATCAAAGAGCTTTATCCTCATAGGCATGTATGGAATAAGCAAGCCTAGAACATCGAACTGAAAAATCATCCTCCACTACCATCCAGACAAGCTGATCTGCAACAGAATGAAACAGGCTTCCCTGCGGGAAGCCTGTTTCGCATGGTCAAGATTTCCGTTTGGAGGCTACATCGTCATTAGCCTCACGGAATTTCTTGGTTTGAGTAACATGCAGGAAACCGCCTATGCAGTATATCAAGATGCTGCCCACAATGCAGCCGATCCCGGCCATCAGGTACATATTGCGGTCATTAAAATCAGATAAACGAACCAGACAAAGCACGATGCCTATAATCAAGACGACCCAGGCAATTGTCGTTAAGGCTAAAGCAAAATAATTGCCGTTCTCTCTCATTTCCTTGCGGTCTTTAAACGGATATATTTTAGCGGCCATGCAGATCACTCCCGGTTAGTTTAGACTTTCAGTACAGGCTCAGCCGGTATTGCTGCTTTCTGCTTCAACTGAGCTTAATTAAGCAAGTCTGCCTTTGTACTGTATACTAACCGTTTACGGGAACAATTAAACATGGTGCAAAATACAAAACCGCTCAAATCCTCAAGCTAATATTTCTGTTAATAAACAAACAAAAAGACCCGCATGCTGTACTCATGCAGGCCTTTCCGGCAACTTAAAATCCGTTGCTATTAATATCCGATTTTGTTGACTTCCATGATCCAGATCGAACCGCCGACCACGGTAACCAGAATGATAATGCCGAGGACAAGCCCCATCACATTCCAACGTGGTTTCTCGGTCTCTCTAAGATGCATGAAGAAGAGCAGCTGAACCAGAAGCTGCAGAACTGCAGCAATCATGATAACGATGAAGGTGGCGGTCTTCGCCATCAGGTCGTTCATCACGATAACCAAAGGAATGATGGTCAGCACAATGGACAGAATGAAACCTAGAACATACGATTTCACCGATCCATGGGATTCGTGTGCATCATGGCCGTGCGTATTAGGTTGCGCCATTTACATCACCCCCATCAAATATACGATCGTGAGCAAGAAGATCCAGATAACGTCCAAAAAGTGCCAGTACAAGCTGATAAGCGTAACCTTCCCTTTGGTCGTCTCTGTAATTCCGCGTTTGCCAAGCTGAATCATCAAAGCGATCATCCAGCAAAGACCTACCGAAACGTGAAGTCCGTGTGTACCGACCAGTGTAAAGAAGGAGGACAGGAATGCGCTTCTCGAGAAACCTGCGCCTTCATTCACCATGTTGACGAATTCGGTAACCTCAAGCGCAACAAATGATGCACCGAGGAGTGCCGTTACAATCAGCCATCCGATCAGCTGTTTCTTGTTGCCGCGGTTCATGGCCAAGGTGGCCAAACCGCTTGTAAAGCTACTTGTCAGGAGGATGAAGGTTTCCCAAATGACTCCCGGCAGTTCAAATAGCTCTTTGCCGTCAGGTCCGCCCGCCGTATTGTGACGCAGCACGATAAAGGTTGCGAACAAGACGGAGAAGAGGATAACGTCGGAAATCAGAAAGAACCAGAAGCCAAGAACCTTAAGTTCGTTTGGATCGTGATGCCCGTGATCATGGTCTGCACTGTGATTTCCTTTGTGTGCCACGCTTTGTGCCATTATACAGACCCCCTTATTGCCTCTTCAGTACGCTCCACTTCTTCGACAGGGATGTAATAATCCGTATCGTAAGAGAAGGAACGTGCGATCATGCAGATGGCTACACCGATCATGCCTGGGATGTAGAACCACCACCACTCAAATACAAATCCGAAACCTGCTACAAACCAACAAGCCCCCATGATTGGCGGAATAATCGAATTCTTAGGCATATGAATCGGTTCGATCGGCGGCATTGGATCATCTGCAATCCCTTTGGCACGACGCTCCTTGACTTCCCAGAAATCATCCACAGATTTAACGTGCGGGATAACTGCAAAGTTATATTCCGGAGCCGGAGATGCTGTTGTCCATTCAAGCGTACGAGCATCCCATGGGTCGCTGCCGACTTTTTTGTGTTTGAACGTACTGTACAAGATTTGCGCCACCTGGAAAAGGAAACCGATACCCATCAGCAAAGCGCCGATTGTGGAGATTAAGTTCAGCGGTCCCCAGCCGGTATCCCAGGAATATTCGCTTACACGACGGGTCATACCCATCAAGCCGAGCGAATATTGCGGCATGAAACATACATAGAAACCAATGTTCCAGAACCAGAACGCCCAAACGCCCAGTTTGTGATCCAGAATGAATCCGAACATTTTTGGCCACCAGTAATAGAGACCCGCGAAATAACCAAACACTACACCACCGATCAGAACTTGGTGGAAGTGGGCAATCAGGAAATAACTGTTGTGGAACTGGAAGTCAGCAGGCGCTACGGCAAGCATAACCCCTGTCATACCCCCTACTACAAAACACGGGATAAAGGCAATTGTCCACATCATTGGCAGCTCGAAACGGATGCGGCCGCGGTACATGGTGAACAGCCAGTTAAAGATTTTAACCCCTGTCGGGATTGCGATAATCATGGTTGTTATGGCAAAGAACGCATTGATATCCGCGCCTGAGCCCATTGTAAAGAAGTGGTGAAGCCAAGTGAAGAACGAAACCACACTAATGGTCAGCAAGGCGAATACCATGGATTTGTAACCGAAAATCCGCTTGCGCGAGAAAGTCGCCACGACTTCGGAGAAGATACCGAAAGCCGGAAGAACGACAATGTAAACCTCTGGGTGTCCCCACATCCAAAACAAGTTGATGTACATCATTGGGTTGCCGCCCAGGTCAAGCGTAAAGAAGTGACCTCCCGCAAAGCGGTCGAGAAACAGCAGTGCCAGCGTTACAGTCAGAATCGGGAACGCCAGGATGATAATGATACAAGTTGCAAATACGGACCAGGAGAACATTGGCATTTTCATCAGTGTCATGCCTGGTGCACGCATTTTAATCAAAGTAACCATAAAGTTGATACCCGTTGCCAAGGAACCGATACCCGAAATCTGAATACCCCAGATGTAGAAGTTTTGACCTACGCCCGGATTATGCATCAATTCGGAAAGCGGCGGATAACTGGTCCAGCCTGCGTCCGGCGAACCGCCGATAACGAAGGACAAGTTGAACAGCATGGCTCCGACGAAGAACAGCCAGAAGCTCAATGCGTTCAGGAACGGATACGCAACGTCTCGCGCTCCGATTTGAAGCGGAATAATAATATTAAACAAACCGAACATCAGCGGCATTGCCATAAACAGAATCATGATTGTGCCGTGAGTTGTAAAGATCTGATTGTAGTGCTCTGGCTCCAAGAACTTCATTCCTGGTAAAGCAATTTGAGTTCGCATCATGATGGCATCTACGCCGCCGCGGAACAACATGAGCAGCGCAGCGAGAATGTACATGATGCCGATTTTCTTGTGGTCAACCGTAGTCAGCCAGTTTCTCCAGAGCCAGCCCCATTTCTTGAAATAGGTCAGCGCCCAAATAATCGCGATTGTCGCAACCACGATGGATACGTCCGCACCATAAATGAACGGATCCCCCGTAACAAAGAACCACGATGCGAAGTCTTTAATAGAATCTAGCATGGAGGGTCTCCTTCCCTTTCATCAGTGTGCCGGTTGAGCCTCGCCCAACCCATTAATGCCGAACCCAGTATTCAGGGGCATTCCTTCTTGCTTCGTATCCTCAGAGGATTCTGCGTTGTCTTTGCCGTCCACTACGTACTTGTAGGCAATTTTGCTATACAGTCCTTCAGGGAACGAAGAATATTCCGTTTGACCCATGACACCTGGTTTGGCCAGATCGGCATAACTTGCTTCCGTAAGCGTGCTGCCGGTGTTGCCCTTCACTTTATCTACCCATTTCTGGTAGTCAGCCGGCTCGACTGCATTAACGTCAAAACGCATCTGAGCAAAATGCTCGCCGGTAAAGTTGGCTCCAGAGCCAAAATATTTGCCGACTTCGTCAGCCTTCAGATAAAGGGTCATCGACATTCCGGACATCGCATAGATTTGTCCGCCCAGCTGCGGAATCCAGAACGAGTTCATCGGGGAGTCCGCGGAAATTTCGAAGCGGACTGGAACGCCTTTCGGAATCGTCAGCGTATTTACCGTAGCGATGTTCTCTTCCGGATACAGGAACAGCCATTTCCAGTCCAGGGAAACCACTTGCACCGTAACCGGCTTTTGCTCGGCGTCAATCGGCTTGGAAGGCTCAAGCGCATAAGTATAACGCGCCGTTACTACCGCCAGAACGATAATAACGAGAATCGGCACGCCCCACCATACGGTCTCCAACACCTTGCTGTCATGCCAATTCGGATTGTAAGCCGCTTTGCGATTCGGTTTGTCGCGGTAGCGCCAAACGATGAATGCGGTCAGAATCAGAACGGGAACGATAACGATGCAGCAGAGCAGCGTCGAAATGATGATCAGATCCTTTTGGGATTGTCCCACAGGTCCCTTAGGGTTGAGGACAAGGTAGTCCGCTGTGAAGAACATTCCCCAGATCAGCACTCCCAAGGTGACCAGGGTGATAACCACTGCGATCAGCGTTCGAAGCGATCTTGGTTTTTTATCCATCTTTTCCTCTCTCCTTAATTATGCCTTAATAACTGTAATGCCGGGCATTGCACAATTTTTACATTCACAATGCATCATCCATAACCTTACCCTATTAAGATAGCAGAAAACAATATCTCACATGGCTTTTTTAACAAAATTGTCGATTTTTAAATTGATTTTTGTGATTATTTTCTCAAACTTTTCGTAAGGTTGTTATTCCGTATTCTTACTTGATTGTAAGCAAAGTATACGGTCTGCCTTGGTTTGTGCAAGAAAAAAACGCATTTTCGCTCCTCTCTCTCCGCTTCACCTGCTTAACAGGCGGTTGACCATGCCCTTGTCGTGATATAATACTCGCGTACATATTGGCTTTTGAATCAAAGGAGTGTAAGAGACGATGTCATCCCGGGAGAATATTCCCCTGTTAAGTCCAATAGATATTTGCCTGCTGGCCGGAAAAATCATGCTTCAAAGCGGCGCCGAAACGTACCGGGTGGAAGATACGATGATCCGGATCGCCCATGCCCTGGGCCTTTCCAGCTCCCACAGCTACGTAACGCCTACGGGGATCATTTTTCAGGCCGGCGGTCCGGAGGCGGCCAAGCTGATCCGGATCGCGGAGCGAACCACGGACCTGGACAAGGTCGCTGCTGTCAACAGCATTTCAAGAAAACTTGTTGCCGGTGAAATCAACGCCGAAGAGGCCGCTGCCCTGCTCCGGGACATTGACGAGTCCTCGCACGCCTATTCGGTAGGTCTGCAGGTAACGGCTGCCGCCATCTCCAGCGGCTGTTTCGCCATCATGTTCGGAGGCAGCGGATACGACTTTCTGCCAGCCCTGATCAGCGGGGGATTGGGATTCGCTGCGGTAATCCTGTTTCATAGATTGATTAACGTCAAGTTTTTTGCCGAATTCACGACCTCGCTGCTGATCGGCCTGGTTTCTTATTTCTTCATCTATCTTGGGCTGGGACGCGAGCTGGACAAAATCATTATCGGCTCCGTCATGCCGCTGGTTCCGGGGCTGCTGATCACCAACGCCGTACGCGACCTGATGGCCGGACATTTGGTGTCGGGTTTGTCCAGGGGAGCGGAGGCGCTGCTGACGGCCTTTGCGATTGGAGCCGGCGTAGCGGCCGTATTTACTTTTTTATAAAGGTCATTTTTATAGTTAAAGAGGGATTGTATGTACATGATTTGGCAGCTTATCACCAGCTTTATCGCCTCGGCCGGCTTCGGCATTATTTTTAATGCGCCCAAACGGACTTTATTTCAGTGCGGGCTTGGCGGCATGCTCGGCTGGGTTATTTACCTCGTGCTGGACCCTTATTACGACACGGTCATTTCCACGGTGGCCGCAACGTTTGTTGTCGGGGTCATCAGCCAAGTGTCGGCCCGGATCTACCGGATGCCTGTCATCGTCTTCAGCGTTGCCGGCATCATTCCGCTGGTTCCCGGCGGTCTTGCTTATGACGCCATGCGCAAATTCGTGGAGAACGACTACAACACAGCTGTTCAGCTGGCTGCCCAGGCCTTTCTGATCTCCGGTTCCATCGCGATCGGCCTCGTTGTATCCGAGGTGCTCAACCAGCTGCTGATTAGAAAACGAAAACCGCACCGGGGCTGAAAGCCAGCCTGCCGGTGCGGTTTGTTTGTTGCGGACCGGATGATCACAGCCTTCAATCCAAAAACCAGTTCCTGATTCTATTCGCATCTATCTCCGATTTGCGGGAACTATAATACGATTCCAAGGAGCCGTCAGCTTATTTGCTGTTTAGTTTAGTTAGTGATAATAATTTAGTTACTTGATTTTTTATAGCTTATGAGCTACATTGTAGGCATACAGGTTGAACCCGGACCAAGAAATCGGAGGAATCGCATATGCAATTAAAAGGCATACACCATGTTTCGGCCATGACCGCCAAGGCACCTGCCAATTACAACTTTTACACTAAAGTGATGGGGCTTAGACTGATCAAGAAAACCGTTAATCAGGATGACGTTTCGATGTACCACTTGTTCTACGGAGATGAGAAAGGCAACCCCGGAACCGAGCTGACCTTCTTTGAAATTCCGATGGCCGGCCAAAACCGCGATGGCAACGACAGTATTTCGGCTTTATCTCTCCGCGTGCCGAATGACGCGGCCCTCGCATACTGGGCCAAACGGCTTGACGAATTCGGCGTCGCTCATGAGGAGATCCGGCCAAGAGCCGGCCGGTTGTCGCTCGCTTTCCGCGACTTCGAAGGCCAGCGCCTGATCCTTGTCTCCGATGAGCATGACAGCGGCGTAGCAGCCGGAACGCCCTGGAGCCGCAGCCCGGTGCCTGCCGAGTTAGGCATCACCGGGCTTGGCCCCGTCAAGCTGACCGTGCATGAAGCGGCTCCTACTGCTGCCGTGCTGACGGAGCTGCTGAATTTCCGCAGCAAAGGCAGCTTCCCGAATACAGACGCGCCGGACCAGCCGGATATCCAGGTATTCGAAACCGGAGAAGGCGGCAGCGGCGCGGAAATTCATCTGGAGGAACGCCATGACCTGGCTCACGAACGTTTGGGCCGCGGCGGCGTCCACCATGTCGCCTTCCGCGTCGACAATGATGATGAGCTGAAGCAGTGGATTGAGGCGGTACGCAAAGTGCAATTCCCGAACTCGGGTTATGTGGATCGCTTCTACTTCCATTCCCTTTACTTCCGGGAGCCAAACGGCATTCTGTTTGAGCTTGCTACGGACGGCCCCGGCTTTGATACGGACGAAGACTTTGAGCATCTGGGCGAATCGCTGGCATTGCCTCCTTTCCTTGAGCCGAAGCGTGCCCAGATCGAAGCGCTGCTGAAGCCGCTGGAAACGGCCAACCCCCACAACTGACAGATAAGCCAAAATCCCCCGCATGATCGCAGCCTGCGACAAGCGGGGGATTTCTATATTGTATAAAGTCCTATATGGGGTTTATATAAGACCGGCTATAAGATATTGCCGTCTACTCTCTGGCTTTCCGGCCAGTAAACAGCAGCATCAGGAACGAGATGAAGATCACCGTTCCCGTCCACGCCCAAGCCATCGGCAGATTGCCGGAATCGACCGCCACGTAAATGGCCGTAGGAACGGTCTGGGTTTTGCCAGGGATATTCCCGGCAATCATCAGTGTAGCCCCAAATTCGCCCAAAGCCCGGGCAAAGCCGAGAATGTAGGCGCTGAGCAGCGAATGGAATACAAGCGGAAGCGAAACGTACCGAAACAGCTGCCATTCGCCGGCGCCAATCGAACGCGCCGCATCCTCCAGGCTGCGGTCGATGGAATGAAACCCGGTCTTCATCGTCTGATAAACCAGCGGAAAAGCAACAACCACGGAAGCAATCACACCAGCCCACCAGGTAAATATAATCGGAGCATTAAATACCCATTCAATCCAATGCCCTAGCCAGCTTCTACGCCCCAGCGCGAGGAGCAGCAGAAAACCGACAACCGTCGGCGGCAGCACCAGCGGCAGCATAAACAAGGTCTCCAGCAGCACCTTGCCCTTAAACCTCGCTCGAGTCATCCATCGCGCAGCCAGAACACCCAGAATAAGGGCGAGAATGCTGGATAACAGAGCCACTTGCAGCGAAAGCCGGACCGGCGGCCAGAAATCATGCCAGCTAATCTCCATCATCGGTTATTTCTGCGGGATAGTGAAGCCGTACTTCACAAATACATCCAGCGCCTCTTTGGTTTGCAGGTATTGATAAAAGGCCTCCGCTTCCCGGCTGTGTTTGGTAGCCTTCACAATCCCTATCGGATATTCAATCGCCTTATAGAGGGAAGAATCCACGCTAAACGCCACCTTGACCTGATCCGAGGTCAGAGCATCCGTTTTATACACAAACCCGGCATCGGCATTTCCGGTCTCTACATATTGCAGCACCTGCCTCACATCTTTGCCCTGAACGGTCTTGGACTGAAGGCTGTCCCACAGCCCTGCGGCCTGCAGCGCTTCCTGCGCGTAATTCCCTGCCGGCACGCTCTCCGGAATCCCGATGGCGACCGTCTTCACTTCCGGTTTCTTCAAATCGTCAAGAGTTTGCACCATATCCCCTTTATCCAAAGGAGTAACGACAACCAGATCATTATTAAGAAGATTTACTTCCTGTGAGCTGTCAATAAGCTGCTTGTCCAGCAGCGCCTGCATGTTCTTAGAAGCGGCAGATAAAAACAAGTCCGCTGGCGCCCCCTGCTCGATCTGCTGCTGCAGCATACCCGAAGCGCCAAAATTGAAGTTCACATGGATATGCGGATGTTGGGCTTCAAACGACTGACTGATCTCCTTCAGCGCATCCGTAAGGCTGGCCGCTGCCGAAATCGTCAGCTCCACGTCGGACTGAGGCTCCTCCGAGCCGGCCTTTGCCGGGGTGCCTGCATTTGGAACTGCCGCTGAATCCGTCGATGCGGCCGTCGGGGCTACATTTTCCTTTTTCCCGCCGTTTCCACAGCCTGAGAGTACAGCTATAATCATAACTACAAATAACAAAACCATACTAAACTTAATTTTATTAATCACATTTGATCCTCCAAAGTTATGTTTATGTATATTTAGTTATCATTGTTATGATTATACGTTTGAAAAAAGAAGCTTGTAAATCTCTTTTTCAGACGGGATCCAATTTTATGTTAAAATAAATGAACTAAACTGTTCGTTTCAGTCGGGGACCCGGCAGGGCCCCT
Source organism: Paenibacillus yonginensis (assembly GCF_001685395.1). Lineage (NCBI taxonomy): Bacteria > Bacillati > Bacillota > Bacilli > Caryophanales > Paenibacillaceae > Paenibacillus > Paenibacillus yonginensis. The sequence goes on along the minus strand of NZ_CP014167.1, from coordinate 277,938 downwards.
CAAGCTATTATCAGCTTTCTATAATATAAGGAGGACAAGCATGTCCAGTGAAGTTTCCTATACAACCGAAGAGATAGCCAAGCTGCTTAAAATCTCGAAGTTAACCGTATATGATCTCATTAAAAAAGGCGAACTGCCTGCCTACCGTGTCGGCAAACAAATGCGGGTTGACGCTGCGGACCTGGAGGCTTTCAAGAACCGCTCCAAGGGCGTAAAGGCAGCGGCAGAAGCCCCCTTCGCCGCGGAAGCCGCTTATACCGCATCTGCCGCCCCTCCATCTTTAGCGCCAAACGGAACCCGGTCGCTTGTCATCACCGGCCAGGATATCAGCCTGGACATTCTGGCCAAACATATGGAGCGGAATTTGCCCGGCATACGCCCGCTGCGTTCCTTCGTCGGCAGTGTGGACAGCCTTATTTCCATGTATCGCGGAGAATCCGACATCGTCAGTACCCATCTTCTGGACGGGGATACCGGGGAATACAATCTGCCTTACATCCGGAAATTCCTCATTGGCTCTTCTTATGTTGTTGTGCATCTATTGAAACGGAAGGCCGGGCTTTATGTCAGAGAAGGCAACCCCGACGGGATCAGCGGCTGGGAAGATCTGAAACGCCCGGGACTGCGTCTGGCCAATCGGGAGAAAGGCTCCGGTGCCCGCGTGCTGCTTGATGAGCAGCTTCGTCTGCTCGGCATTCGGGGGAATGAGATTCTTGGGTATGACCGCGAAGAAACGAATCACCTGGGCGTCGCCGGCAGGGTAGCTTCAGGAGACGCGGATGTCGGTGTTGGAATCGAGAAGGCCGCTATGACGGTCGGAGGCGTTGATTTTATCCCACTGACCGATGAACGTTATGATCTTGTCCTGCTTAGAACCAAACAGAACGCTGGCTGGATCGGGACCGTACTCCATATCATCAGATCGGAGAATTTCCAGAATGAACTCCGTTCCATCTCCGGCTATGATCTGTCAGAGACAGGAACGGTTCTGTACGAGACTTAATCGGATCGGACACACCTGAATAAGCCATCTCAAGCCCGGGCGGCACCTCAACCTCGGCTCAGTTCACCGCAGCCAAAAGGGATCCTCAGTCAAAAAGACCGGGACCCCTTTTTTTTCTTATGCCTATTTCAGTTTAGAAAGAATAGCCGTTAAAACGGGTAGCGTTATTTAAGGCTTTCCACAGGCCCTCATGCTCTCCGCCGATGGACCAGTATGCAAATCCGGCCACCCTCCGGCTTTGCCCCAGCTGGTATTTCAGCGTCAGCGAGCGGCTGTCTTCGAACCAAAGCTGATGCCTGCCCCCGTTCAGCTGATAAGCAGCCGTATATTGGCCCAGCGCCGATTTCCAGGACGGATAAATGCCGTAACGGGAAATCCTGGTATTCTGCTCGCTTAAAGTCAGATCCTCTGCCGAAATCGTGATGCCATTTGAGCTGACCAGCCAATCCCGGCTGTATAACGGCAGACCCAAAATCACCTTTCCTGCTCCAACCTGCTTCAGCAGTTTATCCAGCCCAGACTGCACCCAGGCCAGCGAGGCTACCGGGCCTGGTGCCGGATCGCTGCCCCAATGCTCGTCATACCCCATTAAAACGATATAATCCGCGCTTTTGGCCAATGCCGCATAATCGAAAGCTGCCGTCCAATCCGTGCCCAAATCCGGGGAAACGCAAACCGACAGCTTCTTGCCGGTCTGATGCAGCTTGCCGGCCAGATTGGCAATAAATGAAGTTAAATAGGCGCGGTCAGCCGGAAGCACATTTTCAAAATCGAGGTTTAGGCCATCCAGCTCATATTTGGCGGCATATGCCGTCAAAGAAGCTGCCGCCCGCTCCGATAAGCCCGGATTGGACAGCATGGCATGGGTCATTTGCTGGTTGGATCGGTTGCCGACAAGCGGCCATACCTTCCGGCCCGTAGATTTGGCCCAGCTGATCAGCGCCGTTTCGGTTGAATCGACGAAGGTGCCGTCCGCATTCAGGAAATGCCATCTGGGAGAAATGACGTTTATATTCGATGCGGACACGCTGGCTTTAAATTCCGCATCGGTCTGTCCGTATTGCCAGCCCAATTGGATCGGCTGGGAGACAGGTGCCGAAATGGGGTTTGCGTAGGTTCTATTGGTCACGATCCGGTCCATAACCGCCGCCATTTCCTCACGGGTGACTACGGCCTTCGGCCGGAAGCGTCCGTCCGCCCCTTCCATCAGCCCAAGCTTCTGAACCGTATAAACGGAAGACGCCGCCCAATCGGCAACCTGCGCCGCGTCTGAATAAAGGCTGGACAGGCTGCCGCCTGCAGCGTTTTGTTTCAGAAAGCGGACCAGCCAAACCGCCAGCTCCTGACGGGTTACTCCGTCGGCCGGCCTATATTTTCCGCTGCCTTTGCCCTGCGCCAAATTCAAATAAACGCCGGCCTGCACGTATCCGTAATACCAGGCGGTTTTGGGGACATCCTGAAAGGCCGGGATTCCGCCCCCCACGGGCTGAAGCTTCAAGAGCTCCAGCATCGCCTTGGTTCCTTCAGCGCGGGTCAGAGCTTTCTTGGGCGAGAAGGTGCCGGGAGCAGTCCCTTCTACGATTTTGCGCTGATAAAGATCCATAATAGCATCTTTGGCAAAACTGCCGTCAATATCCTGGAAAACTTGTGAAGTTCCTGCAGCAAAGCTGACCGCCGGAGCGCTGATAGAAAGCACCGCCGAACAGATTCCCGCCCCCAGACATGCGGCCGCTGCCGCTTTTAGCCAACGATACATACATAACCTCCGCTCTTACTTCGGCAAATCTACCGGAATAAGTCTATGTTACCAAAGAGCTTTCAGAGCGGTCATGAAGTAAATATTGGCAGATTGATAGATTATTATTTTTGATAAAAGGCCCCTTTTCGTATAGACTGTTTCTATAAATACAACGTGAGCTCAAGGAGGTTGTGGCCCTTATGCCATCTTTTGATACACCTATCGACCGCACCAATTCGTCATCCGAGAAATGGGGGTCCCTGGCCAGAATTTTTGGCAGCGAAGACGTACTCCCGATGTGGGTGGCTGACATGGATTTCAAAGTTCCGGAAGCCGTGATCAAGGCCCTGCATGACAAGGCAGACCACGGGGTTTTCGGTTACAGCTTCTTAAGCGACAGCTATAAGGAAGCCGTAACCGGCTGGATGCTCAGAAGGCATAATTGGAAGATCGAACCTCAGTCCATCGTTTATGCTCCGGGAGTTGTTCCCGCGCTTTATCATCTGGTCGAAACCTTTACGGAGCCAGGTGAAGAGGTGATCATTCAGCCGCCGGTTTATCCGCCGTTCGCCAGAGTCGTGAACAACCAGGATCGCAAGCTGCTGCTGAACCCTCTGCGCGAGCGGGAGAACGGACATTACGACATGGATTTCGAGCAGCTTGAGACGCTGATGGACGGCACGGCCGGCCGAGCCAAAATGCTGATTCTCTGCAGCCCGCACAATCCGGTGGGCCGCGTCTGGACCCGTGAAGAGCTGCTGAAGCTTCATGAACTGGCCGAACGGTATGGAGTTCTTGTTGTCTCGGATGAAATTCATGCCGACCTGGTCTTCGAACCTCATGTGCACGTTCCTTTCGCCTCCTTGTCGGAGCAGGCTAACCAGCATTCCATTGTCTGTACGGCACCCAGCAAAACCTTCAACCTGGCGGCCCTGAACACTTCGAATATCATCATCGCCAACCCTGAGCTGCGCGAAAAGTTCGTGCATAACCTAAGCATCCGCGAGGTGGCACATGCCGGCATCTTCGGATTAACCGCGGCCGAAGCCGCTTATAACCATGGCGAGGCCTGGCTGAACGATTGCCTGGCTTATATCCGTTCCAACATGGAATTTGTTCAGCAGCATATGGCCCGTTATCTGAAAGCAGACGGTACACCTCTGGTTAAAACCCTGCTCCCGGAAGCGACCTATCTGATGTGGTTTGATTTCCGTGAACTGGGCATGACGGCTGAAGAGCTGAATGAGTTTATGGTGAAGGAAGCCCGGCTTGGCCTGAACAACGGAGCTCCATTTGGCCAAGAAGGCGAAGGATTCATGCGGATGAATCTGGCCTGTTCGCACAGCCTTGTCAAGGAAGCGATGCAGCGGCTGGATAAGGCCATGGAGCGTTATATAGGGAAGTAATCCAACCTGTCCTGGACATGCGGCATCAGAAACACCCTGTCAGACATGCAGCACCCCTCCCGCAAAACCGCGGGAGGGGTGTTCGTTTATCATCCGATTTAAGATTTAAGATTTAAATTTAAGATTCAAGCCCGCCTTCGGCGATCACTTGTTTATACCAGTAGTAGCTGTCTTTCGGTGTCCGTTTGAACGTTTTGAAATCGACGTGCACCAGACCAAACGGCTTGCTGTAGCCAAACGCCCATTCAAAGTTGTCCATCAGGGACCACAGGAAATAACCTTTGACATTGACGCCGGAAGCCAAAGCTCGGTTCAGCTGGATCAAGTGTTTGCGCAGGTATTCAATGCGTTTTGGATCATGATATTTCCCGTTGTCCTCGTCGGAATCATAATAAGCGCCGTTCTCCGTGATGTAGATCGGAATATCGCCGTAATTGGCTTTCACCCAGGTCAGTACGGAATAGAAGCCCTGCGGATAAATGTTCCAGTCGAAATCCGTTTTGTCGAACGCAGCGTCCACGATTTCAAACTCCAGCAGTCCTTCCTCCGGATTATTACGGCCAACCCCGCCTGTATAATAGTTGATGCCCAGGAAATCAATCGGCTGAGCGATAGTCTCCATGTCGCCTGGCTGAACGGGCGGCTCATAACCTTTAGCTTTATACCAGTCCAAAGCAAGCTGCGGATAATGCCCTTTAAACACCGGATCAAAAAACCAGCCGTTAAAATAAGCGTTGCGGCGCGCGCAAGCGTCGATGTCTTCCTGTTTGGTGCTGAACGGTTCAAACCATTCCGTATTGGGCGCAATGCCGATCGCGCCGTCTACGCCGAGTTCCCGGAAACGTTTTACGGTTTCCCCGTGTGCCACCAGCAGATGGTGAGCAACGTCAAGCGCGGCCTGGAAGTCCGTTTTGCCCGGAGCATGCGCGCCAATCTCGTTGGACAGGAACGATACGCACCAAGGTTCATTAAAGGTGATCCAGTTCTTGATTTTGCCTGCAAACGATTTAAACATTGTTTCGGCATAACGCACGAAAGCTGCAATCGTCTCGCGGGATTCCCAGCCTCCCTTGTCCTGCAGGGCCTGCGGAAGATCCCAGTGGTACAGCGTGCACATCGGCTCGATGCCGTTTGCCAGCAGCTCGTCTACCAGGCGGTGGTAATAATCAAGGCCTTCCTGGTTGACGGCGCCGTCGCCGACAGGAATAATACGCGGCCAGGCGACCGAGAAGCGGTACGCTTTGGCACCCATATTTTTCAGAAGCTGAACATCTTCCTTATAGAGATGGTAGCTGTCGCAGGCCAGGTCGCCCGTATCTCCATTCTCCACTTTACCGGGTGTGCGGGCAAAGGTGTCCCATATGGACATCCCCCGTCCTCCCTCTTTGTATGCGCCTTCAATTTGATAAGAAGAAGTAGCCGAACCGAAGATAAAATCGTTAGGAAATTTAAAGGTGGTCATAAACCCGTCTCCCTCCAGTATTTATACAAGAATATTGTAGAAGAAATCGATTCCATCAGCAATGCTGCTATTTTTAGTTAAATCCCCTTTTGCCGAGCTCAATATAAAATTTACAAACACATAATCGGATCCCTTTCTGCACAAATTATAAGTTATACCGCCTGGCAATGCCTGCCTCGCTCAAACTGGTTCCGGTCCTTCCAAGAGGGTAATGTTATAGCGACTTCCCTTTCTTCCATAAAAACAATTCATTCGCAAGGAGGCTGTTCCTCATGCCAGAACAAAGACTTCAAGACCAGATCGCCGTCGTCACCGGCGGCGGTTCCGGAATCGGCAAAGCAAGCGCGATCGCTTTTGCCCGTCACGGCGCCAAAGTGTACATGCTGGACCGGACGCCGGAGCATGCCAATGAAACCAAGCAGGAAATCGAGAAAGCAGGCGGCACCGCTATCGTCATTAAATGCGACGTCTCTGAGCCGCAAATGATCGAACAAGCTTATCAAGACATTGCCAAACAGGAGGACCGGGTGGATATCGTCTTCGCCAATGCCGGGATCAATGGGGCTAAGACGCCGATTGAGACGCTGGACATTGAAGAATGGGACCGGACACTGAACACCAATCTCCGCGGCACCTTTGCCACGGTCAAATATGCAATCCCTTACATGAAAAAGAAAGGCGGCAGCATCGTCATCACCAGCTCTGTCAACGGCAACCGCGTCTTCTCCAATTTCGGGTTCGCTGCTTATTCCTCTTCTAAGGCCGGCCAGGTCGCTTTCATGAAGATGGCTGCGCTGGAGCTTGCCCAGTATAAAATCCGTGTCAACGCGATTTGTCCGGGTGCGATCAAAACCAACATCGGCGAGAACACCTATCCTTCGGATGATCTTAAGAAAATTATCATTCCCGTGGAATATCCGGAAGGAAGCCAGCCCTTGGAGCAAGGCCCGGGGTCGGCCGAGCAGGTGGCTGATCTTGTCCTGTTCCTCGCTTCCAGCGAGTCGTCTCATGTGACAGGCACGGAGATTTACGTGGACGGAGCCGAATCGCTGCTGTAACGGGTGAAGATTTTTGAAAAATGATATGGGCCTCAGGGTCCGGCCAGGCTGCCGAGGAAGCTCGGCAGCTTTTTTTTTGCCCTTTTGGTTATTCCTCCTGCTCCAGCCCCGCAACTAAGAGGATTTAATAAAATTAAGGTTAAATTGAAACTGTTTGTCCGGTGACAATATTTTAATCAGCATTAAATAATTTTTATATTGACAAAAAAGTTTACCTGGAGCAAAATTAGCATAAAGAATTCGAATCCCGTTCAAGAACTAATGGAGAACTAGAGATAAGATTTAAATTAAAGAGGTGACTGATTATGGGAGAACTGCCTACTGTCAAACAAAAACAAAGATTGCTCGCTCACGCCAACGGAGCCAGCCTGGGGGAAGTCAACAATACGGTAAGTCTTCCAAACCAAGCCGGATTTTGGAAAAAGCTGGCCGCCTACAGCGGTCCCGGCGTTTTGGTTGCCGTAGGTTATATGGACCCCGGAAACTGGATTACGTCGATTCAAGGCGGCGCGCAATTTGGATATACGCTGCTCAGCATCATTTTGATTTCCAGCCTGATTGCTATGCTGCTTCAAAGCATGTCGGCCAAACTGGGGATTGTAACCGGAATGGATCTGGCCCAGGCTACCCGCCAGGCCACCAGCAAGCCGGCTGCCTTTATCTTATGGATTTTGACCGAGCTGGCGATTATGGCCACGGATATTGCCGAAGTGATCGGGGGAGCCGTTGCGCTTCAGCTGTTGTTCAAAATCCCGCTTTTAGTTGGGGTTCTGATCACAACGCTGGATGTCCTTTTATTATTGCTGTTGACCAAGGTCGGATTCAGAAAGATCGAAGCGATTGTCGCGACCTTGATCGCTACCATTTTTATCGTCTTCTTATATGAAGTGCTGCTCTCCAGCCCAAGCATCGGCCCGCTGCTTAGCGGTTTTATTCCAAGCCCTGAAATCGCTACGAATAACGGCATGCTGTTGATTGCTTTGGGCATCGTCGGTGCTACCGTAATGCCGCATAACTTGTATTTGCATTCCTCGCTTGTCCAGACCCGCCAATTTAAAAGGGATGAACAGGGCAAACGGGAAGCTATCAAATTTGCGACGATCGACTCCAATATTCAGCTGAGCATTGCTTTTATTATCAACTGCCTGCTGCTCGTTCTGGGTGCAGCGATGTTTTTCGGGACGACAAGCGATCTGGGACGTTTCACCGACCTGTATAACGCCCTCTCGGACAATGCCATCGTCGGAGCCATTGCCAGTCCTCTGCTCAGTACGCTGTTTGCCGTTGCTCTGCTGGCTTCGGGTCAGAACTCCACCATTACCGGAACCTTATCTGGACAGATTGTAATGGAAGGTTTTATCCAGATGAAGATTCCGACCTGGCTTCGCCGAATCATCACCCGTCTGCTTGCCGTGATTCCCGTAGTCATCTGCGTGGTCATGTTCGGCGGAAGAGAGAACGCAGTCGAGCAGCTGCTCTTGTATACGCAAGTGTTTCTGAGCGTACAATTGCCTTTCGCCATTATCCCGCTCGCTTTATTTACCAGCGACAAACGATTGATGGGGCCCTTCGCCAACCGCTCATGGGTCAAATATACAGCCTGGATTATTGCCGTTATTTTGTCCGTGCTGAACGTGTTCCTGATTTACGGAACCTTTGCCGGAATAGGTTAATATAAAGCATAAAGGAACTCCTTTCCGCTCGAAGAACAACAAGAAAGCCGGCCCCCGCGGGGTCCGGCTTTCTTGTTGTCATGCAGACTGGAATCCTGAGTACAAATCGTGAGTAAGAATCGTATTAATCCCAATAATCCTTTGGATTGTAGACGATCTCGCCAGCGGCTGAAATCCGCAGTACACCGCCGTTCTCCTCGTAATGCACCTTGTCGCCCGAGTTGACGTAGAACCAGTGTTTGATCGTATCGCCCTGCTCCGGCTCTTCAAACAGGAATAAGTTCAATTCCTCCCTCAGGCTCATGACGGCAGCGCCAATTTCGGGAGTGACTCCCCGCAGCTCTATAACCGTTTGATCACCGCGCCCGCTCCGGCTGACCTCATAAGTGACTCCAGCCTCCCTGGAGGTATCCAGCAGCATTCGGCCTGCTACCGCATGTTTCACAAGTACACGTTCCGCCATCCCAATCCCTCCTTCATATCAAAATCAGATTTCTAACCGGGTTATTCCGCTTTAAGGCAGATCGATCAGCATAAAGAGCACCTCATCTTTAGCCGTTAGGTCCAGGTCTGTCACCTGGATGATCCGGGCCGAATCCCGTGTGCCCAATTTGTATTCCTCCTGCAGAGAAAGCTCCCCTTCGATAACAAACAGGAAGGTCCGGCGCCCGGCGTCCTGATGGAAACGGACGGATTCTCCGGCCTGCAGCCTGCTCATATAAATCGTCAGATCCTGACCGATGTCGGCAGCCGTGCTGCTACCTACAGGCGTAACGACCGGCAGCAAACGGCCCTTCAGCTGCTCGGGATCAAACTGGCTGGTGGTGTAGGAAGGCTGCTTGCCGCGTTCAGCCGGCATAAACCAGATCTGCAGCAGGTTCACCTCTTCTTCCTGCGAAGGGTTGTGCTCTGTATGGATCACGCCGCTTCCGGCCGACATGCGCTGCACGCCGCCAAAAGTTGTAATCGCCTCATTGCCCATGCTGTCTTCATGGCGCAGCTGACCGGACAACACGATGGAGACAATCTCCATATCGCTGTGCGGATGTGCGCCAAAGCCGCGGCCCGGTGCAATAACATCATCATTAAAGACCCGCAGCGGTCCAAACGCCATATTGTTCTCGTCCTGATAATCGCCGAAAGAGAAACTCCGGCCTGTCTTCAGCCAGCCCAGATCAGCTTTGTTCCGCTCCGAATCGGGATAAAGGGTAATCATGTTCCTGCCTCCTTTAGCTCATTTTAATATGAAGTTAATATTCTTGAATTTGAAATACTACTGCTTTCTGTAGTGTAACAGAAGTTAAAGGACTATACAAACGGTTGTTACTTACTTTTATTAAGATTATTCTCGCTTGTATGCTCCAGCCACCCCATTATAGTAAAATAGGAATCAGCAGCTTTTTTCTGCATCGTTTCTTACATCAACCAACGGGGTGAATCCGCTTGAATTATACAGCTATCGATTTTGAGGTTGCCAATATGCGAAACCGGGCCAGCGTCTGCTCCATCGGCCTGGTTGAGGTCCGGGACGGCGTTATCGTGCAGGAGAAATATTCGCTCGTTAATCCCCACGACGCCTTTGACCCTTTCTGCGTGGCCGTACACGGCATTACCCCGGAAATGGTCGCGGACGCGCCAACGTTCCTGGAAGTCTGGCAGGAGATCAGGGAGCTCATTGAGGGACGCACCCTGGTGGCCCATAACGCCTCTTTCGATATGAGCGTGCTTCGCTACTGCATGGAGGCCTTCGGCCTAGATTATCCGGATTGCACTTATGTCTGCTCTTATTTGTTATCGCGAAAGATCTGGCCGGGACTGCCCGGCTACAAGCTGAATCAAATGGCCGCCTTCCACCGGCTGTCCGCCTTCCGTCATCATGATGCGCTTGAAGATGCCCGTGTGGCGGCTTTGCTGCTGCTGAAATGTTTTGAAGCTTCCGGCGGCGCGCCGGATTGCCACGGACTGGCGGAGGCGCAGGGCTACCGGCTGGGGGCTTTGTTTCCCGGAGGGAGTTATCAAACCTTCACCTCCGCCAAGCCGAAAGCAGCCGGCAAAGGGGGCCGCGGCAGGAAGGGACAAGCCCGCACGGGGACGGCTTCAAATGCCGGTTCCAAAGGTTCGCGCAGCACGGTCAAGCCGGTGCTTGTGCCCGCAGCCAAGGTGGATGAAGACCATATTTTCTATCGCAAAAATATCGTGTTCACCGGCAGGCTCGGTTCCCTGACCCGGCTGGAAGCGATGCAGCGGGTCGTGAACTGCGGCGGCCGCTGCGCCGACGCCGTGGAGCTGCAGACCCACTACCTGGTCGTGGGTCAGAAGGATTTCCTGAAGCTGCAAAGCGGCGAAGCCCGCAGCAGCAAAATCCAGAAGGCGGAGCGCCTGGCCGGCGCGGGCCTGCCGATCCGCCTGATCTCCGAGCAGCAGTTTCTGGAGCTGCTCGGATAAAGCAGCAAGGCAGGCACCCCCGGCTCTGCGCCGGTGTGCCTGCCTTGCTTTGTGCCGTGTCGCCGGAATCCCCCGCGACACGCCGGCCGGCGCCGGAAGCGGCTTTCGGCTTACTCAGCCGCTCCGGCCTCTTCCGCTGCCGTCTCTCATCCGGCCGCCTCTGCCCCTGCGTCCGGTATCTCATGGACCTCCGCCTTCACCGGTTTGACTAAATACCCGTCAACGATTTGGAAGAAACCCACAAAATGATCCGTATTGTTATGGCGGTTCACCGCCTCCTGGTCTTCCCATTTCTCAATTAATACAAAGGTATTCGGATCCTCAACGGCTTCATACAGCAGACAGTACAGGTTGCCGGCTTCCTCGCGTGTTTTGCGCTGCAGCAAACCAGCCTGCTCAAGGAAGTCGTCCCGCTCGGACGGATGAACATAAAGATGAGCCTGAATCATAATCATGTGAAACCGCCTCCCCGCAAATTGTCATTCAGCCGGAGGAGTGGGTTCTCCCCTCAACTTCCTGCTTCATATAGGTATATAACCCTCTGCAGGGCTGCGGCTAACAAAAGTTTCCGCGGCTTCTGAGCCAGCTCCCCCCCCTTGAACCTCATGTTAATCCGCCCGGCTGCTTCCATTCCGGCGCAGATTGCCGCTTCCGTTCAACTACCGTCCATTCTCAGCCTGATCTAAATCAAAGTTCGACTCCGTCTGTTTGCCTTCTTCTATACGCCCAATGGTTGGTTGGACCGTGCCCGTTCCCTATGCCCAGGCTGTCCTCAAGGGCCGCCTGGATAAAAGCTCTTGCCTGGCCTACCGCTTCGGTCACTTCAAGCCCCGTGGCCAGACCGGCCGTAATGGCCGCCGAGAAGGTGCAGCCCGTGCCATGGGTATGCGGCGTGGATACCCGGGTCCCGGCAAATTCCGTAAAACCGCTGCCGTCATACAGCAGATCTACGGAGCGCTCCGGATCCCCCTCTTCATGGCCGCCTTTAATCACTACATAAGCCGTCCCAAGCGCATGCAGCCGTTTGGCGGCCTCCCGTTTGCCTTCGGCACCGGCAATGGTCATTCCAGTCAGCCGCTCGGCCTCCGGCAGATTCGGGGTTACTACCAGCGCCAGCGGCAGCAGCCGGCTGCGCAAAGCCTGCACGGCCTCCTCCAGCAGCAGCTCGGCCCCGCCTTTGGCAATCATCACCGGGTCAACCACCAGCTTGTTCCAGCCGAACCGGCTGACCTGACCAGCTACCTGCTCGATGATCTCCGCGCTGAACAGCATCCCGGTCTTCAGCGCATCCGGCTTCAAGTCTTCCCCGACCGATGCGATCTGGGCCGCTACCGTCTCCGGCGGAATCGGATGTACGCCCTGCACGCCCAGCGTATTCTGCACCGTTACAGCGGTCAGTGCGGACATGCCGTAGACGCCCAGCTCCTGAAAGGTTTTCAGATCGGCCTGGATGCCTGCGCCGCCTCCGCTGTCCGATCCGGCTATCGTCAATGCTTTATATACGCTGCTCATCCATGATTTCCCCCGCTTCATCGACCTGAATTTTTGTTATTACCGCATCCCGCAGGAACGTTTGCGGCGAAAGCTTATACAGCTCGTTCAGCAATTCGATTTGGAAAGCTCCCGGCCCTGCCTCCGCGCTCCGTTCAGCCGCAAGCGCAGCCGCTACGCCATATCCGGCCAGTGCGGCTGCGCCGGCCAGCAGCTTGTTATCCTCCACGGCGCAATAAGCGCCGATGACAGAGGTAAGCAGACAACCGGTTCCCGTCACCCGGGTCAGAATCGGGTGCCCCCCTTCAATTTCATAGGTGGCTGCTCCATCGGAAATATAATCTTTGGGTCCCGTTACGGCAACGACGGTGTTCCAGTGTTTGGCCGCCCGCTGCGCAAGCTCGGCCGGATGACGTCCTTCCGGCAGCTCGCCGGCATCCACGCCTTTGATCGCCCAATTCTCGCCGATCAGGTTGGCCACCTCGGCCGCATTCCCGCGGATAACATCCACTTTAACCGTATTTAACAGGCGCTGCGCCGTTTCGCTGCGGAACCTGGTTGCGCCTGCAGCAACCGGATCGAACAACACGGGCACACCGGCTTCATTGGCTCCTTGGGCGGCCAGCAGCATCGCTTCGACCGTACTGCCGGTTAACGTCCCCATGTTGAGTACCAGGGCCCCGGCTTTGCCGGCCATCTCCACCGCTTCCTCCACGGCCGCCGCCATCACCGGGGAAGCCCCCAAGGCGAGCAGACCATTTGCCGTAAAATTCGTCACCACTTCGTTTGTAATGTTATGCACCAGAGGATTCACCTGGCGGATTCGCTCGATCAGCGGAGCGGCGGCTTTCCGGAATTCATTTTTTACGTTTGCTGACATGTGATCCCAACCTTTCGGGGAGCCTGAATCAAACGAACCTTTTGTTCCCTGTACCTGCCCGAACCTCCAAGAGGCGGCCGGACGCCCAAAACTATATTCCTTCAGGGTCCTTCAGGCCCCGGCCGATATTTTCTCCATACAAAAAAGACACTCCGCCTAAGCAGAGTGTCCCCCTATGTGGATCACGATCTCCCTACGCTGGCATTACCCAACAGGTTCGAACGGTCTACGACGGATTAGTCGTACTCTCAGCTTGCTTCCGCAGGCTCCCATGTTATTAGTTTGTATTTGCTTGTTCTTATGCCCTCATTTTACCACAAGCCAGCTTTGATTTCCTGATTACCGCAAAAATTCTAAACGATATCCAGCGGCACCTTGCCAGGCGGAGCAGGGAACACCTTGTTGATATCGTCAAGCTCCTGAGCGGTCAGCCGGATGTTGGCAGCCGCCGCATTATCTTTCACATGCTGCGGTTGTACAGCCTTGGGAATGGCGACGATCCCATCTTCCCGGATCACCCAGGCCAAAGCAATCTGCGCCGGAGTGACGCTGCGTTCCTCCGCGATCCGGCGGATCACCGGATGCGTCAGCAGCTCCCTCCGCAGCTGCCCGCCTTGGGCCAGCGGGCAGTAGGCCATCGTCGGCACCTGATGCCGCCGGGCCCAGGGCAGCAGATCCACCTCGATGCCGCGGGAAGCGGCATGATACAGCACCTGGTTCGCGGCGCAGCGCTCTCCGTCCGGCAGGCTCCACAGCTCTTCCATATCTGCCGTGTCGAAGTTGGAGACGCCCCAGGAACGGATTTTTCCCGATTGACGGAGCTCTTCCAGAGCCGCTACCGTTTCCGCCAAAGGAATATCCCCCCGCCAGTGCAGCAGGTAGAGATCCATATAGTCCGTGCCAAGCCGCTTCAAGCTCCGTTCGCAAGCCTGCTTCATTTTAGCTCCGGCCGCATGGTGCGGATAAACCTTCGAGACCAGGAATACCTGATCACGACGCCCCCGAATCGCTTCGCCCACCACCTGCTCCGCTCCGCCTTCGGCGTACATTTCCGCGGTATCAATCAGCGGCAGGCCCAAATCAAGACCAAGCTGCAGGGCGTATACCTCCTGCTTCCTGTGAGCTGCATTTTCGCCCATATACCAGGTGCCCTGCCCAAGAACCGGAACCGGTTCCCCCGGAATAAATTCAACCTGTCTGTTTATCAACATCCCGTCATCCTTTCTTCTCCGCTTGTACAAGAAATCATTTATGATTAATCCTTGTACAGCCGGGTATGTAATCCTTGCAGACTTTATCTCCCTTTTTTTGAAGAAGCGGCCCGCCCCTTTGATTCCGGGGTTTCCGTTCTTCTTTGTTATTTACCCGCAAAAGCCCCGCTAATGCCAGAAAAACCTAAACACACACCGGCAATGGCCGTGTACGTCAGGTTTCTCTTTAATCAGGTGCCTCCTTAATGAAAACCCCTGTTCTCTACTATTAATCCTTTTTATTTCGAATCCTCTTTATTTGGAAGCCCCTGCCCGGATGCCTCATAGGCCTGCAGCACCGCATCAAGAACGCCCGGAAAGCGGTGATTCAGATCCTCTTCCCTCACCGAGATCAAACGCTGCGTTCCTTGGCTGCGGGTAAACACTACACCGGATTCACGCAAGGTGCGGATATGATGGGACAAGGTTGATTTGGCAATCGGAACTTCAAAAGAATTGCACGGATTCTCCCCGTACTTGCGAATTTGCGACACAATAAATAACCGTATGGGATCACTTAAAGCATATAACACGGAAGAGAGTTCAATCTCATCCCGATCCGGATGGTATAGCACTTTCATCTGAAAGTCCCCTTTGCTGCAAAGAAATTTTAATACAACTTCTTGAGATGCTGAATGGTTCGTCGGGTTTTGTCCTAAAATGACTTCGGATAGGCTGTACAACGGCCGAGCTTGCAGGTCCGGTCTGCACTTTAAAATCCTAATTGCATTTTAAACGATCCCATGCTATATTTCAATTGTTCGATGATCTTAGAACAATAAAAATAGATAAGAGTGGGTGAAATTTTATGAAGGCAGCATCTCCTGATGTTTCCTCTTCCCTCGCTGCTGAGGGACATGCAAGTTCAGGTTTAAGAAAAGAAGGCATATTGACGGTGCTGCTTGGGATTGCCGTTGTTCTGGCCATTATGAATACCTCCATGTTTAATTTGGCCCTTCCCGAGATTACCGATTCATTTGGCCTTTCGGCTTCGGTTTCCTCTCTGATCGTCACCGGCTATTCCATCATGTTTGCGATTTCCTCAATCACCTACAGCCGGCTTTCCGATTTTGTACCGCTGCGGCGTTTGCTTGTGATCGGACTGCTGACCTTGGGAATTGCCGCCCTTGGCGGACTGTTCAGTCCAAGCTTCTGGCTGCTGCTGACCATGCGCGTGCTGCAGGCTGTTGGCGCCGGCGCAGTCATTTCCTTGTCGATGGTGCTGTTTACCCGCTATATTCCGATCGAGCGCCGCGGCAAAGCGATGGCCTTCATTATGTCAGCCGTTTCTCTTGGACTCGGTCTTGGACCGGTTGCAGGCGGAGCTATCGTTGATTACTTTGGCTGGCGATATCTGTTTCTGGTGACCGCCATCAGTTTGCTGCTGGTTCCGCTGCTATACCTGTCCCTTCCCCGGGAAACCCCAAAACGTGGCGTATTCGATACTGCCGGGGCGGTGTTCCTCGCCGTTGGCACAAGCGGAATTCTGCTGTTCCTGACCAGTCATTCCTGGCCTGCTCTGGCTGCAGGGGTTGTTGGACTCGTTCTGTTTGTCCTGCGTATTCGCCTGGCGTCAGAACCTTTTGTTCAGCCTGCCTTATTCGCTAATTCCGCTTATGTGGCCTTATCATTGGTCGGCATTCTTTCGTACCTGTGCAGCTTTGCGACTTTGTTTCTGATTCCGCAAATTTTGGTGCATCGTTTCGATTTCAGCGCCAGTCATGCCGGATTTATTATTTTCCCCGGCTCGCTGCTGGCCATTGTAGCTTCGCGCAAAGTCGGTACGATCATTGACCGGCACGGCAATCTGCATATTTTACGTTATGCTCCTTTGCTGGTGCTTTGCGCCACTCTATTGTTCGCTTTGTTTGCCGCTGATTCCTGGCTGGCGATTCTATTGATCTATCTGCTGATCAGCCTCAGCTTCACCATGCTGTCAAGCAGCGTATCTAACGAGATCTCCCGGATTCTCCCTGCTTCGCAGGTAGGCTCGGGCATGGGGCTTTTCCAGCTTCTTCAGTTCTTCAGCGGCGCATTCAGCGTAGCCATCGCTTCCAGTGCCATGGAGTGGCAGAAAGGACTTTCGTTGTCCTCCGCTTATTCCAATATCTTCTGGGGACTGATGATTATGGCGCTGCTCGCTTTTATCTCTTCTTATGTATATTTGCGAAGCACCGGCTCGCTCAAGTCCGAAAGCAAGTCCGGCTCGCTTGATCGCTGAAGCCCTTCAAAATCCGCGCGCTTATAGCGTCGCTTCATCATAAATTCAGGCCCTGCAGCGTTTTATCTGCAGGGCCTTGGTGTTTATGTGAAGGCCGACGGGTAGGCAAGCCAGCGGCCATCCCCATCTTTTTACCGATTATGAACCGTCTGTCGTCAAAGCCTGAATGGAGTTGCCCACCGATTGCAGAAAGCTGCCAAAAGCGTTGGCTGAATTTAAGGTTCTTTCCTTGCCGGTGCTTCCTCTCTGCTCCAAAGTTAGAAACGTCTGCGCCGCATTGGCGACCGCCTGCAAAATATTGCCGAGAATAACGAGATCCTTCCCTTCTTTCTGCAGCCTTTTTTTCTTGGATAACAGCTTCGTCTGACCTACCGCCTGAATGTTGGTGCCAAGGGCCTGCAGCCAGGAGTAAGCTGCAATCTGTTCGTTTATGCTCATGGAATTCCGCGGCAGCGTACTCCCCCCCCTTTCTCCCTGCGATAAATGCAAATTGATATTTTACTATATGCTGAGAGATTTCAGACAGACCCGGATGAATGCTTTGCTTCATCTGTCCCTCCGGGCCGCTGCCGGTCTTGCTTTCAGGAATAAAAAAAAGGAAGCCCTAAGGCTTCCGCTTCCATAATTTCTGCCGGCTTTCTTGTTAGAATTGAAAATCGTCGTCGGTCAAAGGTTCTACGTTCAGCGCCTTCACATAACCGTTGCCTTTTTTGGAGAAAAAGTCATGCTGTTTTGTATGGGTGCTGATGCCGTTGAAGACAATCGGGTTGACTTCTTCTTCCTCAAACAGAGGGTCAAAGCCCAGGTTCATCATCGCTTTGTTGGCGTTGTAGCGAAGGAATACTTTCACATCTTCGACCAAACCGATTGGCGCGTAGATTTGTTCCGTATAACGCTCCTCGTTGGTATGCAGGTAACGCAGCAGGCCGACCAGCGTTTCCTGCGCGTCGCGCTGCTCTTCCTCCGAAAGCTCGGCAAAAATCTCTTGTGCCAGCACGCCGACATAAACGCCGTGAATGCTTTCGTCGCGGAGAATCAAGTCGATGATTTCGCCGCTGCAGGTCATTTTGCCCTGGCCCGCCAGATACAGAGGATAGAAGAAACCGCTGTAGAACAGGTAGCTTTCCAGCAGCACGGAGGCCGCCATCGCCAGGAACAGCTCCTTGGGCGAATTGATGTTGTTGTAATATTGACGGATCGTCTCTGCTTTGGTCTGCAGATAAGTGTTCTGCTCCACCCAGCGGAAGACGGAGTCGATTTCTTCCGTAGAAGCCAGCGTCGTGAAGATGCTGCTGTAAGACTTGGCGTGGATTTGCTCCATCATGCCCATGAAACCAAGCACGGCTTTGCGCTGCAGGCCGTCTACATGCTCCATGATTTGCGGCATGCCGACGCCGCCCTGAATCGTATCGAGCAGCGTCAATCCGCCGAGCACTTTCATATAAGCGTCCTTCTGATCATCGTTCAGCGTCAGCCAGGACATTTTATCGTCCGAGAGCGGAATTTCATCGTCCGTCCAGAACTGCATAATGTTCTGGTTCCAGAACATCAGCGTGAAATCGTCGTCCGGACGGTTCCAGTTCACCGCTTTGATTGCGTTCATTCCCAAGTTCCCCTTCCTCTATGAGGCGCCGCTCAGGCGCGCTGTTCTCCCCGTCCTCTCAAGGTTAGACGGAGCAGGTCAAACATTCTTCAACGGACAGCTTTTTGGTCCGTGTGTAATACAAGGACTTCAGGCCTTTGTGAGCCGCATACAGGTAATAACGGGCCAGCTGGCGTGTCGTCACGTTGCTGTTCACGTGCAGGATGGTCGAAATGCCTTGGTCCACGTGCGGTTGAATCTCGGCGATGAGATCCAGCACCTTGAACTGATCCATATTGTAAGAAGATTTATAGAAAAAGATATTATCGCGCTGCAAATAAGGCATTGGATAATACGTTGTTGAATTCGCATAAGTCCGCGTTTCGATCTGTTCCACAATCGGCATGACGCTGGAAGTGGAATTCTGGATGTAGGAAATGCTGGCCGTTGGCGCAATGGCCATCCGGTAAGCATGGTACAGGCCGTTCTTCATTACGGCTTCTTTGAGCTTGGCCCAATCCTGCGGAGCAGGAAGCTCGAGGCCTTCGAACAAAGCTTTCACCCGGTCGCTGGTCGGACGATAGTCCGTTTCCAGGTAACGGTCGAAATAATTCCCGTTCGCGTATTCCGATTTCTCGAAGTCTGCAAACGTTTCGCCCGTTTCCACGGCGATCATCATGCTTTTTTCAATTGAATAGTAGTTCATGGCCATAAAGAAGGCGCGGGCAAATTCTTTGGCCTCTTCGCTTTCATAAGCAATTTTGTTCTTCGCAAAATAGCCGTGCAGGTTCATCACGCCAAGTCCCACGGAATGCATCTCGCGATTGGCTTTCGCTACGCCCGGCGCGTTCCCGACGTTGGTCATGTCGCTGACGGAAGTCAAAGCCATCATGCCTTCGTGAACGGATTCTCGGATTTTCTTCGACTCCATGACGTTCACGATGTTCAGGGAAGCCAGGTTGCAGCTGATGTCGCGGCGGATTTGGTCTTCCATGCCGTAATCATTAATTTCGGAGGTTTCCTGCAATTGGAAAATCTCCGTGCACAGGTTGGACATTTTGATCTGTCCGATGCCCTTCAGGGCATGGCCTTTGTTGGCATTTGTTTTGTTCATGATATAAGGATAACCGGATTCCAGCTGAACCATAGCGATTTTGGTCAGCATGTCGCGCGCGTTCATGACGGCTTTCTTTTTAACACGGTCGTCCGCCAGCAGCTTGTCGTACATTTCGTCCATGTCCATGTCGTCCAGGTGTACGCCATAGGCTTTGTAGACGCTGTAAGGGCCGAATACATGCAGCGGCTGATTGTCTCTTGCCAGCTCGTAGAACCGGTTCGGCACGATCAGGCCGATGGACAACGTTTTGAGGCGGGTTCTTTCGTCCGCGTTGATCTTTTTGCTGTCCAGGAACTCGATAACGTCCCAGCCGAAAATGTTGTAGTAGCCTGCGCCAGAGCCTTTGCGTTGTCCCATTTGGTCGGCATAGGAGAAAGCATCCTCCATCAGCTTCAGGACAGGCATAATGCCTTTGGCCGCGCCTTCCACGCCTTTAATCGGTTCGCCGCGCCCGCGCAGCTTGGACAGGTTCACCGCTACGCCGCCGCCGATTTTGGACAGCTGCATGCAGGTGTTCAGCACATAGTTAATGGAGTTCAGCGAGTCGTCCATCTCCAGCAGGAAGCAGGAGACCAGCTCGCCGCGGCGGCTTTTGCCCGCGTTCAGGAACGTTGGGGTTGCCGGCTGCAGGCGCTGCTCCATCATGGAATGCGCCAGCGTGCAGGCCGATTCCGCGTTGCCGCGTCCCAGGTGCAGCGCTACGGCCGCTACCCGGTCCGGATAATGCTCCAAGTATTGGGAACGGTCGTTTGTTTTGACCGCGTAATCCGTATAGAACTTCGAAGCCGCCATGTAAGACTGGAACTGGAAGTTATAGCTGTGCGTAATATCGTAAACCCGTTCAACTTCGTCCGGGGTATATTTCTGATAGAAATCCTCATAATAATCGTTCTGAATCATATAAGCGACCTTAGCCGCCGTGCTTTCAAACTTCAGGCTCTTCGACTCGACATCCGCCAAAAATTCGCGAACCGCCTCGCGGTCCATCTCCAATTGGAAAAATCCGTCTTCGCCCGTCTTCATCAACATGTTGTTAAGCTCAATATGCCGCAAACCGGCTCACCTCCTGTTTAAATCGTTCCGCATCTCCAAACGTCCCTGACAGCTCAAACTTGCTGATGACCGGAACATCGTATTTCTCCGAAATAATGTCCGCGCTCTTCGCGAACCTGTCTCCCCAGTTGCGATTGCCGCTTGCCGCGACCCCGACCAGCCGGTCATGGTTGCGCTGCAGAAAAGAAGCGACCCGCTCCGGAACCTGTCCGAAGCCAGTCGTATATGTAACCAGTACAAAGGGTTCGTCAATCGTCATCGATTCGTCGATTTGCACTGCCTGCATTTTCAATTTGTTGATAAATCTTTTAACATTTCCTGTCTTAGAATCATAGGCGATCAGCACTCGGAATCATCCTTTCACCCTTATCGGTCGCGCTACTCTGCGGATTTTGTCCTCTTGTGTCATTAAACCAAATCACAAGCTCCAAAACCCAATATCTAGAGTCTGATATTAAATTTAACCTCTAGATATAGTGATGTCAATCCTGCCAAAAGCCCGATATAAGGGGGTCGTCCGCCGAGATTCCGCTCCTTAACTGGGTTTCCGACCATTTTTTGAAGCGCAAAAAAAAATAGAGAAAGCGGTTCGCTTTCTCCTGAAAACGTTTCCTGCCAAACTATGAAAATGAAGTTGGATCTTTTTCAGAAATTACCTCGGCCAGCTTTCCATAAATGCCCACAATTTGTTGCATCGGCATCCGCACCAGTCCGCTTAAAGAAGGGGCTACAAATTCGTGCATGCCCTCCAGAAACGGTTCGGGCTGAAACCCCCACTGCACTTTGCTGCGCCTGCTGTATTCCGTATATACGCCTTTGCCGACGAAACAGACGACCCGCGGCCGGTAATGCAGCAGCTTCGCTTTCAGGATCTCGCGGCCTTCCTTGTAGTCCTCCCGCGTTAAATCGTCGATGCCTTTAGTCGGCCTGGACACAATGTTCGTAAACCCGTAGCCCAGCTTCAGCAGCTCGCCGTCCTCGGACGGGTCATACAGCCGCGGCGTCAGCCCCGACTGGTGCAGGATACGCCAGAAGTTGTTCCGGGGATTGGCGTAATGGTGTCCGGTTTCTCCGGAAATCAAACTCGGGTTGAAGCCGACAAATACAATCTGAAGGCCGCTGTCCAGATGATCCGGCACGCCTCCGGAGCCCGTGCCGCCTTGGTTCTCATGACTGCTCATGCTTGTCCCCCCTTCTGCTCCTGCAGGGTAAGGCCTCTGCTTCTTCTGTATCTGCGTCCTGGCCTGAACGTTACCGTTACGATTACCGTTACAGCCTCATGCCCATCCGGCTCTTGTAACGGGTTATAAGAACCTGGGAATCAACACTGGTGATACCCGGAAGAATGTACAGCTTCTCTTTCATGAACTCTTCCATCTCTTTGTTGTCCGTGAACAACGCATGCATATGCAGCTTGGACGGCCCGGTCATATGGTACAGACTCGTTACGACCGGCTCCTCGGCCAGCGCTTCCGCCACCCGCTGCAAATATTTAGGCTCTACTTCGACATTAAAAAAAGCCGATACGGAAATACCTATTTTCTCAGGATTTATGACGGCTGTAAAGCGTTCAATAACGCCTTCCTCCATTAATGCATTAATGCGGGTCTGCACCGCTACACGGGACAACCCGATTTCCTTGCCCAAATCCGTATAAGAAATCCGGCCGTTGCTGTTCAGCTCCTTGATGATTTTGCGATCGATCTCATCCAGCGTAACCCGGCCCTGCTCATCCATTCTCGACATCGGTTCACCTGCTTTTCAAAGATTCTGGATTGGTAATCGTACCAGTCGTACCTGTTCTCTGCCTATAAATATATCCTTTTTCAGCGAAAAAGCCAGCCCCTGGCAGAACCTGTCTGCTGCAAGGGCCGGCACGGGATTCCCGGACTGCCAAAGATCATCAATAGGCCGAATGCGCCTAACCAGCAAAAGCGATCCGCTACCGCTCGTCGTTCCAGAAATTCACGGGCTTCAGCTCGGGCGTAATGACCGCAAATGCATAACCTTCTTTCTTAAGCTCGGCAAGAATCTTCGGCAGAATCTGAATCGTGGTCGGCAGGTCGTGCATCAGCACGACGGGAGCCGTCTTGCGGGCGGATACGGCTTTCACCTGCTTCATGACATTCGCATAGGTTGAAGCCGTATCCGCTTTAAACTTCCAGTCCTGGGAATCGACGTTCCAGTCCCACAGATGATAACCCGCTCCCAGCACCTTATCCCGGAAGTCCTCCTTAAAATACGGTTTGCTGCCGTATGGAGGACGGATCAGCACCGATTTAACGCCGGCGGCTTTGTAAAGTCTTTCATTATCGTCGTTCATCTCCTGAAGCGCGGCCTCCGGCGTCTTGTAGAACAGATCTTTCTGATGGGTCATGCCGTGCAGCCCGACCGAATCCCCTTCTTGGACCATCCGTTTCACCGAATCGGAATAAGAGCTGATATGATTGCCGAGCATAAAAAAGGTGGCTTTGACCTCATATCGGTCCAGAATATCCAGCAGCTGCCCCGTATGGGCGCTTGGACCGTCATCAAAGGTCAAATAGATGGTTTTGCCGGACGGTCTGCCGGCAGGTTTCGGGGGAGCCGGTTTGGCCTGCCGCTCCGCTTCCTTGACCGCCTTGAGGTGGCTGTCGATTTCGGATTTGTGGGCGGCATCAAACTTGTCATTATCCAGGGCTCCCTGGGTCGTCACTACCCGAAGCAGCAGCTTGTCTGCCTGATAGGTGATCGGATAACCAAAAGATCTGGCCAGCAGCCCCAGCTGCACGCGGGTCGAACCGTTCTCTACAAAGAGAGAGGTTTGTACCGTCGTTCCGTCCGGCTTCACCGCCTGCCCTTCTTCAGCCTTCAGCAGAAGAACGAATCCGCCCGCCGAGGTCAGCGAAATTTCCTGCGGCGTGCCCGTAAGCTTGAGGCCAAACAGCTGCGCGGCCTCGCGCACAGGCACATAATAGTTGCCGGATTTAAAGACCGGGAGCAGGTCCGTCAGCTCATCATTAAGCCCCAGCAGGGCGGTGGATGCGGCGGATGATGCAACAGCCTTGGCTGGCGCTGGCGAAACCTTTGGCGAAACCTCTGATGAAGCGGCAGCGGCAGCTGCCGACCATCCCGGCAGCACCGCCAGCAGCAGACAGGAGACGAGCATCATCCACAATGTGCATTTTCTAAGCATGGATGCCTTCCCTCCAATTCTCGTATTAGGTTAATCCCTTTATAGCAAAAATAAAAATATAAAACAAAATTTAAGATAAAAAATGCTAGATTAGCCGCGATTTCAGCGGCATTTCCCGCAGTCCGTCCAACCATGCAGCAGCGCGTCATGCTTGTTCCGCCAAGCGGCCGAGCGCTATAATAGATTCTATGAGGTTGAGTCCGAGAACATGAATGAAAGACAGGAGTTTGTGCCGAGATGTCCCAATTTCACCATAATGAGAACCATAAAATATTGGTTATGACCGCCGTCGAGGCGGAAGCGGAAGCGGTGCTGCGCGGTATGGGCGGAGACGGCCGTTTTGAGGTGGCCCTGGCCGGCGTAGGACCGGTCCAGGCCGCCATCAGCACGACGAGGCTGCTGGCCGCAGGGAGCGGCCGCTACAGCCTCGTCGTGAGCGCCGGCATCGCCGGCGGTTATGCGGGCCGGGCGGAGATCGGCTCGCTGGTTGTGTCCAGCGAGATTGCTGCAGCCGACCTCGGCGCGGAGACGCCGGAGGGCTTCAGCAGCCTGGACGAGCTGGGCTTTGGCAGCGCGGTCGTGCCCGTGGACCGCGCTTTGGCGGAGCGGGTGGCCGGCATGCTGGCCGCCGCGGGACTGCCGGTCACGCTGGGACCGGCCTTGACGCTGGCGACCGTCACCGGCTCGGCCGCCACCGCCTCCATGCTGGCCGCGCGGTTCCCCGGCGCGGCCTCCGAAGGCATGGAGGGCTTCGGCGCCGCCGCGGCAGCCGCTGACTTCGGGCTGCCTGCCCTCGAGCTGCGGGCCATTTCGAACGCCGTCGGCCCGCGCGACAAATCCTTGTGGCGAATCGGGGATGCCTTGAAGGCTTTGGAGGCTGCTTTTGCAGCGATTACACAATCTTGGAGGGATTAACGGATGAGCAACAGCATGAATATCGCTTATTCACCGTGTCCAAACGACACATTTGTTTTTCACGCCTGGGCGCATGGCCTGGTGCCTGGAGCACCCAAGCTGAACGTGACTTACGCGGACATTGACATTACAAATCATTTAGCCGCCCGCGGCGAAGGCCCTGAGGTGCTTAAAATCTCGTATGCGGCCCTGCCATGGGTATTGAAGGATTACGCCCTGCTGCCCTGCGGCGGCGCTCTGGGACGCGGCTGCGGCCCGCTCGTGCTCTCGCGCAGCGGCTTGTCCGCCGAAGCCGACCCTGCGCTGCTCTCCGGCAAACGGGTAGCTGTGCCGAGCGACCGCTCCACAGCCTACCTGCTGTTCCGCCTGTGGGCAGCGCAGAAAGTGCCCGGCGGCGTAAGCGAAATCGTCGTCATGCCGTTTGACGAAATCATGCCGGCCGTTCGCGACGGCAATATCGACGCCGGCCTGGTTATCCACGAAGCCCGCTTCACTTACCCGTCCTACGGGCTTGCGCTGCTTCAGGATCTCGGCAGCTGGTGGGAGGAAGACACCGGAACCCCGATTCCGCTGGGTGCGATCATTGCCCGGCGTTCTCTTGACCTGGGGCCGATCCCGGGCTGGATCCGCTCTTCGATCGATTACGGCTGGGCGCATCCCGAGGCCTCCAAGGCTTACATTCTGGAGCACGCCCAGGAAATGGATCCGGACGTAGCGCAGCAGCACATCAACCTGTACGTCAACGAGTTTACGCGCGATCTCGGCACAGACGGCTACAAAGCCATCTCTTCCCTGCTCGGCCGGGCCGGGGCGGAAGGATTGATTCCCGAGTTTGATCTGGGGCTGCTCAAATTCGAAGCCTAGCAGCAGAACAGGCGGCTGCCAGAGCCAACCTGATGGCTGTCGAAGCGAAGCTAAATGATATCGAAACGAATTATAGATTGTGCGAACGAAAAACGCTTACTTAATAGTAGAAAGCAATCCAGCAGACAGCCAGTTAAAACACTTGCAACAAAAAAATCAAGCGGCTTAGGCATAGTCATAAGCATAGGCATAAGCGCAGCAAAAAAAGGGCAGGCACATTACGTGCCCGCCCTTTTCTTTTTCGTTAAAACGGATAATCCGCAATAATGATCTCTTCGATATACGGACCAACTTCCTTCAGAAAGGCCTGATGAGCCGGATGGGCATCATAATGGAGACAAGCCTGCTTGTCTTCAAAGGTGAGACGGAGCGCAAGAGCAAAACCCTGCTTATGCTGCGGATTCTCCGTTTCAATAACCCCGGCGCTAATGCCGAGGATACCTGGCACTTCCTCTTTGAACGCCAAAGCCTTCTTGACGGTTTCTTCCCGCTGCTCGGCGGTAAAGCTGTCTTTCACTTTCAATAGAACAAGATGTTCATACATCGGATTTTTCCTCCTGAATAAGATTGAAGCTGAAGAAGGCTTCGTCCCTATTATACGACTATCCGCATCCTGTTTTAAACCTCTGCCCGGACAAGGAATGAAGAAGACCGCAGCCCCGCGGCAGAGCCGTTAAAGCGGCAGCTCCCGGCTTATGTAGGCTATCCCCTGCTCCTCGGTCCACCGGTTCAAACCTGTCCATAACTTCTCGCACAGCTCATAAATTTGCTGCTTATCGCTTAAATCTCCGTCCATAACCCGCTTGGCAAGCTCTGCGTATCCTTCCGGTTTGCTGGACAACGTCACCGACTCTTCAAACGTTCTCGCCCGTGTACTGTAGGGATGCCGGTTTGCCAGGCCGATCAGCTTGGCTGTCTGCCACGTCAAATCATAAGCGGCCCTTGGCAGATAGCCGAAGCTGCCGGTCTGACGGCTGTTTCTGATTTTCCCCATCGTTTCATAAGGCTCCCAAATCATAAATTCGCGCATAACTTCTCTAATGGCGTCATCCGAAATCGAAAGAGCGAGAGACTTCGCCTGCCGGAAATAATCTTGGGGATCAAACAACGGGACCATATTTAGAATTGCCCCCGCTTTTATGGGCCAGGAGTCGTCCACTGCGCCTGCCCGCTCCAGCCAGATCTCCAGTTGAACCATACCGACCTCCAGCTTGAATGGAGGAAGTATGATCTCAAACCCCGGAAGCTCAATCCCATCCCGGGTAACCACCCGAAGCTCGATGTCGGAGTAGGGTCCTTCCTGCTCAAGTGCTACCGAGCCATATAATCCAATTGCCAAAATCTGCTCACCATATCGACTTAGCAGCTTCTCCTTCACTTCCTGAATCAGCTTGATCTTCTCTGTCCGGTCCGTTGCAGCCGGGTAAGGCAACATCCGCTTTATCCCCCCTATCTTCTGATTGATTGGTTTCAGCTCGGAAAAAGCATCCGCCGGATCTCATAGAGATCGCTGCCGTGCCGGAATTCGCCGGGTGACATACCAGTGTGCCTGCGGAATAC
This sequence comes from Paenibacillus yonginensis, assembly GCF_001685395.1. Lineage (NCBI taxonomy): Bacteria > Bacillati > Bacillota > Bacilli > Caryophanales > Paenibacillaceae > Paenibacillus > Paenibacillus yonginensis. The sequence continues at coordinate 251,045 of NZ_CP014167.1, read as the reverse complement.
CTTGCCGAAATAATTGGCATTCGAGAAGCCGGTCATCGACGCCACCTCCTCCAGCGTCCATTCCTCCGGCGATAACAGCAGCACCGAAGCCCGTTCCAGCCGCACCATAGTCAAATAACGGCCGGGCGTGGCCCCGAGGGTGCGCTCGCATTCCCGGGTCAGGTGATATTTGGAGCAGCCTGCCGCCTGGGCCATTTCGTCCAGCCCGATCGGTTCGCTATATCTCTCCTCAATGAACAGCCTGCATTTCTCCACTGCGGCCGGCAGCCTGCGGTTCCCCCGGCGGCTCTCAAACAGGCTCGCCAGCTGCATGACGATCGAATAGGCCGCTTCCGAGCATTGATAAATGTCTTTATACCGGTCCTGCACCGCCTCGTCGTAAATCCGCCACATCAGCTTCATGAAAGCCGAGTCGAGATCAATCCGGACAACCGGCCCCTCGGCCGCAATCAGCTCTTTCCAGAAGCTCAGCGCATCGTGCGAAAGCTCGACATAAAGCAGCTCCCAGCTGGACGAGCTGGCCGGCAGTCGGTAGACATGGCTGCCCGGCACATCCACCAGAAACACATGGCCGGGTTCGAGGCTGTGCTTCTTCCCGTTAAGCTCAATTTCTCCCCGCCCCGACAGCGTAATCTGCAGGATGCAGTGATCACCGGGACGGTTCCGCCCGTCCCAGACATAGTTATGTGTGGTCACCGTCTGCCAACCGATCGCCTTGAGCATCATCATCGGCATGGGCAGCACAAAATGAAACGAAACCGAGGTTTGCCTGTTGAGCTCGCGATCTTTAGATTCCATAGCAATATTCTACCTTTCACTAAAAATATCTTACTCTTGATGAGCTTAGTTAAGCGCTTTATCCTGATTATAGCTTAAAAATAAAGATTCGCGACACCGGTAATCAGCTGTCTGAAAGAAAAGCAATTATTTTCCGAAGAAGTCAGGAGGACAAGTCGAGATGCCTATTCAATTTGATGCGGAGCAGCGTGTGTTTCACCTGCAGTCCGCCAATTCCAGCTATGTGCTGCAGATTGTAAAGGGAGAATTCGTAACCCATCTTTATTGGGGCAAAAAAATCAAATTCTACCGGGACAGCAGCCCGCTTGCTTTTGTCGGCCGGGCATTCGCCCCTAACGCCGAGCCGAAGGAACACAACATCTCGCTGGACACGCTGCCGCAGGAGTATCCGGGCTTTGGCACCGGCGATTTCGGCGCACCGGCTTACCAGGTTGGTCAGGAGGACGGCTCGACCGTTACCGACCTGCGTTACGTTTCGCATAAGATCTATGCAGGCAAGCCGGCCCTGCCGGGCCTTCCTGCCACTTACGCCGAGTCCGACAGCGAAGCGGACACGCTGGAGCTTCTGCTTGAAGACCAGCTGACCGGACTGCAGGCAACTCTCCTTTATACTGTCTACAACACGCAAGGGGTTATGACCCGTTCCGTCCGTCTGGAGAATCACGGCCAGCAGAACCTGAAGCTGCTTCGGGCGCTAAGCGCCAGCGTCGATTTCCGGGATGACGAATATGACATGCTGACTTTCTACGGCGCCCATTTGAAAGAACGCAATATCGCCCGCCGTCCGCTGGTACCCGGCATTCAGGCAGCCGAAAGCCGCCGCGGGGCAAGCAGCCCGCAGCAGAATCCGTTCCTCGCTTTGCTTCGCAAGGACACCAACGAAGATGCAGGCGAGGTATATGCTTTTAATCTGGTCTACAGCGGCAACTTTATCGCCCAGGCCGAAGTCCAGCAATTTCAGACAACCCGGGTATCGATCGGCATTAATCCGTTTGATTTCTCCTGGCTGCTGGAGCCGGGGGCTTCCTTCCAGACGCCTGAGGTTGTCATGGTATATGCCAGCGAAGGACTCGGCGAAATGTCGCGCATCCTGAACAAGCTGTACCAAAGCCGGCTGGTCCGGGGCAAACACCGCGATGCCGTGCGGCCGATTCTGATCAACAATTGGGAAGCTACGTATTTTGATTTTGACGCCGACAAAATTACCGCCATCGCTTCAGCCGGACATGAGCTGGGCATGGAGCTGTTTGTGCTGGATGACGGCTGGTTCGGGCGGCGCGATGACGACCACAGCTCGCTTGGCGACTGGGTGACGGACCTGCGCAAGCTGCCGGAAGGCCTGGACGGTCTGGCCCGCCGCATTACGGATATGGGCATGCAATTCGGCCTCTGGTTTGAACCGGAAATGGTGTCCCCGGACAGCGATCTGTACCGCAGCCATCCGGACTGGTGTATTCATGTTCCCGGCCGCGCCCGTTCCGAAAGCCGCAACCAGCTGGTGCTTGATTTATCGCGGCCGGAGGTTTGCAATTACATCATCCAGGCCGTTGGCAGCATTCTGGACTCCGCCCCGATCAGCTACGTAAAATGGGACATGAACCGGCACATGAGCGAAGTGGGCTCGGCTGGGCTTCCGCCGGAACGGCAGCGGGAGACGGCTCACCGCTACATGCTGGGCTTATACCGGGTCATGGAGGAGCTTACTTCCGCTTTCCCTGACGTGCTTTTTGAAAGCTGCTCCAGCGGAGGCGGACGTTACGATCCCGGCATGCTGTATTACATGCCTCAGACCTGGATGAGCGACAACACCGATGCCATCAGCCGCTTGAAGATCCAGTACGGCAACAGTCTCATGTATCCGGCTGTCACCATGGGCTCGCATGTCTCGACCGTCCCTAATCATCAGGTAAAGCGGATTACTTCGCTGGATATTCGCGGCCATGTCGCCATGTCCGGCAACTTCGGCTATGAGCTCGATTTGACCAAACTGACCGAAGAGGAGAAACAGACGGTCAAAGCGCAGGTCGCCCTTTACAAAGAGGTCCGCGAGCTGATCCAGTTCGGCACGTTCTACCGGATCCTGAATCCGTTTGAAGGCAACGAAGCGGCCTGGACGTTTGTGTCCGAGCAGCAGGATGAAGCGGTGCTCGCCTTCTTCCGTGTATTGTCCCAGCCGAACGAGCGGGTACAGATTCTGCGAACCAAAGGTCTGAACCCGAACTATCTGTACCGTCATCTGGAAACCGGCCGCGTCTACGGCGGGGATGAGCTGATGTATAACGGGATCACCCTCCCTCGGCTTGAGGGCGACTTCGTCAGCCTGTTCTGGCGGTTTGAGAAGGCCGGCGAACAGTAAGCGAACAAGATAACATTCTTGCTTCAGAGAAAAAAAGCCCCTGAACCAAAATGTTCAAGGGCTCTGCATCCAAGAAGCCAGTCTGATCCGATTCCGGATGCGGCTGGCTTCTTGCTTTATCCTATTTCTCCAGGCTGAAATCATCATAGTGGAAACCCGGAGCTACCACGCAGGATACAAATACCGGCTCGTCGCCCAAGGGTCTTGCCGACTGCCAGACGCCTGCAGGTACAAGCGCCTGCGGGGTTTGCCCATTTTCAATGTCCATGCCGAGGATGAATTTCTCGCCATCTTCCGGACTGTCTCCGCTGCCGCCCAGCGTCAGCTCGAGCGGACCGCCGGAGTGATACAGCCACAGCTCGTCAGACAGCACCACATGCCAAGCCGAGGTTTCGCCTGGATGCAGCAGGAAATAAATCGAGCTGGCCGCCGCGCGGGCGCCTGAGTATTTCGGTTTCAGGACTTCGTGCGGGATTTCAAAGGAAGACTTCCACAGCTCCTTAAACCAGCCGCCTTCGACGTGCCGCTCCATATTTAATGCTTGGACAAGCGGGGATAATGCTTTCTCGTTCATATCGACTCTCCTGTTCTGTTCACTCATCTTCCCTCTACTATAAACAAACCGGGAGAACCGGGCAAGGCGGGAGGCTTATTCAGTCTCGATTCTTGAATGCTTGGCTATGTTAAATTCTAATTTTGATCATACCTGAGTAACCTATTGGGTTTTGTTTTTACTTGCTTGCTTTATTTATATAATCTTGTATCAAAGGATAGATATCCAATTTCCATACCTGATCTTCCCGTTGCAGTCCTAAAGCCATAGTATGGGTCGTTGTTTCAATACTAACCGTTATAAGTACAGTTACTTGCTTTTCCTTGGCCGTACTCTCATCCACTTTTATAGAATCATAATATCTGTAATGCACGGCTGTTTCAGAATCATAATTCATTACATACTCGAAGTAATCTTTCCGAAATTTATCTCGGTCAGGAAGTTGCCCCCCATTAAAAGTAATCTCATATATTAAGTCCGGGTCGCCTATTGATAGACAATAAAGATAAACCAGCACCATATCTTCAGGAGTGAACTCGTAAAGTTCTTGCAGGTTCCTCTCCGATTTAAATCGAGCAAAAGCCTCCTGCTTCTCTAAAGACAGCTGTTTCAGATAAGAGAACCTTTCAACGTACTTCTCACCAGGGTTCGAGTTTATATCCTCATTGAGAGCCTTTTTCACTTGGTCTTTGTCTTGGGCTTCCACGGGAGTTTCGGACATCATGGTCATATCTGTATCTTCACTGCTGCATGCTGACACTACGGACATTATTGCCAGCACTAACAAAACTAATCCTGCTCGCCTCAATTTATCACTCCTTAATAAAACGGATTCATCTTACCCTCAATCCTGCTTTTATACTACCATATATTGGTTTTTTATACTCACTAATTTATGGCTTGGCTCATTCCCGTCTAATCCCTAATAAACCCGGTGAATGACTTCCTCGAAATCAGGCTCCATCATCTCCACGTCTTCTATTTCTCCCCAGCTGCCCAGCTCGCGAAGCACCTCCATCGTGTTGATGGTTTTCCGGTTGGCTTCAACGGTGATGACGCTGCCTTCCTGTAAGGTGACAGCCAGTCTGGCATGTTCCAGTGCAGGAATCGCAGGAATGTTCACTTCACCGCGATAAGTGACTCTGAATCTCGTCGGCAGGCCGATCGTATCCCGCAGAGACTGGACCGTGCCGTCAAACGACAGTTCCCCATTCCCGATCACCATGACCCGGCTGCACAGCTGCTCGATGTCGTCCATATCGTGAGTGGTCAGCAGAACCGTTTTGCCGAAATCGGCATTCAGCATCTTCAGAAACTGGCGGATTTCACGTTTGGCATTGACGTCCAGCCCGATCGTCGGCTCGTCCAGGAACAGCAGATCCGGATCGTGAAGCAGCGCAGCGGCCAGATCGGCCCGCATCCGCTGTCCCAGCGACAGCTTGCGGACTGGAGTCAGCCAAAATTCCTCAAGGTCCAGCAATGCTGCAAACTGCGCCAGCCGGCTTTGCTTGAGCGCCTCGTCTACGCCGTACATTTTGGCGAGAATATCATAGGAATCCTTGACCGGAAGGTCCCACCACAGCTGGCTGCGCTGTCCGAACACAACTCCAAGCCGCCGGACGGCCCTTTTCCGTTCCCGGTGCGGGTTGATTCCGCCCAGCAGCACCTCCCCGCCTGTAGGGTGCAGGATGCCGGTCAGCATTTTGATTGTTGTTGATTTGCCGGCACCATTAGGGCCGATATAACCGACAAATTCGCCGGATTCAATGTTGAAGCTGATATCCTTGACGGCTTCTTTAATTCGGTAATCCCGGGCGAACAAAGACCGCAGTCCGGCAAATCGTCCTTCCCGCACCACCGGGGTTTTGAACTGTTTGTTCAAATGTCTGGCTTCTATGCGCATGTTTCATCCTCCTTCACGGATACCTTTATTAGGATTGCTTATTATGGTTCGCGTTGTCCCCCGGCCGCTTCTCCGCCCTTTTGTGTTTCGGCCGCCCGGGGGAGACATGTGCTGCCGTCAGCTTCCAGTGCTTTGATATTTGGTCAGCCCAAACCGCCAGAACCACAGGCTCAGCAGCAGAAAAAACACCGCTCCCAAACCCGTCAGGCCAACGGCCCATAGACCTAATTCTCCCCGCAGAATATAAAGGGAAGGTATGTAGTTGACCAAGCCTACCGGAATTACGGTCAACAGGAGGCCGGACAGCCATTTCGGATAAAGCGTCAGCGGATATTGCGCGGCGGCTCTCGCCGCATCTTCCGTCAGATTTTGCAGCTCGGAAATCCGTGTCGTCCAGAAGCCCATCGTCGCCGTCGCAAGTCCAATGGCAAACAAAATCCCCGCCCCGGTCACGATAATAAACAAGGTCAAAGGGATGGCCGTCCAGTCTATCTGCCCGCTGCGCAGCAAACCGATGAACGCCCAGACCAGGACAAAGCCGCCTTGCAGCACTTCACCGATCATCAAGCGGAAGCCTTGCGGCATTAAGGCCAAGAGGACAGGAAGCGGCCGGATCAGCACGCCGTCAAGGTCCCCGCTCACCAAATATTTTTCCAAATGATGCACTTCATCTCCGAAGGTGCGGTAAAGCGTCCTCGCCAAGGTCAACACGGCATACAAATAGCCGATTTCATAAAGCGACCAGCCCTTAATTTCCCCAAACTTATACAGCACGATTGCGACCATCAGGAATTCATTAATCTGGACGATTGCCGCCATCAGCGAACCAAATACGAAGTTGAATTTATACTGCATCCGGCTCCGTAGTGTTGTCAGAATCAACAGCTTATAAATAGACAGCCAGGACTCGCTTCTCATCCGCCCTGCACCTCCACCTTTTGCCGAAGCAGTCTGGTAACCGACAGGCAGAGGATGGTCAGCAGCAGACACCAAAACAGGGTTCCCCAAAGCAATGAACCGGCGCCTAATCCCAGAAATAATCGCGAAGGAACATACAGCAGATAAGGATAAGGGGACAACCAGGCCAGCCGGGCCAGCCAATCCGGGAGCCATTCCAGCGGCACAAAAAAGCCGGACAACAGATTGCTCAAACTGTAATTGCCCCAATACAGCCAATTCGATTCTGTCGTCCAGAGCGCAGTAACGCCTATTAAATAGTTGATGCAGATCGACATATAGGAAGCTCCCAGAAGGCCCAGCAGGCATGAGAGTACGCTGGACAGCGTTCGCGGCAGCTCCAAATGGAACAGGAAGAAATAGAGAGTAAAGATAGGAAGGGATTTGTAAACAAACTGGTAGGCAAGCTGCCCCCATTCCCGGGCCATCAGGTGGCTGAATAAATGGACCGGCCTCATCAGATCCAGCGAGATCTGGCCTGTCCTGACCGACTGGGGAATTCCAAGCCCGTTTGAGGTAAAAGTTGTAATCCATAAGGCGGCCTGATTAAAGGCTATGTAGGCCACCATGCCCTGCACACCGTATTCGCCCAAGCTGTGATCCTGTCCCAGACCGATCCAAAGGCTGGCGTACAAGAAGCCAAAAGCGGCGCTTGCGATGTTATGGAATAAATGCGCGCCCCTAAACTGCAGGTTGCGGGCGTAGGCTTTGGAAGCCAAAGTCAAATAAAGCATGTGGAGCACCTCCGATAAGTGTGTATGACGGCTGATCCGTCTACTTCAGACAAGGGCAATTGCGAGAAGGATTCGATCATACCAGAATGTTCCACGGGAGGCAAGATTTTTTGAAAAATGTGCTTTACTAAAAAATACGGTCCCTTTAGGGAACGATTCTGTAAGGAACCGGCCTGTAAGGGACCGTGAATTTATGCATTTATTCAGTTTAGAGTTTAGCTTTTAGAGCTCCGAGCTACAGCACGAACTCCCGGTATTTCTCCAGATCCTTCGTTTTGCACTCCAGCTTCAGCCGGGTTCCTTCGTTCTCATATTCCGTCTCCAGCACGTTTGCATGCTCATTGAAATAAGAAACGACAGCCCCCTGATCATAAGGAATCAGCATTTCGCAGGTTACATAATCCTTGAAAATTTGCTGCTTGATTAGGTCAACCAATTCGGCAACGCCGGTTCTCGGTTTGGCGGCCATATAAATCGCCGCGTCTTCGACTCTCGGAATCTCAACGCCAGCCAGATCACCTTTGTTGTAGGCCATAATCGTCGGGATGTCCTTAACCCCGATCTCCTTGAGCGTATGCTCAGTGATCTGGATCAGCTGCTCGTATTTCGGATTGGCGTAATCCACCACATGAACCAGCAGGTCGGCTTCCGCCACCTCTTCGAGGGTCGAGCGGAACGCTTTGATCAGATGGTGGGGCAGCTTGCTGACAAACCCGACTGTATCCGTAAGCAGGAACGATTTGTTGTCCGGCAGCTCAATGCTGCGGACGGACGTTTCCAGCGTGGCGAACAGCATGTTTTTCTCGAAGACCTGCTTGCCTTCTCCACCGCCAAACACCTCCAGCAGCGCGTTCATAACCGTCGATTTGCCAGCATTCGTATAGCCGACCAAAGCGACGACCGGAATTTCATTTTTCCTCCGCTGCTTGCGCTGGATTTGCCGCTGGGCGACCACCACTTCAAGCTCCTTGGACAAAGCGCTGATCTTCTCTTCGATCCGCCGGCGGTCCAGCTCGAGCCGGGTTTCCCCGGCGCCTCTGTTCTTGGTGCCGACGCCGCCGCTTTGGCGGCCCAGTGATTCGCGCAGGCCAATCAGGCGCGGCAGCATGTACTGCAGCTGGGCTACCTCGACTTGAAGCTGGGCTTCGCGCGTTTTGGCCCGCTGCTCAAAGATGTCCAGGATCAAAATGGTCCGGTCAATGACCTTGCAGTCCAGATCGCTCTCCAGGTTGCGGATCTGCGAGGGGGACAGCTCGTCATTAAAGATGACCAGATTGGCTTCGAGTTTGTTGTACAGCTCGCGGACCTCTTCCACTTTTCCCGTACCGATATAATGCGATTTATTGATCTTCTCCATGTTCTGGGTCAGCTCGGCAACGACTTCCACGTCACAGGCAGCAGCCAGATTCGCCAGTTCCTCCATGGAATATTCGAAATCCAGCTGGTTGTTCAGGTTTACGCCGACCAGGACGGCTTTCTGCTCTTGAATGTCCATCATCTATTCATCTACCTCCGTTTGATCTGAACCTCTCCAATAAGGGCAACCCACCCCGTTTAAGGTTCAGGCGGCTTCTATTTCCCGCTGTATGCATATCTGTTCCTTCTCTGCAGGCTGTCGCCTGCTCCCTGGTCCCTGCCCGGGACGGCGGATGGATACGAACGGAAAAATCTGATTTTATTGTACCCGGCCTGAATATCCTGAATCCTGAATCCTGAATCCTGAATTCGAATCCTGATTCTGAACCCTGATTCTGAATATCAGAGCCCGGAATGTCCTATCCGAAAAAGGTTAAAGGCCAGTGCAGCAAAAACCGCCCTCCAGCCTCCCCGCTTCTACTAGCGTCCAGGCGCACAAAAAAAGAGGGCGCTGTTGTCCGCCCCCTTGTATATAACCGCAAATGCCAGCTGCAGGTTAAGCTGCAGCCTGGAGCGGCCATCTATTCCGGTTTACGTACATATGCAGACCAATCCCGTTCGTCCCGCCGTCCAGGCAGGAACTTTGAGCCCTATTCAATTAGATGCACAAAGCGTAATTACGCAAACGGATAAAGTTCCACATCGCTTCGCAAACCCTCCGATCCTAAGAATTGTTTTTACCTTACCATAAAACACCAGCCAGCACAAACGAGCAAACAGCCTAAATTGTTTTTTACACGGCTGAGCATAGACGCTACAGCTGCTTCGTGGTTCCCTAAACCTCCTGCTGCTGTTCTTCCAGCCGCCCGTAATACAAGCTGCTGTAGAAGCCGCCCTGGGCCAGCAGCTCCTCATGGGAACCCTGCTCAATCAGCCGGCCTTCCTTCAGCACGAGAATTTTGTCAGCCTGGCGGACCGTATTCAGGCGGTGGGCAATCACAAAGCTCGTGCGGCCCTGCATCAGCCTCTGCAGCCCTTCCTGAATTTTCAGCTCGGTAACGGTATCAATGCTGCTCGTCGCTTCATCAAGCACCAACAGCGCGGGATTCGACAAAATTGCCCGGGCAATAGCGAGCAGCTGCTTCTGTCCCTGGCTGATGCCGCTGCCCCCTACGTCCAGCACCTTGTCGTAGCCGCCGGGCAGCCGGCTGATGAAGCCGTGGGCGTTTGCCAGCTTGGCCGCCTCTTCGACTTCCTCGTCGGTAGCGTCCAGCCGGCCAAAGCGGATATTTTCCCGGATCGTCCCTTGAAACAGAAAAGAATCCTGCAGCACAAACGCCATATGGGAGCGCAGGCTTTCCCGTTTCATCGAACGGATATCCCGGCCATCCAGCGTAATCGTGCCGGAAGTGGCGTCATAGAAGCGGGAGAGCAGCTGAATCAGCGTTGTTTTCCCGGCTCCCGTCGGACCTACCAAAGCGATCATCTCGCCTGGTTTGGCCTCAAAGGAAATATCGGAAAGTGTATCCCCGTCCGCCTCGTAGGAGAACCCGACATGGGAGAAAGCTACCGCTCCTTCCACCCGGCTTACCGAAGCGGCTTCAAGCTCGTCTTTCGTTTCGACTTCCTCGTCGATGACCTCAAATACCCGCTCCGCGCCGGCAACGGCGGAAAGCAGCGTATTCCACTGGTTGGCCAAATCGTTTAAAGGCCGAGTGAACTGCCTCGCATATTCGACAAAAACGAGAATTACGCCTACTGTAATGGAACCCTGAATCGCCAGAATCCCGCCCATGCCGGCAACGATAGCAAAGCTGAGGTTGTTGAGTCCATTCATCAGCTTGGGAATAAAACCGGAGATCGTCTGGGCCCAAAATCCCGAATAACGGATTTCCTCATTCCGCTGCCGGAAACCCCGAATCACTTTCTCCTCCTGGGAAAAAGCCTTGATAATCCGCTGTCCGGACAACGTCTCTTCGATATAACCGTTCAGCTCTCCGAGATTGCGCTGACGCTGCTTATAAAGCGGACCCGTGCGCCGGGTGATCCAGCGCATGCCCAGCATCATGAGCGGCACCACGATGAACGTCAGCAGGGTCAGCAGCGGGCTGAGAAACAGCATGACCGACAACGTCCCGATCAGAATCAGCACGCTGGAGAACAGCTGGATGGCCGAGCTGTTGAGGGTTGAACTGACGTTGTCCACGTCATTCGTCAGCCGGCTCATAATCTCCCCTTGCTGCCTTTTGCCGAAGAACGGGATAGGCAGACGGTGCAGATGAGAGAACAGGTCATGCCGCATACGGTAGACCGTCTCCTGGGCAATTTCGATCATCCAGATGTTCTGCAGCCAGGAGGTCAAAGAGAACAGCAGGTAGACCAGCGCCAGCCCGACCAGAAATCTCACCCACTGTCCGTCATTTCCCCCTTCCAGATAGCGGTCGACTGCGGCTCCGATCAGGTAAGGTCCAAGCAGCGAAAGCGCCGAGCTGAAGACCACCATGAGCAGCACCAGCATCAGCTTCAGCTTGCGTTTGGCCAAATAAATCCAAATCCGGCCGAGCGCCGCAGACCAGTTCTTCGGTTTGGCTTTTGGTTTGAGTCTCCCTCTGGCGCTGCTTCCGGCCCTGGCTCCAGGGCCTCCTCCTGCCGGTACGGGCGTTCCCGCCTTTGCGCCGGCTGTACCGGCATTTGAATCCAGCTGCTCCAGCTTCGGATAAGGATGTTTGAAGGGTTCAACGAAGGTTTTGAACATGGGCGGCTTCCTCCCCTTTCTTGCTTTCGGACCTGGACTCGGAACGTTCGGCCCGGGCAGACTCCTCCAGCTGATCCACATCTGAAAGCTGGTTCTGCGACTCGCAAATTCGCCGGTACAGCGGCGATTCCGCAAGCAGCTGCTCATGCCGGCCTTTGGCGATCAGCCGGCCTTCATCCAGAAGCAGAACCAGATCGGCGGACCTGGTTGAGCTGATCTTCTGCGTAATCAGGAAGGTCGTGCAGGACAACTCCTTCAGTGCATTCAGGAGCGCAGCTTCCGTCCGCAGATCAAGCGCGCTGGTGCTGTCGTCCAGAATCAGGATCGCCGGCTCCCTTACGAGCGCTCTGGCAATCGACAGCCGCTGCTTCTGTCCGCCGGACAGGTTGATGCCTTTTTGTCCCAGCAGCGTCTCGTAACCTAGCGGCAGCTTCTCGATCGTCTCATGGATCTGGGCCCTGCGGGCGGCTTGCTGAATTTGCTCCATCGTGGCGTCTTCACGCCCCCAGGCGATATTTTCGCGGATCGTACCGCCAAATAAAACAATCTCCTGCGGCACATACCCGATCGCTTTGCGGAGATCGGACACCTCAAGCGCGGCGATCGGCTGTCCGTCTATGCGGAGGTTCCCTTCTTCCGGCTCGTGCAGACCCGGAATAAGCTGTACCAGCGACGACTTGCCGGAGCCGGTCGCTCCCATAATGGCAATCGTCTGGCCAGGTTCCGCCGAGAAAGAAATGTGCTCAAGAATTTGGACTTCGCTGCCCGGGTATCGGAAGCTGACATCCTGGAATTCGACGGCTCCCTTAAAATGCGGGGTACCGGGCGAAACCCGGGTTTGGCGTTCTCCGGCTGTCTCTGGTGGTTCTCCAAATGCCTGCTCATTTCTTTCCGTGTCCAGCACTTCGCCAACCCGCTGCGCCGAAGCGCTGGCCCGCGAATAAGAAGCCATAATCCAGGACAACGCCGATAAGGCGCCCGTCACGCGCAGGGAATAGTTAATGACGGCAACCACTTCTCCTACCGTAGCGTTCCCGGTCCGGATGTCGATCCGCCCCATCCACAGAACCGCAATAACGGCGGCGTTGATCATCAGCAGAATAACCGGCGTAGTCGTTTCGGTGAGCCGCAGCGCTTTTACCGTATCGCTCATCAGCCTGGAGGCCATTTTGGAGAAACGCTCTACCTCATGTCCCATGCGGACAAACACACGGATCAGCCGAATCCCGATCAGGTTCTCCTGGATAATGCCGTTGACATCATCCAATCTGCGCTGCGCCTTGCGGAACTGCCTGGTCGTCGCCTGCATCATGAAAAATGCAAAAACAAGCAGCGGCGGGACCATAACCGTCAGGAACAAACCCAGCTTCACATTGACAACAAGCGCCATCACCATGCTTCCCGCCACAACAAGCGGCACACGTGTGGCAAACCGCAGGCTCATGAAGATCATGTCCTGCAGCACTGTAATATCTCCGGTAAGCCGGGTAATCAGCGAGGACTCCCCAAACCGTCCGAACACCGAATAGGAAAAGGACTGAACCTTGTTATACAGCCGGTCGCGAAGGTCATAAGCAAACCCCTGGCTTGTATGCGAAGCGAAAAATGAACTGGATACGCCGGCCAGAAATGCCAGCCCCGCACTGGCGACCAGCACGCCGCCCCAGAGCCATACGACCGAAAGCTGCTGCAGGCGAATCCCGTCGTCAATAATTTTGGAAATCAGGTAAGGCTGAATCAATTCCACCGCCAATTCAACCAGCATCATAACGATGGCAGAAACGGCGGCTACCCGGTATTTATTCAGATAAGAAAAAATAAAAGCCATGCGTTCTCCCTCACTCCCCGGCCTGTTCACCTAATAAAATCCGGCTCATCTCGGCATAGCTGGATACGACATGATGCGGCGTAAGTTCGGACTCCGGCTCAGCATGCCTATGGTTAAACCAGATGGAGGTCCACCCGGCCCCCAGACTGCCCGCCACGTCATTTCTCCAGGAATCGCCAATGTAGATGCTGTGCTCAGGCAGGGTCCCTGTCACCTGGTTCACATGGGCAAACAGGTCGGGATCCGGCTTGGCCATGCCCACGACGCCGGATACAAAAATCCGCTGCTTCGGAATATGGTTCTCCATCTGAAGCGCCCCGATTTTCCGCATCTGATGCGGACCTGCACCGTTTGTAATTAACCCGACAAGATGCCCCTTCCGTTTCAGACCCTCAATCAGCTGAAGAGCTCCTTCAAAGGGACGAATCGCAAACTGCCTCGCCAGATAAGCAGCCTGAAGACGTCCGGCCTGCCGCTCGTCGATCGTAACTCCCAAATCAGCCAGCATCAGCATAAAACGCTGCTTCTGCATATTCGCAATTTTGTCTCTGTCCGGAGAAGCGGACAGTCCCTCCCGGTCGGACAGCAGGTCGCTGTAATAACGGAACAGATAATAAGCCCGCTCATAAGGAAAAGAAGCCGGCAGCCGAAGCTCCTCCTCCAAAGCTTCCCGCATAGGGCTCAAATGGTCGTACAAGGTATCGTCAACATCCAGAAAAATCGCTTGGCGCATCTGGCCTCCAGCTGTCTCTGCCAAAGAGGACACGGAGGATAAACGAGGTTCGTCTTTCATGAACAAACACCTCCCCTTTTTCAGGCCTTATTTCCCCAAACATCATTAAAAATAAGTATAACACGGGTTATACGCGGCCGGCATTTTCCAGAGATTTTCAGCCCTATTTTCAAGTTTCCGGTGTACAAAATCGGTTAAACTATTTTACTATGTAGAATGGAAGAGCATGGAAGAGCTAATTATGTAAATTATTAGGAGGAGGTGAATTAGACCATTCAAGATCACAGCAGCAATAACAATAAGAGCAACAGCAGCAACAGCAACAGCAACACTAACAGCAATAGAGGTACAAGCAGCTCCGGCAACGAGCCGCATAGCAAGTCAAACCTACATAATGTTTCTCCGGCACCCGTCCCTTCAGCAGAACTGATCCGGACAACCTCTCCCTATTCCTCTGAGAACAGGGATCATTACGTCTTTCCAAAAGTCTCGCCTGAGAGCTTGAAAGCCGGCGATAACAGACCTAAATCCGGCCTTCCTTCAGCTTCGGGCCAGAAGGACAGCCTGCAAGGAACCGGAACAACTCCGGGTCTTGAGACTAACAAACGTGCCGGCATCGGCGGTGAACCGCTGCAGCGGACGGCTGCTGCAAGCACAAGATACTTGAAATACGCCCTAAACCTGCTGATCCAGCCTTACCAGACGGTGCGCGGGATTACCAGCGTCCACCTGCCGCATGCTTTAATCACGATGGTCGTCATTTCGTTATTATCCGCTTTGTATTTTGTGATTCGGCTGGAGCCGCTGCATATTCCCTTTGCGGCCACCTTCATTAAACCGTTGTTCCTGATGGCCATAACGCTGGCCGTGTCGGCAGCTTTGACTGCCGGCCTGCTCCGATGGACCCGGGCCGAAAAACGCTGGTCCTTTACCTTTTCCCGCTTTGGTGCGCTGTTGGTGCCTGTGGCAGCCTGTCTGCTGCTTGCCGATTTGGCCGCGCTGATCGCGTTGTACGGGCTGTCGTACCTGTTCTTTCTGGCGGCCATCCTGTTTCTGATTATTGCCGTCAACGTCGTGCTGCTCAGCCATCCGGTGTCCCGGTTAACGGTCGGCAGGCTGGATGGCATGTACAGTCTGTTTATTGTAAATGCGATTACCTTGTATTTGATCTACACGACGTTGTATTCAACGCTGCTCAGCGCGGTCCAGGCTTTGTTCGGCGGGTTCATGAGCATGTTCTAGGGCCGTCTTGTGGTATAATCAACTGACGTATCTATACCCCTATAACCCTCATGTCCAAACGGCATGATTACCCGAAAGGCTGGATAAACATATGTTAACCTTTGAACAGAAACTGGAAATTCTAGAGTCCTTCCCGCAGCTGGAGCGAAGAAACGTCTCCTTGAAGCGGGTTAATTTTCACTACGAGCAAAGCGTTTATGACAAAAAGACCGTGGCCTTCCACATTCATCCGAACGGCAACGGCTTCATTTATGCAGGGCTTCTGGAAGGCTATGAAACCGACGATAAAGGGTTTGTGAATATCCGCGATTATTCGGAGGCCGAACTGCGTGAGCTGGTGGAAAAATCAATCCGCTCCCTGTCCGGTGACGGCAGCGGCTCGGACAAACCTGCCGGGGCTTCCGCTTCTCCGGCGACTGCTGACCAAACCGCTGCTGTCCGCCCGCAAACCTCCGGCGGACTTTGGACAAATGACCAAGGGCAGATATTAACGCTGAAATACGAAGACGACCTTTGGTACATTTTTGCCGGAGAAAGCCTGGAAATGGCGTTTGAAACCCGGGAAGAAGCCGGCGAATATTTGGCTGAAGAAGGTTTTGCGCCGCAGAAAGGGTAAGCCCAAACAGAACAAAGGAACAATAAAAGGGTTGGTCCTTCCGTCTAGTCGACGGAGGGGCCAACCCTTTTTGGTCAAATCAGCCTTGAACCTGAGTCAGAAACTGCTCGGTTGTTCTGATTTTCCCGATCCGCGGGAAAATATACTTCACCGTAGCCTCATGCTGCTCCTGGCTGAACGTCTTCATCGCATCGGTCACAAAAATCTGGTTGTAGCCGTGCTGGAACGCCTCTCGAGCTGTGCTCTCCACGCCAATATTGGTGGCAATGCCGCACAGCACAATCGTGTCGATGCCCCGGCGGCGCAGCTGAAGGTCCAGATCCGTTCCGAAGAACGCTCCCCACTGCCGTTTCGTTACGACATAGTCGCCCGCTCCCACTCCCAGCTCAGGTACAAATTCCGCAAAATCTGCCGGACGTTCGCCGCCGGCTGAAGCTGCTGGCTGGTCGGTCAGCGGCTGCAGGATGTCGCGTCCATCATGGAAAGCTACGTTTACGAAAGCGATAAACCCTTTATTTTGCCGGAACAGCTTCACCAGCTTCTCCGCATGGTTCACCACTTCCTGCCCATCGGACATTTGGACAATTCCCTTCTGCAGGTCAATCAGCACAAGCGCTGTTTTAGCAAAATCCACATGCAATTCATTCATAAATAAATTCTCCTTATCGTTTATTTTCCGGATTTGATCCCCGGATGTTTCCCCCGCTTATAAGCATCGATTGATCGGTTCAGCCGCGTTAACAGCCCGGAGAAAGTCTCCAGCTCTTCCTCCGTCCAGTCCTCCAGCAGCCTGTCGTATGCTGCCGCCCGCTTGTCCCGGGCCAGCGCCACAGCCGCGGCGCCGGACTCCGTGACACCGATCACGCTGCTCCGCGCATCCTCCGGGCTTGGCGTCCGCTGTACCCAGCCTTTGCCTTCAAGCGCGGCAATTTGCCGGCTGATCGTGGAATGATCCAGCTGGAAGGCTTCGGCAATCGCTCCGATTGCTGCCGGTCCATCCTTCTCCAGCCACTTCAGCAGCAAATAAGCCGAGCGGTCCATGGAGGTTTCAGAGCCGTCCAGCGTCCGCTTGAAATCAGCCCGCCTCATCATCGCAATCACTTCATGCTCGATCTCTTCGACATATCGTTGTCTCACAGGATCTCCTTTCCCATCCTTTTATATGTATTATACACCTAATTAGGTGTATGATACAAATTTATTAGCCGCATGCGGCGGATGTCCCCAAACATCAGGCCCGCTAGAGCGGCTGAATAATTTAGAAAAACCGTCCTCCCCCTTCGTATTGGAAGGTTGAAAGGACGGTTTCATCGGCGTGCATCAAGGCAACGCTTGCTCTATTTATTCCGTAGGATAAGCCAGTCCCCACTGGCCGCGGACTTTATCCAGCAGCTTCATCAGCTTCAAAGACTCATCCAGCGAAATAACATCGCTCTCCGTTTGCCCTGCCAGCAAATATTCGCCGACCGCTTCTGCCTCGAATTTATAACCGTGGGTTTCGCGGTCATCTTTAAATGTTTCAATTTCTTCCCCGTTGACAAACAGGGCTGCCTCCTTCGCATTCAGGAAAGAAGGAATACGGATATATCCCTCGGTTCCGTAAATGATCGCTTCGTTCGGCATGCCGATCCGTACTCCTCCGCTGAGCAGCGCAGATTTGCCGCTGCCGTAATCCAGCAGGATTGAGAAATGCTCATCCACGCCAGTCTCGCCGATATAGGCGGTGCTGTGGACCTGTTCCGGAGAAGGGCCAAGAACCATCGAAGCAAAGGATACCGGATAAATCCCCGCATCCAGCAGCGCTCCGCCGCCAAGCTCCCGGTTCAGCAGCCTGTGCTGCGGATTCCAGTCCGTCTTGAAGCCAAATTCGGCTTTGACGATTTTAACATCGCCAATCCGCCCTTCGGCAATCCATTCTCTGACCTTGCGAATCGGCGGCAGAAAGCGGGTCCACATGGCCTCCATCAGGAACAAGCCCTTTTCCTTGGACAGATCGATCATTTCCTGCAGTTCCCGGGCATTGAGCGTAAAAGGTTTCTCGCATAATACCGCTTTGCCCGCGCGAAGGCAGGTTAACGTATTTTCCTTATGGTAAGGATGCGGTGTGCCTATGTAAATGACATCAATGTCCGGATCCTGAACCAGTTCTTCATAGGTGCCATATGCGCGGGGAATCCTATATTTTTCAGCAAATTTAGAAGCGCTTTCCAAAGTCCGCGAGCCAACCGCCACACATTCCCCGTTCGCAGCGTGAGCCAAGTCCTGTACAAACATCTCGGCTATCCAGCCTGTGCTTAGAATCCCCCATTTGATTTTCTTGGGTTCTGCTTGTGCCATGTGAATCCCTCCTGATCCCTGGTGGTTTTGGTGTTCCTCTTATTCGGTTCTATTCTATCATCTCAAAGAAAGTTTTGATATTTCAAAATGGAAACCTTTTCAACCATCTCTCCGGCAGCTGGACCGCTTGCTCTTCCCGTTTGCGCTGGATTACAATAAAGATAACCAAATTAATCGGACAAAAGGGGTGGAAGCATGCGGGAAATCGACAATGGGGGCCCTGCGGCAAACAGCGGCGAAGAACTGAAATATATCGTCAGCGGCGATTCCATTTCCAAAGGGGTCGTGTATGACGAGGACCGGAGCAAATATGTGATTCTGGAGGAGAACTACGTCTCATTGCTGCAGGATAAATTAAAAGGGGCTGTCCGGAATACTGCCAGATTCGGCAATACGCTGATGAGAGGCATTAACAGCCTGAAGAAGGATATTTCCAAAGACAAGCCCAATATCGTTCTTATCGAATACGGCGGCAACGACTGTGATTTCAACTGGCAGGAGATCGCCGCCAATCCCGAAGCCGAACATCATCCAAAGACGGACTTCAATTTGTTTGAACGCATGCTGACCGAAACGATCGAATATTTGCGCGGCCAGCAAATTACCCCGATCCTGATGAATCTCCCGCCGCTGAACGCGGACAATTATTTCAAATGGGTCAGCGGCAGTAACCCGGCAGCGGAGAGCAACATCATGAAGTGGCTGGGCAGCGTAACCAAAATTTATTGGTGGCAGGAGCGTTACAACTCGACGATTCTGAAGGTATCGGAGCTGACCAAAACCAAAATGATCGACGTGCGGAGCGCTTTTCTCGCTCATCCCGATTTCACTCAGTTCCTGTGCGTGGACGGTATCCATCCGAATAAGGACGGACACCGGATTATTTGCGAGAAGGTGGTCGAGTTCCTGAAGACGAATTACGGTCACCTGCTTCAGCCGGGCATGAAAGAGACCCTGGGATAAGCAGGACGACACTCTTGCAAAATAGCAAAGAAGCTTTCCATGATATGGCGGCATGTCGCTGCCATCCGTCGGGAACAGCTTCTTTTTTTCATCAATCCAGGTCTAGTCCCGGCTCGTCCATTCTCGCTTCGTTCACGACGCTTTCGATATCTTCGGCACTTATGGTAATGACCGGATAACCTTCCTGCTGCTGTTTCTTCAATGCTTTCATTTTGATGAATTTAGGGCTGGCTTCGCCGGCCTCTTCATCATAGACGAGCAGCAGGCCATCGGTTTTGCGCAGCAGCAGATCGTCGCGGGCGGTCAGCTGCCAGACGCCGTTATAGGGCTGCTTGCTGACGGTACCGTAATAATTGACCTGCCCAATCATCTGGCGGAAATAGTCCTGTTTGTCCTCCTTCCATTTCTCCTCCGGGCTGGCATATGCCGCAAGAATCGAACATTTCAGATGCGGATAAATGGTCCGGCGCAGTTCGATGGCCGCTTCGCAGGCCCATAGATCCACCCCGTATTGGCCGGGGGTAATCACCCATTCCAGCCCCTCCTCAATCAGCGGAATCAATTTATTTACAATCGCTTG
Organism: Paenibacillus yonginensis; assembly: GCF_001685395.1. Classification (NCBI taxonomy): domain Bacteria; kingdom Bacillati; phylum Bacillota; class Bacilli; order Caryophanales; family Paenibacillaceae; genus Paenibacillus; species Paenibacillus yonginensis. The sequence continues at coordinate 231,334 of NZ_CP014167.1, read as the reverse complement.
TTTGATATAAGGAATGCCCTCATGCTTCTGGTTAAAAATATTCAGCTCATGTGCGCGGTAGCCGGTAACGAGCAGATTTTTCATGCTTCCAAGTAACCTCCGGTCCAAAGATGCCCTTCATTATAGTACATTCCGGAGGCGGATGGAACGTTTAAACGGTAAAACCCGAAGTTAAGGTGCGCAGGCGTTTCGCCGTCACGGCAAGCTCGCTGGTCGTATGCTCGACTTGATCCATCAGGCCCAGCTGCTGATTGATTTCAGACTTCATTTGGTCGGTGCCTTCCGCTATATCCGAGGAGGAGGCGGACAGCTGATCCATCGCCTTGGACATTTCATCCGCGCTTTGGGCCTGTCTGGCGTTGGCGTCTTCAATCGCTTCGATCTGTTCGACGATATAGGTTATGCTGGTCAATATCTCCTCGATATTGCCGCCGGCCTGAGACGCTTTCTCTACCCCGGCAGCTATCTTCGCTTCCACCCGCTGGACCGAATCGACGGCAGAGCCGGTTTTCAGCTCGTTCTCCTGTACAAGTCCGGCGATCTGCTTGGCTGCCGCCGCGCTTTCGTCAGCCAGCTTGCGGATTTCATCCGCCACCACGCTGAAGCCGCGTCCGGCTTCACCTGCGCGGGCTGCTTCGATCGCTGCGTTCAGCGCAAGCAGGTTCGTCTGCTCCGAGATGTCGCTGATGATCTTCAGCCTGTCGGCAATCCGTTTGGAGGAGCGATCCAGCTCCGCCATCACACCGGAGACATGCTTCGAAGACGACTCAATCTCCGTAATGGAGGCGACGACTTCGGCTATCCGCTGGGCGCCATTCTCCGCGGCGCTGCGGGCCCTGCGGCTGCTCTCGGTCGTCCCCCGGCTGGCCTGAGAGGTCGCTGCCGAGAAGGCAGCCGCTTCCGTCAAGCTGGCCGTCGTCTCCTCAGCCACAGCCGCCCCGTCCGAGGAGCTTGCGGCAATTTCGGCAATGGTGCCGGAAACGGACTTGAGCGACCGGGACGTAGCTGCCGCCTGAACGTTCAGCTGTTCGCTGGAATCGGCCACATTTTCCGCCACGCTGGATACCTCTTGAATAATCATCTGCAGCTTGCCGGCAAATTCGTTAAAGCTCGAACTGAGCTCGCCGATCTCGTCCCTGCTGTCATAATCGATCCGCCGGGTTAAATCCCCGCCGCTGCTGGCGATTTCCTTCAGCTTGGTCGTAACCTTCCTGACCGGCACCGTAATGGAGCGGGTAATCAAGAACCCTATCAGCAGTACGATAAGTACGCTGACCAGAAGGGCTGCCCCTATCGTAATCAGCGTGCGGTTGTAAACAAGCCTGCTGTCATCATAAGTAGCTTTGGCATTCCCAACCTGCTGTTTAATCAGCTTGTCGAAGGCGCTTACCACATTCGTTCTGGCCGCATCAAAATTTTCAATTTCCTCAAGTCCTCCTGCAGCGGGAGCTGCCGCTGCTGCCGATCCGGCTGCCGGCATGCCTTCATCAACGCTTCCTGTCCCATGCTTGTCCAGAAAAACATCCTTAGCCGACACAAAAGCATCATAAGCCTCGATAGCCTCTTGGAATTCCGGATTGCTTCTGTAGGCTTCTACTTGTTTGGCGGTCTCCTCCGCCCGTTGGTTGATTTCATCCTGAATCGGCTGTTTCTTGGCCTCATCATTGCCGACCGTCATCATGGAATTGGCTTGTGAACGTATGTATTCAATGCTTGACTTGATATCTTCCAAATTTACAATCGGCACCAGTCTGGAATCATTTAATTCTACGATTTTGGCATTGACGTCTGAAACCCGTTTCAGCGCCGTGAATCCTATGAAAGCTAAGAAAACTAAAAAACAAATCAACAGCATGCCCATTTTGTAGCCGATCTTCATATTGCTAAACCACTGCATGACTTTCCCTCCCAGAAGCTTCTATTATGCGTATTTAGCATAATTCGGCAAGCTGAAGCCCATATGAGTAGAAACTGAAACTTTTCTAAAAAAAATCCCCATACTCGCTGCTTGCCGCAGGAGCATGGGGACCGTAACTGCCTCAAACCTTATTCAAATGCAGGAATGGCAATGTCCGAATAATTATCGTCCAGGAATTTCTTCACTTCAGGACCGGAGATCGCTTTAGCCAGCTTCTGGATCGCGTCCGAATCCTTGTTGTCTTCACGGGCTACAAGCGTAATCGCAAATTCGGAGTCGTCTTTGCCTTCTTTGATCAAAGCATCTTTGGTTGGCGTCAGGCCGACCGGCTTCGCATACGCCGGAGTCATCAGCACGAGATCCGCGTCATCCAGCATGCGGGCCAGCATCAGCAGATCGACTTCCTGAAACTTGAATTTGTGCGGGTTCTCGGTGATATCCGCCTGCGTGGAGTTGATGCCTGTTCCTTCTTTTAATTTAATCAGACCGGCAACGTCCAGCATGTTCAGGGAACGCCCGATATTGGACGGGTCATTGGCGATCACAATCGTTGCGCCGTCCGGAAGCTCGTTGATAGATTTATAGCGTTTGGAATAAGCGCCGTAGATGGCGTTATATACCGGCTGCACAGCAACCAGATTGGCGTGTTTGCTTTCATTGTACTGCTCCATGTAAGGAACGTGCTGGAAGAAATTCGCGTCCACTTCCTTGTTGGCCAAGGCATCGTTCGGCTGTACGTTATCAGACAACACGACCTGCTCCAGATGAACGCCTTCTTCTTTCAAAATCGGCGTAACAATATCCAAAATATCCGTCATCGGCGGAATCAATGTAGCGACCTTGAGCGTTACTTCCTTGCTTGCATCGTTTGATGCGGGGGCCGCTGCATTTCCGGCGTTGTCATCCTTGTTGCCGCAGCCTGCCGCGGCAAACGCGATCGCCAAGGTCAGCGAAAGCAATCCCATTTTTCTAAACATGTAAAACCACCCTCTCTTCTTATTCTGCTTCACCTGATGCTGCCGTTTAAACGGCTATATTTAAATCGCAGCGGGGGGCTGCGAACCGCATCCCAATGGCATGCCCAATCTAAGCTTCCTTTGTTTCATCGCTTGCGCCTTTCGGCAGAACTCAGCGTTTGTCCAGCCAGGCGGCCAGCCGGCTGCCGGCAAACTGCACGGCCTGGACCAAAACAATCATCAGAATGATCACAAAAACGGTAATATCCATCTCATAACGCTGATAGCCGTAACGGATCGCAAAATCCCCGACCCCGCCTCCGCCTACAATGCCGACCACGGTCGAATAAGAAATAAAGCTGATTGTAGAGGTGGTAAGTCCCAACACCAGACCTGAACGCGCCTCCGGATAAAGAAACTTCCAAATAATCTGCAGCCGCGAAGAGCCCATCGACCTGGCCGCTTCTATGACGCCGCGCGGAACCTCGAGCAGCGATTGCTCTGCCAGCCTTGCATAATGGGCAATAGCCACAATCGCCAGCGGCACCGAAGCCGCAATGGTTCCGATGGATGTGCCGACCAGCAGCCGCGTGAACGGAATCAGGAAAACGACCAGCAGCAGAAACGGGAACGAACGGATAATGTTCACCAGCGTGTTAACCACGAGGGACAATGTACGATTCTCGTACATTTGCCCGCGCCTGGACAAATACAGCAGCGTGCCGACTGGCAGGCCTAGCAGAATGGCAGCGGCAAGCGAAATGCCGACCATCTCAAACGTCTGGCCAATCGACCTCCAGATCTCCGTCTGATAGTGGACAAGCTTGTCATACAACGACATATCTGCTGAAGCGGAAGCCAGCCTGGAGGTAAAAAGCACCGCCTGCTCGTTAAAGGCTCCTCCTATCATTCCCGCTCACCCGCTTTCCCAAGCAGCTGCTCACGGTAGCTGGCAGGAGGGGACAACGCGGCTTCATCGCCGGAAGCCCCGCCTTCCCCGTGACGCCCGGCTCCCCGGCTTGGCAGCATGAACTGATCGGTCAGACGTCCGCCCTCCATAACCGTTACCTCGTCGCAGAGCCGGCGGACCACGTCCATTTCATGCGTTACGATCACGATCGTAACCCCCAGGCTGCGGTTAATCTCCCGCAGCACGCTTAAAATATCGATTGTGGTCCGCGGGTCCAGCGAAGACGTCGGTTCATCGCAGAGCAGCACCTTCGGATTAGGCGCAAGCGCCCTGGCAATCGCTACCCGCTGTTTCTGTCCGCCGCTCAGCGCCGCCGGATATTGACGGGCTTTATCGGTCAGGCCTGTAATGGCCAGACATTCTTCAGCCCGCTGCCGCCGCTGCTTCCCCGGTACGCCCGCCAGTTCAAGCGGCATCTCCACGTTGCGGGCAACCGTCCGGTTGTGCAGCAGATTGAACTGCTGAAAGATCATGCCGGATTGGCGGCGAATCTCCCGCAGCTGATGTTCCGTCATGCCGGTCAGCTCAAGGCCTTCAAACCAGACCTGTCCGGTATCCGGACGCTCCAGCATATTCATCATGCGCAGCAGCGTCGATTTCCCGGCGCCGCTTTCCCCGATAATGCCATGTATGCTGCCGGGCTTTATATGGAGGGAAACATCCTGAACGGCTGAAAAAGCCTCTTGTCCGGGTGTCCCGTAGGTTTTGCCGACCTGTTTAAGCGAAATCATGTTCTGCCTCCGCCTTTCCCACAGGGTGTGATTATTGTTGTATTACAATTATTAAATATCTGTTATAGTTTGCAATCCTCAGCAATTATAGTTCAAATTGAAGACTGTGTCACTATTTTTAGCATATTGATTACCTGAATCCACCGGACCCAAACAGGCAAAAACCGCCCAAAACGCAGCAGCCGTGCGCCTTGGGCGGTTTTTGATTATTTAACTTTCTGCTTCACATTTCCTTGTACCCTGCAGATTGGCGGGGAGCCTCAGCCCTCCGCAGTCCGGGCTTCCGCCCCGGCTTGACTAGCCTGACTCCGGCGCTGACGTGCCGATTTCCGGAAATACAGCAGTTCGTACACAGCCGGGATAACAAACAAAGTCAGCAGCGTGGCTGCGGCTAATCCGCCGACTACGACAATCGCCAGACTTTGCGAAACGATGCTCCCCTCTTTGGAAGGATGGAACAGCAGCGGCAGCATCGCACAGATTGTAGCGATCGCCGTCATCAGAATCGGCCGCATCCGGACGCTGGCTGCTTCCAGAATCGCTTCGCGGATCGTCATATGCTGCTCGTTGTGCCTAATCCGGTCGATCAGCACAATGGCATTGGTTACGACAATGCCAATCAGCATCAGCGCGCCGAACAAGGCGGTGAAATCCGGAGTCACCCGGGATACGATCAGCGCGGCGACGGCTCCGATCGCAGCCAGCGGCAGGGAGAGCATAATCGCAAGCGGAGCCCGCAGTGTCTTGAAGGTCAACACCATAATCAGGTAGACGAGACCGATCGAAATCAGGGCCGTCATGCCCAAATCCTTAAAGTCCCCGGCCTGGTCAGCCGAAGCGCCGCCCAAAGCAAGCGTTACTCCCTCCGGCAGCTGGATTTTGTCCGTTTGCTCCTTGATCCGGCCGCCAACCAGCGACACTTTCTTCGGATCAATTTCGGCGCTGATGCGCAGGTAGGTCTTCCCTTCCTTGTGGTACAGCATAGCCGGCTGATTCTGGACCTCAAACTTGGCCAGCTTGGTGATTTTCACCGGTCCGGAAGCCGTCACCACCGTCAAATCCTGCAGGTCCTGTTCGGATTGCGGCGCTGCCATCGGCTCCAGAAGCACGTTGACCGGATTGTTCCTCCATTCGATAGTTCCGAGCGGCACCGGACGCAGCATCGCTCCAAGCTGCTGGGCCACCTCCTGGCCGTTCGCCAAAGCCGGATCGACTTCAAAGCTGTAGACCGATTTGGTGTCCTTCATATTGTTGGTTACTTTATTGACCCCGTCCAAGCCTTCAATCGCAGCTTGAACCTCATCCCCGACCTTGCTGATAGCCGCATAATCGTCGCCGATGATATCAATGTTCTCCACGGCGGAGCTGCCGCCACTGATCAGGCCGGATGTCGCTGCGGTAAGCGTGGCGCCTTCGTAATCCTTTTTCAGTCCGTTCACATAGTCAACCAGCTTCTCGGCATCCGCCCCTTCTTTGAGAATGACCATCAGATCAACCTGGGTCAGGGAGCTGACGTTGCCGAATTGCGCGCCGTCCGAGCTGTTGCCGGATTGCAGAATGACCGTCTTGGCCTGCTCCTGCTCCATCAGAGTCCGTTCAAGCTGACGGCCTTGATCAAGCACCTCCTTGACCGGCACATCGCTTGGGTAGCTGAGCTGAACCGATACAAAGCTGGCGTCCGAGGAATCAAGCGCTGCCTTAGGCATGAGTACATAAGCGGCAATGGAGCCGGCAAACAGGACCAGCGTCAGAGACAAGGTTACCCACTTGTAGCGGAGATTCCAGTTCAGGAACGAAACGAAACGTCTGGACGGCTCAGGTTCCCGTAAATGCGACTGCTTCAGCATCCAAGAGCTCAGGAGCGGCACCACGGTCAGCGCCACGACCAGGCTGGTCAGCAGCGAATACGTTACGGTGAGCGCAAACGGCAGCAGGAAAGCCTGCAGCGAACCGCGCAGCATCCCCATCGGCAGAAACACCGCAACCGTTGCAATCGTAGAAGACGTGATGGCACCGGCCACTTCTTTGGTTGAGCTGACGATCATGTCCAGCGAGAACTTCTCTTTCTGCAGCCTTCTGAAGATGTTCTCGATCACCACAATGCTGTCGTCCACCAGCCGTCCTACGGCAACCGCCACCGCACCAAGAGTGATGATGTTCAGCGTAATGCCAGACGCTTTAAGCAAATAAAGCGTAACGGCTAGCGACAGCGGAATGGAGATGGCTGTAACCAGCGTGGCCCGCAAATTCCGCAGGAAAAGCAGAATGACGATCGTGGCGAACAAAGCGCCCAGCAGGACCTCTCGCATCATACTGTTAACGGAGTCCACAACCATATCTGAGGTGCTGACCAGCACTTCAACCTGCACCTCACCGGATTCGCTCAGCTTCTCGGCTTCCTTCTGCACTTCTTTGCCGACCTCAACAGCATTGGCATTTGCCTCTTTCGTTACGATCGCAAACAAGACTTCTTTGCCGCCTGACCGGCTGACGCTTTCCTGCTGCTGCTTGAACTGAACGGAAGCCACATCCTCCAGCTTCACCCCGGGGGCTACAGGCAGTTCTTTGAGCATATCCAGGCTGTCAACTGTCGAGGTGACATTGACATTGCCAGCCTGCCCGTTTAGCGTCTGCTCCCCCAGCGAAACCGAAAGGCTGCGGCCCTGGAGCACTGTCATCAATTGGGGATACGTGACATGACGTGCCGCCAGCTTGGCTGCATCAGCGGTTACGCTGACCACGGATTCCGGTTTGCCTCCCAGGCTGACGTTCGCCACCCCTTTAAGCTTCTGAAGCGCCGGGACAATTTCGTCCTCCGCCTTCTGCACGTTTTGCTCCGTTAATCCGTCCTTAAAGGAGATCGTCAGCTCCGACACCGGAATCATCGAGGTGTTCAGCTGCACGACAAAAGGTTTCATTACCCCGTCAGGCAGCGGCACGTTGTCTACCGCCTTCTGTACATCCTGCGCCGCCTGCTTCATATCCGTCTTCGAATCAAAATACAGATTGACCTGAGCGTAACCGTCGCCCGAAGTCGAGAACATTTCTGTTTTGCCCTTGATGGCGCCGACTGCCTGCTCCATCGGTTTCGTGACCTGGCTTTCCATCGTCCCGGCATTCTGCCCCTGTCCCAGCACGGTGACGGTCACCTGCGGATTATCCGCCTCCGGCATAAATTCCATCGGCAAAGTCGTGTAGCTGAACACCCCGATGACCAAAGCCATCGCAATCAGCAGTCCGACTGCAGCTTTGTTGTTAAAAGCCCATTTGGTTAACCTCTCCATTATGTTTCCTGTTCCCCTTCCTCTTCTAAAAAATATTCTGATTTCCTATGTAGGTCCGCCTTGCTCGCTTACTAAGTTTAGAGGAAGCCCCTGCCTGCCAAAACCGCCCTATGGCGGTTCTTGGTCCTGGACCTTGGTCGGAAGGCGGGCAGGTCTCAGGAAGGAAGAAATTTCGGTTATAAATTGTTATAGAGTTGCAACGAGAGAGTGCGAAGTGTATTATGGATACGTGATATCCATATTTCAAACGATCACCTGGGTTAGTCCGTAAGGAAGAAGGAGCTGATTCTTATGCAATTCTCAAAAAGCACCGATTACGCGCTTCACGCGTTGATTCATCTGGCTCTTTCGGAGCGCGAGCACAATATCGGGATCAAAGAGCTGTCAGCCACGCTTGGCGTTTCGGAAAGCTATTTATCCAAAATTATGTCCAAGCTGAGACAGGATGGCATTGTCCGTGCCGTGCCAGGCGTAAAAGGCGGTTATGAGCTGGCCCGCCCGGCCAGTCAGGTGACTTTTCTGCAAGTCATTCAGGTCATTGAGGGCCGGCAGCATTTGTTCGAATGTTCAAACCAGAACTCGCAGCAGCACCGTCTACTGTCGGCAGAACCGGCGGATGCTCATGAAGACGAGCCCTCTTCCGCTCCTGCACGCGGCAGTGAGTGCCTGGTCAAACAAGTGATGGACGGGGCAGAGCGGCAGCTGCATCAATATCTCGAACAACACACGATCCAATCTGTGCTGGACGCTGCGGCGGAAGCTCCTAAATGCGGAGTGCACCAGGCGTAAATCCCGTTTCTTGCAAGGAGTGGAGCACTCCTTTTTACAATTTAATCATGGATATTAAAGATCTATTATATACACAAAATAATAAGGAGCTGAATTTCTATGAACATGGAAAATCAATCATTTGACGTAGTCATCATCGGGGGCGGCCCTGCCGGCTTAAACGCCGCCCTTGTCCTGGGAAGGGCCAGAAAAACGGTGCTGGTTATCGACGAAGGTAAACCCCGCAACCGTGTCACCCGCGAAGCCCACGGCTTCCTTACGCGCGACGGCATCCAGCCTGGGGAATTAAGACGGATTGGCAGGGAACAAATCGCCGTTTATCCGTCTGTTATTTTTGCCGATGATAAGGTGGTTTCGGCTGAGGGAGCGGATGGCCATTTTCAAATTTCAACAGCCTCAAACCAAACCTATCATAGCCGTAAATTGCTGTTCGCCGCCGGGATGAAGGATCGGCCGCTGCCCGTTAAAGGACTTGCCGAGGTTTACGGCACAAGCGCATTTGTCTGTCCTTACTGCGATGGCTGGGAGCTCAGGGATCAACACCTTGTCGTGATAAACAATGGCGCGGAGGCCTTTCATTTCGCACAGCTGATCTCCGGATGGACAAAGCGGTTTACACTCTGCACGAACGGACCCGACGAGCTGTCGGATGAACAGCGTAAGGAGCTGCATGCCCATCAGGTACAGGTCTTCGATTCGCCGATCAAAGAGATCGAGTCCGTGAACGGACAAGTCCGGCAGGTCGTACTCGAGGACGGAACGACAGTTGCTTGCGGGGGGATCTTTTTCAAACCGGATTTGGCTGCCGGGTCGGATCTTCCCAAATCGTTGGGATGTGAGGTTACGGAAACCGATATGGTCGTCGTCGATGAATTCGGGAAAACGACCGTCCCGGGTGTTTACAGCGCCGGAGATGCTGCCTCCCGGGCCCACCAGGCGATTATGGCTGCTTCCGCGGGGGCTTTTGCCGCTGCAGCCCTGAATAACGAGCTGAACATGGAGGCATGGAGACAACATGGATAAAAAGGCAGCGACCGGGGAAACCGGCAGCGATAAGAAAGGAACAGGGGAACTGGATGGAAAACCCGGGAACGGGGCTTTAGCTCTGCTGCAGCCCGCTCCGGGGGAGCGGATTCTCGACGCCGGCTGCGGAACCGGCGATTTAACGGCCGCCATGGCTGCAGCCGGCGCAATCCCGACCGGCATTGACGTGTCCGGGGAAGCCGTGAAACGCGCCGCCCTGAAATATCCGTCGCTGAGCTTCAGGACGGGAGACATACGGCATTACCGGACCAAAGTCCGGTTTGACGCTGTGTTCTCCCATGCGGTGATCCATTGGATTAAGGACGCGCCGGAGGTGATCACTTCGATCAGGCTTGCCCTGCGGGAAGGCGGACGATTTGTGGCCGAATTCGCCGGCAGCGGAAATGTCTCCACGCTGACGGCGGCGATGAAAGAAACGCTGGAGGAAGAAGGTTATGTCTGGGAGGGCCGGAATCCGTGGTATCTGCCTACGGCCGATCAATACGCAGAGCTGCTGGAGCAAAATGGATTCCGGGTAATGGAGGCCCGGCATTTCGATCATCCGACTCCGCTAAAAGCCGGGGTCCGAAAATGGCTGAACAGCTTCTCCCCCTATTTCTTCGCAGATGTCCCGGAAGATGCCAAATCGACCATGTTCGAGGCCATTGAAAATCGGGTTAAGCCGCAGCTGTACCGGGACGGCCAATGGATGGCCGACACCAGCCGGCTGCGCATCGCAGCAATCAAAATCTGACTCGGCAAAGTCGGGCTCATCTGATTCGATCTGATTCGATCTGGTTTGACCTAAATCAATCTGCCGCTGCCGCGTCATAAACCTGCAGGGCGGCCTGGACAGCTTCACCGGCAGGAAGCGGGTGGCCGCTGCGCAGGAGCACGGCTTCAAGCGCACCCAGCAGGTGCAGCACATTGGTTTTGCGGCAGCTGTAGCCCATCGTTCCGATGCGCCAGATTGTTCCCTTGAGCGGGCCGAAGGAGCTGGCGATTTCAATACCGAAGTCGTCCAACAGCTGCGACCTCGCCTTCTCGCCGTCTACCCCGTCCGGGATGCTGACGCAAGTGACGACAGGAAGCTTGCAGGACGGGTCGCCATAGAGGCTAAGCCCCATTCCCCGCAGACCTGCCGTTAAGGCGGCCTCATGAAGGCGGTGACGGGCAAAGCGGCTCTCCAGCCCTTCGTTTAAGGCCAGCCGCAGCCCCTCGTGCAAACCGTACAGCATGGACGTCATCTCGGTGTGATGATTAAGTCTTGCCGGACTCCAGTAATCCTGCAGCTGGCTGAGATCCAGGTAATTGCTTTGAATCCTAGCGGGAAGAGATGCTGCAGGCGAAGCGGCAGACTGGCCAGGCTCGGCCCAAAGCCCGCGCTCCACCCTCTTTCGGGCGTTCAGCTTCCGCTCCGCCCGGTCGTTGTAAGTCACGGGCGCCATGCCGGACGGAACCGACAGACATTTCTGGGTGCCGCCGATTACAGCATCCACCTGCCATTCGTCGGTCCGGACCGGAACTCCGCCGAGCGTAGCGACGGCGTCGATCACCAGCAGGGCGTCCGCCTCCCGGCAGGCTGCCCCGATGCCCTCCATCGGCTGCATCCGCCCGGTGGACGTTTCCCCATGCACCATCGCCACTAGGGCCGGACGATGCTGCCGGATAGCCGCAATGATTTCAGCCGGTTCAAACACCGTTCCCCATTCCTGCTCCATGACCGTGATCTTCGCGCCGCAGCGCTCGGCGATTTCATAAAGCAGGTAGCCGAACCGGCCGTAGATCGGGATCAGCACCTTGTCTCCGGGCTCGATCAGGCTGCCCAGCACCGCCTCAATCCCGGAACGGGAGGTGCCGTCGACCGGATAAGCCCACTGGTTCGAGGTCTGAAACAGCTCGCGCAGCATGCTCATTATCCGGTTCATCAGAGCCGTAAACTCAGGATCGAACTGGCCAAGGATCGGCATGGACAAAGCGCGGAGCACTCTTGGATCCGCCTCGACAGGCCCCGGGGTCATAATGATTCTAGGCGAAGGAGAGAACTCGGCATAAGGTTGGCGATCAAGAGGCAGATCCGGCTTGTGCCGTGGGAGGTGTGACGGTGGCTGGGGTGAGGGTGACACTTGTGTCGATTGTGACTGTGCTAGTTGTGACTGTACTGGTTGTGTTGGTTGTTGCGGTTGTTTTGGTTGTTGTGGCCGTGGCTCCATCATGTCAGCGTTCCCCCTTTTGTTCGTCGTTGTCTCCATAGGCCAGCTCGCGCAGCAAAGCCGCCAGCAGCTCGGTGCCCCGCGCCAAATGCTCAGGCGCGGTGTATTCCTCCGGCGCGTGGCTGATGCCGCCGCGGCTCGGCACAAACAGCATCGCCGCCGGACATACGGCGGCGAGCAGCTGCGCGTCGTGCCCCGCGCCGCTGACCATCCGGCGGCAGGATATGCCGCGGCTGCTGCACAGCCGCTCCAGCCTGCCGCCCAGCCCGGCGTCCATCGGCGCCGGGGCGGTTGCCAGCTGAAGCTGAAGCTCCAGCTTCAGCCCCCTCGCGGCCGCAAGCCCGGCGAAAGCCTCGCTCATGCGGCCGCAAAAGCCCTGCAGCTTCTCCCCCGACTCGTGCCGGATGTCGAGGGAGAAGCTGACCCGCCCCGGAATGACGTTGGAGGTGTTTGGACTCACCTCCAACCGGCCTACGGTGGCGACGAGCGGTGGCCCCTCCTCCAGCGCCATCCGCTCCAGCGCCACCACCATCTCTGCGGCTCCGGCCAGAGCATCGCTGCGCATCCGCATCGGCGTCGTACCCGCATGATTGGTTTCGCCCGTAACTTGGGCTGTATACCGCCGCTGGCCGACAATCGTTTCAACGATGCCGATATCCGCGCCTTCACGCTCAAGCATAATTCCCTGCTCAATATGCAGTTCAAGGTAGGCGCCCAGATCCCGGCGCAGCGGATCGGCCTGCTCCGCCCGTCCAAAGCCGGCCTGCTCCATCGCTTCCTGAAGAGTGACGCCCGCTCCATCCCGAATAGATCCGTAACGCTGCAAATCACGCTCTCCCGTTACACTGCCCGAACCCCAATATGCAAACGGGAAGCGGCTCCCTTCCTCTTCACAAAAGGAGACCACCTCAAGCGTCCGCTTGGGTACACCATAACATTCCTTCAAATAGGAAACGGCCGCCAACGAAGCGGCTATTCCCAAAGCGCCGTCGTATTTCCCGCCCTGCTTTACCGTATCGACATGAGAGCCGGCTGCAACCACCGGGCGCCCGGGCTCGCTCCCCTGCAGTCTGCCATAAAGATTGCCAACCCGGTCAAAGCGGACCTCCAGACCGGCTGCCCGCATCCTTTCCGCAAGAAACAGCTGCGCCTCCAGCCAGGCCGGCGAATACAACAGCCGGGTAATCCCTTCGCCCGGGGCTCCGGCGCCGTACTGCGATAACGAGTCCAGAATGTCGAACATGTATCCTGCCAGAATATCTTGTTCGTTTTCCCCGGATACCCCCCCGCCACCGGCCGGGCTGTCTCCCGGCTGAATAAACTCCTTCTTCATCGGCTCCCCTCCGCTTCTCTGCCTGTGTCAGCTTCAGCATGAACGGATGCCGCACGGGTTAAGGAAGGCTTGCCGGCCGCCCCGCTCCTGTCTGCCCCTTCTTCCCCGCTCTCTAATCCTTCTATCCCTTCCGTCCTTTCCACCCACTCCCTGCCGCCGGGTTTGATCCAGACGCCGCCGCCTGGCGCCGCTGTACCGCCAGCTTCACTGTATATGACATTTCCCCGGCAATAAACGGCACTAACTTTCCCTGAAAAGGTCCGCCCAATATAAGGACTATGCTTGTGCCGGTGCCGCAAATCATCTACGGTCAGCGTATAGGGCTTACCCGGGTCCAAAAGAACGAGGTCGGCGTCATACCCTTCAGCAATCCGGCCTTTGCGCCGGAATCCAAAACGATCAGCCGGATGCGCCGACAACAAAGCGGCGAGCTGATGCAGCGGCAATCCACGTTTGACGCAGCCTTCTTCAAACATCAGCTCAAGACTGCTCTGCGCTCCGGCGATCCCGCCCCATGCTTCGAAATAGCTGCCGCTGGCCGGCTGCTTCATATCGGCCGGGCAGGGCGAATGATCGGAGGCAATCCAGTCGATCTTACCTTCGGCCACCCGCTTCCAAAGCTCCTCCCGGCGCGCTTCATCCCGCAGAGGAGGCGCGCATTTGGCTGCAGGCCCAAGACGCTCCATATCTTCCACTGTCAACGCTAGATAATGCGGACACGTTTCCAGCGTGACATCCAGACCGCGCCTTTTCGCCTCATCAATCAGATCCACCGCCTCCGGCGTGCTGATATGCACAAAATGAAGCCTGCAGCCCGTCTGCTCCGCCAGCTCCAGCGCTTCCGACACGGCTTCCAGCTCGGCTGCGGGGGGCCGGGATGCGGCAAAAGCCCGGGCGTCTAATCGCCCGGCGGCAACCGCCTCCGCCGCTAAGCTGGATGTCATATCCTCACTCTCCGCATGAAGGGCGAGGATGCCGCCAACCGCCGCGATCCGTTTCATGCCTTCATAAAGCGCAGCCCGGTCCACTTCGCGAAACCGCCCTTCGCCTTCTCCGCCCGGATTCGACATAAATGCCTTAAAGCCGATCACCCCGGCTGCGGCCAGCTCTTCAATCCGGTCCAGATACCCCGGCATCAAACCGCCCCAGAAGCTGTAATCCGTCAGCGAATCCTCAGCAGCCAGCCGCTCTTTCATCCGGAGCGCTTCCAGGGTTACCGTCGGCGGATTGCCGTTCAGCGGCATATCTGCATACAAGGTGCAGCCGCCGGCCGCCAGCGCCGCCGAGCCCGTTTCAAAGCCTTCCCAATGACCCAGATTCGGTTCATTGAAATGAACGTGAACATCAATCATGCCCGGCAGCACCAGCTTGCCGGCGGCATCCACGCTGGCTTTGGCCTCGGCGGGGTTCAACTTGTCCCGCAGGACCGCTATTTCCCCGTCCCGGATACCGATATCCAGCCGCCGTGTTTCACCGGGCAGTACGACGCTGCCCCCCTGGATGATCCAGTCCAATTGTCCGCCCATGCTCTCTCCCCCTTAGCTTGGCTTTTCCATCATCGGCTGCGTAATTTATGACAGCCACCAGCTTATGCTTCCGGCCCGGTTCATCAGCTCCCCCGGTATGTGCTGTACCCGCCGGGTGCAGCCAACAGCGGCACATGTACATGTTCATCGGGACCGGCAATGCGAAAGCGGACCGGAACAAGCTCAAGGAAACCGCCCGATGCCTCCTGACCGAAATAACTTCCCACGTCAAACTCCAGCTCATAGAGCCCTGCCTCCATGCTTTCACCGGTTAACAGCGGCTCATCCAGCCGGCCATCGGAATTGGTAACCGCCTCCCGCAGCAGCTGCCTCGCTCCTCCTGAGCTCCCACCTGAGTTCATCAGACCACCATCGTTCAATTTGTATAACGTTACCGCTACCCCCTCCGCCGGCCGGCCGCGCGACAGGTCCAGCACATGAGTAGTAAGTCTGCCCCTCCCCGCCATTTCATTCGCCTCCGGCGGCCGGCGCTTCCGGCTGGACATCGGCCCGGATGACGGTAAAGCCCTGGAAGCCGTATGGCGGACGGGGTTCCGTAAAGACGCCGGGCTGGCCGGGGCTGGCGGGATCCACAATCGTCTCCCAGGTGCGGTTATTGGACTCAAAGCTGACTTCGGCAAGCTGCGGGAACCGAATCAGAATGCGCTGACCGATCAGCCAGATCAGGTGCTGGATGGACGGAGATTGCTCCTCGTAAAACACAGTATGGGCGATATCGCTGATCTGCTCAGCCGCCACATATTTGCCTTTTGCAGCATCTGCCGCTTGTTCAGGGTCCCCATACCGCCAGAAAATGTCGAGAAAAATAAACAAAGGACGGTCATAGCTGTCCGGCAGCGTTGTATATTCGTCCCTCACAAACCCGTAGAACGAGCTGCCGCTCACCTTGATCAGCTGCAGACCGGTCAGTCCCGACCAAGAGGCAAGCACTTCGACATTCCCGTCTCTGCTGACCAGCTCAAGTCCGGCGCTGGCGTGATCGTTATGCGAACGGCGGAAGACCAGCTCATTGCGGACGAACCCGTCTGAGCCGGGTACATCCAGCGCCTGAAACGGCAAGCGGTCTGCGCTGATTTCAGCGGAAGTGATATGCGGATACCGCTGCAGAAAACGGCGGCCAAGGAACAGCAGCAGCCCTTCCGTCGTCCCTCCTTCATATTCGGCGGCATTTCGCAGAAGGAAATTTTTCATGGAATCCGTGGCTACTACAAACGTGTTGCTTCCCTCGGTGAACGAAGCGAGCAGCTTATCGCCGCTGACCGCAAACTTTATATTATGGGCAAAAATAATGTTGCGGTCCCCTTCAAACGCCGATTCGGGCACCGCCGCAACCTGCAGAGGTTTGGCATAAGTACGGTAGACAAGCACATCGCCTTTGCCGTAATAAAGGGTACGTCCGCTGGAATGCTTCAGCATGATCCATCCATCCTTTCCCATTTCCGTTATGCGCCGGTTCTAGCCGGCTATTAATTGGTTTAAGCGGATTTCGGCAATACGGCCGATTTCCCGGAGCGCGGTTTGCCGCTCGGCTTCCGGCTGATGCTGCAGCCGCTCTTCCATAGCAGCCGCAATTTCTTCTTTCGTTCTGCCCGTAACGGCCAAAATAAACGGAAACCCGAATTTGCGTTTATAAGCTTCGTTCAGCTTCGAGAAACGTTCGTATTCTTCCGGCGATAATGAATCAAGTCCGGCCCCCCGCTGCTCTACCGCACTGTAGCTGTCCGTCTTCAGCCGGGTCGCCAGATCGGGATGGGCACAGATCAGCTCCAGAATACGTTCATCCCCGGCAGTGACGACAACCTCAAGCATTTGAGCATACAGCTCCTGCCTGGTCCGAAACGGCGCCTGCCGATAAACCTTTTCGGCCACCCAAGGCGACTTCTCGAAAATCCCTCCGAGCACCCGGATAAACGCCGCCTTCTCCAGCCCGTTGATCTCCTGCAGCGTAATTCCCATCCTCATTTCTCCTTTCTCCCTCGTTTTCCCCCTTTTGCTTCCCCTCTCCGGTCCGCTGCAGGTATATCTGCTGCAAAGCAAGGCCTTATTCCTGTTTTCTGGCCTTATTCACGTCCAACCCCGTTGCGAAGCGGGAGAAAGCCGCCAATCCGGCACTCCACCGTGTCTCCTTCATGGATTTCTACAGAACCCGGAGTACCGGTCATTAAAATGTCGCCGGGCAGCAGCGTCATGAACCGGGAGAAAAACGATAGGATATACGCCGGCGAATAAATCATATTGGCGATATGGCTGCCGCAAGCGATATGCCCGTTCAGCACTGTCTCCACAGTCAGGTCCTGGAGGCTGGTGATTTCATCCGGCGTAACCAGCTCAGGACCCAAGCTGAAGAAGGTATCAAAGCTTTTGGCCCGGCCCAAAAACCGGGGATTGCGGGCGTGAATGTCTTTCTCCGTCATGTCCAGACTGGCGGCGTATCCGCCTACATAATCCAGCGCTTCGGCAGGCGCAACGTTTTTGCAAGCTGTTCCGATAATGATCGCAAGCTCCGCTTCGGCCGTTACCCGCTTCGAACCTTGAGGCAATATAATTATGTCTTCAGGTCCTATCAAAGTTGTGTTCGGCTTCATAAAACAAATCGGCTCTTCCTCGGGACACACCGCCATTTCGGCGGCTTTCTCCGCATAGTTCGCTCCTACACCCCAAATTTTCCCGGGATGCCGGTCAGGCGGCGCGTAACGAACCGACGCAAAAGGTTCGGCAGCAAGCTTCGGGTCCCAGCCCCTGCTTAGCTGATGTTCGTACCAGACCCGGATCTCTTCCAGGAAACCGCCTTTCAAAACGGCGGATAAATGAACCGGCCAGGTCTTGCCCGCGGCTTCGTTGACGGCCGATAGGGCCAGGTACCCCTCCTCAGTTAAGATGGCCGCTTCTTCCGTTCCGTTACGTACTATGGAAACCAGCTTCATGCTCTCACCCCGCCTATTATAGGGAGCTTACCGTCCCTCCCCTAAATGTCGTCTATCGCTTGCGCAGCCCGGTTCTGCCTGGCTCCGCCCCATCTTAGCAGGCCCCTCCAAAGACGTTAAAGG
Organism: Paenibacillus yonginensis; assembly: GCF_001685395.1. Taxonomy (NCBI): domain Bacteria; kingdom Bacillati; phylum Bacillota; class Bacilli; order Caryophanales; family Paenibacillaceae; genus Paenibacillus; species Paenibacillus yonginensis. The sequence continues at coordinate 213,523 of NZ_CP014167.1, read as the reverse complement.
TTCAATCGCAGGTACAAGCTGCTTCTCCACCCAGTTGAGCAGCCTGCCGTCTTGATCCGGGGCGGACAATATCGATAACCCAAGCGGCAGCCCGTCAATCCGGGCCACGGGAAGGGTCACCTGAGGGAAACCGGATAGACCGGCAATACTGGTCAGCTGCATAACCTTGGAGCGCACGTTCTCTGCTGCTTCTCCTTTCGCTCCTGTCCGGGGCGCTCCGCCAGGGGCCGTCGGAATCACCAGCAGGCCGTCCCTTCCAAGCAGCTGCATCAGATTGCTTTGAATACTGCTTCGTTCAGTCCGGCATGCTTCGGCCTGTTCCCGGCTAATCGTCCGTGCCCAGGCAAATCTCCCGGCGATATCCGGACCAAAAACCGGCTTATATTCGGCGATCCACCCCCCGTGTTCTTCCGCGATCTCGAAGCCCTGGATTGTCCGGAAGATCCGTGCCCAGTCCGGCAGTCCAGCATCGGCCAGCCTCCCCCACCGCCCGGCCGCAGCTGCTTGTTCAACCGCCGGGATCAGGCTGCGCAGGACCCGGGAAGCCGCAGAATCCAGCAGACTCCAGGCATCTGAAGGCAAATGGACCTCCAGAAAAGGGAGCCCCAGATTAGGCTGCGGCGCCCCAAGCACCTCGCCGACTCTGCGAAGCACATCCGGGTTCCTGCTCATCCAGCCGACCGTATCGAAGCTGTGCGCCAGCGGAATCACTCCGTGTACGGAGATTCTCCCATGCGTGGGCCTGAAGCCGTAAATTCCGCAATAAGAGGAAGGGATACGCACCGAACCTCCGGTATCCGTGCCCAGCGCAAAGTCGCTGAGCCCTGCAGCCACCGCTGCCGCCGAACCGCTTGAGGAGCCGCCCGGGATACGGTCCGGAGCCGCAGGATTGACCGGGGTCCCGTAGTGGACATTTTCTCCACTCAGGCTGTACATCAGCTCATCCGTATGGGTCATCCCCTTCAGCGCGGCGCCCGAACCCAGCAGCGCCTCGATAACCGGAGCCGTATAGCCGGAAGGATCGTGGGTCCGGAGCCAAGCCGGATTCCCCGCCGCATTCCGGTGGCCTTTCACAGCAAACACATCTTTAACGGCAAAAGACAAACCCTCGAGTCTCCCGCCGCTTTGCGGTTGTATATTCAGATCTTTTTGGATATATGCGTTCCACTGATCGGCGTGGTCCATGTTCATCTCCAAGGCGCACCTCCTGCGGGAGTATTGTCCTTCCAAAGCTAGGACTCCCATAAATACGTGTGACTTTTTATAACATATTCATGAATGAAGGCACAGTGCTTAAACCCGATTTTTATGCCTATGCACAAAATCAGCAGCATAAGCCGGAATTTTTGACAAGATGCCGGCTTTTTTTAAGTTAATGAGATTCATACTCCCCTGCTATCCCCCTTGATACAGCTTGAATTTTGATTTTTTGTTTAGTCTCTGTCATATAAGCTGACATTTTACTAGCCTACAGAAGGCTGCTGCCGTATAATTAATGATTAAAAACCTCTATGTATTGACCCCAAAAGATTTGTTGACCTTCTGATGAAAGGTGGACTCCCCATGTACATGACCGTTGAAGAGGCGCTTTCCATATATCCGCTGTCGGAAGGAAATTTAGTTGCCGGCAAAACCGGCCTGCGGCGAATCGTGAAATCCGTGAATGTCATGGATGCTCCGGATATTGCCGATTGGGTCCATGAAGGAGAAGTTCTGTTCACTACCGCTTATTTAATCAAGGATCATCCCGAAGAAGGGGCGGCGCTTGTCGGCAAGCTTGCCCGCAAAGGAGCGGCTGCTCTTGGCATCAAGCTTGGCCGGTTCTGGACTGAAATTCCCGAGACGATCTTGCAGGAGGCGGACCGGATCGGTTTTCCGATCATTGAGCTGCCTTATCCCTTCACCTTCTCCGATCAGATGAACGGTTTATTCAGGGCCGAATTGAACCAAACAACCCTGGCGCTCAAACATCTTGTAGAGAAGCAGCAGGCACTGCTCCGGTTTGCCTTGGGTGGCAAAAAACTGAATTTCTTCGAAGAACTCGCATCCATCCTGGATTGCCCGATGGCCGTAATTCGTTCTGACAAGCGGGTTCTGTTCAGCAGTATGGCTGCCGAGGAAAGCGAGCTGCTCAAGACATGGCCATGGAAACCTCATCCCCATACCCGGCGGAGCGAAACCGGCCAAAGACTGCTTCTATTCCCTTTAGCTGATAAACATCAACAATGGAATGGTTTTGCCGTCTTCCAAAGGCAGGCGGACGGGGCAACCAAAGAAGAAGAGCGGCTGCTCGCCCAGGCAGCTGAATGGATCGCTTATCATCTGGAAGAGCTGGAGGTCAGCCGCAAGGATCATGATGATCATCAGCTGGCCTGGCTTGTCCAATGTTATCTCAACCGGGATATTTCAATTGAAGCTGTGCTGGGGTATGCCCGCGATATGCAGACTAATTTGATGGAAGAGCCCTTCCTGTGCCTGTGGACCACTCCGCTGCCTTCCATGACCGATCCGGCTTCGGTCCGCTCCGTGCTCCGGGGAATTCGCCAGGAATTTCAATACCACCCCAGCCTTAAGGGAATGGCACAGCTGCAGGTAGAAATGGAAGAAGGACTGCTCTCCATCGTACCTTGTCAGAACGTAAGCGAGGTTCAGCGGCTCGCCAGTCTGCTCCCTCAGCTGTTCTCTTCTCAGGCAGACGAGCAGGCAGGCAAACCGGCCGGAAGCTACTGCTATTTTTATATCAGCAATCTGAAGCACAAGCCCGTTCAATTAGCCGAGGCTTATCAGGAATGCCTCAGCGCTGCCGACACAGCCAGACGGCTGAATCTGAACCGGCGTGTCGTCGATTACCGCAGTATCGAGTTCGCTGACCTTTTTACCGGGCTGCCCGTCAATAAAATGCGTCAATTCAGCGCCCGTCTGCTGGCTCCCATTTGGGAACGGCCCCCCGAGGCCGCTGAGGAAATGCTGACTACCCTGCGCCTATATCTCCATCACAACGGCCAGACCGCCGAAGCGGCTAAAGACATGTTTGTTCACCGCAATACGGTGGCCTACCGCCTGGAGAAAATCGGAGAGCTGCTTGGTCTTGATCTGCGGAACTATGAACATCTGCTGAAGCTGAAGCTGGCTCTCCTGTTTGAGGATTTCCTGGAGCGGGAACCTGTTTCTTAATCCCTGCCCCTTGCCTTTTTCCCGTACGGGAAATCAGCTGGAAATCAGCACAAAAAAGCCGTTCCCAGTCCGGCAGCTAACCGGTTCAGGAACGGCTTTCTTGATTTTGTTTATAGGACGTCATGTCATTGACATTGGCCCCTTCCTTTCATTTACAGCTTGCAGCCGTCATCCGTACAGGTCGCCTCAGAATCGGCTCCAAGAACGGTAAACGGTTGGCTTTCTTCCCAGGCTTTCTGAAGGGCCTGCATAAACACTTCCTCCGGCTGAGCGCCCGAGACGGCAAATTTACGATCAAATACAAAAAACGGAACGCCAGTTATGCCGAGTTTGCCGGCTTCCTCTTCATCCATTCGCACCTCGGCTGCATAAGCGTCTCCTTCGAGCACCTGCTTGGCCTCTTCGCGGGATAACCCTACCTCTGAAGCAAGCTCGGCCAATACCTCGTGGTCCGCAATAGATTTGGATTCCGTAAAGACCGCGCTGAACAGCCGTTCGCTCATCTCTTTCATTTTCCCCAAGGAAGCGGCCCAGTGGGTCAAACGAAGCGCATCAAACGAATTGGTCGGCACCATGGTTTCCATGTTGTAGGTCAGACCGGCCGTGCGCGCATTAGCTGTCATCTGTTCATTCATCGCTTTGGCTTGTTCAACACTGACGCCGAATTTGGCTGCCAGCTCCTCCGCAATGGATTTGCCGCTATTCACTTCAGCCTGCGGATTTAACTCGAAGCTGCGAAAGCGGATTGCGATTTCCTCGTGATGACCGAAACGCTGTATGGCTGTTTCCAGTCTGCGTTTCCCGATATAACAAAAAGGACACATATAATCCGACCAAATCTCAATGTTCATTCCCAATTCCTCCAGTCGTCGTTCTTAACCGCTCATTCGCGTGGCTCCGGCTTCTTCAGTGTCTTCTGCATGGACCAATGCGGGAGGCCTATTTCCGTATAAGGCTCTCCGTACCGGACATATCCCAGCTTTTCATAGAAAGGAACCGCGGTCAAGCGGGCATGCAGAATGATCTTCCGGACCTCCTTAAGTATAGCCGTTCGCTCCGCAAAGGCAACCAGCTGTCTGCCAATCCCTTGGCCCTGCCGGCTTCCATCGACCGCTACCTGCTTCATCTGCAGCGTATCCTCATCGACTTTGCGCAGCAGCAGTACACCAGCCGGCGCTGAGTCCTGGCGGGCCAGGATATGGAGATCCTCTTCCTCGGCCTTCAGGTCATCCTTATATATACTCATTCCAAGAGGTTTCCGGAGAATCCGATCCCTCAGCTCCAGCGCCTGTTCATAAGCCGGCGAACCCCACGGGATAATCTCCAGCTCCAGCCCCTTATCGTCAGATTGCCGCATTCTGTTCTCCTCCGTGGCTTCCACCCCCGAATTACATTTCGTTCGTAGATTTACCTTTTCTTCCCCAGCTTACTTCCCCTTCTTCCGTACGGCGCTGCAGCAGATCGCCCGGTTGAAGAACCGGTGCTTCTACGTTAACCGTTTCCGGATATTTAATTCCGCTGCCGGTATTCAGAACCAGCACCGTTTCCTCGGCTTGAATCCAGCCGCTTTGCTTAAGCCTGCGGGCCGCAGCAAACGCTGCCGCTCCTTCCGGGCAAACAAAGGCGCCCTCCAGCCGGGCGATCAGCGCCTGTTCCTGCAGCAGCTCGCCATCCTCTACCGCAACAGCACATCCATCCGTTTCGGCAATCGCTGCAAGCACGAGAAAATCGCCGAGCGCCTTCGGCACGTTAATGCCAAAAGCAACAGTTTCGGACTGCTCCCAGAACTGCGAATCGGTCCGGCCTTCCTCCCAGGCCTTCACGATCGGTGCGCAGCCGGCCGCCTGTACGGCAACCAGACGCGGCAGCTTATTTTTAATCCAGCCTAATTCGGCAAGCTCTTTCAATGCTTTATGTATGCCAATCAGCCCTACTCCTCCGCCAGTCGGATACAAGATGACATCCGGAACCTTCCAGTGCATTTGTTCAGCAATCTCAATGCCCATCGTCTTTTTGCCTTCAATCCGGTAGGGCTCCTTCAACGTCGAAGCATCATACAGCCCATGAGCTTTAACGGCTTGTCCGACCATTTGCCCGGCGTCGCTGATGAGCCCGTTCACCAGGTTGAGATTGGCGCCGGATACGGCCACTTCGTTTCGGGTAATGAGCGGCGCACCCACCGGCATAACGATAGAAGCCTTAATCCCCGCCCTTGCCGCGTAGAGGGCCCATGCCGCTCCCGCATTTCCGTTGGTCGGCATTGCCAGCTCCTGAACGCCAAGCTCCTTGGCTTTCGATACGCCAACAGCCGCGCCGCGGGCTTTGAAGCTGCCGGTTGGAATAATGCCTTCGTCTTTCATCAGCAGATGTGGAATGCCCATATCCTGTCCTGCACGTTCCATCCGCAGCAAAGGGGTCATGCCTTCCCCAAGCGTTACCACGTTCTTCTCGTCCATTACAGGCAAAAGTTCGTGGTATCTCCATAAATCGTTGCTGCGCCCTGCCAGATCGGCAGGCATCCAGTTCTTCTTCAATTCTTTCAGATCATAATCGACCAGCAGCGGGGAACCGCATTCGCACAGCTGCTGAATTCGGTCAGCGGGATACTCCTTGCCGCATTTCGGGCAGTGCAGGTGGCTGATATAACTGAATCGCATATCCTTAGTCCTTCTCTCTGCTATTAAATGATGGAAATTCTCCTATTCTAGCTTGCTGTTCACTGCTTTCCGTCCATTTCAGGAATGAATTTATCATGGCGGATATAGGCTGTCAACTTGTATAAATATCTCCTAAGCTACTTCTTCGGCTCCTGTTCCATTCAAGCGAAAATAAGAGGGTCTCCGTTCCGGCCCTGCCCTACTAGGAACGGAGATTTCTCCCTGATCAGCCTAACAGCTAGGCAAACAAATATTTCCGTCTTCCAATGCGGGCTGCCCCGCTTTGCAGCTTGCGAATATGTTCGAAGTTAAGGGCAAGCGCATCCTTCAGCACGTAAGCCGGGGTCATGCTGCCCGGAATCCGGTTGGCGTTCAGAATCGCCAGCATAGCCTCTGCGGGCAATATGCCGGGACCATGACCAAAATAAAGATTCCGCTCCAGCATGATCACATTTTCGCCGCGCCAGCCTGGTCTAGCCGGGTTGAAATCAGGATTGTTAAAATAAAGAGCATCACCGGGATATACATCAGGCAGCTGAACCCGGTTAAACTGCAAATCGTTATCGTAATACCAGGTGAACAGCAGCAAATTGGGAAAATAAGTGTTGAACGCAGTTGGTCCCACCGTGTCCAGAATAGCTTTATACATGACCAGCACAATAGCGGTGGCACATTCGAACCCGTACATCCGCCCATTTTGGAAAATATCGTTGATGCCGTCCGAAGGCAGCACATCATTTCTTAATTGAAAACCTCCCAAACGGGTTCGGGTCCAATAACGGGGGTTGCATCTGCTCCGGTTGAAATCGGCAAAGGAAGCTCCGCTCCGGTATAGATCCGTGGCGGCATCCACAATGGATTTTCTCATTTTGAGTTCAAACACCAAAGCTTCAGCGGAACTGTAGGTGTAAGTAACCGAGCTGCTTTGTTTCATATTAAGGACATTCTGTTCCCAGGGCGTTAAATTTAATGCATGCAAGGCATTATTTCCGGACAAGATAGTAATCATTAGAAGAGTCCTCCTCTATTCAGACGCAAATATAGGTTATTGTACGTAAGTTGGGCTCTTTTGGTGTAAGTTCGTTTCGAACGCGAATCCGGAGGGGGAGCCATGCTTAGTTTAGGTTTGTTGATTATCCGTTTGGTTATCGGTCTGATCTTCGCCGCTCACGGCGCCCAGAAGCTGTTTGGCTGGTTCGGCGGACACGGGATTAAAGGAACCGGCGGGTGGATGGAGTCTGTTGGCATTAAACCCGGCGTACCGGCTGCAGCCGCTGCGGGCCTGGTTGAGCTTATAGGCGGCCTGGCTTTTGCGGCGGGGCTGTTCACAGCGGTGGTTGCGATTCTGTTAGCCTTGACCATGGTAATGGCGATCGTTAAGGTTCATGGACCTAACGGCTTCTGGAGCACGGCGAACGGCTATGAGTTTCATTTGATCCTGATTGCCGTTTTTATCGGTCTTGCCTTCACGGGCGCCGGTTCCTATTCCCTTGATTCACTGCTCTTCGAATAAAAGAAGCCAACCTAAAAAAAAGGTGGAGCCAGGATAACGATCTGAACTGTACCCTTTGTCAAGGACACTTGTAAAAAAAGGGACTTGTGGTTTTAAGCCGCAGATAAAAGATGATTCCTGTACTGTACAGGAGTCATCTTTTTACGTCCCCATTGATATCTGTGGTTGTTGTAATACTGTATGTATCGGTTTACTTCCTGTTTGAGGCTCTCAAAGGTTGTACAGCTATGGTGATCCACATGGTCTTTGAGATGACCAAAGAAAGACTCCTGCGGAGCGTTATCCCAACAGTTACCGCGTCTGGACATCGACTGGCCAAGCTTGTACTTCTTGAGCAGCTTTTGAAAGGCTGGGCTTGTATAGTGGCTGCCCTGGTCGGAATGGATAAAAGCTCCTTTAGGCAGTTTAAGCCGCTTTTGCTTCATCAACTTTTCTACGGTATCAGCTGCTAAATCCAGCGTCATTCGGTCCGAGAGATGTTGAGCCAAAACTTCGCCTGTGGAAGCATCCAGTAAGGTGGATAAATAGGCCATTTGGGAAGATCCATAAGGCAGATAGGTGATGTCCGTGAGCAGGGCGAGACCGGGGATTTCTTTTCGGAAATCTCTTTGCAAAAGATTGGGCACGGTCCGGTGCTCCTGAGTGGCTTTGGCCATTCGTTTGTAGGGATTGGGTTTCCGGTGAGGACAGACGATATTGAATTTTTTCATGAGTCTGCGAATCCGTTTGAGGTTATACACAATGCCAAACTCATTCTCTAAGGTCATCTTGATGGAGCGAGCTCCTTTCTTGAAACCTCGGCGATCAAAGGCTTTCTTCACCCACTTTACGCTTTCCTCATCTTTTTGAGCTCGTTTGATGCGTACATCCGCGGTTTGCAGGTAATGATAGTAGCCAGATCTTGAGACCCCTAGGAGCTCACAAAAATACCGGGTCATCCGCTTAAATCCCTGGTTCATTGCTTGATGAATCCATTCAAATCTATGACTTTCGCTTGGATTGTTTTTCTCTAAGCATAGCCTCCTTTCGTTCTTGTCGAACTTTTTTAGCAAGTCAATCTGCGACTCGAGAAGTTTGATTTTCGCTTCTTGTTTGGCCATGATTTCAGCAGGTGTAAGCTCTCTTTGCCGTGGACGTCCTGAAGCCCCTCTTCTGGAGTCGGTGAGTCCGATAATCCCATCCCGTTCGTAGGCCTTCTTCCAACGATCTGCGCACTGCTCCACCCGCGTCATGCCGATGAGAGACACGTCAAATCCAGCCGTCTCAAAGATTTCTCTAGGTGTTTTCCCTGACAGATACTGATCGATGAAAAGGCGTTTAAATTCATCTGTGTATGTTAATGATTTTTCACTAACCTTAGCGATATATGGATTTTTAGATAAAGCCTTGCGCTCTGCTTGGTTAAAATGTTTCTTACTCATGTCATCCCCTCCATTGCCTCTTCCAGTATACAAAAAGTACCCATAGCCCAGACACCTTTTTTTTCAAAGTGTCCAGTCTATGGGTACCAGTTTAATCCTCGGCTCCACCTTTTGTATTATTGATAAAAATTCCGGATCCAGCGGTGTTTCTTAAGTTTAGCCACCTGGTCGTCCGGCAGGCCTTTCCCGTCTCCTACCGCCATATTCCGTTCCACGTTTCGGACGGTGCGCATGCCTGGGATCACCGTCGAAACCGCGGGATGGCTGAGCACATAACGAAGCGCTGTTTCTGCCATTTCCGTGTTCGAGATGTTCAGATCTTGAGTGATCTTATTCACGCGTTCCACAACCTGCTGCTTGCGGTCGTCCCTGAAATACCGGCTGCGGAAATCCCCTTCCGCAAAAGTCGTGTCCGACGTCAAAGTGCCGGTGAGTCCGCCTTCGTCCAGAGCAACGCGTACGATTACGCCGACATTATGCTTCAGGCAAGCCGGAAGCAGCACATCTTCCGGACTTTGATCAAAGAGATTATAGATGACCTGGACGGTATCCACCACTCCGGTTTCGATCAGTTTGATTGCATTGGCCGGCTGATGGTCGTTGATGGACACGCCGAAGAAGCGGATTTTCCCCTGCTCCTTCAGCTTCAGAACGCCCTCCAGCCAGTCGCCCTGGCCGACCCATTCGTCCGACCAGACATGGAACTGCTGAACGTCCAGCGTGTCCATGCCCAAATTCCGCAGGCTTTGCTCCGTGCTGGAAATAACATGCTCAGCCGTAAACGTTTCTGATGACGGAACTCCTGCCCGAGCGGGCCACTGTCCGTTCTTTGGCGGTATTTTAGAGGCCACGTAAATTGTCTCCGAACGTTCCCGGACGACCTGCCCTACCAGGCTTTCACTGTGCCCGTTCCCGTAACCAAGTGCAGTATCAATAAAGTTCAGCCCCAGGTCGATGGAGCGGTGGAGCGCCTTCAGCGATTCTTGATCCTCTGCACCCAGCCAGCCCGATTTGCCAATGCCCCAGGCTCCATATCCGATTTCCGATACCTTGAGTCCTGTTCTTCCAAGTGTTCTGTAATTCATGTTCCCTTCAAACCTCCCTAGAGCAGATTGGTTGTTCGACCTCTATTATAACCTCCTCCAGAAAGCGGAAACAATAAAGGCAGCCTTACAGCAGCCTTCGCCCAAATCCCGTCAGCCCGTGCCAAAACTTCAGCCCAATCTTGACAAGTCCTCCAGCCTGCTTCGCGTTCCGCATTTCACTTCGAAATCCGCCTGCGCTTTGCCTGCTGCTCCGTCCTTTGCCCTGTTCTTTGGCCTGTTCTTTAGCCTGTTCTTTGGCTGTCCGGGCCTCCTGCAAACGCAGGCATTCCTCATATATCTGCCGGGCATGCAGCAAAGCAATGTCTATATGGTTTAAATTATTCACTGTATCTGACCCCATTTCTTATATAACAAATCAATCCAACATTTCCTTCTCTTAGGAGCCATCCCGCAGCCCCTCACTATCATAGTTTGGTTTCAGGAAGTTGGTAAGGGCAGAAAACAGCTTTAATCCTTTTTTCCGCTCCGGCAGACGTTTCCGTTCCTTTTGCACAGCATCAAAAGCCCCTCTGCTTGGGCAGAGGGGCCGCTTTGGACTTATTATTTTATATTATTGCGCTTTGCCGCAGCATTTCTTGTATTTGAGTCCGCTTCCGCAAGGGCAAGGTTCGTTGCGGCCCACTTTGGTTACGGTAACCTGCTGCTTTTTGTTCGGAAAATAATGCGTGGTATGGGCGGCTTTGACCACATCCGGCTTGAGCAGCTTGCGGAGTCCGGTTGGCGTATGTCCGCCATTCGACCACATCCGGGTATGGTTGTATACGTCGATGACGAGTTCGGACAGCTGCCGGACTTGTTCTTCCGTCTCAAACTTAATGCCAAAAGGCTCAAACTCGGCAAAAATCTCTTCCATTGGCGATTCGACCGCGCAGGCCAACTGCACATTGTCCACGAGCGCATCGGCCTTCGCCTCTTCCGCTGCAAATTCCTTGACGATATACTCTTTCAGGCGGGTCAGCTGCGGAGTAATTTCAAAATAAAGATCGTCTTTATATTTCAGAAGCTCGGACTGTTCAGGAATATAGAAAGGTTTATTGCCCCGAAGCTCAAGCAGACCGTTCAAATCCTCTTCGGATTCCTCCGGCTCTAGCGAAAGATCCACGATATATTCCCCATAGATTGTGAACAGCTGCTCGCGCAGCTGAAAGTGATTCAGCGCGGTCCAAAGCTCTTCTTCCGTGAGCTGTTCCTCGTTCTGCGCGTTGAATATGCTCAGCAGGGTATCGGTTTTATAAGCGCCGTAAAGATTCGTCAAAGCAGCGGCGTAATCATGGATCAGCCACAGCCGGCTTTGCTGCTTGCGGAATTGCGTCTTATTCAGCTTGCTGTAAGCGGCTTTGATTTCATCAGGCAGAATAAAATACGTTGTCCCCTCTTCCTCAACAGCCAGCACCAAACCATATTCCAGTAGAAAAACAAATTCGCCGAAGGCGTCTCCCTTGTCTTCCAGAACCGGCTTCTTCAGAAGACGTTCAAACCATTTCCATTCCGGCTCTTCAGCGAGCAGCAGAACGGATCTGACATAATCCGGATCGGTCATCCGGTCTACAAGCGCTTCCACCAGTTGTTCTTTCTTCATCTTGGAGCGGCCGGCAACCTCATAGGTAGCGGCTAATGCCAACAGCCGGTTCTTGTTCAGCAAGGACAACAAATCGGCCAGCCCCGTTGCGACCTTCCCCTTAATTGCGTACTCTCTAGTCAGTTGTTCAGAAAGAGATTGGATTTCAGTTAACATTGAAAAAACCTCATTTTCTCTAATTTCCCCATAAGACTGAATATACCCTACGAATATATCATATATGACCCTCAATTTATATCCCGGCGGCCAATCTGTCAAGCCTGGGCCTGGCCAATTTCCAATGTAAAAAATGGCCGGATGCCGAATTCCATTGGAAAGCAGGTCTCGGCCTATGGTAAGTTATACGTAAAGCACGGAACCTTTCAGTTCCGTTTATTTCATAGTATTGGAGAGAGCGTCATGGAAGAGAACAATAACTCCTCTTTTTCCAAGGGATTTCTTTGGAGCCTTGTCATTTCGATCCCGATCTGGATTCTGCTAATTTGGGCCTTTATTCATTACGTCCTTTAAACGGAATATAAAAAAAGCCAGGCCACCCGCTTGCAGCTGGGAGTTATCCTGGCGAACCTTATTCCCTGATCTAACCCGAATAAATATGCAGCTCATGAATCGACCAGAAATTGCCGCCCGTTCCGGTCTGGTTGATTCGGATCTGCTTCACTTCCGCAGGAGCAAAAGTGATCTCCGTTCGTTCCTTTCGGCCCTCCCCCTCAGCAACCTGCCGCCAATTCCGCCCGTCCAGCGAAACCTCCACCCGGTAATGACGGGGATAATCATACGGGGATTTCGCATAATCGAGCACAATCTTGCCCACCTGGCGAATGGCCCCCAAATCAATCTGATAATACGGGCCCGGTGTCTGGTTGCTGCCGGTATCCCAGCGGGTACGGGGATTCCCGTCGATCGCAGCCTTCGGATCGGATTTCTCGAGCGGAATATTCGAGCTGACCGTAAACGCCAAACGATCCAGCTCGGCGGTTCCCGTGTAAAGAACCTTCGCTTCCTCCGAACGTTCGTTTTTGCCGTTCACCCGGATCGCATAACGGTAAAGCTTGCCTTTCTCCACCCCGCTGTCGGTATAGGTGGTTCCCTTCACTTGTTCCGCTATAGGCGTCAGCGCTCCCGATTCTCCTTCCGCCCGAAGCACATCATAGCTGGCCGCCCCTTCCGATTCCAGCCATGAAACCTGAATCCCGCTGCCTTTGGCTTCGGAGGCCGTTATCCAGGCCGGCGGCTTTGCGGCTACGCTTGATGAAGGCTGCAGAATGTACTGCACCGCTTCTCCAGGACCAAGCGTTTCGGTGAAGGTCAGCTCCGGTGACGCCTGCAGCCCCGTCACGTAAGTTCGTGAGTCTGCATAGGTTTCCCCGGCTCCGAACCTCTCCCCTTCATAAACGGTTGATTCCGGCATTGTCACTTTAACCTTCAGCGTTTGCGTACGGTTCTCGAAATTGACGAAATTAATCAGCAGTTTATTGGAGGTCGCCTCTGACACCGGCAGCGGAGCCAGCTTCGAGGTATCGACGGCCCTCACATAGACCAGCTTGTCCTTGGTCTCGTCTTTGTTCAGCACCTTATAGACAAGCGGTTTGCCGTGCGTGGCGTATGCCAGCGTCAAACGGCGCATAATATCGACCCTTGTCTCCCCGCCTGTCTCGAATTCATATTGCCGGGTATCCGCCGGATTACGTCCGGACAAATCAAAGCCGGTCTGGAACAATGAGAAATCCTTGTAAAATGCCGCATGCTGGATAAACATATCGGCGAACCCGATATGCGCCCGCATGATCCGGTCAAAGACGGCCGACTGCGGTTCCGAAGCGCCATAGATCGGCAGATCCGTATGGCCGCCTGATGTCCCAAACTCAGTGGACAACATCGGTTTGCTGAAGGAATCCTGCGTTCCTTTGAACGTCATTAGGTTCTCCGGGAGGCTTCCGCCCTGCGGATCGGCATAAGAATTGCCGTAAGCATGGCCGTTGGTCAGATCGGTTACCCGTTCAAGCTCCAGCCGCTGCGCCGGATCACGTTCCCAACCGTCCGGCGTTCCGCAGGTCCGGCTGCCGCCCTTCTGGTTCTGGCACGATTTGATGGAATAAGCCGGCCAATACGCCCAGCCCGGGGCGACGGTTTTGAGTCCGGGCGAAATCTTTTTCCCCTCCTCATTCAGCCAGTTGGCGACAGCCAGATCCACCGCTTTGGAACGATTAAACAGACCAGGTTCATTATCCACTTCATAATATTGAAAATAGCTGCCATACCGCTTAAAGTAATCGGCCAGCTTCTGCTTCGCGGCGTCCGGCAGTGAGCCGTCCGCATTCAGCTTGATATCGCCCGTATACAAATACAAGGCCGCGGCCTGCGTATTATACTCTTTCAGTACCTTGTAGTAATCGAGTACGTCCGAGCAGGCTTCCCCTACATCGCTGGCGCAGCTGACCCGCATGATGTTGCCGCTGTACGCCAGCCCCAGCCATTTCAGCACATAGGGCAGGTGGCGGACGGCGCCTTCATCGTAATAAAATTCAAAGTTATTGACATTCGTGCCCGTCTGAACGTAACGTCCATGAATCGGCTCATCAGCCGGGGCCGACAACGCTTCGAGACTGAGATCATCCCAGGTCAGCCAAAGAAAAGGATCTTCCCCTGCTGAACAGTACATACAGCGGATCAGCTGGAGCTTGAGCTGATTGCTGCCGGTCTGCAGCTGTTCCTTTGGAATATAAAGCTCATAAGACTTGTTGTACGAGTAGCCGCTGCCCGTCCCGGACGAGCCGGCCACCTGAATGATGCCCGACAGCTGATGATTGGAGAAGACCGCCAGCTGCGGAACGGATTTGTAGGCATCCAAAATTTTAACCCGAAACAGAACCCCGTTCTCCGGAATTTGCTTCAGGTTATAGTCCATTTCGAATACAGGGTTCTTGGCCGCATTCAAGCCGGGCGGAACCTGGCTCCAATCGGCTTCCACCTTTGCCTCCGCAGCAGACATTGTCTTAACAGCATTAGCGGAGGAAGCGAATTCAGCCGATTTCCCGTCTTCGCTGCCCAGCTTCCAGATCACGGCATTGCTGCCCATAGCGCTTACTGCGAGATCCGCATGCCCGGACCGGCCCGCATGAGATAACAAGACGATAAGTCCGACGATTTCCAAAATAAACAACCCGTATTTAATTCCAGCAAGACGTCTTAATCCCATATGGTTTCACCCCAAGATTGCCAGCCGGACAGCCTTGAACCGGATAGGCATGATGTTAGGGCGCCAGCCGCTTGGCTTGTCGGCAGTAAATTCCCCAGCCGATCTATTGAAGCAAAGCCTCGGAATGGAAGAGCACTTCCGGCGGTACCGTTTGTTTGGTCTGGCTTGCGCTTTGCCACATCAATCTGGCCATGCTGTCGCCCTGCCCCTCATAGTATTCCACCTTAATGTCATAGAGCTGACCGGCATTAAGCGCAATGCTGCCGTAACGCTCGTACCAGCTCTGCTTGAACCAGCTGTCTATGATGAGGCTGCCATTTACCCAAACGCGTATTCCGTCGTCAGACAGGGTACTGAACGTGTACGTTTCGCTGTACAGCGGTTTGATCTGCCCTGTCCATCGGACGGAAAAATTATCGTTTGGTATAGACATACCCGGCGAACCGCTGCGCCAGTTGAAGTCGATTTTGGCATCGGTTCGGGTCAGCGGAACGCCGGTCAAATTAACGTTCGAATAATATTCGCCAAACAATCCGCTCGACAGTGGGATCACCGGCTGCTCAAGCTGCGGAAGCAACGGAATCTTGTCTAGCAGCGAAAGCTTGAATTTGGTCAGAAAATAATTGCTGTTCATGAAATTATCAATCGTAGAGGTCGAATTATTGTCCGTCAGCATGCTTCCCCAAGTCATGAAATACGACCAGCGGGGCTGGGAGGAAGACAATACGCCCGGATCCGGCATTTCTCCGCTTTCTCCGATCGCAATCGGCTTGCCCTGTGCCAGCTTCAGAAGGTTATCGTAATAGGATTGTCTGAAATCATTATTGTAGATATCCAGTGCCAGTACATCGACATTGTTTAATCCCGGAAAATAAGGACCATAAGAATAATTGCTGTTGGTCGGCGCATTCGGAGACCACACCCAAATCAGGTTGTCCAGATGGTGGACATTGACGAACCGGTCGTACATCAGGTTCCACAAATCCGTGAAGTTTGTTTTCTTGCCCCACCAGAACCAGTCGCCGTTCATTTCATGATACGGTCTCCACAGCACCGGCACCCCGGCATCCTTCAGCGTTTGAAGGGATGCGGCCACGCTGTCCAGATCGGCAATCAGGGCCTTGTATTCGTCGGTTCCAGGCGTTACGTATTTATCAAAATCCGCTTGGGAAATCGACTTCTGAACATTGCTCCAGAGCGGGCTTGTGCCTGGCAAAGCTTCATGGAACGTCATAGTTACAATACCGCCGGAGCGGTACCAGTTGATGGCGCTGTTTACGACATTGCGGCGCTGCTCGGCAATCTGGCTTGGCGTCTGTCCCATAATCGGGCCTAGCTCATAGCCGTGGACCCCGGCATACTGCCCGCTGATCCGGGTAAGCCGGTTATTGATTTCATCGGGGCTTTCCAGATAGTCATGCTGCCCCGAGATTATATTTTTACCAGAAACGGTGTATAACGTATTCAATAACTCTTTTGCTTCCGAAGTGGCGCCCGGATTAATCGGATTCGCGCCCGCCAAGGCGTTTGCAGGAACAGCAGCAGAGACAGAAGCAATAATAAGCGGCAGGACGACGAAAAATAAACGACAAACAGAGCGATACACACGGTGGTAATTCATGTTGATATTTTCCCCTTTCGGACCTGAATACCGTATGTATCGACATTTCTTTTGTCTATTATTAGCGTTTTTAGTCGATTTTTGAAAAAATAAATAATTTTCATGCATTGGTATGAATTTTTACTGAAAATCCTGGCAGAATGGCATTCCAATTGGTCCAGTTTCTTCATAATTGCTTATACAAGCAGAATACGATCAGGAAATAAATTGGTGCAGGTCAATGTCATCCCAATCCATGCAAATCCGGATATTGTCCTCCTCCACCAGCTCCGGTCCGGTTTGAACCTCGATAAATTCGACATCCGTCACCGCCAGAATGCTGTGTTTGGTTCCTTCGGGGATTCGCACGACGTCGCCTGCGCGGACATCATGCATTTTCTCGTTCAGGATCACCTTCGCCTGACCGCTGACCAGCGTCCACACTTCGCAGCGTTTGTTATGAAGCTGGTAGCTGATATTCCGTCCCGCATGAACGAAGATCCGTTTGGTCAGCACCTTGCTGCCGTCATCATACTGGATATAATCCACCACCCGGTAGTGCCCCCAGCGCCGCTCTTCATACATCGGACGCTGCTCGAAAGACTTCAGCACCTCTTTGACCCGGGGCGATGCATCCTTCTGCGTGACCAGAATGCCGTCGGGACTTGCCGCCACAATTAAATCCGGCGCGCCGATCACGGCAACCGGGATGTCCAGCTCATTGATCAGGCAGCTGCTGCTGGAGTCCACGGTCATTGTGCCCTTGCCGAGCTGCGGATTGGCCATCTCCTCCGTCAGCGTATTCCAGGTGCCGAGGTCTTTCCAATAGCCGTCGTACGGAACGACCACAATGTTCTGCTCCTTCTCCACAACTTCATAGTCGAAGCTGATCTTGGCCAGCAGCTTGTATTGCCTTTGCAGCTCTTCATACTGCAGCGGCAGCCCCTTGGCCTGCAAAATATCCAGCAGATAACCAAGGCGGAAGGCGAACACGCCGCAGTTCCAAAGAGCGCCCTGCCCGATGAGCTCCCGGGCCGCTTCCTCCGCAGGTTTCTCTTGAAAACGGCCGACCGGCATAAAGGATACGTGATCCCGCTCCTGTGCCCCATCCGCAGCGTCTGCTTCATACCCTGCATCTGCCGGAATGATATAGCCGTATTTCTCCGAAGCATGGTTCGGCACTACGCCGATCAGCGCCAGATTGGCCCCGCTTTGCTCCAGCGTAGCTTCCAGGCTTGATACCGTATGAAAGAAAGCATCCTCCACATAAGGGTCCACCGGCAAAATCGCAACGGCCGTTTCGGGGGAAACGTTCTCTACTGAATAAAGATAGGCTGCCGTAAGCGCAATGGCCGGGAAAGTATCCCGGCGCTCGGGCTCCACAATGATCGGCACTTCCGGGCCGAGCTGACTTTGGATCATTTCCACCTGCGCCCGGCCGGTGGCCAGATAAGCAGAATCTGCCAGGTTGACCTGGTCGAGCTGGCGCCAAACGCGCTGCACCATTGATTCCGGGCGTCCGGCCGGATCATGAAGCACCTTGAGGAACTGCTTGGACCGGGAGTCGTTCGAGAGAGGCCATAATCTTTTTCCTGAACCGCCTGATAGAAGTACCAATTTCATTGTCATCCACCCCTTTACAGAACCTCCGCAATTTTGCGGGGATATTCGGAATAAGCGCCCATATGCGGTCTGCCGACCGAGATATATTCCAGCCCGGTGCCTTCAATCTGCTCACGCCCGTAAACGTTTCGTCCGTCGATCAGCACCGGCTGCCTCATCATGGCGGCCAGCTTGTGCAGGTTGATCTCCTTGAATTCATGCCAGTCGGTCAGCAGGCAGACCGCATCGCAGCCGCCCGCCGCCTCTTCGGCAGAGCTGCACCAGTGCAGGCCCGGATGGTCGAACTGCTGCCGGAAATTGTCCAGCGCAATCGGATCATACAGCTTGACGACCGCCCCTTCGCGGATCAGCGTTTCGACGATCTCCAGCGCCGGGGCGTCCCGGATGTCATCAGTGTCCGGCTTGAAGGATACGCCCCAGATGCCGATGCGGGCGCCCTTCAGCGTTTCAAGCGATTCCTTCAGCTTGGCAATAACGTTGTAGCGCTGACCCGTATTGACTTCCACCACGGATTTCAGCAGCTTGAACTCGTAATCGACATTGCCGGCAATCTGGATCAGCGCTTTGGTATCCTTCGGGAAGCAGGAGCCCCCGTAGCCGATGCCTGCCCGCAGGAAAGCCGAGCCGATGCGCTGATCGCTGCCCATGCCTTTGGCCACCTCCGTCACATCCGCGCCGACCTTCTCGCAAATGTTGGCAATTTCATTGATAAAAGAGATTTTGGTTGCCAGAAAAGCGTTGGAAGCATATTTGATCATTTCCGCGCTGCGAATGTCGGTCACAAAAATGTTCTCCGTAAACGGCCTGTGCAGCGCTGTCAGCACGCCTTCGAGCCCGGGATTGTCAAGGCCGATCACGACGCGGTCCGGCTTCAGCGTATCTCGAATCGCCGTACCTTCGCGCAGAAATTCGGGAACGGAAGCTATCTCAAACGAAAACGAGGTGCGGGAAGCAATCACCTGCCGGATCTTCTCATTGGTGCCCACCGGAACCGTGCTTTTGGTCACGATGATTTTGTAGCCGTCCATGGCTTCCCCGATGTCGGCCGCCGCCCGCTCAATAAACTGCAGATTGGCTTCGCCGTTCGGCAGCGAAGGCGTGCCCACCGCCAGTATGATCAGCTCGGAGCGGCGCACGGCCTCCTGCAGGTCGGAGGTGAAGGATAAACGTCCTTCCCGGACATTCTCCTCCATCAGCTGTTCGATGCCGGGCTCATAAATCGGGGACTGGAGGCGGTTCAGCTTGTCGATCTTGTTTTGATCCATATCGACGCATACAACCTCGTTTCCTTTCGAAGCAAAACATACTCCCGACACAAGCCCTACATAACCGGTTCCAATGACTGCCAACTTCATGATCCGCTTCCTCCCTTTAGAAAATTTAAATAAGCCTGCTCCACATACTCCTTGAACTGCGCTTTAAAGGTATCTTCATCGAATTTCTTCGCGTGGCCCATAATCTGCTCGACATCCCAGGCATGCCTCTCGACCTCGGCAACTGCTCCAAGCAGATCGTCCACCCTCTGGTTGCGGAAGAATACCCCGTTTACGTAAGGCACGATCGTATCGAGCGCACCGCCGGCTTGGTAAGCGATAACCGGACGTCCTGCCGCGTTGGCTTCGAGCGGTGTTATGCCGAAATCCTCTTCTCCAGGAAAAATAAACGCCCGGCACTTCGACATCAGCTCATTGACCTGGGAGTCGTCCAGGCGGCCAAGAAATTTGATGTTGCCTTTGGCCATCTCTGTCAGCCGTTTCCGGTCCGGTCCATCGCCGACGATGTACAGCGGCAGGCCGCTTTGGTTGAAAGCCTCTACCGCCAGGTCGATCCGTTTGTAGGAGACAAGCCGCGATACGATCAGGTAATAGTCTTCGACCTCGGCCGCTCTTTGGAACCGGGAAGTATTGATCGGCGGAAAAATCACTTCGGCATCCCGCTGATAATAATTCTGGATCCGGCGCTGCACGACTGAAGAATTGGCTACAAACTGGTTCACATGCGAGGAGGTTCGCTGGTCCCAGGATTTGAGCTGTTTGATATACAGCTTGAGCAGCTTCTTCACCATGCCGGGTTGGCGTTCCCGTTCCATATAGGTGTCATAATCCCAGGCAAACCGCATCGGCGTATGACAGTAGCACAAGTGGAACGTGCCTTGGGGCACCTGAATGCTTTTGATGAAAGCACTGCTGGAGCTGAGGACGATGTCGTAGCCCCGGAAATCAAAATCGCGGATCGCCAGCGGATAGAGCGGCAGCATTTTTTTGAAATTCGTCTTGACCCCCGGTACATTCTGCAGCCAGGTCGTCCGGATATCCGCATCTTTCAGCGAGTCCGGCAGACGGCTGCTGTGAGAAACGGTAGTGAAGATCGGAGCCTCCGGGTACATGTCGTGGAGCACCTCCACCACCCGTTCCGCCCCGCCCATCTGTATCAGATAATCATGAGCAATTGCCACTTTCATCCCCATCATCCTTTAGCCCAAAGGTCGGTTAAACCGTGGAAAGAAGACCTTGGTAGTATTCAACGATGTCCTTGACCGTATTTTCGATCACAAAACGTTCCTTCACCCGCTGGATGCCTTTCTGCCCCATGCGCTCCCGTTCCTCAGGATGCTCCAGCATCCAGCGGATCGCCTCGGCGAGAATATCCGGTTTGCCTGGTTCAATCAGCATCCCGGTCTGGCCCGGAACAACAATTTCAACTGGACCGCCTTCGTTCGAGGCGATGACCGGCAGCCCTGCCGCCATCCCTTCCACGATCACCTGGCCGAAAGGCTCCGGTGTAATGGAGGTATGCACCAGCAGATCGGCCGAAGCCATCAACGACTGAACGTCATCCACATGCCCAAGCATGGAAACGTTCTTCAAGCCGCTTGCCTGCATCTGGTCCAGAAGCTGATCTTTATAAGCCTCTTCCCCGAACAGAGCATCCCCGGCCAGCCAGAAGTTGACCCGCGGATCTTCTTTGAACGATTTCGCCGCTTCCAGCAGCACATGTTGTCCTTTCCAGTGGGCCAGCCGGCCGACCAGCAGGACGTTAAAGGATTGTCCGGTACTGCGGGTCTGCTGTTGGTCGCTGATCGCTTTCGCAAAAGCCGAATAGACAACCAGCGTCTTCTTCGACTTCGGCAGCTCCAGCGCGTTCAAGGTAGAGTTGGAGTTGGCGATAACGCCATTCGGCAGGCTCCTTGACATAAACCGGATCGATTTGGCTACAATCGGCTTCAGGTAAGGCGGGCCGATGTGGTCCCTGATATGCCAAACCAGCGGAACACCGGCTTTCTTTGCAGCTATAGTGCCGTACAAAGCCGATTTGAGCGAGTTGGTATGGACGCAGGCCACCTTCTCCTCCCTGAGCAGCGGAGCCAGCTTTCTGCCATAGTTGAACAGCTTCAGCGCCGCTCCGGCAATTCCAGGACTTAAGGCATTTCGTCCTCTTGTCCTTACGCGTTCATCTAGCGGCACAACCCGGACGTCAATGCCTCGTTCGCGCAGCCTGTCGGCCAGCGTTCCCTCTTCAGCAAGGATAACGAGAGGCTCGACGTGGTCGCCTACATTCGTCAGGATGTTGAACAAGGCAACTTCACCGCCGCTCCATTTCGCCGTATGGTCAATGTAAGCCACTTTAATCATCCTGAAACGGCCTCCTTTCTCAGCGCTTCATAGAAGCGTTCCTGTACCTGATCCGCAACCCCTGCCCAGGTGTACTTCTCCAGCACATGGCTGCGGCACTGCTCACGGTCCGGCAGCAGACGGCGGTTACTCAGCATCCGGATCAGCCCGTCTGCGATATCGGCGCTGTCCGCGCTTTTAAACAAAAGCTCCGGCCGGAATGCGCTCAGAATTTCGCGGTTGCCGCCGATCGGCGTAGCCATGACCGGCAGGCCGGCAGCCAAAGCTTCAACCGTTATCAGTCCAAAGCCCTCCAAGGCCTGCGTCGGTACGACAAACATATCCGCAGCCTGGTAATAGGCCGGCAGCTCTTCGTCAGGAATATAACCGAGCAGGCGTACTTTGCTGGACAGGCCGTAGTCGGCGATTCGGCTCTCCAGCTCGGCCCGCAGCGGTCCGCGCCCCCCGATGAGGAGAATCGCGTTCGGAAATTTGGCCGAAACCCTTCTCCACGCATCCAGCAGCTGCAGCAGCCCCATCCGGTTCACCAGCCGACGCACGGTCAGGATCGTAGTTGCCCCTTCCGGCAAATTCAGCTGTCGTCGTACGGCAAGCCGGTTCTGGGCCGGCGTAAAGCGGTGAATATCCGCAGCTCCGGGAATGATGGAAATTTTGTGGAGCGGGACACCGTAATTGCGGTGCAGAATGTCCCGGAACGTCTCGCTGAGCACAATAAAATGGTCGGCCAGGCGGTATGCCTTGCGTTCAATCGTTTTGGCGATTGTGGTCTTGACCCGGTGCTGTAAACCCCGTCCTTCAATCTTCATCTCTTCGTTCCAGGGACCGTGAAAAGTCATGATGACGGGAATGCCCCGTTTCCTCGCTTCGAGCGCTGGACCTACCCCATAAGGGGCAAAATGAGAGTAAAACACATCGACAGGCCCTTGGTCCATTCTTTCAGCGGCAAGCCGCTGAAAGGCGTCTTTGCGTTTCCAGATCGTCATGCCCGGCTCGCCGGCCAGATGAATGTCCAGCCCCTCCCGGACATCCGGCTTCTCGGCGCTGTATATCAGAGCCTGGACGCGGTTGCGCTCCGCCAGCTGCTCGCAAATATTTTTGAAATAAGTATTTAATCCTCCCGGCTGAACCGTGGGCCAGCTCATGCCGGTCGTTATGATATTCAGGCCGTCCAGGCCCCCATTATTGTACGGCATAACTCGTCTCCCCTTTCTTCTCCGGGTCGGCTGCTTTTCTTGCGCTGGAAGGCTGATGCTGATCCAGCCTTTTGCGAGCGGAGGTCAGCTCGTAGTGTTTGAAGCAAGCCAGGAATTCGTACATCATCCAGAAGATCGCCACGGCGAACCCGGCTACCCCCTTACGGTACAGCCCGTGAAGGAAATATTTCTGCACAAACCGGGCCGGCGGGCGGAACAGCAGATTGGCGATCCGGAACGGCTTGCGTACGCGCAGCGCCGTCTGTGCCTCCAGATCCGTATATTTGTTGAAACGGTTCACATGGTCGTTAATGCTGCGGAAGCCGTAATGCCACAAAACGCCGTTCAGCTTTACGATCTTGGAGGTTTTCACATCAGGCATCTCATGAACAAGGGAATCCGAGATTTTGTAGGCTCTGCGGTTGTACAGGCGAACCAGATATTCGCCTTTGTCGAGCCAGCGTCCCAGGAAGTCTCCGATCCGGTAAACCGAATAAGCCGAGGTGGGGTCGGTCAATTCGGGTTTCAGCTTGAACAAAGCGGCGGCCAGCTTGGTGTCCACCACCTCATCCGTATCGATGACAAAAATCCAATCATAAGAAGCTTGATTCTCACCGAACTGCCGCTGTTTGGCATACCCGGGCCAAGCGTTCTCATACACGCGGCACCCCAGCGCTTCGGCGGTGGCTACTGTGCCGTCTTCACTCCCTCCATCCACAACGACAATTTCATCCGCAAATGAGCGGCATGAAGCAACAGCATCTGGGATGCGTTGTTCGTCATTCTGGGCGATGATGACGACGGATATCCGATTTTCCTTTGAACCAACGGTCTTAGGATGCATGGCGTGTTCCCCTCTCCTTTCTACATGTTCACTGATTTTTTGCGCAGTGTGGAATACATCGTCTTCCGCAGCCACTGAATATCTCCGCGTGTAACCCAAAGCGGCGGAATTTTGATCTTCAATGTATATTTGAAGTTAAGCAAAATGAAGATAAAGCGGATCAGCACCGAAGCCAGCATCGCATATCCGGCGCCGATCAGTCCGAAATGAGGCACCACGAGGAACAGCATAGGCACCACGAGCGCCAGTCCCAGCCCCTGAAGCAGCGTAACGACCTTCGGTTTGCCGAGCGCCATAAAGGCTTGGGCCAGCACCATGGTTCCTCCGCCAATTGCCGTCTGCAGCAGCAGAAGCCGGAACACGGAAAGCGCCGCCTTAAACTCGGCCCCATACAGCAGGGTCAATACATACGGCGCGATCAGCATCAGCGCGAGCGATGCCAGAAGGGTGGCCGCCATACTGATCCGGAAGGCGCGAAAGGTAATATCCACCGCCTCCTGTTTATCAAGGCCGCTCGCTTTAGGAAACAGCACCACGATAATGGAGTTGGAGAACACACTGACCATTTTGGCCAGACTGACAGCTACGGCATAAAGACCCAAATCCGACGGATTCAGCAGACCGGCTATCAGAATCTGGTCGATATACAAGGAGACCTGACCCATCAAGTCATTCCCGTAAGAACCTAACCCATAGGTGAACAGCCGTTTGAAATTGTCCAGGCTGACCTTGAGCTGTCTGCCATAAATGCGGAGCATCCGTACCGTCATAGCAATGTAGAACGGCACAGCCGGCAGCAGGTAAGCTATAGCCGACGTATGAGCATTCATCGTACCGGTGAGGATCAGAACCACCAGCATCAGCAGGGTGGTCAGCGGCACCAGATAACGAAGCCTGTTGTACTGCCTGTATTCGTCCCTGACCTGCAGAATGGCATTGTTGATCTGCGAGATGACGATCAAGGGACATAAAATCATGGACCACTGAGAGAACAGGACCACATCATGCTCAAAGGAATCGAGCCACATCGGAAGCACCAGAATGCCGACTGCCATCGCGATGCCGCCGAAACCTACGCCCATCAGCAGGGCTGTCGCATATAAACCGCCGGTCTGCTCCGACCTTCTCTTGGCGTTGTATACCAGCGCCGAAGGAATCCCGAAGGTCATGCAGAAGGCGAGGAATTGCGACCAGTTCACCATAGCCGTCTGCTCCCCGCGTCCCGTCGGTCCAAGGAACCGGGCGGTGAGGACGCCGGTCAGCATGTTGATCAGCAGAATAAAGATGCTGAAGAACATCGTCTTAAGCGCCTCTGAGCTGTGCGCTTTACTTCTGGCGAATCGGCCGAACGTGCTGAATACGTTCCTGCCGGGGAACGACTTCACGTTGGACTGCTCCATAGCTCTCCTCCTTTCGATCCGCTGCGGATGATCCGGCTCCAAGCCCGATGCCGATCAGCATCCAGATCAGATAGCCGCGCAGGCCCGGGAATCCGTTGTCCGAAAATAAACTCGCCACCGCCCCTGCCCACACGGCCAAAGCTAATCTGGCATACAGCTGCATCGTTCCCTTGCGCAGTACGGAGACAATCACCGAACGGCCGACAAGCCCCAGCGCTCCGAAGAAGCAAAGTCCGCCTGCAATCCCGAAAGTGAGCAGCAGGGCGAGAAACCCATTGTCCATAATGCCGTATTCCCCAAGCTCGCCATCATTCCCCAGCTTGGTTCCGGTTCCTACGCTGCCGATGCCCTGCCCGGCCGGGTTGTGAAGCACCGTTGGCAGCATCGTATTCAGCAGGTCCAGCCGCTCGTTATAGGAATGGTCTTCTTCAATGGAGCCCAGCGTTTGCATTCTGGCCGTCAAACCTTCCGCTCCAGGCAGCTTGGGCAGCGCCCAGGTCAGAACAAGCGCGACTACGGCAAGCTGGAGCAGCGTTCTCCATTTCCGCCTGGAAGGAGATGAAGCAATGTAGACCAGCAGCATCACGATAATCATGAGCCAGGAAGAACGGACCAGCGTCGTCAGCAGGCAGAAGGCGACCAGCAGTACGCCAATCCAGCCGAGGCTGCCTCTCCACCTTTTCTCCAGCACCATGGGCACCAGGGCACAAGCCAGGAATCCGGCGGCAGGACCCGGCGAATTGAGGGTAGAGAACACCCTGACCTCCAGAGGTTCCGGCAGGCCAATGGAGTTCATCTCCACATGGGTCATCCAGAACGCATCCCAAGGCGGGACAACCAGATACTGAACGATCCCGTACACGGACACCAGCACCGCAATGTTGGCATAACCGGACAGGATGTTGTCCGCCTCCGCCGAGCTGAACCGTCTGATCGCAAAAAACGGCAGCAGCAGCATGGGTATCGCATAATTGGCCAAGTCGTACACAAAGCTTGTTCCGTTCCTCGCAAGCCCGATTACACTTCCATAGAGAAGGGCGGCTCCGAAATAGAGCAGCACCTTCCTGCCGGACTTCTCCATGCGGTGAATGCCGCGGAGCACCGGGATCATCGTCATCGAGCTGGCCAGGAGCGGTGCCAGGCTAAGCACGGAGACAGAGGTGTATTCTCCGCCCAGCCAATCGGATATTCTGCGGATTTCCGGACCGATAGCCCAGACAAACAAGGTATAGGTCACTAAATATTTCGAACCGTTTAAAGCGAGCAGAAAGGCCGGAAACAGCAGCAGAAGCAGCAGTAGCCCCTGCTGGCTCAAAGCCGGACTCAGCTTAGCGCTGACCGAACCGATGGCAAAAGGCAGCAGCGTGCAGGCAGCCCAGGCGGCTACCGTCAGCCAGAAGGCCTGGTCCCGACTTCGCACATATCGAACCAAGGAATCCAACGGTTTCATAACGTCCTCCTGTCTCCGCCAGATCCGGCTTTCATCCGTCTGGCTTTCAGCTTCTCCCAGCCGATATAGCAAAGCAGCCCGATCAAAGCGCCGGTCGTATCCAGCAGCACATCCTCCGGATGAGGACCGCGGTCTTTGACGAAGAGCTGGTGGAATTCATCCAAAGAAGCATAACCTGCACTGGCGAAAACCGCGGCCGCCGCCGCCTTCGGCAGTCCCGGCTTAAGAAAGGTCCGAATGGCCCAAATCAGGCAGAAGCCCAAAATGGCATACTCCAGCAAATGAGCGCATTTACGGAGCAAAAATTCGGCTACTGCCGCCGAGCCTTCGGTTTTGCCATCCACCGTTTGCGACCCGTAATGGATGGTCAAGCCGGAGAGATGACGGCTGATGCTGCCGCTCCCCAGCCAGTCCGCAAGCGGCTTCTTAATGGTTTGCTGCTCGTAGGACTGGGACGAGAACAGGAAGATCAGCAGCATGACCGCTGCAGGCAGCCACAGCACGCGGGCCGGCTTACTCATGGTCATCCGCGGAATTCAGCATCTCCGCTCCCTCCCTTCTCCGTTTACCTTGTTTGAAATACTCTTTCATCAGCAGCGCCACAAACTGGGAATCGTCAATCAGATATCTTTTCCATAGCCGCCGCGGCTCCTGGGCAAGCCGCCAGAACCATTCAAAACCCGCTTTCTGCATGAAATTGGGAGCCCGCTTGACGGAGCCGGACAGAAAGTCGAAGGTGGCGCCTACGCCGATGGAGACCGGCGCCTGGTATTCCAGGTAATTCCGATAAATCC
Source organism: Paenibacillus yonginensis (assembly GCF_001685395.1). Taxonomy (NCBI): domain Bacteria; kingdom Bacillati; phylum Bacillota; class Bacilli; order Caryophanales; family Paenibacillaceae; genus Paenibacillus; species Paenibacillus yonginensis. The sequence goes on along the minus strand of NZ_CP014167.1, from coordinate 186,338 downwards.
ATTTCTCCTGCTTGGGCGCACCTACACCGACGAATACAATGTCCGGCCGGGTTTCGATCAGCATGCGGACGATATATTCGTTCTCCTCCGGATTTTTCTCAAAGCCATAGGAAGGCGAATAACAGCCAACCACGTTAATGCCTGGAAACTGCCGTTTCAGATTGCGGCTCGCCATTTCCGGGACTCCGCTGGCGGAACCCAGGAAGAACAAACGATATTTCCGTTTCTCAAAATCGCTCCCGAGCCGGTGGAACAGGTCCGAGCCTGATACTTTCTGCTTCAGCGGACTGCCCAACAGACGAGAGGCCCAAATAATCGGCATGCCGTCGGCCACGATGGCTCCTGCTTTCGAATAAACGTTTCTGAACTCTGAATCCTTGCGCAGCTTGATCAAGTGATCCACGTTGCAGGTCAGGATATAGGAATGTTTCCGGTTCTGGATCGAATCGTCGATGTAATCCAGCAGATCAGCGAAATCGTAGTTATTGAAATTGACATCAAACAGATTAACTTGGCTCATCGTATCACTTCTCTTTAAGAGGAATCGGTTGACCCGGGCCTGGAATAACGGTACAGACCGTTTAGGTACCAGCAGAACGGAATAATGAACTGCACGGTAGAAAGCGTGTTGTCAGAGAATGAATAAATCAGGAACGCCAGAATCAATCCGAGATAATACGGCTTGACGGCGGACGGAAGCACCTTGTAAATCTTCCAGAAGATGATGAAGAGGGACAGAAACAGCAGTACCGCCCCGGTATACCCGGTATCTACATAGAACCGGATATACTCGTTGTGCGGGACAACAAACCCTTCGAATAAGGTGCCGTCATTAGCTACCGTTACGGAGCCCAGCCCCCTGCCCGCCAGCGTATGGCCGTCCACCTGTTTCAGGAAATAGGCCCACGCTTCCGATCGCCCCGAGAGGTCTACGGCATCATCCGTCGATCTCTCGAAGGAGCGTTTCTTCATATTGTCCCACTGCAGCGCAGCGGCTGCGATAATCACGGCCATGCCGCCGAGCAGGGGAATGATCAGCTGGACTTTGCCTTTCAAATATTCCCGCGCCAAATCGTAGAAATAATAGAGCGCCAGGAAGACCAGCGCCAGAATCGGTCCCCGGGTGCCCGTCGCGATCAAAATCCCGAAATTGACTGCCATCACGGTATACAGAAATTTCGGGTTCGCTCCGCCCCGCTTCAGCTCTACAAAAGGAACCGCAGTGCCGAGAAACGACAGCATGGCAAGATGCGGCGGAATGTTGGCGCCCTGCAGCCGAACCGCTCCCGTGAATTCGACGTCCAGCAGCTCGTGCAGATGAAGCAGCTGCAGCACGGCGCCGACGCCGACGCTTACGATGGGAAGCAGGCAAATGATCTTCATCTGCCGCTCGGCTACTTCTTTCCTCCATTTAATAAGCAGGAATACAAACGGCAGTGAAAGTCCGATAAACGACTTAATCGCAATCGATGCCGTTAGCTGCGGCAGCCAAGTGGAGAAAAAGAAGGTAATGACCAGCAGCGCAAACAGCGCCAGTACCGGGTATATGAATTTCAGCGAAATGCCGTAAATCAAAATACAAGGCACCAGCAGCGCCAGAATCGCCAATTTGTACAGCGATAAAATTTCAATACCAAACAGCGAGCCGCTGTAAAGGTAATCAACGGACAAAGCCGTTGAAAGCAGGACCAGATAGCTGATGCGATGAGGATGCCGGATTGTAAACGCCAGCAGGAGAACCAGAACGGCAAGCGCTGCGCAGGCTCCGGGCTGATAAATGACGGCGCCGCCAAGCAGCAGGGCTGACAGGAGAACGATGACCCCCGCGCCTACCGGATACATACTTCGTCTTCCTGCCCACCATTCGTTGATCATCGTCCAACTCCCACCTTTACTCCGTCCCTGGTTCCCCTCCGCGGCTCAGCACGGTATGCAGGGTTCCGCGGATGCTCTCCATTCGGCATTGATTTAACAGTCTTGCGGTTTCATTCCGGGCAAACCACCTGCTCACGGATACGTACAGCACTTTGGCCGCCGTCTTGCCGAGCAGATAACAGGTGGAGCCGAACCCCTCCCGCTTCATCCCGTTTGATATGCCTTGAAAATAATAACGCCTCATGATCCATTCCTTGTTCAGCCGGCTGGAGGGAATAAAATGCTCCACCTCCATCTCCGGGTGGTAAATCGTTTTGCCGCCCGAGCGGCGGATCTGCTCAAAGATCCAGGTCTCTTCCCCGGACAGCAGCAGACTGCCCTTGCGCCCCAGCTCCAGCGGGAACATCCCTTCATCAAAAACTGTCCGGCGCATCGCCATATTCGCTCCATAAGGATGCATGGAGGAGGGATATTCCCTGACGGCATTTCCCAAATCCACAATCGTATAAGGGAGCTCAAACGGTCCCGACAGCCAGCCGGGGCGTTCGCTTTCGAACCGCGGATGGATTTTCCCGCCCATGGCGTTCACCTCGGGCCTCTGCTCAAAGGTGGTTAAAATAGCCTCGAGCCAGCCGGCCGAAGGAATGGCGTCGTCATCGAGAAAAGCAATCAGCTCCGCTTGCGCCGCTATAATTCCGGCATTGCGCGCCGCCGACAAGCCTTGAACTGGCTCAAACACATAGCGGCAGGGAGCCGGCAGCACGCCGCGATTCACGAACCGGCCTGCCACCTCGCGGGTATCGTCGGTAGAGCGGTTGTCCACCACGATAATTTCAGCCTGCTCCACCCCCCGGAGATCTTTCAGGGATTCCAGGGTTTGGCACAGCAGGGCAGCCCGGTTGTAAGTGCAGATGATAATCGAAAGCGCTGGTTGTTTATTCCTGTCAGGCATCCAATCCCTCCCTGCTGTCCGCCCATCCTTGCTGCCAGTCTTAATAGGCATCTTTAGAGTTAAGAATTCTCAAGCCGGTCAGCATGATGATTTTGAGGTCCAGCCGGATGCAGCGGTCCTTGATATATTTCAGATCCATCTGCACCATTTCATCAAAACCGACGCTGTTTCGCGCTCCGACCTGCCAGTAGCCCGTGCAGCCGGGAATGACCTTCAGCCGCTGCTTATGATATTCCGTATATTGAGCTACCTCGTCAGGCAGAGGAGGCCGCGGACCTACCAGGCTCATATTGCCAAGCAGCACGTTCCAGAGCTGGGGAAGCTCGTCGATGCTCGTCTTGCGGAGAAAACGTCCGGTGCGCGTAATGCGGGGATCATTTTTCATCTTGAACATGGCTCCGCTGACCTCGTTGTATTTCATAAGCTCTTTCTTCAGCTCTTCAGCGTTGGAGACCATGGATCTGAACTTATACATTTCGAAGGGGCGCTCGTTTTTGCCGATCCGTGTCTGTTTGAAAAAGACTTTGCCGCCCGGGTCCTCTACTTTGATGCAGATCGCTGCGATCAGAAATACCGGCGCAGTCAGCACCAGACCGATACAGGAAAGCACAATGTCCAGGAACCTTTTCAAAAAGTGATACATGGGTCCGGGATCTGACTTGGACTCTGTTTTGGATTCCTCGTATCGGGCATAAAATACATTTTGCGTGGGCATGGCATAGTCCATTTCTTCGGGAAGGTTAGGCTTAGGCATGCTCATCTATCGCAACTCCTCTCAACCGATCATGGTTGTTCTTTGTTCTATCCGCTCTAAATACTCCGCCATAGCATCCAATACCGGGTAACGCAAATCTTCGCTTTGCATCGCAAATTCCAATGTTGTCAGAATATAGCCCAGACGTTCGCCCACGTCGAAGCGGGTTCCCTCAAAGTCGTAAGCATAAACGCGTTCGCTTTGATTCAGCTTCTGAATCGCATCGGTCAGCTGAATTTCGCCGCCGACACCTTTTTCCTGCAGATCGAGATATTTAAAGATTTTTGGGGTAAATACATAACGTCCCATAATCGCCAGATTAGAAGGCGCCGTACCTGGGGAGGGCTTCTCAACGAAGTTGTTAACGCGATACAAGCGGTCCTGCTGGAAATCAGGCTCAATAATGCCGTAGCGGTGGGTCAAATCATCGGGAACCTGCTGGACGCCAATCACCGAATTTTGGGTTTCTTCATATTGATCAATCAGCTGGCGCAGACACGGTTTCTGGCCGGTCACAATGTCGTCCCCGAGCAGCACGCCAAACGGCTCGTCGCCGATGAAGCGGCGCGCGCACCAGACGGCATGACCAAGGCCTTTCGGTTCTTTCTGGCGGATATAGTGGATATCCACCTTTGCTGACCGCTGAACCTCTTTCAGCAGCTCCAGCTTGCCGTCCTCAAGCAGCCGGGATTCCAGCTCAAAGGCATTGTCGAAGTGATCTTCGATTGCCCGTTTGCCTTTGCCGGTTACGATGATGATATCTTCGATGCCGGATTCTATCGCTTCTTCGACGATATACTGAATCGTCGGTTTATTGATGATCGGGAGCATTTCCTTCGGCATTGCTTTCGTTGCCGGCAGGAAACGTGTGCCAAGACCTGCAGCGGGGATGATTGCCTTTTTAACTTTTTTCATCATGTACCCTCCCAATGATTTCGTTATTTGACCTGATTCATGGCAATGCCGAGCAGTGGAACGCCGGCCTGATCCATGTATTGCTTGGCTTTGCTGACAGCTGTACGTTTCGTCCGGCCATACCTTACGACAAGGACGGCGCCGTCGGCCTGCGAGGCCAGGACGCGGGCATCAATGCAGCCGAGTACACCGGCGGAGTCCAGCAGCACGATTTCGTATTGCTGCTTCAGATGGGCAAGCAGCTGCTCCGTTCGTTCGCCGGACAGCAGCTCAGCCGGGTTCCAAGGCGCAGCCCCTGCCGTGATCACGTCCAAATCCGGAATCGAGCTGGGCCGGATGGCCGCCTCTGCTTCACAGGCGCCTCTCAAGTAGTCGGATAGCCCGTTTCCTCCGTTGTTTAGGCCAAAAGCCAGATGAAGAGCCGGTTTCCGCAAATTGGCGTCAATCACGCAGACCCTTTTGCCTTCTTGGGCAAAAGATACGGCCAGATTGGCGACCAGCAGCGTTTTCCCTTCTCCTTCATTGGCTGAAGTCAGCATCAGGACGGTACTGTCCTTCCCGGCACTTTGCAAATGCTGGCGGATATATACCCGCAGCGACCTGACCGATTCCGCTGCTGCCGAAGCAGGATTTCGTTCGGACACCAGGCTGTCATTTAAACGCAGCATAAGACGGTTCCTCCACTCTTCCTGTGATTTTGGCGGAAGGTTTGCCGGCCTGCTTTCTCGACATCATCGGAACGCTTGCGATGACCGGAACCCCATACCACTCCTCGGCTTCCTTTTCCGTCCGCACCGTGTCATTGATGCTTTCAAGGAAAAGAATGACGCCGATCGCAACCATCAAGGAGACAACAAAGCTGATCAGCAGATTCATTACCACGCTTCCGTTGACCGGAGCGCCAGGCTGCTCGGCATTTGCCGACGTAAGCAGCTTCACATTATTCAAATTCATCAGCGACGGGATGGCGTCGATAAAAGTTGCGGACACCGCGTTGACAATCCCGGCCGCTCTGGAATAGCTTTCATCCGTTGCCTTCAGGTTCATGACCTGGCTTTTCTCAGAAACCTTCACTTCCAGCTTCTTGGCCAGTTCATCTTCCGTTAATCCAAGCTCCGGGTAACGGGTGACGACCTCGCCCAGAATTTTGGGCGACTCCATAATTTCCTTGTAGCTCTGGACTAAATTCAAGCTTGTATTTAGATCGTTCAAATTGTTGCTTCCCTGGGCAGGATTGATAGAATTAACGATCAACTGACCGGAAGCAGCGTAAACCGGAGTAACAAACGTCTTGCTCACATAATAGGTGGTTGCACAAGCGATCAATACGAAGACGAATATGATCCAGAGCTTTTTTTGGATGATATGGACATAATCCAAAATCGTTTTCTCCATCGGTATCCCCCTTTCCGTTATCAGCCGGCCCCTGGGCAAACGGCTTGCCTTCGGCAGCCGCCAAAATCAGCACTTCCTCTTATTGCTGTTTTCATTCTAGCAATTACATGTGAAATTACATGACTCCTTGGATTACTTTAGGGTTAACTTTCGTAGAAAGGGAGGTGCTACTTGTGAACATCAAAAAAGTACACTTTTGTACCAGTGAAATCGGGCGGTCAAAGCCTGCCGCAGATGTAAGCGTTTCCCTAGAGCGGCGCGGGTTTCCGGCTGTCTGGCTTGCTTTCCGGACATAAACAAAGACGCGGATGAAAGCATCCGCGCCTTTGTTGTCCCGCCTCCGTCCATGCGGAGCGAAAACCCTCTATTTTTGTCTAATTTTAGCGTGCTTAATTTGTCGCCTCGTATTTGCACAAACCGATGGAATTGGCATAAAGAGCAGCCTGGGTCCGGTCCGCAACCTGAAGTTTCGCCAAAATCTGACTAACATGTTTCTTGACCGTGTATTCGCTGATGAACAGCTTCTGGGCAATCTCGCGGTTGCTGCAGCCTTGCCCCAGCGAGATGAGCACTTCTTTCTCCTTCGGCGTCAATTCATCCGCAGGACTCATTTCATTATCCTGAAGCTGGCTGGTCACAAGACCGGGATCATAATATTTCCGTCCTTTATGCACCAGATGAATGGCATACAGCAGTTCTTCGGGCAGCGCCTCTTTCATGACGTATCCGTCTACCTGCATTTCTTCCGCCCGCTTGAAGTCCTCCCGGCTTGCCGATGAGGTGAGCAGCACAAATTTGCTGCGAATGCCCATGCCTCTGGCTGCAACAATAACATCAAGGCCGGATTCCTCGGCCAGCTTCAAATCCAGCAATACCAAATCAGGGCTTGTAAGCTCAATAACACTTAAAGCTTCACGCTTGTTTGTCGCTTCGCCTGCGAACTGGACATCGGGCTGCATGGAAATCACGGCAGCCAGTCCCTTCCTGACAAGCGGATGGTCATCTACAATGACGATTTTCATCGTTAAGCAGCCTCCTAAGCGTAACTTTATTTGTATTCAAGAACGCCGACCGGAATGGACAATTCCACCTGGGTCCCTGTGCCGATCGTGCTGGAAATGCTGATTTCCCCGCCAAGCGATTTGGTCAAATAATGCATGTTAGGCATGCCTAAGCCGCCTTCGGTTTCTTTGGCCGCCGCACTGTCCATGTCAAAGCCGGTCCCGTTATCCGTAACCGACAGCTTGATCAATTCAGGGCGCAGGGCCATCTCTACCCGGACCAGTTTGGCTTTGCCGTGACGGATCGCGTTGCCCGTCGTTTCCGAGATCATCCGGAACAAGGCTTTCTGGTAATGATAAGGCAGCCCGTAATCATCACCGCTCACTTTAAAATCGATCTCAACGCCATTCAGCCTCGAAATCGTGCTGAGATGGGAACGGACGGTGCCCAGCCAGTTCTGCCCTCCGCTTTTCTTGGAGCTTAAGCTGTGAATCGTCTTGCGCAGCTCCTTGGCTACCATCGTTGCGCTGTCCTTGATCAGATCAATCTGCTCTTCAAGCTCTTCTTCGGACAGTTCGCGCCAGGTCTGCTTCAGCGAATGGGCGGCATACACAATGCCGAACAGGCTTTGCGAAACGCTGTCGTGCATCTCGTCGGCAATCCGGTTCTGCTCGTTGATAATCGTCAGCCGATTCTCCGTCACGGCCAGCTCATGGCGTTCCAGAATAATTGAGCTGAGCTCCTGAAGCAAAATCAGCTGCTGCGCCAGCCAGCGGTTCACCTCCATCTTGCCCTCCGCTTCCAGCCTGACGCCGATTACGCCAACAAAACGGGTATTCATCCGCACCGGCATGAACAGAAAGTCGCCAAAACCTTCAATCCCGCGGTAAAAGGGTTCGTCGTTTCTTCTCCACTCCTCCAGATGCTGCTCCATGCGTGCAAACAGCTGCGCTTCCTCAGCCTGATTCCAGCCAGTCTGGCAGCTGGCCGGCGTGACCTCCCCGGGCCGCGGGGCAAACCAGAACAAAGCTTTCGGAAGTTTGGTGAGCTTGACCACACAATCGGCAATAATCTGGCCAATATTCATCAATTCGTGATGGCTCGCCGTTTCGACAATGTGATAAATCGATTTGATATGATCCAGCGTTTCATCCGTCCGTTCATTGGCCCGGTCCAGCTCGCGGAGCACGCTGCCGATCATCTGCATGGCCACAACCACAACGACCAGCGCAGCAATCAGTCCGGAATTCTGAAAGGCAAACGCTGGAACATTTTTTAACTCCAAATTTAAAAAGATATAAAATACGGCACCAAGAACGCCGATATAGCTAACAAGAAGGCTCCAAGCGAACCATGCGCTCAGCAGCTCGGACGCCACCATGAGCGGATTTAAGGCATACCACTTGAACGGGCTGTCCATTCCTCCGGTCGGCAGCAGAAGCAGCACAATCACCGCCATCTCGCAGATCACGGCAATTTTCAGAGCAACCGGCTTGTCGGCATAATGCCGGTACAAGTTGACGGCTACAGGGACAGACGCCAATAGAGCAATAATCATACCTAACCTGATCCATAAGGGAATGCTCGAAGGATTAAACAGATAAACCAAGGTTATCAGAAACAATGAACCATAGCGTGTAAATCTCCACGTGTTGCGTTCAAATGCTGACTTGGACTTCATCCCACCACCCTATTCTTTTGTTTCACAAACCGTTGTTCGGCTTTTTGAAGAGAACGGAATCAGGTTTACAGGTTTATTTGGATGATACATAAAAAGGAAATTGATAACAAGCCTGATCGTTTTCAAAAAGCGCTTACATTCGATATTAGAATCGAAATTCCTATAAATTTTGAGCTTAACACACCTCCTTCTAAACCGTTTGTCCTAGAGCTGGCCCACCACTTGATGACATAATTTTGGCTAGTACTCTTTACCCAATTCCTTCAATCTGTAACCATATTCTTCAAAAAAATAGAGCCTTCCCTTTCTATGGGGAAGGCTCTTCGTCATCATCCGACATCTTCTGGTTCGACAGCATTTCACAATATATACAGAGCTTACGTCGCTCCAGTTTGGGCTCAGGCCGCTCTTTCAAAGCTTCGAATCCAGCGGAACCGGTTCACCTTCACCAAAGCTACAAAACACTTCAGAATCTGATCCGATTTCAGGCAGATAAAGACGGCGAGCGGCGGCAAATTCCATACGAAAGCGGCCAAAGCCGATGAAGGCAGCACCACCAGCCACATAAAAATCGTATCGTTATACAGCACAAATTTGGTATCCCCGCCGCTCCTTACGATGCCGGTCAATGCCGGCATTTGATAGGCTGTTCCAATGACCGTCACGGCCAGCACCGTCATAAACCGCAGAGCCAGCTCCTTGGCTTCGCCCGAAATGCTGTAGAACTGCAGCACGTACCCTTTGCTGACAAACAGCAGCACGGAAGTGACCAGCCCGATGGCGACATACAGCAGCTGCAGCGTCTTCGCATAAGGCTTCACCTTCTCCATCCGGCCCTGGCCGATCGTTTTGCCAATGACAACCGAGGTGGCGCTGGCCGAAGCATAAGTGATAACCGTCACGATTTGAAACACCGTTGTCGCGATGCTGTTGGCCGCGATGGCGGCAGCCCCCATATGTCCCAAAATAGCGGTCTGCGCGGCCATGGCGGCTCCCCAGATCGTGTTGGACATCAGAATAGGAGAGCCTATCCTCAGATACTGCCGGAGCAGAGGCTGATTAATGCGCAGAAGTTCTCGGAAGCGCAGCAGGATTTTGTCGTCAAACCGTTTGACAAATCCAATCACAATGAGCGTTTCCAGCATACGCGCGCTTAATGTGGCAATGGCCGAGCCGCGGATACCAAGCTCCGGGAATCCCCATTTTCCGTAAATCAGTACATAGTTCAGGCAAATGTTAATGATAAGCGTGGATAAAGAAACAACAAATCCGATTTTGACCGTCTCGACGCTCCGCAGCATTGCCAGCAAAATGCTCGTAGCTGCAAAAAACAAATAAGAAAAACAGATAATCCGCAGGTAACGCGCACCTTCGGCAATGACCGCTTCATCTCCTGTGAACACGGATAAAACGGCATGCGGGGCAAAAAAGACGACCGCCCACATCAAAACGCTAAGCAGCATGGCAATCCACATGCCGATCGCAGCCGCCTGCTTGACGGTTTGAATCTGGCCTGCCCCCCAGGCTCTCGCGGACAAAATGACAACGCCTTCACAAGTGCCCATGACGAGCATCTGCAGCAGGAACTGGATCTGATTAGCCAAAGCAACGCCCGACAGCGCCGCTTCGCTGTATCCGCCAATCATCAGATTGTCGGACAAATTTACGCCGAAAGTGATCAAATTCTGCAGCCCGATGATCAGCGTCAATGAAATAAAGGCCCGGTAAAACGGCTTCTCACGCACAAATAAACTCAAGTACCATTACCTTCTTTGTTATATATTTGTAAAGCTACTATATAACAACTCTGCGGATTTATCAGCCTAAAAATTTAGAGGGCAGGCTCTCCTGCACCAGACTGGTTATCCCCGCTGCCTTATGAAGCCGCAACAAACAGAAAACCGCCCAAAATAAGTTTGGAACGGTTTCTGTATTTATTCGGCTTATTCCGCTTTAAAGCTGTCCGCCGGCCATGGAGCTTTATGCACGTTAACGTTCTGGAGCTGTCTGATATATTCCCGGTATTCCTCAGGTGTATCAATATCCTCCGGGGCCGGACAGCCGGCGTCTACGTAATCAATTCTGGATTTGTATTTCTGCAGCAGCCGGCGAGCTCCTTCATCCCCCGATAAGTTTTGCAGCTCCGGAAACAGAGCGGCATCAAACAATACGGGATGCGCAGGGCGGTCCGTGTACCTGGCCTGGACGATCAGGTTTCCGGTTTCCAGGTAACGTTCGGCCACCTGTCTGATGATCCGGGCATCGATCAGAGGCTGATCACCCAGCAGCACGATAACGCTTCTAAGCGAGCGGTTGTTTCCCGCCAAAGCCTCGACTCCCGCAGACAAGGAAGCTCCCAGCCCCTGCTGTGCGTGATCTGTCTCCAGCCACTCTACCGGCAGCGGCAGGCCGGCGATATGCTCACGCCGGACCGGGCCCTGCCTGGCCGCTATGACGGCTGCATGAAGCGGTCCCGCAGACAGCGCCCGGCTAACCGTCTGCTTGAGCAGATTGCCTTCCGGGGCCGGGAGCAGCATTTTTGGAGTGCCCATCCTGCTGGACGAGCCTGCCGCGAGAATCAGCACGCCGATTTGCTCAAACATGGCTGGGCTCCTGAAGTTGGCCCTGGCTTTGACCGTGCGCCTGGAATCGGCGGCCCAGGCCTTTGCGGTCGCGCAGGAAGCCGCCGGACTGCCCGCTGCGGCAGGCAGCCGCCTCGGCCAAAATGCTGAGCGCAATTTCCTGCGGCGTTTCTGCGCCGATATCCAGCCCTGCAGGAGAATACAGCTTCTCCAGCAGACTGTCCTCAAATCCCGGGTCTGCCTTCCGAATATAGCTCAAAATCTGCTCCAGTCTGTATTTGGAGCCAACAAGCCCCAAGTAAGCAGGATTAGCCCGGAGCAGCTGCCGGACCGCTTCGCGATCCAGCTCCAGATTGTGGGTCATGACCACCACCGATTTCCCCGCAACATCCGCCTGCTCATAAGCGAGGCGGGGAATGATCATCAGTTCATCCGCGTGCGGGAACTGCTGCCGGCTTGCTTTATCTGTCGCATGGTACAGGATGCCGACTCTCCAGCCGAGCTGCTTGGCCATCTCGCATAAGATACGCGCATCTTCCCCCGCGCCGACAATCACCAGTTCGGCTGCCGGACGAACGTGCTCCACGAGGAGCTCAAGCTCTGCTCCATCCTTTGCGACTTTTACACGTCCTGCCTTTTGACCCTCACGCAGCTCACGAAGCTCTCCGGCCTCCGCAGAAAGCTCTTCAGAAGCCGTCCAGCGTTCGCCGACGGGATGAGCAAGCGGGTCCGAGGAAGACAATACCGTCACCGCCACATATGGAAGGCGGGCGGACAAGCGGCGCCGGTAGTCTTCACTCATTCGCCGCGCCTGCTCCGGGAAGCGGGCCGGATCATACAGCTCCAGCCAAATCCCGACAGCGCCGTTGCAGCCGATGCCCAGCCCCCAGACTTCGTCATCCCCGGCCCGGAAATCATAATATAAACGGCGGGGAAGCCCTGTAGCAAACACCTTGGCGGCATGCTCCTTCAGGTCCTCTTCGATGCAGCCGCCGCTGAGTATGCCTTTGACCTCGCCATTCTCCAGAATAACGCAGCGGGCTCCTTCTCTTCGGTAAGCGGAGCCGGCCACCTCCACGATCGTGGCAATGACGCAGGAGCAGCTCTCTTCTTCACAAGCCTTTAAGATCCGGACGATTTCTTCCATTTGTTGTTTCCCCTCCCGTCCGCAAAATCGGCTGGGCCTATTCCGACCAGCAGCCGCAATCGGCTTACGTGTTCTGCAGCGATTTCCAAACCTTCTCCGCCGACAGCGGCAGGGCATAACCCCGTTTGCCCGTAGCATGGGCAATCGCATTGGCGATAGCGCCAGGCACCGGGTCTAACGCCACTTCGCCGATCGACTTGGCTCCAAGCGGACCGTTCGGATCCTTTCCCTGAATAAAAAAGACTTCCGCCTTCGGCATATCATTGGCGCCCGGCATCCGGTAATCCATCATCGACGGGTTCATGACTTTGCCGTCCTTGACGAGCAGATCCTCCATCGTCACCCAGCCCACCCCCTGTGCGATGGCACCAAGCACCTGACCTTTGGCCATTGTTTCGTGGATAATTGTGCCTGAATCATGTACGGCCCAATAGCCGATGACTTTCGTTCTGCCTGTATCCGGATCCACCTCTACCTCGGCTACATGAGCCGCAAACGGATAGTTGGGCGACGGGTGGCCGAAATAAGTGGCGTCCGGCAGGTCCGTATCCGGCACGTAGGTTTCTTTGATCTCCAGCTCTTCACCCGCATGGCGGGCACGGTACCAGGAAGCGAGCTCGCTCAAGGAATAAGTTTGCCCCTCCAATACAGCTGCACCTTCCCGGAAGTCCGCCGCTTCGCCCAGCGTCTCCCTGGCCAGCTCTTTCAAGCGGGCCGCCAGCGACTGTGCCGCTTTCTGTACCGCGTTGCCGCCCATAACCGTGCTGCGCGAAGCCAAAGTGCCGATGCCAAACGGATACCGGCCTGTGTCGCCAGACTTGACCAGAATCGCTTCTTCCGGGATCCCCAGAATTTTGCTGGCTATGCGGGCATACGTCAGGGACATGCCTTGACCCAGCTCTATTTCCCCGGTTTCGACCTCGATCCCTCCGTCCTGCTTCAGACGGATGACCGCCGTAGAACCATCAAAGCGGGGATCAATGGCCCGGAAGCCGGACACATGGTTGGCAACGGCCAGACCAAGCCCGCGGTAAGGCGGCAGCGAAGCTCTGCGATGCCAGCCTGAAAGCTCCTTAACCTTCTCAATGCATTCATCCAGCTTGCATGTATCGAGGCGGTAGCCGTGAAGCGTCGTATCGCCTTGATGGACGATATTTTTTAAGCGGAGTTCGGCCGGGTCCATATTCAGCTCCAGCGCTATTTCGTCAATGACGCTCTCCACGGCAAACAACATCTCCGCGTTGCCGAAGCCGCGCATGCAGGTTGTTGGACTGTTGTTGGTGTAGCAAAGATAACCTTCCGATTTGACGCTGCCGAAATGATAGATATTATCGGCGCGTGTGCACACCGTCGAAACGACGTTTGGACTCCAATAGACACGTGCTCCCGCATCCGCGTAAACGGTAAGCTCTTTATAAACAAAACGGCCTTCCTCGTCCGCGCCGATTTCAATGTCGAACGTCAATGGAACGCGAGGATGTGCCGTAATCATATCTTCATAACGGTCCAGTATGATTTTGACATGACGGCGGGCAGCCATAGCCAGCGCAGCCGCGATGACATGCACCTTCAGTACGTATTTGGCGCCAAAAGAACCGCCGATGGGCGGCACAATGATCCGCACCTTATCTTCCGGCAGTCCAAAGCCTGCCGCATAGGTCTCTCTCGCCCGATAAGGGATATGCGAAGGAGCCCAGATGGTGATGCCCTCTTCGTCAGACCAGCTCGCAATTGCGCCAACAGGCTCCAAATGTCCCTGGTAAACCCGGTTGGAGTAATAACGCCCGCCCTTGACTACAGCCGCTTTCCGTTTGCCTTCCTCCAGATCGCCACGGCTTACGCTGACCTGCATAGGTTTGTTGGACTCTACATCCTCATGCAGAAGAGGAGCCCCCGGTTTCAGCGAATCCTCCGGATCAAACACGCCAGGCAGCGGCTCGAATTCGACTTCCACCAATTCAAGCGCCCGCTGCGCCGCTTCCTTTGTTTCAGCCGCAATAGCTACGATTTCATCCCCGATGAACAGCACCCGGTCCTTGGCGAGCAGGTTCCAATCCTTAAATTTCGTCGGACCATATTTATAGCTTGGCAAATCATCGGCCGTCAGCACCGCTGCTACACCTTCCACCTGCTTGGCCCGTTCCACGTTAATGGAGAGAATCCGGGCGTGTGCATAGGGACTTCGGTAGATAGCGCCCACCAGCTGACCCGGAAAGTTCAGGTCATGCAAATAACGGGTTTCGCCGGCCAGCTTGGCGCTGAGGTCGGCGGGCGATTTTTTTCGGAGTTCGCTCATACGCCCGCACCTCTTCCCGCCAAAACCTGCTCCGCCGAACGGATAATGCCGAGGTAACCCGTGCAGCGGCACAAGTTATTTTTCAAAGCAGAACCCAGGTCTCCGTTAAACAAAGCCGGATTCTGCAGCCAGGCCCAGGTTGTTACCATGACCCCCGGCGTACAAAACCCGCATTGCACTCCGCCGTTCTCCTGCATCGCTGCCATCAGCGATTGAAATTCCTCCAGACGTGCCAGTCCTTCGATCGTTTCAACCTGCTGCCCCTGAACGGAAGCCGCCGGGATCAAGCAGGATACGACGGGACGGCCTTCCAGCAGCACGGTACACGCTCCGCATTCGCCGGTCCGGCAGCCGATCTTGGTTCCGGTTAGTCCCTGCTGTTCACGAATAACATCAGCCAGCGATGCGGCAGGTTCCCCGCTCCACACCACTTCTTGCCCGTTCAGGTTCAGCTTGAAATTGCCGTCTTGTTGTCCAGCGCTCACAAAACCGCCTCCCTAGGTTAATTTAAGTATCCAGTACGGAATCATGGAACAGCTCTTCCAGGGAAAGACTGCGATGGAGCAGGCCGTCCGCTTGCAGGTAGGTGATGAATTTCTCGATTTGCGCCCGGTTCCTCTTGATGCCGTACGGCCATAAATCCCCGTCCATCAGCTTGGCCGAGCTCTCCACAGACTCCCAGATAAACGGCGCAGAGGTATAGTTCTTGATCGTCTCCAGCATGCCGGCGATGCCTTCGTCTTTGATGTCGAGCATGGTTTGGTAGAGCTGCTTCGGCAGCTCCGGATAACGTTCGGCAGTCTGTGCCTTAACCGAAACAAGGTGCATAATTGGAAAAATACCCGTGCGGCCGTAATACTCCCGCTCCGCCTCCCAGACATTCGGAATCAGCCGGCGAAGCACGCCGCCTTCACCCGATGCCGGGAACAAATGAGCCGGCGGACGGCGGGCCGTCATAATCGCGTCGACTTTGCCTTCTGCCAAAGCTTCAAAGATGTCGCCTTCGGTCAGCGTGGCCGGTATTTCGACCGGCACCCTCTCCGGACGGAACGTAAACCACTGCATATCCTCGTTCGAGATTCCCCATTCATCCCGGAACATGCCCCGCACCCAAACCGCAGCCGTCATTTGGTATTCGGGGAATCCGAACCTGCGGCCCTTCAGCTCGGAAGGATGCTGCCACGGGCTGTCAGAACGGACATAAATGGCATTATGACGGAATGAACGGGACAGAAAAACAGGGATCGCCGTCAGACGCGCATCTCCTCCGCCTCTGGCAATCAAATAAGAAGCAAGGGACAACTCGGACACATCATAAGCGCTCTGTGAAATCTGCTTCACAAAAATATCTTCAATAGATTCCTGCTGCACATCTATAGCGAAACCCGGGATGCTGCGCGCCCCGGTTAACAACTTAAGCGTACGGTCGCTTTCCGACATCGCCAAAGTTAACTTGTGATCTGTCATACGACTTCCCCTTTCTCGGATCCCGAAATCTGATCCAGCAGCAGACCTGCTGCCCGTTTGATATAAGTGCCAACCAAAGACCGGCGGTAATCCGCGCCGGCTCTGACATCCGTGATCGGCGAGCTGGCTTGGGCGTACAAGTCGCCCAGCTGCTGCAGTTTGCCGGCATCCAGTTCGCCTGACCAGCCCTGCTCTTCTTCTGGTCCGAGGACAAAAGGTTTAGGCGCGGCGGCTCCAACAGCCGCTGTCCCCCATTCGATTTGACCCGCTTTAGCACTGAGCAGCAGCGCGACAGATACGATGGAGATATCCGTAGCGGAACGCTGATCATGACGCAGAAAAACCTGAGGGACATCAAGGCTGCGGGCCGGAATAAACAGCGAGACAATCATTTCGCCTTCGCGCAGCGCTGTACGTTTCGGTCCGATTATAAACTCGGACACCGGGACGGATCGGCTGCCTGTCTGGCTCGCAAGCCGAACCTCTGCCCGATAAGCGACGAGCGGGACGACCATGTCGGCGGCAGGTGAAGCGTTGGCCACGTTGCCGCCAAGCGAGGCGCGGTTCTGAATCTGCCAGCCGCCGACCGTTTTGGCCGCCTGCTGCAGGGCAGGCACGCAGGCAAACAAGCTGCCCTGCCAAATTTCGGCTGCGGTTACCGCTACGCCGATCTCCAGCCCTTCTTCAGTCCGGCTGGCATGTTTCAGTTCCTCGATCCGGCCGATGTCCAGCCAGTCGGTGGACTGGGCTTCGATCCCGTTTCGCTGGGCATTCACAAACAAATCCGTGCCCCCGCATACAATGCGGGGATGATTTCTGGAAAGCAGCTCAAGCGCTTCGCTTAAGCTGTGCGGCTGAAGCCAGGGCATAGAGGTTCCTCCTAAAAGTTTTATGAAGCGTTACTACTTCGAGTTACTTCGCAATAAAACTTGCTTCGGAAGCATTCGCTTAGTTTTATGAAGCGTTACTACTTCGAGTTACTTCGCAATAAAACTTGCTTCGGAAGCATTCGCTTATATGGAGCCGAAGCTCACTCCAGTCCGGTCGCCAAATCCTTGATCCATGGAAGAGCGCGCAGCGGCTCGATCTTGACTTCGCTGTCCGGTACGGCGCGGATACTGCACAGATACCCGGCTTTTCCGTCCACAAGGGCCGAGCATTCCTTGCAGGCATTTGCCGAGCGGCAGGAATACCGGACCGCAAAGGAAGGGTCCTGGTGTTCCCGAATCCAGAAAATCGCATCCAGCAAGCTCATCCCGTCCTCATAAGGCACCTCGAAATGTTCGGTATATTCTCCTCCTTCTGCTTCACCGCGCAAGACGTTTAAATTCACAACCGGCATAATGTTTGTTCTCCCTTCTGATTCACCCTATTGGGGTTCCTTATTGTACAGCTGCGGGCAGTTCAAGCTGCTTGACGAGCCAGTTCCCGTCCGCTCCCAGTTCAAAGCTTGAACTATAAGGGACAGCAAGCGTTTCGTCATAGTCCAGGCGAACATGGGCGCCGCGTGTTTCTTTGCGGGCCAAAGCGCCGAGCACAATCGCTTCGCCGACTTTCAGCAAATTGGCGGCCTCCACCTTCTCAATGAGGCTTAAAGCAAATTTGCTTGGCTGGGCGAGTGAAATCGCCTCAAGCTCCTGCTTCAGCTCCGCCAGAGCCTTCTGCGCTTCGAACAATCCTTGTTCCGTTCTAAGCGGTCCGGCTCCCTGCCACATCACCTGCTGCAGCTTGCGTTTAAAAGCCTGCAAAGAGGCCGTGTCTTTCTCTACCGGCTGCGGATGCCAGAACGTCTTCAGTGCGGCCATTTCCTCATCCAGCGCCTGGCGAACCGCCTTCTCATCGACCGGAGCTTTATCCTTGGCAGCCGTTTCCCCGGCAATACGCCCGGTCACCAGCGCTTCGGTAATCGCGTTGCCAGACAACCGGTTGGCGCCGTGCATGCCGTAGATCAGCTCGCCGGAAGCCAGCAGACCCGGCACCCGTGTTCTCATCTTGTCGTCCACCCTTACGCCGCCCAGCATGAAGTGGGCCATCGGCGCCACCTCGACCATATCTTTGGTCAGGTCTACCCCCTGGTTCCGCAGAATGTCGATTACCGGACCAAACGCTTCCTTCAGCTTCTCCTCCGGCACCATCCGGAAATCGAGATAAGCTCCGCCGTGCGGCGTGCCGCGGCCGGCTTCCACTTCGCGGAAGATCGCCAGCGTAGTCTGGTCGCGGGCAGCTGTATACCTGCCTGCCACTTCACCATTGTATTTGTCCATAAATTCTTCTTCATTGCCGTTCAAGAGACGGCCGCCCAGCTTGTAGCGGAACGGGTCCCACATAATCGGGTCAATGCCCACCAGAGGCGGGAACAGGTGCGCAATCGGGAAGAACTGCACCATTTCCATGTCGCGCACCTCCGCCCCCGCCTCTGCGGCGAGCACATAACCGTCGCCGGTCATGTTGGCCGAAGCGCTGTTGCGGGCAAAAGCTTCCGTCAGGCCGCCTGTCGCCAGAATAATAGAAGAAGCGGCGATGCTGACCGGCCGGAACTGCTCCATTTCAAAGCCGACCGCCCCGACGGCGCGTCCCTGCTCCACAACAATTTTGGTAATCATGATGTTCTTAAGCCGTTTGATCTTCGGGTCTCTCCAGATCGATTTCTTGAGTCCGGCGGACGTAGCGCCGCCCGTGTTCAGAATATCCACATAGACACAGCGCGCTTTGGAATGCCCCGGTGCAAAAGCCTGAGAGCGTTTGCCTTCCGGCGTACGCGCCCATTTAACCCCGTAACGCTCAGCCTCGAGAATCACCTCAGGTCCCCGCTCCACGATAGCGCGGACGATCTCCGGATCAGCGAGTCCGCGGCTGCCTTTCATGGTGTCCTCAAAATGAATTTGCGGGTTATCCTCTTCCGCCTCCCCCAATGCAACGGCTACGGTCATCTGCGCCAGGATAGTCGCTCCGCCCCGTCCGATCAGGCTTTTGTCAGCCAGAATCACCTCGGCTCCTTCATCGGCTGCCGCGCGGGCAGCCATCATGCCTGCTGCGCCGCCGCCAATAATCAATACGTCACTCTGCAAATGCAGCTTCTCCACGGTTTCTCCTCCTTTGTTTCGCCTATCAGGCGTTCAGTCCAGTTGTTTTGCCGGGAGCCTGCACGGTAATCCCGGCAGCTTCCAGCGAGGTTCTGATCTTGCTCGCAAATTCGACGGCATGCACGCCATCGCCATGCACACAGATGGTATCGGCCTGAATCGGCACATCCACCTTTTGCTGCGACAGCACCTTGCCTTCCGAAACCATACGGATCACCTGCTTGAGCGACACCTCTTCGTCCGTGATCATCGAATCAGGCAGCCGGCGGGAGGTCAAGGAACCGTCGGATTGATAGGTACGGTCGGAAAAAACTTCACTGGCAGTACGAAGCCCCGCCTTCGACCCCGCCTTGATCAGTTCACTGCCGGCCAGGCCGTACAGAATCAGCTCGGGATCGACCTTATACACTGCTTCGGCAATAGCTTCAGCCAGCGCGGCATTTCTGGCGGCCATGTTGTACAAATTCCCATGCGCCTTCACATGCTGCAGGCGGGCTCCTTCCGCTTTAACGAAGGCCCATAAGGCGCCAATCTGGTAAACTACAAGGTCATAAGCCTCTTGGGGCGAAATATCCATATCCCGGCGGCCAAAGCCGATCAGGTCCTGCAGGCCCGGATGCACACCGATAGCAACACCATGCTCCAAAGCCAGCTTGACCGTCTTGCGCATCGTCGCCTGATCGCCGCCGTGGAACCCGCAGGCAATGTTAGCGGACGTCACATATTTTAATATCTCCTCGTCTCTGCCCAGCTTGTAAGCGCCGAAGCTTTCCCCCATATCACAGTTCAAATCCACCATTCTCATCTTTGTTTTCCCTCCCGTTGTTTAGCTCGATAAATTCGAAAAATCAGACGGCTTCCACCGGCTGACTCCTCTGCTAGGCCAACTTCGATTAAGAAACAAGCCAGCCCCAGCCACTTGCGGGGTTCTGCTTCTCAGCAGACCCCCGCAAATGGCTTGAGGCTTGGAATGTTTAAATGTTTATATGTACTGCCTTACGGCAGCCATTTGCCCTTCTCTTCCGCATTTAAGCCGCGCAGCGACTCAAGCTCAGCCAGCTCCACCTGCTCCCGCGGAACCACGGCCCGCTTAGGAAAGACGACCGGCGGTGCCGGTTTGGTTGCGTCAACAACTACGGCGCTGGACATGCGCGGCGTATTTTTCCCTTCTGCGTTATACTCCCAGTTGGTCGGAAGCAGTCCGCCCGGACCGTTCCATTTCGGAATGACGAGCAGATCGCGTTCGGCATCGAAACGGGTACCTATCGCCCAGGCGATTTCTTCGCCATTAAACACGTCGATGTCTTCATCAACAACCACGATGTGGCGCAGATTCTCCTGCTCGGTGTTCAGCGCGGCGAAGGCTGCCTTTTTCACATCCGAATCCCGCTCCTTGCGCAGCGAAATGTAACAGTTCATTCGGCTGTAGAAAGGCACATTAACCGTCTTCAGGCTCGGCACAACCTGTTTGACCGTCTGATAAATGCTGCCCGAACGGGGCACGCCGCCCACGACCAGATGCTCGCGCCCCGAGGCTACGATGTCCTGGAATATCGCATTGTTCCGGTGCGTAATCCGGGTAATGCGGATAGTCGGCACGGAGCCGCCGCCAAGGTAGTGGCCCGGCCACTCGCCGAACGGTCCTTCGGCATGATCGTTGTCCGGCAGGATTTCGCCTTCGAGAATGATTTCGGCATGAGCCGGAACCAGCAGATCCGAGGTGTCGGCTTTGACCAGCTCCAGCGCTTCGCCCATCAAGGCGCCCGCCGCTTCATATTCGCCGCCGATGCCCTGCACCCGGGATACGGCTCCCATCAGGAAGCCGGGATGATGGCCCAGCGCGATGGCAATCGGGGCCGGCTTGCCCTGCTGCTTATATTTTTTATAAATCAGGCCGCCGTGGTGCGCACCCAGAAACCAAACGCCCATGTCGCGTTCGTTGAAGATCTGATGGCGGTAAATGCCCGCATTGATCAGACCCGAATCCGGATCGCGTATGATCATGACACCCGCAGACAGATATGGCCCGCCGTCCAGCTCGTTATGCACCGGGATCGGCAGCTTCGACAGATCAACGTCCTTCTCTTCAATCACTTGCTGCTTGACCGTTGCCTCGGAGCGCTCGATGACGACCGGATCAATCGGCTTTTGCAGCTTCTCCCCATAAACGCGGGGAATGTCCTGCACATCGCAGCCTAAATACAAAGCGATTCGTTCGTAGGATGTAAGCAAGTTGGAGATGCAGGCGATATCGGAGCCTTTTACCTTATTGAACAACAGGGCTGGATAATCGCCTTTTTCAGCCAATGCCGCCGCATAGGCCGTAATGCCGAAACGAGGATCAACCTCCGTATCGACCAGCCGGACTTGGCTTTCATTTTGCTGAACAAGCTGTGACAGATAGGATCTTAAATCTTTGGCCATGATCTGCAGGTCACTCCTTTTTATTGTGGAAGTAAGGACAGGTCTACGGTTTGATCAAACGGAATTTCTTTATTGATAACGCCCTGCTCGATTTCGATGTCGGACACTTTCTTGGCGCCGGCTTCGGTTACTTTCAAACCCTCCGGCACCTTGGCCAACTGGTTCTTCACAGCCGTCTCCATCACGTCCGCGGGAACTTGGTTAAACTCCTTCAGCATAGCGGCTACTGCGGAAGCGGGGTCCTGCTGGGCACGGTCATTGATTTCACTGCTGACCTGAAGGAAACGGCGCATAGCGTCCTGATTTTTGTCTACCCAATCGGTTTTGGCCATCACGACGATCCCGGCAAAATCATACGGCGGATCGTAAAGCACACGATAATTGCCTGTAGCTACCATCTGCGAGACGGTGGGTTCGGAAGCCATGCCACCGGCAGTCTTGCCGCTTTCGATCGCTGCCAGCATGGTAGCGCCGCTGCCGCCGTTGATGATTTGCACATCTTTGCTGCCGTCGATGCCTGCGTCTTTAAGCCCTTCGCGAAGCACCGTATCGGACAAGCTGCCGACCTTGGTAACGGCCAGGGTTTTGCCTTTCAAATCGGCCAGCGATTGGTAAGGGGCATCCTTCTTAACTACCAGCGCATAACCGCCGCCGTTAAAGATTTCCCCGTAAGCTTTCACGCCAAGCCCATTCTTTTGCTGTCTCAGCACGTGTTCGTAGGAGCCGAGCGCAATATCCAGACTTCCGCCTACCAGAGCCTGCACCATATCGGCGCCGGAGCTGAATTCCTCTTTCTTAACGGTAATTCCCGCCTGCTCGTAAGAGCCGTCGTTGATGCCGATCTGCGTGATGATCGGAGTCATGCCCCCGCCTACCAGACCTACACGAATCGTGGCCTTCTCCGGTGTGCTGTTTGTTTCTCCCCCATTGCTTGAGCTGGCTCCCGTGCCGGAAGAAGTCTCGGAAGGATCTGCGCTGTTCACGGAAGATGCGGAATTGTTCCCGTTCCCGCATGCTCCCAGCACCACCATCATCAATACCAGAAGCGCTGCAAGCGAAATCTTTGTTTGTCTCATTTTCTTTCCTCCCCTATCCTTTGAAATGTAGTATTTGGATTGAATTAGCGGTACTTCAGCAAACGGCGCTCAACCTGAATGATGATCTGTTCCAGAACGACAGCAATCAGCATGATCAGGACCAGACCGGTGAAGATGCCCGTCGTATCCAGCATGTTTGAAGAATAAGTAATGTAATAACCCAATCCGCGGTTGGACCCGACCAGTTCGGCGATGACCGAGCCGATCAGCGCCATCCCGATATTGAGCCGTAGACTGGTCAGAATCCAGGTCGTGATGGACGGAAATACCACCCAGTTCAGCTTATGGTTCCATTTCGCCTTGAAAGTGCTCATCATGTCCAGGAGGTCCTTGTCGATATTTCGCACGCCTTCGTAAGCATTATAGAAAGCGACGAAGATAACCATCGCTACAACCATCAGAATTTTGGACGACATGCCAATGCCAAACCAGACGATAAATAGCGGAGCCAGCGATACCCGGGGAAGACTGTATAAAGCCATGATGTAGGGATAAACCCATTTTTGAAAAATGCCGCTAAAAGCGATAACAATCCCGAGCAGCGTACCGCCAACCATACCGATCAGCAGGCCGACGAGGGATTCCTGAAGCGTAACGCTTAGGTGATACCACAAATCGCCGTTCAAGGTCATATCATAAATCCGTTTGGCGATGAGGGACGGCTTGCTGACCCAAAAAGCGTTAAACGCCCGGCCCGACAGAAACTCCCAAAGACCGATAAGGACAACAAATAAGATAATTCGGCCCAGCCAGACACTGCTGCTGCTGTACCTGCCGGGAGCGGCTTTAGCCGAGCCGGAGCTTCTCTCTTTCGGTTCCGAGGCCATATCTTCCACTCTCCTTCCTATTCCTCGCTGGACATCTGGGTCCATATCTCTTTCTGCAATTCTTTGAAGACGGGGTCAAAGCGAATATCATAGAAGGGACGCGGACGCTCCAGATTCACCTTGAATTCAGCTTTGATCCTTCCCGGACGGGAAGACATGACGATAACCCGGTCGGACAAAGCAATTGCTTCTTCGATGTCATGGGTGATGAAAAGCACACTTTTGCCTACATGCTCCCAAATATGCAGAAATTCCTCACCGATCTTCACCCGGGTCTGGGCATCAAGCGGTCCAAACGG
Organism: Paenibacillus yonginensis; assembly: GCF_001685395.1. NCBI lineage: Bacteria > Bacillati > Bacillota > Bacilli > Caryophanales > Paenibacillaceae > Paenibacillus > Paenibacillus yonginensis. Next base: position 162,542 of record NZ_CP014167.1, on the reverse strand, counting down.
CTCATCCATCAAATAAATGTCCGGATCGTAAGCAAACGTCCGGGCCAAGGCGACCCGCTTCTTCATACCGCCCGACAGCTGTTTGGGATGATAGTGGCCAAAGCCTTCCAGCCCGACCATTTGCAGCAGGCGTTTGACTTCCGCGTCCTGCTCCTGCTTGGACATCCCTTTAATCACCAGAGGCAGCCGGATATTGTCCGCCACACTCTTCCAAGGCAGCAGCGCATCGTTCTGAAAGACCATGCCGACCTGTCCCGGAATTTCCTTAATCTCTTTACCGTCGATCCGGGCCGTTCCGGCAGCCGGCGTCAGCAGGCCCGACACCACCTTAAGGAGCGTGGATTTCCCGCAGCCGCTGGGACCAATCACGGAGACAAATTCACCGTCCTCGACTTTCAGATCCACATTTTCCAAAGCTACGGTCCGCTGATTCTTAGCGTAATATTCAACCTTTAAATTCGATATTTCCAATTTGGAATAACCGCCCTCAGTCATAACCGCCCTCCTCTCCACTTGGTTAAAATAACTCCCTATTATCCTCTGCCCTGATCCCTCGTTCCCTCGGTAACACATTAAAGAGCCGAAAGGTGTACTGCCGTAAGGCTTCAGCTTATTAAACCGGCTAACGCAGGCTGCTTATCCCGCTTTCGAACGTCTGCAGGGCTGCCTCCCGCTGCAGCTGGAGCTCTTCGGCTTCCTCCAGCGATATGAGGCGAAACCGTACCTTGCCGCCCAAATTCACCTGGGCGAGCAGCGGCAAATCCACCGATGCCACCTGGGCGATTACCGGGTAACCGCCGGTTGTTTGCCTATCCGCCATCAGCACGATTGGATTACCGCCCGGCGGAACCTGAACCGTTCCGAAGGTGACCGCCGTTGAAATCATTTCAGCCGGCTTCTCGAGCTTTAACGAACCGCCGCTGAACCGGTAGCCCATACGGTCCGACTCCGGCAGAACGGAATAGGCGTCCTGTTCAAAGGAGACCCGGCTGTCTGCCGAGAAATCCGGATACTGCGCGCCAGCTATAACTCTTACCTCGGGGTTGGCGGAATAAGCAGGCCTGAGGCTCGAAGCAGCCGACCAGCGGCTGACCGCCCCGGCTTCCCTGTCCGCATCCCGGGCCAGCAGCCTCAGCAGCTGTGAGCCCTGATAGGTCGGTTCGCCAACCGGGAGAACATCCCCCGACTTCAGCGCCCGGCCCTGAAAACCTCCGATGCCGGCCCGCAAATAGGTCGAGCGGCTGTTCATTTCCAGCGGTACGTCAATGCCGCCCGCAACCGCCAGGTAAGCACGGCAGCCAAGCTTCATCCGGCCGAAGCTCACCACGCCGCCACTCGGAACCAGCACGGTTCTCCATAAAGGAAAAGGCCGGCCGTTTAATTGCGGGGACAAGTCGCCGCCGCAGACCGAAATCAACGTCGTATGTTCAAATTGAATCTCCGGCCCCAGCATCGTAACTTCCAGACCGGCTGCCCCCTGAGGGTTGCCGACCAGCAGGTTCGCTGCCCGCAGGGCAAAGGCATCCATCGCCCCGCTTGCAATGACGCCGTATTTCTGGAAGCCGAACCGGCCCAGATCCTGTACCGTGGTCAACAGACCCGGTTTGCCAATCCTAAGGCTCATAAGCTCGATTCCTCCCATTCCTCGTATTCCTGACGGGAAATCGGGTAGAACCGGACAAGATCTCCGGCCTTGAGCACCGTCGGCGGCGTCCGGTCTGGTACAAACAGGCGGATCGGCGTTCTGCCGATCAGCTGCCAGCCCCCCGGCGTTTCAATCGGATAAACCCCGGTTTGTTCCCCGGCAATGCCTACGGTTCCCGCGGGAATGGCCAGCCGAGGCGTTTGCCTGCGGGGAGTTGCTATGCGGCCGGACATGCCGCCCAGATAAGCAAATCCCGGCGCGAACCCCAGCATATAGACCAAATAATCGGCCGAGCTGTGAATGCTGATCACTTCTTCTCTCGTCAGCCCGTTGACGGCTGCAACTTCCTCCAAGTCCGGTCCCAGCTCCCCGCCGTAGCAAACCGGAATGCGAACCGTGGCCGGGGCCGCCGAATCCGTATCCTTAAGCTCCAGCAGCAGGTTCAGGGCAGCAGCCTTGACTGCCTCAAACGGAGACTGCCGGACGTCCCCGTCTGCGGAAGCAGACTCGGCTGCAACCTTCCATGGGTCATAATAAATGGTGACTGTCGTAAAAGCGGGGACGTATTCGGTCATTCCTGCAAAAGGATGATGCTCCAAATATTCGGACAGCTGCCTGATGCGCTTGTGCGTCTCCAGATCAATGGCATCGCCAAATTTGATCACCAGGGCCGAATCGCCAAGCGGAAGAATTTGAAGTCCGCTCCAGGCATCGGCACCGTTTGGATTGTGGATCACCATACCGTTCCTCCTGAAAGGGAAACCCCTCTTCTGTAATCTCTTCATAAACCTTTACGAATGTTGTACCGAATTTCGGTATTTAAAATCCGTTATTCGGTGATTTTATAGTTTATTTTGAAGGCATTTCCGTAAAAATCAAGTTTTTTTTCTGGACAAAAACGATTCAAGCGGAAATTTTGGCTATTTTACAAAAATCCCTGCGTTAAGCCGAAATTTCTTTTCCATTTTCCACGTCTAATCCAACCGGCTCCCATTTAATCCACAGCGTTGCAATTAAACCCAGCACGGGCACAACCGCCAGCATCAGCAGAGTATTATAGAGGCCTGCCGCGGCCAGCACGACCGGGAACAGGAAAAAGCCAAGTATGCTGCCTGCTCGGGTTACGCCCTGTCCAAAGCCGGTTCCGAGACCACGGAGCTCCGTCGGATAGGACAAAGTCGCCATCGTCATTCCCTGCGAGCCCGGACCAAACGCATGTCCGAAAATAAATGCCGCCAGCAGCACCGCCGATATTCCGGCGTACACATTGCCGACCCCGCCCATCAGCAGAAGCCCAAGCCCGGCAAGGATATAGCCGGCGATGGACAGCTTGCGGACCCCCCAGCGGGTATTTAACGAAGCGCCCAGGAACCCGCCCAAGGCACCAAACAGATTAAACACGATAGTGCCGACGATCGCGTAGATGACGCCTTTGCCGAACAAGAGGCTGGAAATGGTCGGAATATAGAAACCAACCGCGAAATATTCCATGCTCTGGGTAAAGGTGATAATGGAAGCCAATATCGTTCTGAGCTTGTATTTCCCTTGAAAAATCGCTTTATAAGACGGTTTCGCTTGTTTGGCCTTTTCGGCCTTGCCTGTTTCGGCGTTCTCCGTGACGATCACTTCGATGTTGTAGGTCTTCCGGAGAACCTTGGCGCTTTCCTCAATCGACAAATAGTGCGCCGCCCACAGCGGGCTTTCATTCATAAAGAAATAACGCAGGAACAGGACGATCAGGGCAAAAACGCCGCCGATGCCGACGGACCATCTCCAGATGTATTCATGCTGGTCCAGCAAATAAAAAGGCAGGGCAATCAACCCGGTTATGGATGCCGCCGTAAACCAGAGCGGGCACCAGAGCGTCACGTTGCTCCCCTTCTTCTTCAGGTTGCTGAATTCGGCTATAAAGCTCAGCGCCACCGGAATATCCAGCCCGACTCCGATCCCCATCAACAGCCGGAAAAACACGAGCCAGCCGAAATTGGGCGACAAAGCCGCTCCGAATGCGGCGAATACCATGAGAAACAAGTCGATCAGAAACATTTTGTTCCGCCCGAATTTATCCGTATAATACCCTCCAAAAATCGCTCCCAGAAGCGAACCCACCGCCATGATGGCTGTCAAGCTGCCCAGTTCCACGGCGGACAAGCCGAACTGCTCCTGCAGCTGTGCCGTACCGATTCCGATGCTCGTGAAATCGTAGGCATCCACGAATACGCCGGCGAGAGCCAGCAAAATAATTTTGAAGCCGGATTTGCTGACCGGATGCGAATTGACGAAATCTACGATATCCTTTCTGTTCGAAACCCGGATTACGCTTTGCTCCATACGTTTACAGCCCCCTTCATCTGTACCGAAATTCGGAATTAATTGACCGAAATATGAATACCTATATATACGATCATTATAGTGGGGATTAAAGATAAAGCAAGAGAAAAATCAAAAAAATCAGTCTGATTTTAGGATCAGCCGGATTTTTCATCTGGACGTTGCTGCATTTTCGCTTAAACTGGTTGTATACTTGATACTTAACAGGAAGCATAAGGGAATTTTTAGGAGGCAAACGTGCAGAACAAAAATAAAACGGTAGTCAGGTCCATGGATCTGCTGAATCTGTTTCTGAACCATCACAAACTGAATATCAATGAAATGGCCAGGCTGTCAGGGATTCCCAAAACCTCGGTGCATCGCATGATCGGCTCGCTGGAGGAAATGGGACTGCTGAGCAAGGATAAGGAGGGCAAATATTCGCTGGGCCTTTTGTTCCTGCAGTTCGGCAACCTGGTCGCTGAGCGGCTGGACATCCGGCACACTGCGCTGCCGGTGATGGAGCAGCTTAAGGATGACATCAAGGAAGCCGTTCATCTCGTGCTTCGGGACGGCAGGGAAGCGATCTATATCGAAAAGCTGGATACCGACCATCCCGTTCGCTTGTTCACCAAAATCGGCAGGAAAGCCCCTCTCTATGCCGGGGCCTCTTCCCGGGTGATACTGGCTTTCTTGCCCGAGGACGAAAGGGAGTCCTATTTGAAAGAAGTGAATTTGAAACCGATTGCTTCCGGCACAATCACGGACAAGCAGGTGCTGCGAGAAGCGCTGGAAGATGCCAGATCCAAAGGTTACAGCTTCAGCCGCTCGGAGCTTGAGAACTATACGGCCGAGCTGAGCGCGCCGATCTTTGATCATGCCGGACAAATAATAGCCGCTTTAAGCACCGCCGGCCTGGAGGTCCAATTTGATCAAGGGCGGATTGAGCAGCTGTCTGTCAAGGTGCGTCAAGCCGCTGATGAAATTTCACAAAAGCTGGGGTTCACAGGGTCGGTCCTGCAAGGATCGGCAGGATAGCCCCCGGGCAGGCAGCAGAGCAGCAGAAATGAGAAAAGCCAAGACAAAGAGGATTCCTTTGTCTTGGCTTTTCTGCGTTCACGGGCTGAAGGCCGGTAATTAGACCATCACTTTGCAAATATCGTTGGTGAATTCCACCGGATCCTGGATCGGCAGGCCTTCGATCAGCAGCGCCTGGTTGTACAGCAGGTTTGTGTACAGGCTCAGCTTCTCTTTGTCGCTCTCCAGGGAAGCTTTCAGGGAGCTGAACACCGGATGGTTCACGTTGATTTCCAGCACCTTGTCGGCTTTGACGTCTTCGCCGTTCGGCATGGAGCGGAGCACCTTCTCCATTTCGATCGTCAGCTCGCCTTCCGAGGACAGGCAGACCGGATGGCTTTTCAGGCGTTTGGAAGCCTTGACGGCTTTAACCTTGTCGCCGAGGATGCCGGCCATCGCCTCGAACAGGTCTTTGTTCTCGTTCTGCTCCGCTTCGGCCGCTTTCGCCGATTCGTCGGATTCAATGCCCAGATCGCCGCTGGAGACGTTTCTAAATTCTTTGTCTTTGTATTTGACAATCGTCTTGATCGCGAACTCGTCGATATCGTCGGTGAAATACAGCATTTCGTAGCCTTTATCGGCCACCAGCTCGGTTTGCGGCAGCTTCTCAATCCGCTCTACCGATTCGCCGGTTGCGTAATAGATGTATTTCTGATCCTCCGGCATGCGGGAGACATATTCGGCGAGAGAAACCAGCCTGTTCTCCTTGGAGGAGTGGAACATCAGCAGGTCCTGCAAATCGTCTTTGTTGGCGCCAAAATCGCTGTAAGCGCCAAATTTAAGCTGTCTGCCAAACGCTTTGTAGAACTTTTCATAGTTGTCGCGTTCGTCCTTCTGCAGGCTGAGCAGCGTGCTTTTGATTCTGTTCTTGATATTTTTGGCGATCAGCTTGAGCTGGCGGTCATGCTGCAGCAGCTCGCGGGAGATGTTGAGCGACAGGTCTTCAGAATCGACCATCCCTTTGACGAAGCTGAAATAGTCCGGCAGCAGGTCGCCGCATTTTTCCATAATCAGCACGCCGTTGGAATAGAGCTCAAGGCCTTTCTCATATTCTTTGGTATAGTAGTCGAAAGGCGTGTTCTCCGGAATGAACAGGATCGCGTTGTAGACGACCGCGCCGTCCGCGCTGATGTGGACATGTTTAAGCGGCTTGTCGAAGCCGTATCTCTTCTCGAAGTAGAAGTTCTGGTAATCCTCGTCGGTCAGCTCGTTTTTGTTGCGGCGCCAGATCGGCACCATGCTGTTGATCGTCTGCTCTTCGGTATAATCCTCGTATTCATTCTCTTTGCCTTCGACCGGTCTTTGCCGGGTGACGTCCATCTTGATCGGATAACGGATGAAGTCGGAATATTTTTTGATGATCGTTCTGAGGCGGTATTCCTCCAGAAATTCATCATATTTCTCGTCTTCCGTATTCTCTTTGATCTTGAGGATGATTTCGGTGCCGACGGCATCCTTGCCAGCCGGTTCAATCGTGTAGCCGTCAGCACCTTCGGATTCCCATTTAAAGGCTTCGTCGCTGCCCAGTGCTCTGGAGATAACGGTTACCTTGTCGGCGACCATAAAAGCGGAATAGAAACCTACGCCAAATTGGCCGATGATGTTGAAGCCGTCTTTCGCTTCGTTTTCGTTCTTGAAGGCCAGGGAACCGCTTTTGGCAATGACGCCCAGGTTGTTCTCCAGCTCCTCGCGCGTCATGCCGATCCCGGTATCGGACAGCTTGAGCGTTCTGCTGTCTTTATCCACGGACACTTTAATATAATAATCTTCTTTGTTGAAGGTCAGGTTCTCGTCGGTTAAAGCTCTGTAGTAAATTTTGTCGATCGCATCGCTGCTGTTGGAGATCAGCTCGCGCAGAAAAATTTCCTTTTGCGTGTAGATGGAGTGAATCATCATGTCCAGCAAACGTTTGGACTCGGCCTTAAATTGCATCTTTGCCATGAATGGTTCTCCTTTCAAGCTCGGATAGAATGTGGGTTGAAATCTCTTTAGCACTCGATTAACAAGAGTGCTAATCCTCTTTTTATATAGCATCAATTAGATATTTCTGTCAACTTGCCTGGCAAACTATCCTGACCTGTACAGTTGCCAGTTCGCCAGATTCTGCTATCATGGTACAAAAGATGACGAAGAAGGTGCTCAGTCTTGGATTCCGGATTCCGCTCTCCCTTGTACAAGAAGACCTCTTTCCTGCTGCGCCGCCTTTCTATCAAGAACCGGCTGCTTACGGCATTCCTTATCACTTCCCTGCTGCCGGTCGCGATTGTAGCCTTCTACTCCAATCAAATCTATGAGGCTTCCATTACGGATAAAATAAGTGCTTATTCCAGTCAAACGTTAACGGAGCTTACCCGCAACATTTCCCGCGAGCTGGGCCAATACGAAACTCTCAGCGAAAATATTATTATTAACGATTCCATCCAATACGGGCTTACCCGTTACTCCTCTTTAAGCGACTTTGATAAAAATACGCTGCAGACCCGGATCCGAAACGAGCTTGGTCCGCAGTTCTTCAGCTTCAGCAATTTGTCCAACATCGTAATTATGACGAACGACGGCGAGACGTTCTTTGATCTCGGATACCAATGGTACCCGGATAACCAGCTCAGCAGCATGGTCCAACAGACGGAAGGCGCTCCCCGCAACGCCTACTGGTCATATCTCCGTTCCAACCGCGGGTCTACCGTCATTGCGCTCAGCCGCAAAATTTATTCCGCCGAAAATCTTAATCTGCAAATCGGGTATCTGGTCATCGCTATGGATGAAAAAGTGTTCGCCCGCAACATGTTCCAATCGGTCGATTTGGGCAAGGACAGCAGCGTCTATATCACTGACCGGAGCGGCGTTACCCTCTCTTCCAGCAGCTCTTCGCTCCCCCAGGGCAGTCTGAACCAAGCCGATTTAACGCGGCGGATCGAGGCGCAGCACGAAGCCGGCAGGCTTGAATCTTTCCAGACCAAAATTTGGTCCAAGCAGTATTTGGTTAGCAGCACGTTTATAGATGCAGCCAATTGGTATTTGATCGGCTTGATTCCTCATTCTTATATCATTTCCGAGCTGGGCGACCTGCGCGGAAACATCGTGCTGCTCTGCCTGCTCACCTTGATCCTGTCCAGCGTTATCGGGCTCTGGATCTATGACAGCATCAATTCGCCGCTCCGCTCTTTGCTGCGGTATGCCAAACGGATTCATAAAGGGCGGTTCGATCCGATACCGAAGCCGGTAGCCCCGCCGGATGAAATGCAGCAGCTGACGATCACCATTCACGATATGGTGACCGAGCTGAAGCTGCTGATCCGGCAGGTCCAGCTGGAGCAGCAGGCCAAACGCGATGCCGAGCTCAAAATGCTTCAAGCCCAGATCAACCCTCATTTTCTGTTTAATACGCTTAATTCCCTGAAGTGGAGCGCTATGCTGAGCGGCAACGAATCGCTGACCCAGGGGATCGGCTCTTTATCTGAGCTGCTGCGCAATACGATCCTTGACCGTGAGGAATTGATTCCTTTAAGCAAAGAAATGGCGAATCTGCGCCATTATGCCAACATTCAGCGCATCCGGTACGGGGATTCGTTTGAGCTGGAATGTCAGCCTGTAGAGCCGGACGAGGATGTTATCGTTCCGAAGTTTATTTTGCAGCCGATTGTCGAGAACTCGATTCTTCACGGCGCTGCCAACCATAAACGGATTCATATCTGCGTAAGCTTTGCCTTTCGTCACGGCCATCTCATCCTGACGCTGAGCGACGACGGCAAAGGGTTTGATCCCGCCGAGCTGGAGCATAAAGACCACGCCGGCAGCCGCCTGTCCGGCATCGGCATTCATAACGTGCACGAAAGAATCCAGCTGCATTACGGCGCTGCCTACGGGCTTCGTACGGAAAGCGCGCCCGGACAGGGCACAACGACCGTATTGACTTTACCGTTACATTACGTTCAAGAGGAGGACAAAGCATATGTATAGAGTGCTGATTGTAGACGATGAACTGATTGTTCGGCATGCCGTCCAAACCCTGATCCGCTGGGAGACCGGGCGCTTTGTGCACGCCGGCTCCTGCGCCAGCGGACAGGCCGCGCTGGATGCGGTCAGGCAGGCCGGACCTTCCGGCGTTGACATCATCATTACCGATATCAAAATGCCTGACATGGACGGTCTGCAGCTGATCAAGCAGCTTAAACACATTCCCTTTGACGGAGAAGTGCTGGTCCTCAGCAATTATAATGATTTTGAGCTTGTCCGGGAAGCGCTGAAGCAGGGAGCCTATGACTATATGCTCAAGCTTTCGCTGGAGAAGGACAACTTTATGGAGGTACTGCATGAAATCGCCGATAAGCTGGACAACAAAGTGCACATGCCCAGCCGGGCCGGATCTGCCAGCAGAGGCGGATATCAGGCAAACCGGGAAGACAACCTGGTAGCAGGTTCAGCCGCTGCAGCCGGGTGGGCGGCGGATTCAATGGAATCCGTTGGCTCAACCGGGGCAGCGGGGACAGCCGGTTTAGTTGGAACATCCGGTTCGACTGGAGCCGCTGGATCGGCAGGACCGGCAGAAGGCCTGGGTTATGCCGCTGCGGCGACTGCAGCCTATGAAGCCAATGAAACCTATGAAGCCAATCGCGCTTTGTTTCCGGATTGGCTGCAAAAGGTCGCCCAGGCCGCCGGAGAAGCCGAGGGGAGCCCGCTGCGTTCTCCCGCGGCGGGAGGACCTGCCCCCTCTCCGCCAGGCTGCAGGCCCGGCGAACAGGTGCTGCTCTTTCTCGCCGTTGCCGCACCAGCCCCTTCCCTGTCCCGTGAGGAGGCCAGCCGCCTTGAACCGGCCTGGGTCAGCCTGCTCGGCGAGCTCTGTCCCGGCTCTGCCTGCAAAGCGGCCATTAAGCTGGGGTTAGGCGAGTGGCTGCTGGCAGTGACCGGCAGTCAGGGGGGCGAGGCCGGGGAATTGATTGTGCCGGAGCATTTGGCCAATCGGATCGCCAGCCTTACCCATATGTATTACAACCTTCAAACCGGGATGGTTTATACGGACGGAGCCGATACGATTCAGGAGCTTGTCCAGCAGCTCCGGCAGTGCAGAAGCCTCAAATCCCGGCTGCTTGCCGAAGCCCGGAGTTTCCCCGTCGTTTGGCCCGCTTCCAGCGCAGCGTCGGTTAGCGCGCCGTCCGTTCCCCTCTGGCCGGAAATCGAACCGCCAAGGGAACTGAGCAATGAAAGCGCAATCAACGACAGGGCTCCTTTGAAGATCCCAATGCCTGGGCCTTCTTTGTCCCTGCGTTCCGCCTCCCTGCGGCCCGAGATTGCCCATGTGCTTGACTATTTGCATCAGCATTATGCCGAGCGGATCGTCTTGCCGGAAGTTGCTGCGTACGTGAATCTGTCTGAAGCTTATTTATGCCAGCTGTTCAAGACGGAAACCGGACAAAGCATTCTGACCTATCTGAACGAGTTCCGAATGGCCAAAGCGTATGAGCTGCTCGCCACGGGCCGTTATTTGGTCAAAGAGGCGGCTGCGGAGGTCGGCATTCATGATCCTTATTATTTCAACCGGCTGTTCAAACGCAAATTCGGCATCTCTCCAAAAAAAATCAAACCGCAAACCTCCTGACTCCGTTTGATGAGATCCGGCCGGAAGCCGCTTCAGGCTTCCGGCCTTCTGCTGCTTGCTGCCTTCTTCCCAGCTTGGTTTGGGAAGCAGCTGACATCGAAAGTTAATCTTTTAAACAAAGCTGGACGATTTTTAGCCTGACCCTAAAATCGTCCAGCTTTTTGTTAAAGCTATGTAAAATTCCAAAAGATCGTCCAGTTGATTCCGCTGTTTTGTACATTTGGCGATCGGCGTTCCGCCTATATAATGAACACATATTTTTCAGGGGAGGTCATTCCATGAGCTTAAAGACACGATTCAAAACCTTTGGCGTTGTAGCGTCGGCCATTCTTGTGCTGGCCGGCTGCGGCAGCAACGGAGGCAGCGCCAATAACGCAAGCGGCAATGCGGGGGCGAGCTCCGCATCATCCAATACGAGCGGTTTTGCCGACCCCGAGCTGAACATCGCCGTCTTCCAGGGCGGTTACGGCCGCGAATATTGGGATACGATCGCAGATGACTTTATGAAAGCTTACCCCGGCACCAAAATCAACATTACAGCGAGTCCAAAAATCGCCGAGCTGGTCCGGCCGAAGATCGTCGCCGGCAATCCGCCTGACCTGATGTATATCGCGGGCAGCGACAACACCCCGATTCTTGACGGCCTGATCAAAGATCATGCCCTCGAGGATTTGACGGACGTCTTTGACGGCCAAGACGAAAGCGGATCGGGCGCGCTGAAAGATAAAATTTTACCAGGCGTCCTGGAGTCCCGGGCCATGTCCCCTTACGGGGACGGCAAAGTGTATCTGGCCCCTTTCAATTTCGGCGTTATGGGCCTCTGGTACAACAAAAGCCTGTTTGACAGCAAAGGCATTCAGGTTCCCAAAACGTGGGATGAATTGTTTGCCCTGAACGACGCCGCCAAAGAAAACGGCCGGGCGCTGTTCACCTACCAAGGCCTTTACCCGGGTTATCTCGAGGAAATGATTGTGCCTTCCATCTACAATGTCGGCGGCCAGGACGCTTTGAACCAGTTCTTTGATTACGACCCGGCCTTCTGGACCAGCGACAGCTTCAAGCAGGTTTGGGGCATTATCGAAAAAATCGCCACTACGGACAACGGCCTGATGAAAGGCACCGTCGCCCTGAACCACACCCAGGCGCAAACGGCCTTCCTGCAGGGCAAAGCGATGTTCATTCCGAACGGCACCTGGTTTGAGGATGAAATGAAGGATGCGCCTCGCGAGGTCGGCTTCCAGTTCGGTTTCCTCGGCGTACCGACCTTTAAGGTCGGCGATCCGGTAAGCGCTTTGACCAGCGTCGAGCAGGTTGTCATCCCGGCCAAAGCCAAAAATATCGAGCTGGCCAAAGCCTTCCTGCGCTACCTCTACACCGACGAAAGCGTAAAGCTGAACGCTGAGAAATCAAAAGCCGTGCTGGCCATCAAAGGCGCGCCCGACCTGGCCAAACCTTACATCTCCGAAACCACTTATAACGTCTATAAAGCCGTGGACAGCGGCATGGTCGCCGTTAACGGCAGCTTCAAGTCCGTTGCCAAAGGCAGCAAATACAACCCGAGCGACGAAGTCTACAAACCGATCTCTTCCATCATGAACAAACAGATGAGCCTCGACGATTACAGCAGCAAGCTCACCAAGCTGTATAACGATCTAAACAAGGAGCTTGAGCAGAACGGGAATTAAGGCGCTGAGAAAAACTCGCTTCCGGTGCCGGAAAGCCGGCATCAAATTGCCGGAGAGCGTGGCCTTTAACACGCTCAACCTTTTACCCTATTACAAATTCAGCGATGTAAATGACATTTTGAGCGGCCTTCTTGCTTAGCCGGGCACTCCATATGGAGTGCGCCAAGCTGCTCAGCGGAGAGGGCAAGTGATTCTGGAGAAGCGTGAGCGTCCGCATAAAAGCTTTCCAAAGGAAAGCTGCCTCGGAAGCATAGGCGGGCTCCCGGATTTCATCCTTCTTAACCTAGTTAAAGAAATCCGGGAGGAACAGCGATCGGAAGAACATTCGACATCGCAGCGGCCTCATTGCAGCGGCAACCTTGCAGCAGCTTCATCGGAATCACCTGCATGAAAGCACCGCATGTACAACGTTCTGCTCCCTGAACCACCCAGCTCAATAGTCCTTTAGGAGGTGAACCCCCATGTCCATGAAAGCCAAACGCAGCTGGTTCCTTCTATTCTGTCTGCTGCCCGGACTCGTGCTGATGGCTTTGTTCAAAATTCACCCCACCATTGAGGTGTTTCAGAAATCCTTTTATTTATGGACGGGAATCGGCGACAAACCCCAGTGGGTTGGCCTGAGAAACTTCACCGACCTTTTTCACGATGATGTATTCCTGCTTTCGCTTCGCAACACGGGTTTCCTGATGCTGGTCGTCCCGGTAATCACCTTGTTTATCGCTTTGGTCAACGCCTCGATTCTGACCCGCTCGAAGCTCCGGGAACGTTCCTTGTACCGGACTGTGTTCTTTTTCCCGAGCATCCTGTCCTTTGTCGTCATCGCGATCCTCTGGTCGTTCATTTACCACCCGACCATCGGCTTCCTGAATGCCGGGCTGGAGAGCATCGGTCTCGGCAAATGGGCGCTGGCCTGGCTGGGTGATGCCCGCACCGTCCTGTGGGCGTTGGCCGTTACGATGATCTGGCAGGCCGCCGGTTATTACATGGTTATGTATATGGCCGGCATCGACGGCATCTCGCCCGAACTGTACGAAGCGGCGAGCATCGACGGGGCGACGCCGGTCCGGCAATTTTTCCATATTACAGTCCCTATGCTGTGGGAGATCATCCGGATTACCATCATCTTCAGCATCAACGGCGTCTTAACCATCAGCTTCGTTATCGTTTCAATCATGACGGCCGGAGGACCGGACCGCCATTCCGAAGTGGTGATGACTTATCTGTACAGCCAGGCTTTCGCCAACTCCAATTTCGGTTACGCGATGGCCGTCGGCGTGTTCGTGTTTATCGTCTCATTCCTGCTCGCCCTGCTGAGCAACCGACTAACGGAAAGGGGGAACAACTAAGATGGCCGCTAACGCCAGTGCCCAACCTGCCCGCTCCTCCCATCCGCCGCAAACCATGCCGCACACCGGCAGACAACCCTTCGCCTGGCTGGGAAGGCTGCTCCTTCGCCTCCTGCTCATTATCCAGGCCCTGATTGTCGTGTACCCGCTGGTGTGGAACGTGCTGGCATCCTTGAAAACCAATGAGGAGGTGATGGAGAACCCCTGGACGCTGCCCAAGCATTTCAACTGGTCCAACTACGTAAATGCCTTTACGACAGCCCGCATCGGTGATTATATGCTGAACTCCGTGCTGGTGGTCGCCATGTCGATGGTGATCCTGCTCGCAGCAGCCCTGCCGACGGCTTATGCGCTTGGGCGGATGAACTTCAGGGGAAAAACCCTAACAACCAACGTCTACATGGCCGGTCTGTTTATTGGCGGCGTATACATCATCGTGCCGCTTTTTATCCTGATGAACAATCTGCATATGCTCGACAACCGTTTCTGGCTGAGCGCTGTATATGCAACCGGCAGTCTGCCTTTCTCCGTGTACCTGATGATCGGGTTCATGAAGAGCATTCCGAAGGACTTCGAGGAAGCCGCGTTGATCGACGGGTGCGGGTATACCAGCACCTTGTTCCGGATTATTTTACCGATCACCCGCCCTGCCATCGTCACCTTAATTGTGTTTGGGTTCTTTGATTTCTGGAACGAATACGTGCTGGCCTTGACTTTGATTACAAGCGATGAGAAAAAAACGATCCCGATCGGCCTGTCCAATCTGATGCAAATCCAGCAGTACGCAACCGACTGGGGTTCGCTGTTCGCGGGACTTGTGATCGTCCTCATCCCGACCATTATTATTTATGCCCTGCTGCAAAAACGGCTCACCGACGGCATGATGATGGGCGGCGTGAAGGGCTGATCGCCAGCCAAAGCGGCCTTGAAATTGGATTCTCCGGGAGACTTAAACACTTCTTAAACAAGGAATTCAGGCCGGGATACCGAAATCAGAGCTTGCAGCAAAATACGGCGGGGCACCCGTCTTCAGAAACGATCGGGAGGGTTAAGTGGTGAATTCTTTTACTTTTGGCGTACAGAACAACGATTTTGTTTGGAACGGGGAGCCCGTGCGGATTATGTCCGGCGCGCTCCACTATTTTCGGGTCGTTCCGGATTACTGGCGGGACCGCCTGCTCAAGCTGAAGGCCTGCGGGTTGAACACGGTGGAAACCTATATCCCTTGGAATCTGCACGAGCCTAAGGAAGGAACGTTTAACTTTGAAGGTATGGCCGATGTGGTGTCTTTCCTTACTCTGGCCGGGGAGCTGGGCCTGCATGTCATTGTAAGGCCAAGTCCTTACATCTGCGCCGAGTGGGAGTTCGGCGGCCTTCCGGCCTGGCTGCTGGCCGATTCCAATGTGCGGCTGCGCTCGAACGATCCGGTTTACCTGAGCAAAGTGGAGGCTTATTACGATGTGCTGCTTCCGCTGCTGCGTCCCCTGCAGTGCACAAACGGCGGGCCGATTATCGCGATGCAAATTGAAAACGAATACGGCAGCTACGGCAACGACAAAGCGTATTTGCAGGCCGTCAAGAAAGCGATGCAGGAGCGCGGCATCGACGTGCTGCTGTTCACGTCCGACGGTCCCGAGGACTTTATGCTCCAGGGCGGCACAATTCCAGGCGTGCTGGCTACGGTAAACTTCGGCTCCCATCCGAAGGAAGCTTTCGCCAAGCTGCGCGAATATCAGCCGGATGCTCCCTTGATGGTGATGGAATTCTGGAACGGCTGGTTCGACCACTGGATGGAGGAGCACCATACGCGGACCGCGGATGATACGGCCCAGACCATTGCCGACATTCTGGAAAGCGGAGCTTCCTTTAATCTGTATATGTTCCACGGCGGCACCAATTTTGGCTTCTATAACGGGGCCAATCATATCAACGCCTATGAGCCGACCGTCGGCAGCTACGACTATAATGCGCTGCTGAGCGAACACGGGGTGCCGACGGACAAATATTTTGCGGTCCGTGAAGTCATAACGCGGTTTGCAGAGCTTCCTCCTCTTTCGCTGCCCGACCCGATTCCTACTGCGGATTACGGGCAGGTGGCTTTGACGGAAAGCGCTGCGCTGTTTGACTCGCTGGAGGAGCTGTCCTCCCCCGTGTACCGCTCTTCGCCGGAGCCGATGGAGAAGCTGGGACAGACGTACGGATTTATCCTGTATTCCACGACGATCCCCGGCCCCCGCCAAGAAATGGAGCTTGTGCTTCAGCAGGTCAGCGACCGGGCCCTTGTATACGGCAACGGGCGTTATTTAGGCACGATCGAACGCTGGTCACCGTCAGCACTGCCGCTGTCTGTTCCGCCTGAGGGACTCAAGCTCGATATTCTCGTGGAAAATATGGGCCGCATCAACTACGGGCCGCTGCTGCGAGACCCGAAGGGCATCACGGAAGGGGTTCGCCACGGCAACCAATTCCTGTATGGCTGGACGATCCATCCGCTGCCGCTGGAATATGCATCGCTGGGCAAGCTGGAATTTGCGCCGGTTCCGGGCAACGATACTGCCGCCGATCAAGGCGCAGGCAGCGAGATCGGGGGGACGGCGGAGCGGCCGGCGTTTTACCGCGGCACCTTCGAAGTTCAGGAGAAGGCCGATACCTTCCTGCGGCTGGACGGCTGGACGAAAGGCGTCGCCTACGTGAACGGCTTTAATCTCGGCCGTTACTGGAACGCGGGACCGCAGCGGACCTTGTACATCCCCGCCCCCCTGCTGAAGAAAGGGCGCAATGAGCTTGTCGTCTTTGAACTGCACGGCTGCGCGCGGCCTGAGGTCCGCTTGGCGGATCAGCCGGATCTAGGTTAGCCGCCCGGCAACCGATTGCAGATTGCAGATTGCAGATTGCCGATTAAAGTGAACTGAAACCACAGCTTCAGGAGGTGCCCGGCATGAACCTGAATCGAAATTCCCGGCGCGGCAAGCGGCGGCTGATGCTGGCCGCCGCCGTCATTCTGCTCGC
This sequence comes from Paenibacillus yonginensis, assembly GCF_001685395.1. Taxonomy (NCBI): domain Bacteria; kingdom Bacillati; phylum Bacillota; class Bacilli; order Caryophanales; family Paenibacillaceae; genus Paenibacillus; species Paenibacillus yonginensis. Next base: position 145,874 of record NZ_CP014167.1, on the reverse strand, counting down.
TGCTGCCGGCGGTACAGCAGCGGCCTTATCCCCCGCGCTGACCGGCTGGGCCAGCAGCGAAAAACCCGCCGGAGCCGCAGCGGCTGCCCCTGGCGAAGACGCCGTCATTCTGACGGTGGACGGCGAGCCGGTCACGGCTCAGGAATACCGGCTGCTGATGAACCGCGAGAAAAGCGCGGTGACCAATGCCTTCAACGCCAAATACGGCGCTGAAGACCAGCCGGATTACTGGACCCATGACTTCGGCGGGGAGACCCCGCTGCAGGCCTTGAAGCAGCGGACCGACAAAGCCGCCGCCGAAAGCAAAACTATTCAGCGGCTGGCCCGGGAGCAGGGCCTGATCGGCGATATCTCCTTCTCCCGCCTTCTGGCCGACTGGCAGACGCTGAACCGGCAGCGCAGCCAGAATCTGCAGACCAAGCAGCCTGTCTACGGCTTGGCTTCTTTTACACTTGACCAATATTACGATTACTACATGAGCCATCTGAAGCAGCAGCTTCAGGAGAAGCTTGGAGCAAGCAGGCTGAAGCCGGCGGAACAAGACATTAAAGCTTATTATGATGCTCACCCGCAGCTGTTTCAAAGCCGGGATGAATATGCTGTTCAGTTGATCAGCATTCCTTACGGGGAAGCGGACAAAACATCTGCTTGGCAGGAGGCAAACCGGGTCCTACAGTTTCTGGATGCAGGTAAATCCCCGGCAGAAGCAGCTTTGCAGGCCAAAGACGCTGCCTTCAGCAAGCAGACGCTTAAGGCGGCGAGCGCGAGCGAAGCCAGCGGCAGCTCCGATCCGTCTGCCCCCGTTCCGGAAAGCGGCTCCGGCGGGAGCGGGATTATTTTTCAGACCCACGACCTTTTCACTTCCGCCGCAGCCAACCTGCAGCCTGGCCACCATTCCTCCGTCTTGGACGACGGCTCAAGCTATATCCTGCTGCAATTGGATTCCGTACGGAGAAACCAGCCCACTCCTTTGGAGGAAGTGCAGGATCAAATTCAGGAGCAGCTGCTCCGCGACCATTTCGATGCTTATATCCGTTCTGCCGTACAAGCCGCGAAAGTGAACATTCAGCCAACCTCTTACGACGCAATCTCTTTATGACGAATCTCTTATCACAAATCGCTTATGACGAAATAACGGTGAATTCAGAAGTACGCTGACCATCCTTATATCTTTTTTACTCTTGAAAAAGAAGGAGCGGACGAATTTGAAGAAAACTGGTTATTTATTCCTGTCCATGCTGATGGCTTTAACCCCTCTGTGGAGCATTTCCGCTTCCAGCGGATCTGCCGCTTATTCTGCCGCTTATGCTGCCGAGACAGCTGCAGTCGAAACGGCGGCGGCAGGAACACCCGGATCGACCGGAACAGCCTCCTCCGCCTCTGCGTCTGCCGGCATTCCGGACGTGAAGGGAACCATCTATTATGTGGACTCTGCGGCAGGCAGCGATGCCAATACCGGAACCAGTCCGGACCAAGCCTGGAAATCCCTCGATAAAATCAACGCCACCACCTTCTCGCCGGGCGACGCCCTGCTGTTCAAATCCGGCGGCGTATGGAACGGCCAGCTGTGGCCGAAAGGCTCCGGCACCGAAGGGGCGCCGATTCTTATCGACCGGTACGGCGAAGGCGATCTGCCGGTGATCAACGGCGGCGGTGTGGAGCGTCCTTACCACCAGACCGGGGCTGTTTTTCTGCAGAACCAGGAATATTGGGAGATCCGCCACCTGGAAGTAACCAACGACGACGACTTTGATACCGACCTGGTCGCAACGACTTACAAGAACGGCGAACCCTCGAACATCCGCGACGGCATTCTGGTCGTGCTGGACACCGATAAAGTGCCTGACGGCGGCAATAGCGTCATGCACCATATCTACATCAGCGACTGCTACATTCATGATGTAGACAGCCCTGACGAATGGCCCAACGAATATAAGAACGCCTCGTTTAACGGCGGGATCATGTTCTACGTGATCGGTTCCCTGAAGCCAAACATGACGTTTGACGACGTCCGCATTGAACGCAACTTTATCAAACATGTCGATCTGCTTGGCATCGCCAACTTCAACTACACGACCAAAACCGACTTCCAGGACGAAATCGGCGGATACGGCCTGTGGCAGACAAACATTTATATCGGACACAACTATTTGCAGGACATCGCCCAAGGCGGCATCGACCTGTGCGACGCCAAAGACGCCGTAGTCGAATACAACGTGCTGGACGGCTGGATGAAACGTTATAACGCTCAGGCTGCGGGTATTTACCCTTGGAAATCCTGGAACGTTGTGTTCCAGAACAACGAGGTATACGGCGGTCCAACCACCACGGACGCCACCAACGGGGATGGCACCGCTTTTGACTTTGATTCCCCGAACATCAATATCGTTTATCAATACAACTACACGCATGACAACCCGATGGGCTGGATGTCTTATCTGGGCCGCAGCGCCAACAACATCGCCCGCTATAATATCAGCGACGATGACGGTGAATACCTGATCAAGTTTGGCTGGTTCGGACCGGACTCTTCACCTGCCTATTTCCTGAACAACGTGTTTATCTATGATGGCCAAAAAACCGCATTCACCAACCGGAACGATGACATCGGGGCTTATTTCAATCAAGTGCCGTATTATTTCTACAACAATGTGTTCTACGACAAAACCGGTCCATCGCCGTCTACCTGGGCTGCTTCCCCAGATGATTACGGCACGGGCAAATTCAGCCATAACGTGTTCTATTCGGCTAACGGATTTACGGCTACCGGCCTACCGGAGGATCCGCATAAAATCACCGCCGATCCCGGTTTTGTGAACCCCGGCCAGGCGCCTAGCGCTGGTCCAAACGGGGTGCTGAGCGGCGCGACCGTCTGGGACGGCTACAAGCTGCAGGAAAGCTCGCCGCTGGTTGACGCCGGCATCTACGTGCCGCAGCTCGGCGACAAGGATTTCTACGGAAATCCGCTTTATTATGGAGAAGCGCCGGACATCGGCATACAGGAAGTGCAGCAGGGAGACCGGGTTACGCCGGAGAATCCGCCGGAAATCGTGAACCTGGCTTTGGGAAAAAAGGTGACCACCGACTTTACGAGCACAACGCCTTACGCAGCCGGTTCCATCACGGACGGCCTGCCGAGCACGTATTGGACGTCAAGCACAAATAAGGAGCAGTCGATTACGATTGATTTAGGAGAGGAATCCACCTTTAACTCCATCAAAGCAGAGGAGTATGTGACCACTCCGCCGGAGACGGGCAATTACCGCCCCTTCCAGCCTGCCGTCGGCTCCTACAGCTATGACTACTGGAATGGAACGGACTGGGTGTCTTTTTATGAGGGTTATGGCATCGGCGCCAGTCATACCGCGGTATTTGAACCGGTGACCGCAAGCCAAATCAGAATGACCCTGCATCAAGCGGCCAATGCCCCTTCTCTCGCTGAAATCGCCGTATATAACGATCCTGGAGCTAAAGGCGATCCAGCCGGCACAGCCCCGGAACAGCCAGAACCGGCACAAGTGGACGTGGTTGCCCATTACACCTTTGACAATGTCCGCAGCAACAGCAGCGAGGTGAAGGACAGCTCAGGGAGCGGACTGAACGCCACCAAATCGGCTTCGGTCGATATTATTAATAATGACAGCTACAAGGGACGTGCGCTCCGCTTCGGTAATAACGGTTCAGCGCCGGACAGCTACATTTCCATTCCGGATAGTGAACAGTTGAAACGAAGCTCATATACGATTTCGATGTGGGTCAAACCGGATGATTACGGATTGTCCGCTCCAGCGGCGAACGGTGCCGAGGTGCTGTATTCCAAAGGTGACAATGCCAATGAAATGTACAGCGCCACGCTGCTGACCGACGCCCCGGCCGGCGGCTTCCAGAATCCGTTCATCCTGGCGGACCAAGACGGAACTAAAGGCGCCCGCTGGTATCCGACAACGCTTGGCCCGAGCTCCGATCTGACCGTCCCGGCGGGAAAATGGAGCCAGGTCGTACAGTCTTATGACCGTCACACGTATAAGATTTATATCAACGGCGAACTCGTCATGTCCATGCCCGTGTCTAAGGAAGGCGCTGACTTGTTTGCCAATAACAAACCGCTGCTGCTCGGCAATCAGTCTACGGCGGCCGAAGGCAAAAATCCTTATTACGGCCTGATGGACGAAGTCCTCATCCTCAGCGGCGCTCTGACGGATGAGCAGGTTACACAGCTGTATAACGGGAAATTGAAATTCAACCATTAAGAATAAGCAGCAGAACAAGATAGATACATCGGGTTGCGAAAGTTAATAACTTGCTAAAGGAAGACAAAACCATGGCCATTTCTATTCGGGAAGCTGCCCGGGTCAAGCCGGCTCCGCGCCAGCTGGCCTGGCAGTCCCTAGAATTTTACGCTTTTATCCACTTCACCGTGAACACGTTCACGGACCGGGAATGGGGACTCGGCGACGAGTCTCCCGTCTTGTTTCAACCGACTGAGCTGGATGCCCGCCAGTGGGTGGCGGCCTGCAAATCGGCCGGCATGAAAGCCTTGATCCTGACCTGCAAACACCATGACGGCTTCTGCTTATGGCCCAGCGCGGTAACCGAGCATTCGGTGAAGAACAGCCCTTGGCGGGGCGGCCACGGCGATCTGGTCCGTGAAGTATCGGATGCCTGCCGGGAAGCCGGACTGAAATTCGGCATCTATCTCTCTCCGTGGGACCGGCACGAGCCGAGCTATGGGGATTCAGATGCCTATAACAACTTCTTCGCCAAGCAGTTAACCGAGCTGCTGACCGGCTACGGCGAGCTGTTCAGCGTCTGGTTTGACGGCGCCTGCGGCGAAGGCCCGAACGGCAAACGGCAGGTCTATGACTGGGACCGCTATTACGCCATGATCCGTGAGCATCAGCCGAATGCCGTTATATCGGTTTGTGGGCCGGATGTGCGCTGGTGCGGCAATGAAGCCGGACATACCCGCACCTCCGAATGGAGCGTGGTGCCCGCAAGCCTGCAGGATAACGAGAAAATCCAGGAGAAGTCGCAGTCCGAGGATGACGGGATCTTTGCTTCCCGCATCAATTCTGATGAAGACGATCTTGGCAGCCGCAGCATTATCGAGAAGGCGGAGGCGCTAGTATGGTATCCGGCCGAAGTGAATACCTCTATCCGTCCCGGCTGGTTCTACCATGCTTCGGAGAATGACAAGGTCAAATCGCCGGATGAGCTGATGGAGCTGTACGAGCGGACGGTTGGCGGCAACTCCGCTTTCCTGCTCAACCTGCCGCCGGACCGCCGGGGGCTCATTCACGAGCAGGATGTGCGCAGCCTGGCCGGGCTCGGCGAACGCATTCGCAGGCTGTACAGCCGCAATCTGGCAGCGAATGCGGCGGTCAAAACCTCCGCCAGTCTTGACGCCGAGCATGGTGGCCCGGCGGTCTTTAGCGCTGCGGATACCTACTGGTCGGCACCCGAAGGAGCCGAGCAGGCTGAACTGGAATTTGATCTTGGCGGGACACAAACGTTTAACCGGATCGTATTGCAGGAGCATATTTCGGTAGGGCAGCGGGTTGAAGCTTTCCGGATCGAGGTTTTAGAGGACGAGGAAGTTCTTGAGGTCGGAAATGTGAACAGAGATACAACGGCGGATGAGATGTCCAAGAGCGAGCGAGCGCGAGCCAACGAATCAGAAGCCTGCTGGCGGCCGATTTATAAAGGTACGGTGATCGGCTACAAGCATATCTGCCGCTTCCCACCTGTCGCGGCACGCCGGATTCGTCTCGTCATTGAGCAGTCCCGCTGGTGCCCGACCCTGCAGACGTTTGAGGTGTATCATTATACTCTAACTTAATCTAGAACTTTTAAGGGACGATGCCTAAACCCTAGCTGGCGCGTCCCTTTCTTTTTTAATTCCGCTGATGGGTTCATCGTTTAAATTGCATGGTCCTTTGCAGACGTTACCGGAAAATAGCTCATCTGAACCGGGGAAATGGACCTTGCTTCCCTTTCCGTCTCTCCCCGTCCTTCTTCCGCCAGCGTTTCATCAAGACAGTCTCCCCGGTACCTCCCTTCCTCCAGCTTCATATCGATAAAATCGACTACCTGCTGCAGGGATGCGATTTGGCTGACAATATTCTCCCGGTGGCCTCTCAGGAGCTCCACCAGCTCAGGATACTCCGCCGGGTCAGCATTCGCCGAAACCTCCAGAAAAGGCCGCATTTCTTCGAGCGGCATCCCGGTTTTCTTCAGGCAGGACAACAGGCGGATCGTTTGAATATCCTCCTGCCGGTAGACGCGGTGCCCGTTCTCTTTGCGTTCAATGCGGGGAAGCAGCGATATTTTCTCATAATAACGGATCGTATCTTCAGGAATCCCGGTAAGCCTGGAGGTCTGCTTTATTCCGTAAGCCAGTTCTTCTTTCATTCTGTTCCCTCCCGAAAATTGTGTTTAATGCATTATACAACTTGGAGCCGGCTCCAGGTCAAGTTTCACCCTTTCAGAAAAAAACTCTCCTCCCGCGCCTTGACTTGGAGTCGGCTCCAGCTTCTAGAATGTGCGCTATCAGGGAAATGTCCCACTAACAGGAGGAGATTTAGAATGAATAACAACCCGCGTGAACATATCGCATTGATAACAGGCGCAAACGCCGGGATCGGCCTTGAGTTAACCCGAAAGCTGCTGGCGGAGGATTGGCAGGTAATTGCTTTGACCCGCTCCGACTTTCCGTCAGACGATAAGCAGATCGGGCAAGCGGCCGCAAAAGGGCAGCTGCGGGTTTATAAGACGGCAAATCTTGCCGATTACGCCGGCTTACACAAGACGATCAAAACGATCAAAGAAAAAGAGCGGCGGATCGATGTCTTATTTAACAACGCCGGCGGCTCCTTTTCGGAGCTGAGCTACTCCAGTCAGGGACGCGAGCTGCATTATGAGCTGATGACGGTTGTGCCTTATATCCTGTTGAACGAATTAAAGGAACTTATCGCAAGCAGCCATTTTAAAACGGTTATCAACACTTCCTCTTCAGCACTGAATTTTACAAAAAAGTTTAACCTTGAAATCCTGGAGCACCCCAAAACGTTCCGCAAGCTGCTGGGCCCATACTCAGCTTCCAAACTGGCCCTCTCGCTGTGGACAGAAGCTGTTGCTCCTCAACTGGCCAAGGACCAAATCAAGATCCGCAGCGTTGATCCGGGCAGCAACAATACGTTAAGAAAAGGGAAAAATTCCGGCCTGCCTCTCCTGGTTAAAGCTTTGATGAAGCTGTTTTTCCCGCCGCCCACGCAAGGAGCCGGCAGATTGTACGAGGGCGCTTTCGGGGAACACCGGGAGGAAACAGGCGTGTTTCTGATGAAGGGCCAGATTGCCGAATTAAAATTCAGAGATCAAGCAAACGCTGTCCTGGAAAGAGTCCATACGATTTATCAACAGGATTATTTGCAAATACAAAGTTAAGCTACAACAAAAGCGGAATGGAAAACATAATGTTTTCCATCCCGCTTTTTGGCTTCAGGGGCTTATCGGGCTTGCCCCTATGACCTCAAGCACGGTTGGCTGCCATTCGCCAGTAAGACCCGGCTGCTTCCGGGCAAACCTTCGTTTCAAGGCGACTGGCGTGACTGGAGGTCTTGAAGGAAGTCCGCAGCCAGTTTCCGCGGAACGAGCTGAGCAGGATTGCGTCCGCTCAAAATCCAGAAAAAGCTCGGTCCGATCAACAAAGCAGTGGCCTGATCAAGCGGGACCGGAAGCTCATCTTGTCCGAACATACGCTCAAGCACAACCCGGGCGCTATCGCCAAGGAGGTCCTTCACGGATAGAAGTTCCGCCACGGCAGAATCGTGCTGCGCTTCGCCCAAAAGCGCCCGATAAGCGGCGCCTGCCGGGGAGTGTGCAAGAAAGCGGACAAGCGCTTCCAAATAGGCCGTAAGATCGCTAAGTTTATCCCCTGCAGGGTCAATCGAAAGCTCTTCTTCGGCATCAGCTGCGCTGGCTTCAAATAGAATTTCCGCTTTGTGCGACCACCACCGATAAACGGTTTGGCGGGACACTCCAGCCCTTTCAGCGATGCCCTTCATCGTCATTGCCGCATAGCCGATTTCGACCAAAAGATCATCGACCGCATTCAAAATTGCCGCCCTGGCCTCCTCGCTTCGAGGGCGGCCGCCATGAGCATGTTCTGTATTCATATTCATGCCTCAACTATACATGGACATTACGCTCATTGTCCACATTCAAACACATAGACGGACGAAGTGTCTTATTTCTCCTTGATCCCCTTCCTGTTTGTTCTTCAAAATAAATTACTGGACACTATGTATTGTATTTGTTATATTAAGTTACACGGTGTCTCGAAACTATAAACAACCCTGATGTCGGCTTGGATTCCGGGCGATGCGAGGACCGAAAAAAATAGAAATGGCAGCCATTCGAATGGCTGCAAGGAGGTAAAAACATGAATGTATTTGTTACCGGAGCAACCGGCTGGATTGGATCAGCCACTGTAGATGAACTGCTGCGAGCCGGCTACAAGGTAGTCGGATTAGCTCGGTCGGATGCCTCTGCGGCACTGCTTGAAGCAAAAGGGGCAGCGGCTTTGCGCGGGGATCTTGATGATCTTGACTCCCTTCGCCGGGGGGCGGCTGGGGCCGAAGCGGTCATTCATCTGGCCAACAAACACGACTGGGCCAATCCGGCAGAGTCGGACCGCGCTGAGCGCGCGGCAGTCGAAACTCTTGCCGAAACCTTGGCCGGTACCGACCGGCCTTTTATAGTCGCTAATGGCATCTCCGGGTTGGTTGAGGGCCGGATGGTGCTGGAAACCGATCCTTCGCCGGCTGTCGGTGCGGACTCCGATCGGGGAGGCGCCGAGAATCTCGCTCTCGATTACGTCAATCGTGGAGTGCGGACTATCATCACCAGATTTGCCCCATCGGTCCACGGGACTGGAGACTGGGGATTCATCCATTTCCTGATTTCCGCTGCGCGCAAGCAAGGCGTGTCCGGGTACATCGGTGACGGTTCCAACGTTTGGTCCGCCGTACACCAATCCGATGCCGCCCGTCTCATTCGGCTGGGACTCGAGAAAGCGCCCGCCGGTTCACGCTTGCATGCAATCGCAGAAGAAGCCATCACTACCCGGGTGATCGCCGAAGCCATCGGGCGCGCCTTCGACATTCCGGTTGCCTCGATCGCGGAGGAAGATGCCGATGGGCACTTCGGATTTGTCGGCAGTTTCTTTAATTTGTCCATGACCGGATCCAGCGAACGCACACGGGAACTGCTCGGATGGAGACCAACCGGCCCTACTCTAATTGAGGACATCATGGCCGGAGCCTACAAAGAAGCCGGACAGCAATGAGTATCACAAGCTCAAAACCAGCGAGTCTAACGTCTACGCACAAATAAAATTTCATTAAATTTCATTTGCAGAGGCACCCTATCGGGTGCTTTTTTATGATTGGCCGGCGCTGGAACCAGCCGTCTCGCCAATCTTATTTTTTTGAGACAGGAAACCCTTAATCTTCTTTCCCGAGTGAATTAGATAACAAAGTAAAGTGTCAAAGTCGTATTGACTTTGATGAAGGAAGTCGATACGATGATCTGGTTGTAAATGGAGACATGCTTGCAGAGAGGATTAGAGTAAGTTATGAAGAAGAAAGCTGCGGATATCGCGTTTATCATTTTAGGTGCCTTTTTATTCGCTCTGGCCGTCAACCTGTTTGTTATCCCAAATGAATTTGGCGAGGGCGGCGTAACCGGGGTCACCATCATTTTATATTATTTGTTTCAATGGTCGCCTTCTATTGTCAATATCGTTATCAACGGGTTTCTGCTGATTGTCGGCTACAGATTTCTGGACCGGCGGACCACGCTGTACACGATCATTGCCGTCGCCTTTAATTCCCTGTTTCTGCATTTGACGGCAAACTGGAGGGTTCAATCCAACGAATTGACCGTTAATGCCATCTTTGCTGGCGTGCTGGTGGGACTGGGAATAGGCTTGATCGTGCGGGTAGGCGGCACTACGGCGGGAACCGTGATTCTGGCCCGGATCGCCAATAAATATCTCGATTGGAATATCAGCTACGCGCTGTTGTTTTTTGATCTGATCGTTGCCTTCTCCTCCTATTTTATTATCGGTGCGGAGAAGTTGATGTTAACCATCGTCATTTTGTATGTGGGTACGAAAGTGATGGACTTCATCATCGAAGGACTGAACCCCAAGAAGGCGGTAACGATCATTTCGGAGAAGCAGGACGACATTGCCGAGAGGGTCATTACCCAAATGGACCGCGGCGTTACCGTGCTGTCGGGCCATGGCTATTACACCAAAAATCCGAAGGAAGTCCTTTATATCGTCATTAGCAAACAGGAGGTCTCCCCGCTGAAAAAGATTGTAAAAGCCGTCGATCCGGCGGCCTTTATTACCATTCACGACGTGCGTGACGTGTTTGGGGAAGGATTTTTGGACATTTCGAAGTAAGGCGCTTAATAGACTAAAAGCCCGGTACAGGGATATGTGCCGGGCTTTTAGTCTATTAAGATTTCCTTACAAGCAACCGTCAAGTCAACAGTCAAACATCAGCACTTAACAGTCAATCGAATTTCAAGGTCCAGAACCGCTCCGTGCCGAAACGGTCCTCCAACTCTTTCTGGCTGGCTTTCTTAAGCTCAGGCACCCAGAACTGCGATTTGTGCGACTGCACCGAGGCCACTTTCTGTTTCACGAAATCCTTGACATCCACCCGGACGTCAGGCGGCCCGATGATGTCTTCGCAGCCTCTGGAGAACGCCATGGCGCGGACAACCGGTCTTCTTTCGGCCGGCAGGTTCTCTACGCAGCGGACAACGGCGGCTCCTGTTGCATCATGATCGGGGTGAACCGCGTAACCGGGATAAAAAGTATAAATAACCGTTGGGCCAAGCTCTTCGATCAAAGCTGAAATTGCCCCGTCCAGCAGTTCCCGCTCTTCGAATTCAATCGTTTTATCGTGGAAGCCAAGCATCCGCAAATCCTGAATGCCGATGGCCCTGCAGGACTGCGCCAGCTCCTCCTTGCGGATTTCAGGCAGCGTAATGCGGTTCGCAAATAAAGGGCTGCCCATATTGCGTGCCATTTGCCCAAGGGTCAAACAGGCGTATGTAACCCGGGAGCCGTTCTTCACGTATTTGGCCAAACTTCCCGAGACGCCGAAGCTTTCATCGTCCGGGTGAGGCAGCACGACCAGCACACGGTGATTATCGAAACGTTCCATATCGGTGATCATCTCCTCATCTCCATTCCTTGACTTTATTCAAAAGGGTACGGGCTGATCTGCAAGGCCACGACAAGCTTTCCGTCCTTGTCATGCCCTGCCAGAATAAGCCGGTCATTCTCCGTCTCTTCATAATGGGTCAAACCTTCGGAATAAATCCAGCCCTGCTCCATCTTCAATCCGACCCGGTAATAAGGGCCGACACCGGAAATCCCGCCATGGACGTAGCGAATAACCGCGTTCTTAATAAAGTTGGCGGCCGGATGTCTGGACGCATCGTTATGCGCCGCATAAGCTCCGTTCGTCAGCTCAAGATGGATATATAAGTCTTGGTCTTTCATCTGTTCAATTCTCTGTTGAATATACTCCGGATCAATCGGCAGCATCTTATTCCCCTCCATCTATAGCAATCTGTTTAGCATCGCCCTTCAAGCTTGCAGCCTGCCCTGTTCTCTTCCCAGGCGAGGCAAAGCCGAATCGGCATTCTGCGGTTAAATGTCTAGCAACCTAATTATTTTATCACATTACGTCCCGGATTGCTTCACACCACGGCCGGGAGGGATTGAGACTCCCGAGACCCCGGAATATGCTGATATCTCGCAAAAAAACAAAGCAGGTATGCCCCTGAAGGCATGCCTGCTTGTTTCGGACTAAGGGCAACTCTGGCTGCTAAATGGAGATATCGAGATTTTTCCCCAGATTGGGGTTGCTGCTCTTCTCCATCATTTGTACCAGATTCTGCCCCTGGATTTGGGCCTGGTCTTTCGCCATAGACATCACTTGTACGCTAACCGCCTGAGCAAGCTTGGCTTGGCTCATTGACATAGACATTGCTGGAATATCCATCTTCTTCCTCCCTCCTCTGTTCTTGTTATCGGTCAGCAGGCAGCCTGAATTGACCCCGGGGCAGAAAGTTTACATTTCGTTCCTATCCTATTAAAAGAAGGCCCGAATCAAGCAGAATCAAGCAGATTCATGCTGTGCAGACCCGATTCGCCCAGGCTGGCAGAATAAACTTTCGTTTGTTCGATTTGAGCTGCTTGGGCCGAGATTTCATTCCTCTATTCCCTGTTAAAGTCTCCGAAATTGAAAACACTAACTTGAACAGCAGATAACAAAGCAGGCACGCCCAAAGGCTTGCCTGCTTTGTTAAAAGGCATCATTTCTTTCTATCCCTTCACGCTCCCCAGCACTATACCCTTCACGAAATATCGCTGCAGGAAAGGATAAACCACCAGAATCGGAAGGGAGCCTACGAAGATTTGGGCAGCCTTGAATGTCCGGTTGGACACGTCGGCCATCGCCGCCGCTTGATCCGCATTCATATGCGACAGGTCTTCCTGCACGATGACGGTCTGCAAATAGGACGATAGCGGATAGTTGTCAGGGGAATTCATTAAGATCAGCCCGTCAAACCAGGAGTTCCAATGACCCACCATCGTAAACAGCGTAACCGTGGCCAAGGAAGGCAAAGACAGCGGGGCGTATATTTTCCACAAGCTGGTCCAGTAGCTGCCTCCGTCTATAAAACAGGATTCCTCCAATTCCTTCGGCAGACCCCTAAAGAAGTTGAGCAGCAATATAACGTTAAATACGCCTACAGCGTTGGGAATAATTAAGGCCCACAACGTATCCACCAGTCCGGTATCCCTGACGGTTACGTACCAGGGAATCAACCCGCCGGAGAACAGCGTAGTGAAGACAAAAAACCACGCGTAACCCGTCCGGAATCTGAATTGTGAGGATTCCTTGGACAGCGGATACGCCGTCAGAAGCGTAAGCAGCATACTGATTGCCGTTCCCAGGAGCACCCTCTGAACGCTGATCCACATGGACGCCAGAAACTGGGGCCGGTTCAGTACATATTCGTAGGAGCTCCAAGTGAACTCGATGGGCCAAAGCTTTACCGCTCCCGTTGTGGCCGCCCCTTTGGAGCTGAGCGAAACGGCGAGGATATGCACTATCGGCAGCAGACAGAGCAGGCCGATCCCGATCAGCAGGGTATAATTGAGGACGAGAAAAACTTTGCGTCCGGGTGTCATCAGATGCATCGGCTTGACCTCCTCCGCTAGAAGATTCGATAGTTCGCAAATTTGGATGCAAGGCTGTAAGAAGTGACGATAAAGATCAGCGAAACGACCGACTTGAACAGGCCGATTGCCGTAGCCACGCCGTATTGCGCATTTTCCAGGCCTATCCGATAGATCAGGGTATCGAGAATGTCCCCGCTTTCATATACGGTTGGGCTGTACATATTGAACACCTGGTCAAAGCCGGCATTCAGCACGTTGCCCAGGCTGAGTGTAGCCAGCAAAATAATGATCGGCAGCATGCCGGGCAGCGTGACGTGCCAGGTCTGCTTCCAGCGGCTGGCCCCGTCCATCGTGGCCGCTTCGTACAGCGAAGGGTCGATGGACGTCAGGGCCGCCAGATAAACGATCGTGCTGAACCCGAATTCCTTCCAAACGTCGGTCACAACAAGCGTATAAGGAAACCAGGCGTTGCTGCCCAGGAAAAAGATCGGCTCTATGCCGAACAGGCCCAGGAGCTGATTAACAATCCCGGTGGTCGGCGACAGAATATCAATGAAAATGCCGCCGAGAATAACCCATGACAAGAAATGCGGCAAATAAATCAGCGTCTGCACACCACGTTTGATCAATTCGCTCCGCAGCTCGTTCAGCAGCAGGGCTATCGTGATGGGTACGACCAGCCCGGCAACGATCTTCATCGCCGCAATAAAGATCGTATTGAAGATGACATGCGGCGTATCCGGCAAAGCGAATACATACTTGAAATTATCAAGTCCAATCCATTTGGAATGGAGCATGCCTTTGAACGGGTCAAACTTCTGAAAAGCCATAATGATGCCCACCATCGGCCAATAACAATAGATCAGCACAATCACAACGGCCGGCAGAACCATGAGATGCAGCGGCCACTGCCTTCCCAGCTGCAGCGACAAAGCGGACCTTCTGCCCGGCGAAGGGACCGTTTCTCCGGGAGAGGAAGGAACCCCTGAAGGTTCCTCCCCTTTGTGCCGCTCAGAAGTTAATGTGAGGTTTTCCATTCGTTAACTTCCTTCGTAATCTGGTCCCCTCCAAGCGATTTCCAGCTCTTCACGAAGGAATCGAAGGAATCCAAGGATGCTTCGCCGGTGATGATCTTGGTGAACGTTTCGATTTCAAGCTTGTCGAGCGTTACCTTTTTCTCAGCCATGGTTTCTGTAGGAGCCCCGACGAATCCGTTGCTGATGACTTTTCCGGCATCGTTCAGAATGCGCAGCTGCTTCATCGCACCGTCCGGACCGTTGGCAGCATAACCCGACCAGCCGGCCGGATTGGTTCCGTCCAGATACGTCTTGAATTCCTTAAACATGATTTTGGTCTCCGAGCTGGAAATGCCGGCGTCGCTTTTACTTTTGAGCGCCTCCTCCAGCTCCTGCTGGCGGATCAAATCCTTATTTGGATTCACGACCTCAACCAGCGAATATTTATTAACCCCGATCGAATCGGTCGCCGTGGTGACTTGTCCGTATTTATCAAATTCGGCTTCATCGCTGTACAGCTTCTGGTAATACAGATTGGCCAGCTTTACGATCAGCTCGGGATGGCTGTAGCCTTTCTTTAACACATAATATTGGGAAACAGAGAACGGCATTTGGACGGTAGCTTCGCCGCCTTTTACCGAAGGCATCGGATAAGATACCCAATCGACCGACGGGTCGGCTTTCACCATATCCCAGAACGGCCACGCCGGATACCAGCTTGGCCCCACCACCATGCCGAGTTTATTGGAGGTAATGGTTTCGAACATTTTTACCGTATCCTTCACGCCGAATTCCGGGTCGATCAGCTTCTCTGCATACATCTTCTGCAGCGTAGCCAGCGCCTCTTTCATTTCCGGCTGGATGCTGCCGTATTGGAGGCCGCCTGAGCCGTCATCCACCCAGATTTGCGGATAAGCTCCGTATCCGTTGAAAATGCCGATGCTGTCCGTGCTCTGCCCGATCTTCTGAGTCAGCCCGAGGCCGTAAGTATCGGCTTTTCCGTTGCCGTCCGGGTCGTTTGCAGCGAAAGCTTCGGCCATCTTCACGACGTCGTCCATCGTTGTTGGCGCCTGCAAGCCGAGCTTCTTCATCCAATCCGCCCGGACCCACAAGAGCGGAGCCGAACCGCCGATCACCGGCTGGGTGGACGGAATAGCGAGCAGCTTCCCGTCAAAGGTAGCGGACGGCAAAGCATTTTCGTCAATTTTCATGACCGCTTTGAGATCGTCGCTTGCGTAGTTGTTGAAGGCTTCCGTCAAATCAGCCAGCTGTCCGGCATCGGCAAGCTGTCTGAGCTGTGTTTCGTTGACCATCATAAAATCGGGCAGATCCTTGGATGCGATGGCGATATTCAGCTTGGAATCGTATTGGTCGCTCCCTGTTACCGTCCATTTATACTTCACATCAATACCCATCTGTTTGTACAGGTCGCTCCAGACATTGTGTTCAATGTCCTGCCCTTCCGGGAATTTCACTTCTTCACTCAGCATTTTTACGGCGGAAAGGGTTACTGGCGGATTATAAGCGCCAAATGGATCACCCGGCTCACTGGCCGCGGTGTTTGCGCCAGTAGACGCCTCCCCTGCGGCGCTATTGTTTTTCCCGTTACTGTTACCGCTTCCACATCCGCTTAGCGCCATGGATATCACCAGCAAACCCGTAAGCAGCGCCAAACCTTTTTTCTTTCTCTTCATTCCGCTAACCTCCTTGTAATTGGGTTGGACTGCATGCCAGCATGAGACCCGTTACTTGACATTAGTTCTGAAGAAAACTTTACAATGGCTTAACAAAAGTATAAGGGGACAAAAAAAGAGCTATCTAGTTTAAGCTCTTTACTTTGCTATCTTTTGTTTACTTGTTTGTGATTTCTCTGTACTCCTGCGGAGTCAAATGGGTAGCCGTCTTGAAGAAACGATAGAAATAAGGCGGCGAAATAAAACCGACTGCGGCTGCGATTTCATGAATTTTATCCGTCGTTTCCTCCAGCAGCTGCTTGGCTTTCGCCAATCTCGCCGCTGTAATCGCTTCAGATAATCCCTGTCCGGTTACCTGCTTGTACAGCCTGGATAAATAAGAGGGATTATGGCCCACCTTGTCGCTAATCTGTGTTAAGGAGAGATCCCCCGATAAATTTTGCTCGATATATAAGTTCACCTTGTCGATAACCTCATGCTGCTGCTCGTTTCTTCCGTTCTCCAAGCTTTCAAAGATGCAATCCGCCATCTGTCTGATATAAGCTGCTGCGTCCTTCCATGAGGAATGGCTGTCGTACCGGGTCAGCCTGCCGAGGTCGATAAACCGGCCCCGGGCCGAATCCAATGCATTTTCAACCTGGCGAATATAAGGGAAATACAACGAAACGATCTGATAATAGACAGTGATTTTATCCAGCGTTCCAGCCGGAGAATTCTCTTCGAATATGGAGCTTGTCAAATCCTCCAGCAGTTCTTCAAAAGCTCTGCGGTCCCTTTGCTCAAGAGATGCGCGCATGAGTTCCGCCTTTTTGGTTACGGTCCGGACTGCCGCGTCTTTGCTTCGTTCCGCCAGCCCTTTGCCGGTGCGGGGCTCATGCTCGACAAGCAGCGTCTCTTCGCCGCAGCCCAATCCGCTTCCAAGCAGCAGCTTCAGGTCTTCAAACTTTCCGGGGATTTCCCTCCAGCAGACCCAATCTCCGGCAACAGCCAGTGAGATCCGAAGTCCCAGCAGGCCTCGGGAACGGTTCTGAACCTGCTCCAAGGCATGTTTGATCAGATTAAAGCTTTGCATGGGGTTCCCTCCGGTCACACTGCCGCCCCAAGCTGTATCCTGAATGAACCAGGCGTTCCGAAACGGCTCATATTCTATGGCAGCCATGTGGGCAAAAGACGCTATGAGCTCATGAGCCAGCTGCTCCAGGGCATACCCGAATCTCGCCTTCATCCCCCGATCCAGGGCCGCGCTTTCGTCGATCCTGCAGAGCACCAGCAGACAAGGAGCAGTCTCGTCCAGCTCAAACTTCAGTTCGGCAAAATGGGAGCGAGAGCGAGGGGCTTCAACAATATCCTGACCGTACAGCAGGTCGAGCAGAAACTGCCTCTGCAGCAGCGGAAGCGTGCGCGCCATCCTCTCTTCCGCCTGCGCCAGCAGCCTGGAGGCATTAAACTCTTCTTCCAGCAAAACAATCGTCCGCCTGAGGGCAGCCAGCACGGCCGCATTGCCTTCGGTTTTTAAAATATAATCCGCGCTGCCGTCCCGGGTGGCTTCCTGAATATAAGCAAAATCATCATAGCCGGTCAGAAAAATCACTTTGGTCCTCGGCCAGCGTTGGCGGATCGCCTTCTGCAGCTCCAATCCGCTTAAACCCGGCATCCGGATATCCGTAAGGACGATGTCAGCCGGCATCCGTTCCAGCTTGTCCAGGGCCGAAACGGCGGAGTAAGCCTGCTCAACCTCCAGATCCAGCCGGCTGGTGTGCTCACACAAATAAGTAAGCCCTTTCACAATAAAAGGTTCGTCATCCACGATCAGCAACCGGTACATCCTGGGTCTCCTCCTCCAAAGGCAAAATGATTTCGATCCGCAAGCCGCCAAGCAGGCCGCGGGTCAACTGAAGTCCGGACTGCCCGCCGAACATCAGCTGAAGGCGGCGGTGTACATTCACCAGTCCCGTAACTTCCTCTCCTTCCATTTCCGGTCCGCGGAGCTTATCCTTTAAGCCGGATAATTGTTTATCCGTTAAAGCATCGCCGTTATCCTCGATGGACAGTCGCAGGCCATCCACCTCCGCCGTCATTCGAATTTCGATTCTCCCGTCCCCCTGTTTGCTTTTCAAGCCGTGTTCATAGGCATTTTCGATTAAAGGCTGCAAGGTTAACAGCGGCAGCGTACGATTGCTCCAGCCAGGCGGAATCGGGTCCCACTCTACCGTAATCCAGCTGTGAAACCGGATCGTCTGAATGGACGTGTAGGATTGGGCGTGTTGAATCTCAGATTGCAGCTTCACTTCGTCCGAAGCACTGCGGGTAATAAACCGGAAATATTCGCCCAGATGGCGGGTAAACAACACCAGATTGTCGATGTCCCACATCTCCGCCATCTGATGCAGCGTAAAAAAGCTGTTATACAAAAAATGCGGATTGATCTGCGATTGCAGCTGCTTGAGCTCGGACCGCTGGGCATGAATCTTCTGCTTGTAGACCTCCTGAATGAGCATCTGCATCCGCTTAACCATTTCATTAAAGTGCTCGTACAGATAATGGAATTCGTCCGGATGGCCATGATGGAGCTCCACCTGCTGCAGGTTCTCAATATTCAGTCTCCGGAAGGCCCGGACAAGCCGGTTGAGGGGCTGATGAATCCGATTGTAGATCCACACACTGAAGGCCAATACGATCAATAGAGAGAAGATGGACAAACCGGTAAAGATAAACCGGTACATGCCCAGCGACTGCAGGAACTGACGCTCCGGCGCATACAAGACGAGCATGGCATCCAGTTTGTCCGATGGCTGGGCGCTCACCCAATAACGGGTCCCACTCACTTTGACCGGCATCACTTTCCCCGAAAGCTCCTTCAGGTCCCTGCTTCCCGCCTGAATTTGCCCCATCAGCTTGTCCCCGATTTCGGCTGCAGCCGGTTCAGAGCTTTCGGACACGGACCAGGGAATCATATTCCCTGTTAGAACGGCGCCCCCGCTTCCGCCGACCGCCTGTTTCATCGCCTCCTGCACCCGGTAACGATCCAGCGTGACCAGAATCGCAAAGTTGGGAGATTTGCCGGATGAACCGTATTCCGGATAAACTAGACCCATTTGCAGCTTGTCCTCGAATGTAAAAAGATAGCTGGCCGACTTCCGCCTAATGGCCTCAATCTGTTTCTCAGCCATAGGCTCCACGTAGGTCGTGCCCCGGATCGTTTTTTCGATTTGGGGAATATAAACCTCGGCGCTCGTAATATAAGGATTTGAGCTCTGGAGCAGCCGCATTTTGCCCTGAACCCGTTCCACGGCCTGAAAATATTCCGTCCGCCCTAGCGCCGGGGCGATCGTGCCCAGCTTCTGAAAATCGGAGTCCTGGGATAAATTGTTCATCAGCAGCACAGTGTTGCCCAGCTCCTGCTCCAAGGTCCCCATAAAAAACCGGGCCCGCGACTGCATGGAGCTGGAAATTTCCTTCTTGACGCTCCGCGAACCGGATTCGTTCAGAGCCATGGCCACTACATACACCGGCACGATCGCCAGCAAAAAAGCAAATACGATCCAGAAAAACAGTGAGTTGCGCCCGAAGCGCGGACCCTGATTCTGCGGGACGGCCGGCAGGGGAAGGAGCCGTTTCACGGCCGCCCTCTTTCTGATCCTTCAGGAGCAAACGTTCTGAACTCGGAAGGCGGAACGCTTTTGAATTTCTTAAAGGTCCGGCTGAAATAAGAAATATCCTGGTAACCGGAGGCCAGCGCGATTTCGGAGATCGTCATCTCCGTGTTGCAAAGCAGATATTCCGACTTCGAAATGCGGATATGGTTGACGTATTCCGTCACGGTTCGTCCCGTAAGCTCGCTGAACAGCCTGCTGAAATGGAATCGGCTCAGACCTGCGAACCGGGACAGCTGCGAGACGCTGATTTCCTCCAGATAATGCTGTTCGATATATTCAAAAATCGGAGCAAACCGCTCCAAATTCCGCCTGCGGGTATTGTCGCCGGAGGACGCCTTCGGCGTCTCGGCCGTGTAGCCTCTCAGCAGCAAGGTCAGCAGCTTGAAAATAGAAGATTTAACCGCCAGCTCATAGCCGATCTGCTGATCCGCAAATTCCCGCACAATTTCATCCATGACTCCAGTAACCGACTCGTCGCCCCGGATCAGATGCTGGAACAGAATCCGGTTCTGGACGAACGGCGCTATATATTTCACCTCCATCGCATCCGGCGAAGGGCTTTGCAGCAAGGACAAGTCGGAGATCAGGGCGTAATATTCCACTTCATCCGAAAGGGAGGTTCCCTGGTGCAGATCGTTGCAGTTCAGCATCAGCACATCCCCCTCACGGACCCGGAAAGGGACGGAATTGCATTCTATAACGGCCTCTCCCTTCGTAAAATAAAGCACTTCCATATGCTCATGCCAATGCGGCGGAAACATCTCCCGCCCGCAGCTGCCATGTCGGCAGGTATGCAGCTTGACCGGAAAATAAGGATCCGGCATATCCATCGGTTCACGCAAGGCCGCTGGTTTGTTCATCTCTGATTCCCCCTGATCGCACATTTGTTCAAACAAACAGCAAGGTGGTGCATGGCTTTCCAGCCGCAAATCGATAACAATACAAATAAATCCGAAACCCTAAGGTGAACGGTTAAATGTCGCTCAGGGCAATAGACTTCCAGGCGAACATTTCGTTTTAACGGCGTGTTTTTCCTGTTTTGCCCCGCTCATTTTCAAAGGTTCATCTGATAAGTTTCTGGAATCGAAGGGAGCTGCTGTTATTTATGTCCATCGTCAAAATCGGCGTGATCGGCACAGGTTCGATCTCCGAATATCATCTCAAGCCTTATTCCGCTCACCCGGGAGCGGAGGTTTATGCGGTATGCGACCTGAATGAAGAACGGGCCAATGCCGCAGCCGCAGCTTATGGCGCGAAGAAGGTTTATACCGACTACCGCGAGCTGGTGGCCGACCCGGACATCGACGCGGTCAGCATCTGCACCTGGAACAACTCCCATGCCGAAATCAGCATCGCTGCCCTGAATGCGGGCAAACATGTCCTGGTGGAGAAGCCGCTCTGCCGCACCGTGGAAGAAGCCCTTCAGGTACAGGAAGCGGTGAGCAAGTCCGGCAAGCTGCTGCAGGTCGGCTTTGTCCGCCGCTACGATCCGAATGCCCAGATGCTGCGCACCTTCGCGGACAACGGCGAATTCGGCGAAATTTATTATGCGAAAGCCTCCTATATCCGCCGCATGGGCAATCCCGGCGGCTGGTTCAGCGACAAAAGCCGTTCCGGCGGCGGGCCGCTGATCGACATCGGTGTCCATGTCATCGACCTCTGCTGGTACATGATGGGCCGCCCGAAGGTGAAATCGGTCAGCGGCAATACGTACAGCAAGCTGGGCAACCGGGCTCATATCCAGAATCTGTCCCGTTATCAGGCTGCTGATTACAACGCCGAGCTGAATGATGTGGAAGATATGGCCAACGCCTTGATCCGGTTTGAAAACGGCGCTTCGCTGATGGTCGACGTCAGTTTCTCTCTCCATGCCAAACAAAACGAAGGCATCGTGAAGCTGTATGGCGACAAAGGCGGCTTCGAAATCGATCCCGAGGTTTGCATCGTCACCGAGAAAAACAACACCATCCTCAACATCCAGCCGCAAACGGACAGCGCCGGCTTCCAGTTCGAGAAAGCCTTCGAAAGCGAAATCGCCCATTTCATCGACTGCGTCCAGCACAATAAACAGCCGCTGAGTCCGGTTGAGGACGGCGTTGAAATCATGAAAATCCTGAATGCCGTCTATGAATCTGCCGCTACCGGCAAGGAGGTTTATCTATGAAAATCGGTTTAAGCACCTACAGCCTTTATGGCGCCCTGCAAGCCGGCGAAATGACCGTCGAAGACGTAATCGACTATACAGCCTCCATCGGCGGCGAACACGTCGAAATCGTGCCGCTCGGCTACAGCCTGACCGACAACCCCGGCCTGGTTGATACGATCCGTGCCAGGGCCGAGCATAACGGATTGGAGCTTTCCAACTATGCCATTGGAGCGAACTTTCTGACAGATGACGATGAACTGTTACGGAAGGAAATTGAGCGGGTCAAAGGGCAGGTCGATATCGCCGCCAAACTTGGCGTTTCTCTGATGCGCCATGACGTAGCTTCCTCGCCGGACGTCTCGATCGGCCATTTCAACGCCCAGGTTGAGCGGCTCGCCGGAGCCTGCCGCGAAATCGCCCGCTACGCAGCCGGGTATGGCATTACGACCAGCGTAGAGAACCACGGCTATTTCATCCAGCAGAGCGACCGGGTTCAAACGCTGGTTCAGGCAGTTGGCGAACCCAATTTCAAAACGACGCTGGATATCGGCAATTTCGTCTGCGCCGACGAAGATCCTTTGGCGGCCGTGCCAAACAACCTGCCGTACGCGTCTATCGTACACATCAAAGACTTTTACATCCGCCCTGCCTCCCAGGATCCCGGCGAAGGCTGGTTCCGCTCTACAGCCGGCAAATATTTGCGCGGAGCGATTGTAGGCCAAGGCGACCTGAACATCCGCGAAACGCTTCGCCTGGTTAAGGAGTCCGGGTACGACGGATATCTCTCCCTGGAATTCGAAGGCATGGAGCCCTGCCGGGACGGGGCAAGAATCGGCCTTGCTAATCTGCGGCGCTTCTGGAACGAGATTTAACTTGATTGAATAGAAACAAGCGGCAACCTGGAAACGGGATGCCGCCTTTTTTTTGAATCAAATGCTGTATTCCATCTATAAGCTTAACTTAACTCCGGTAACGTTTGATGAAATCAACCGCCAGCTTGATATCCGCTTCAGGCTGATCGCCGACCTCACGCTCCACGGTCAGATATCCGGTATAACCGATGTCCTGCAAAGCCTTGAAATAAGCGTCAAAGTCAACCCCGCCTTCGCCGACCGGCACCTCTTTAAACCCGGGCTCCTGATCCAGCTTCGTGTGGTCCAGCGCTCCATAAACGTCGTAGGGGTTAACCTCCTTGAGCCGGACGCCGTCCTTCACGTGAGTATGCACGATATACTCTTTAAGGGTATGTACGCCCTTTGCCGGGTCGTCACCTGTCACCATAACCATGTTCGCCGGGTCAAAGTTGACCGCCACCCCTTTGGAATCGAGCGAATCCAGGAACCCTTTCAGACGTTCCGCCGTTTCCGGGCCGGTTTCAATCGCAAAATAACCGCCAAGCGAATGCGCATAAGCCGCCAGCTCGTTGCAGGCCTCCTGAAGGACGGCATAAACCGGGTCCTTCGGATCCTCAGGCACAATGCCGATATGCGTCGTCACCACGCGGCAGTCCAGATCCAGGGCAAGATCCAGCGCCCGCTTCGATTTCTCGATTTTCCAGCCGTTTTGTGCCGGATCTTTAAAGCCGTTCCCTCCGAAATCCGCGCAGAGCGCCGAGATATCCAGTCCCAGCTCCTGGACGAATCTTTTCAGCTCCGCCCGCTTCTCCTGGGTCATATTAGCCGGCTCCATCTCCCCCTGCGTCACCCAAATCTGGACCCCGTCCGCTCCGATTTCCTTGGCTTTAATCAGCCCGTCCCTGATGCCCAGCCCAAAGCTGTCGACAATTACTCCGATCTTATTCGTCAATCCCACAGCAATCCGCCCTCTCCTGATAAAAATCCATTCGGCTGCTGATTCAAAGGAATCACAGAAGCCCAAAAAAGTAAGCCCAAAAAGCAAACCCAACATAACTAATAACCAAAGCTGCTAAACCGGCGTTGTCTCTTTCTTCTTCTCTGCCCTCTCGATCTTCACCTGCTCCGGCCGGTAAACCGATGTGACGTTCCCTGCGGCATCCGTCGCAAACAGTACGGAACGCTCCTGCGGAAGCTGGAAGGCGTATTCGTTCTGCGATTGGGGATCATATACCCGGATCTCCGCGTCCCCTCCATATTCAGAGACAAAAACAAACAGATTTCCGTCACCGTATTCGAGCTTCCGCCCGTAAATGCCGGCCAGCTCCCCGCCCTTCAGCCACTCCAGCTCAGGGGAAAGGCCTGCAGCCGACAGCGCTTCTTCGTACAGGGCTTCAATCGCTTCCCAGCGCTCGTTCAGTTCCACCGGCAGCGGGCACCAGATCCACTTTCCTTTGCCAAGCGGCACGGTGACTGTTCCCTGCGCCTGATTCGAATCCGTCCCCTGGAGCCTTTCCAGCTCCAGCAGGCCGATCTTTTTCTCGCCGAAGGAAACCGGATAACGTCCGCCGCCAAGCTCCAGCAGTTCTTCACGCAGCACGTTGCCGAGCGGAGCCGCAGCAATTTTGTCTTTCAGCCTTGAGGCGTTATGCCCCCAATAAGCATCGATCCGCAGCGGTCCGGTCCAGAGCACGGTGCTGCCGGATTCGGCCAGGGTGACCAGCTCCTCAAAAGCTTCGTCCGCAAAGTTATGGGCGCTCGGCACGATGATCAGCTTGGCCGGATGACGATGCAGGCTCTCCAAATCATATTCGGAAGCGCCGCGCGGATGAACATTTAACCCGAAAGTTAAGGTCCTTACCGCCCGGGTTGTCGCTTCAAAAGCCAGCTTACGGCTTGAAAAATCGTTGGAGAACGGATAAACGACCGCTACGTCCTCCAGCTTCCGTTCATCAAACAAAGCTGCGTTCTCCTTCATGAAACGCCCGAAGTCGTAGGAAACGTCCGCCTCCGGCTTCTGCGTGCCGTCCGCGCGCAGCGCGCCGATGTTGGATTCGTTGGCGTTATCCATGAAATAGTTGATGTTCCAGATCCACTGCACCGCCCCCGCTGCCCCGGTCGAAAAAGCATACGCATACTTGCGCTCCAGAATATTGCGCAGCTCCTCCTCGCTCCGTTTGGCCATGCCGTCCGGGCGCTGGATGTGCATGATCCCGGTCTCCTGGACGAGATTCGGCTTATCCGGCGTTTTCGTAAAAATGCCGTCCCAGGCCAGATGGTCCATCTGCCACCAGGAATGCACCGTCGTATAGTCTACAGCCGGAGCATAGAAGAACGGTGACGGGCGCTGCGAGCAGATGCCCTCGTCCTGGCCGACCGTCGCCAGCTGCTCCGGATCGGAGCGGCGGATCGTGCCGATCAGCTCGCCTGCCCAGCGGTTATGCATGTCCATGCTGAACAGCGCGTAATCCAGCATCGGTCCGCGTTTCTTCGGCTGAAGCACGCTGTGGTAGGCAGTATCGTCCGGATTCGGCACAGGTGCCGATGCGAAGGACGGCAGCTGATCCGGCGTCATATTCCAGCACTCCTGCAGCCGGTTCAGATCGCCTTCGTACCTTTGGTGCAGCCATTCCCCCCAGGCTTTCCGCTCGAAAGGATCGGCTGCCGTCACCGGCCCTTCAAAGATCCGTTTCGGATTAAACAGGGACGGCTCGTTAATCAGGTCCCAATGCACGTTAACTGTTCCTTGATGGCGGCTTACGATAGAGGCAATAAACCGTTTTTCGGCTTCCACAGAACGCGGGTCCAAATAAGGGTTCAGCCCTTCCCAGGTTTCCGGGGCAAAGGAGAAGAAGGTGAAGGTCACTTCCAGGCCGTGTTTTTTAGCGGTAAGGATAAAGGCGTCAATCGCCCGCATCACCTCTTCAGCCGCATGGCCGTCGGCGAACATGATCATGCGGTAAGCGGTCCAGACCCCGGTACGGATCAGGTTGATCCCCGCCCGGCTCATTTCGGCCATATCGCTGTCCCAGCGCTGCACGTTCGGCAGATGCAGGAATTTGCGCGCCACGTCCGACGCCATGTAGGTCATGCCGACGATTGGAACCGGCTTGCCGCCGCGCGTAAAATAATCCCGCCCCGCCTTAAGCGGTTCGCCGGACTGCAGCAGCGCCCGGTCCATGCCCCAGAACCCCTGGGTCAGGACCCGCTGTTCGCCCGCATCGGATTCGGCTTCACATACGACGTGGTACAAGCCGGGTTCGATAGCGGCCCTCACCGGCAGCCTGACGAACTGCAGGTCAGGCTGTTCCCGCCCTGCGGACGCTTCAGCGCGGGCTGTCCATACGGGCTGCTCCTCCCCGTCCTTGTACACCGCCACGGAGAACGTCCATTTCCGGCTGGCGGTCTCCGTCCGGGCCAGCGCCTGCAGCTGAATCGTGATCATCGCCTGCTCACCAGGCTCAAACGATGCATAATTCGGCTTCAGCCACAGCTCCGTTACGCCCAGTCCGGCAAACCGCGCCAATTTCCCCAGCAGCGCCGGCCCATCACCGGCCCAAAATTCCGGGCCCAGCTGCTGGTTAATCAGAATCCAGCGGCCTCCCGCATAGACGCCTTTATACTGCTCCAGCATAACAACGGGGGCGCAGCGCCCCCGTCCGTCCGCATCCACCCCGGTGAGCAGCGGATAAATGACGGCGTCCATCGGTCCGCTGGACCCCATCTCTGCAGGCATGTCGCTTGATTTTGTCGGATGCAGGGTAAGTCCAATGGTCGGCATGAGGCCAAACAGCCCCTCATGGCCGCTCAGCACCGGAAACTCGGCCGACGCCCGGGTTTCCTTCACCGCCTGCACATCGACGCTGAGCGCATCATGAATATCGAGCAGCTGGTGGTAAGCAAGCTGTTCCCGTTCTACCCGCCAACCGCCGCCATTCCGGCTTACCGGCTGGCGGAAGGGAACACCTCCGGCATGCAACAGCCCGCCTCCGCCTTCCAGATGCCCCAGAATAGCCGGCCAGGCTTCTTTCGGAAAATAAGGGCCGTGAAGATGAACCAGCACCTCCCGTTTGCGGGAAGCCAACCTTTCGGCAAGGCCTTCGGCATCTACCAGCTCGGCTTCCTCGCTCAGCAGCCGGATACTTTCGGCGGACGGCCTTTCGCCGGGGTAGGGGAATTTTTCATCGTAAAAAACGAGAACGTTCATCTTTCGCCTTCCTCTCCGAATAAATATGTTATTTTTGTTATGTTGTGATATAATAATGTTATTATGATCATTTTATCCGCTCTCCAACACCCCGTCAATTCCCAAAAAAGGCTTGTTTATCAGGTCGTTCTTCCTAGGAATCGGCGGGAAGGCGCGCGGCTTCCGGCTTTGTTTTTATCCATTTTCGTTAGGTGATTTGTTAGGTTGGATGTTATTTATCACATGGAACAGGAGCAGATAGGGATGGCACGTAAAATATCCATTCAATTTCTCGCTGATCAGCTCGGCTTGTCCAAATATGCCGTATCCCGCGCATTAAGTGGCAAGTCAGGCGTCAGTGAGGCGACCCGGGCGCGTGTGCTCGAGCTGGCTCGCACCACAGGGTACTATAAGCAGCAAAACAAGCTGCCTTCAAGATCCGAAACCAGATCGACGGCTTCTTTTGTGCTCATCTGTATGAAGCAGAACCATCAGGGGAACGCCAGCTACTGGCAGCGCGTGCTTTCGGGCCTCATTAGCGGCTGCAGCGAGCAGGGCTGGCACCACCTGATCTTGGCCCCTTCGGAAACGGAGATCGGCAGGGCAGCTTCCCCGGAAGAAGCGATCGCCCCCCACCTGGACTGGGCTGGCTGCATCGGTATTATCGTCATGGGCGACTTCTCCTATCCCGTTCTGCATACGCTGGAGAATACGGGGAAACCTTTGGTTTTGGTTGATCACAAAGACCCCATGGTGAAATGCGACAAAGTGGTCCACGACAACCTGGAAGCCGGCAGCACATTGGTCCGCCATATGCTGTCGCTGGGGATGCGGCATATCGGATTTATCGGTGACAATGGAAGGACCACCAGCTTTATGGAAAGGCAGCTTGGCGTACGGTCCGGCTTCGAGGCTTATGCGGAGCCCGGTGTACGCTTATCCGAGTTTAATCTTCCCTATATGGAAGGCGGCCCCGGCTGGCTCAAAGAAATGTGGGGACGCTACGAGGCACTTCCGCCGGAGGAACGCCCGGACAGCTGGATTTGCGCGAACGACGACATGGCTCTGGGGTGGATGCACAGGCTCCAGGAGACAGGGATTTCTTTGCCCGGTGACCTCCGGATTGCCGGAATCGATAATATCAAAGCGGCCGCTGAGTCCTCTCCTCCCCTCACAACGGTTCATCTGCACAAGGAGGAATTGGGGCAGCGGGCGGTGGAAGTGCTCAAACGGCGTATAGACCGACCGGGTGCCCCGCAGGAAACCCTATCGCTGAGCGCTGACCTGATCATGCGTTTGTCCACTTAGCAGGGGGGCTGATGTGCCAGCCCGACTGCCCGTTTCTGCCTATGTTTGCCCGTATCTGCCCGTTCTGCCCCTTCGCTATACGTTGTTTAGGTTACTTTGGAACGGCCTGCCCATCGGGCTCCAGACCCAGGATCAGGCGCAGAAAAATGTCCGCCGCCTGCACGACCTGCTCTACCTCAACCCATTCGTCCCGGGTGTGCGCCTGACGGATGCTGCCGGGGCCAAATACCACCGACGGCACGCCGGCACGTGCCAGCTTGCTGGCATCGCTGCAGTAGGCGGCTCCTCTAACCTCCGCCTTCCTCCCATGGCTGTTTGCAGCAGCAAGCAGGCCGCACACGATATCGGCATCCGGCGGCGTATCCATCGCACAATCCACGATAAAGGGGGCGCTTACGGCAAGCGACAATCCTTTATGTTCAGCCTGAAGCTTCTGAAGACCCGCTTTGAAACCGGCATATACCTCAAGCGGCTCCTCGCCGGGCACGGTCCGGCGGTCCAGTGTAATCCGGCACAAATCAGGCACCGTATTATGCGCTACTCCTCCCTGAATCCGGGTGACGCAATGCGTTGGCGGCCCCGTCAGGGGATGATGCAGCAGCGGATACGCCTTCAAGGCCACTTCTTCAAGCCAGTCCAGGACTATTCTCGTTTGCTCTATCGCATTTACTGCGGATCCGGGCTCCGAGCTGTGCCCGGCCAAGCCGTAAACCTCGATATGAAAACGCAGGCAGCCTTTGTGGGCCGCGATCAACTGAAGCTCCGTCGGCTCCCCCACCACTGCCCCTACATAGATTTCTTCTTCCGCTGCAATCCGCTGAGCCAAGGCCGAAACCCCTTTATACGTCGCTTCTTCATCCACGACGGCGGCGAGTTCGACGGTAACAGGCGGAATAAGCCCGCTCCTGGTAACCGTCTCAACTGCAACCAGCATGGCTGCCAGCGATGCTTTGGTATCACAAGCGCCTCTTCCCCAGACTCTCCCGTCCCTGAACTCCCCTCCGAAAGGTTCGATGGTCATCCCGTCCGTCTGCACGGTATCCATATGGGCTTCAAGAAGCAGCCTGCTTGGTCTGGAACCGGGAAGCAGAGCCACTACGTTATCGCGTTCTTTTTCCACCGGCTGCTTCTCATAGGACAAACCCAGCTGTTCAAAAAAAACCGCCACGTATGCCGCAGCCCCGGCTTCTCCGCCTCCCCCGGGAAAAGCCGGATTTACGCTGGGAATCCGCACCAGCTCCTGAAGGACCTGAATCACTCTTTGCTGATCGATTACCGGAGGGCTTCCTTCCGGGATTACCATGTAATCTCCATCCCCTTCTCGGCGGATTCATAAATAGCGGTTAAAATCTTCATAACCTCCACGCCGTCATTCACCGGACTGATAGTTTCGTTTCCGGTCCGGACACAGGTAATAAAATGGTCGATTTCATTCTGGAAGGCGGATTCAATATGAATGCCGGAATGATCCGTCTGCGGGGTCACGTTAAGGATAGTGTCGTGTTTCTCAGTGATCATCGTCAGCTCCGGATCGATCTCCACGCCGCCTTTATCCCCATAAAGAACAATAGAGGTCCGGTTTTCTTTGGCGTGAAGCGTAAAGCTGACGTCCAGGGCAAGCGAAGCCCCGTTCTCAAAACGGATCAGGGCATTCGCCATATCCTCCACCGTATTCAGGGACGCCCCATAGTCTGCGGCTTGGTACCTGCGCAAATTCCGGATATGCCCCCTATTGCCTAATTTGCTGTACATATTGGCGCTGACGGACTTGACCTTCGGCCTGCCCATCAGATACCAGCACAGGTCCACAAGGTGGACGCCGATATCGATGACCGGCCCTCCTCCCGACCGCGACTTGTCGGCAAACCAGCCGCCGGGATTGCCGATTCTGCGGATACCGCTTGCTTTGGCGTAATAAAATTCGCCGAATTCTCCGGCGCCTGCGAACTGTTTGACCAGAAGAGCATTGTTGTCATAACGGCGTACGTACCCGACCTGGAGCAGTCCGCCGGTCTCCTTGACGGCCTGCTGGACCTCAAGCGCTTCCTCCATCGTCCGGCTGAGCGGTTTCTCCACAAGCACTGCTTTGCCCGCGCGGACAGCCGCCGCGCTGATCTCCGCATGCGTGCTGTTCCAGGTGCAGACGCTGACGGCCTCGATGGCCGGGTCGGCCAGCAGCTCCCGGTAGTCGGTGTACACCTTTTCAGCGCCGTAAATCTCCGCTGCCGACTGCGCGCGGGCCTCATTCACATCGCAAATAGCGGTTATTTCCGCATAGGGATTATTTCGATAAGCATCAAGATGAAATTGGGAAATGGTTCCCGTACCGATAACGCCGACTTTAATCGAGTCCCGCATACATACACCTCTTCCTTTTTCGTAATTAATAACTGCAGCCTTTGGCATCAATCCGGAGTGTACCGGTGGTCTTCCCCTTGCGGGCGGTGTAAACCTGATGGGCTAAGTTGGGAATCACGCAGGAGTGGTTAGGGATGATCTCCAGCCGTTCTCCAATAGCCAGCGAAACCATGGAAGGATCATAGCTTAGAAAGCCGTGTTCTTCATTCAGCCCTGTAATCTCAATATCCGGGTGCCCGGTAATCATCCCGAACCCCGGACGGTTATGGCCTTTATCGGAGCTTAACGTTTTAGTCCCCGCGTCAATAGTGGCTAGTCCGGGCAGAGGCAGGCTGACCACGGTCGCTATAACGCGCAGGGCGCAGTCCTCCTCCCGGGCTATTCCCAGCCCCATACCTGAGGCGTCCATAAAAATATAATTTCCGGCCCGCACCTCGGTCGCCGCCGCTTTAAGCTCTCCGCCCATGATCGCTGCTGGAGTGGAGCCGGTGCTGACAATTTCTACAGGCAGGCCTTCGTTCCGGAAATCTGTCACAATTTTGGACAGAAGAGAAACTTCCTCCCGTACAGCCTCCCGCAGCTCCTCTTCCCCGGCCCTGCCGTAAATGGTTCCGAAATAACCCATAATCCCTTTAAGCTCAAGGCCCGGCATACCGCTCAGCTGCTTCGCGAAAGAGACCGCGTCTTCGCCCGGCTGCCTGCCTCCCCTGTGAAGACCTCCATCAATTTCTATCAGCATAGGCACCGCTTTGCCTGAAGAAATCCCTATCTGCGATAAACCCGCCGCCCCTTCCGGGCTGTCCACCACAGCTGTCATTTCGGCCTCTTGATGCAGGCGGGCGAATCTCGCCAGCTTGTCGGCCCCAATCAGCGGATAAGCCACAAGAACCGAGCGTACGCCTGCGCGGACAAATACCTCCGCTTCTGAAAGTTTAGCCACTGTTATTCCTATGGCCCCGGCATCCAGCTGGAGTTTCGCCAGTTCAACGGATTTGTGTGACTTGATGTGCGGCCGGTGCCGGAGGCCGTTCTCCTTAAGCTTATGAGCCATCCGGCTGACGTTAGCTTCTACAATATCCATATCCACGACCACAGCCGGAGTTGTCAGCTCAGGGTAGAGACCTCCCGCAGATAAGTCTTGAGTAGTTTTGAATGGATTTCCTTGGCTCCCATCCTCCACGGCCATCACTCCACTTCCACGATCAGCTCGATTTCCACCGGCGTGTCGAACGGCAGCTCGGGCGCAGCCAAAGCGGACCGCGCATGCCGGCCTCTCTCCCCGAACACCTCGACCAGCAAATCCGATGCTCCGTTAATGACATAAGGCTGCTCCACGAAACCGGGAGCCGAATTAACGAAGGCAAGCATTTTCACCACCTGCTTTACCCGGTCCAGCTCACCCAGATGCGCCTTTAATACGGACAGCAGATTTACGGCCACCTGCCGGGCGGCGGCATACCCCTGCTCAACGGACAGCTCGCCTCCAACCTTGCCTGTATACATCAAAACCCCGTTAACCCGGCAGTCGTTGCCCGAAGTAAAAACCAGGCTCCCGGCCTGTTTGGCCGGAAGATAGTTGGCGGCCGGCATCGGCACCTCACCCAGCACAATACCTTTCTCCAGCATGATCCGTTCGGTTTCTCCCCTGCGTTCGTTCATTCCGCACTTCCTTTCGTATTCCATTTGACAGATCAAGGCCAGGACGAGGGCCCTGGCCGATCCGGCAGTCCATATGAATTTGAATTTGAATCTGAATTTGATTTGTATTTTCCGGGACCGGATGCTCTTCCTATCTTTATTTCTTGCGCTAACCCCTTGGCTTCCCGTCCACAAACACCGAAGTGCCCCGCTGCCTGCGGGCCCATTCGGCCACCCTTTCAGGATCGCCTTCCCACAAGCGCTGTCTGCCCCAATTGTTGGCAGCCGGTGTGCTGTCGCATTCGATCTTGATTACCGGGAACAGCCGGGTCGGGCGTTCGCGCGGCAGCCCCTGAATCAGCAGCTCATCTTCCGTCTGGCTGAACGTCAGCGCCTGCCCTGTTGTCAGCAGAGTCACCTTGTTGACCTTCACGGCCAAATCCGCCAGACGCAGCTGCGGCGAGCCGTCCCAGAAGCGGATGATCAAATAGAGATTGTTGCCTTTGGTTGTCTGACGGCCGTAAGTAATAAACTCGGTTACGGCTCCGCCGTCAGAGCCGTATACCGCTTCGCCGTGCACCTCCAGCCATTGACCGATCTGGAGCACACGCTGTACAAACTCCGGCGGCAGCTGGCCGTCGGGCTGCGGACCGACGTTAAGCAGCAGGTTGCCGCCGCGTTCGCCGCCTTTTTCCGCACATTCGCACAGCATATCCAGCAGGTAATCGGCAGGACGCCAGCGCTCGCCGTTTGTATATCCCCATAGCCGCCAGGTCGTCACCTGGTTGGATTCCCAAAGCCGGTTTTTGTCAGGAATGATAACGTGCTCCGGCGTCCCGAAATCACCCAGAACCTCCGAATCCCCGGCTCCCGCTCCCCCGTCTGCATAGACGTTATCCGCCTTGGAGGATCCCAGCCGGTTGTTAACCAGGATGTTCGGCTGAATCTCCTTCATCCGGGCCACAAGCTCAACGCTGCCCAAATCCTCCGAATCCCGCGGCCAAACGCCGTCGAAGAAGAAATGGTCGATTTGCCCGTAGTTCGTCACCAGCTCCTCAACCTGGGCGTGCAGGTAAGCCTTCATTGTGGCCCAGCCCTCGGGATCCTTGTCCGGACCGTCGAAATAAGCGGGAATCCGCCAGTCGATCCAGGAATAATACAAACCGATCCGCAGCCCTTCCTTGCGGAATGCGTCTACGAACTCGCGGACCATATCGCGTTTAGGCGCCTGCGCCGCGCTGGAATAATCGGTGGTTCGGGTATCCCAAAGACAGTAACCGTCATGATGGCGTGTAGTCAGACATGCATACTTCATTCCTGCCTTCCGGGCAGTATAAGCCCATAGCTCCGGATCGTAATGCTGAGGATTCCAGGAACACGCCTTCTCGGCGTATGCCTGATGATTTAGATGCTCGCGGAATAGCACCTGCTCCCCGCGTCCATATTGGGCATAAGGCCCGAAGTGGATAAACATCCCGTACCGGCTCTCCGTAAACCATTTCCAGCCTTCGGGCATTTCCGGCTTCTCCATGTCATTTAGACCTCTCTTCCGTAAAATGGCCTTCTTTTATTTCTGTTTCGCATCATACACACCCTGATAGATTTCGAGATAACGTTTCAGGTTCATGCCGTCGAGCGTCTGCAGGTAGTTCTGCCAATTAGCGTCGTTCAGCTCCATATCGCCGGTTACGAACCGGGCCGTCATTTCATTCACGTAATCAAACAGGGTTTTGGCCAGGTCCGCCATTTCGGCCGTTTGATCCGAGGTAAAGAACAGCGGAGGCATTACGCTTGCCGTATCAATTTTGTAAGGATCATATTTATCTTTGGTCTCTTTATACAAAATGCTTTCAAGCGGGTTCTCCGGATCGGCAACCTCACCCAGGCGGAGTTCGCTAGGGCGGAAGTTCGGCCCTACCTGAGACCAGTTGGAATTCTGCTGGACGCCGAATTTGGTGATGGTCTTGTAGATCGCCTGTTCACCGTTGATGCCTTTCTCGCCTTCTGCCGCCCAATCCCAGTCTTTGCCGAGTACGCCGAAATTCAGGCGAAGCGTATTCTCCCGGTCGTACAGCATGTCAGCGAGGCGGAATGCCGCTTCCGGATTTTTAGCCGCGCTTGTAATGACAAATGCACCGCCGGCGATCTGATAAGGGTCCACCTGTGTGACCTGGAGTCCATCCGGCCCTTTCAGCGGAGGAACCGCTACATACTCCAGCCAGCGTCCGCTTTCCCCGCTCAGCTGCGTGATGGCGCTCATATTGGGTGCGGAGGCCGCGCCCAGAATCGGAACGCCCGGATTTTCCCCGAGCTGCATAAGCTGCGTGCCATCCTGGGTTAAAGCCTGCGGGTCCATCAAACCTTCGGCGTAGAGCTTATGCAGGTATTCCAGCCCCTGCCGCCAGCCGTCTTTGTTGTAAGGCACGTCGGCTTTGCCTTCGTTCAAATAAATCCGGGTATAAGGCGCATAGGTAAAGGCGTTCATCAGGAAGTTTTCCACAGCGGTAGTTGTTGTCGAGCCGTAAGCCATTGGCGCTCCGGAGAAAGGGATTTCGTCCGCTTTGCCGTTGCCGTTCGGGTCCTGCGTTTTAAAGGCTTTCAGCACTTCGTAGAACTCTTCGGTTGTGGTTGGCATCTTGAGCCCCAATTTATCCAGCCATGGCTGATAGATCCACATTTTCTGGCGCATGGAGCAGTGATAACATTCATTTGGCGCAGGCAGCGCATAAATCTTGCCGTCGCTGGCCGTGATGGATTCTTTGATCAGCGGGCGCTCTTCAAACATCTTTTTGGTTTCGATCCCATATTTGTCGATCAGATCGTTTAAGGAAAGGAACACGCCCTGTTCCCCGTAAATCTGCTGCTGGTCGTTCGAAACGTTCATGCCCATGATCACGTCGGGCAGGTCGCCGCCGGCGAGCACTACGTTCAGCTTCTCGGCAGCCGAGCTGCCGGGAACCAGCTCCCACTCGATATGGATATTCGTCTTCTCTTCCAGATATTTGGTGAATTTATTTGTCGCAAAATCCTCCACTGCCGAGTTCGCTGCAGTCATGACCTTAATCGTGACCGGCTCATTTACGATCGGGAATTGGCCCGCTTCTGTTACGGCCGCTTCCGCGCTTGCCGGTGATGCCTCTTCATTTCCTTTGCTGGAACACGCGCTGAGCAAAATAACCATCGCCAGCAGGCAGCTTACACCGCTTCTGAATAATCTCCCCTTCATGACAACCCCTCCTAATTATCCTTTTAACGAACCAATCATGACGCCCTTCACGAAATACTTCTGTACAAAGGGATAAACGATCAGCAGCGGCACTGTTGTCACTACGATCAGGGAATACTTAAGCAGCACCCGAAGCGCTTCGCGCCGGGCCGCGTCCGCCGGATCCCCCGAGAACACCGTGGTATCCACGTCATTGCTGATCAGAATGTCTTTCAGAACCAGCTGCAGCGGGTACATATCCTGGTCTTTCAGATAAATAAGCGCATTGAAATAGGAATTCCAGTTCGCAGCTCCATAGTAGAGCGCAATGACGGCGATAATCGGGCCTGAAACGGGCAGCACCATTTTCCAGACAAACCGGAAATCGTCACAGCCGTCGAGCTGGGCCGCCTCCAGCAGCTCATCAGGAATGGTCATCTGGAAATAGGTACGGGTAATGATGACATTCCAGACAGTCAAAGCGCCGGGGAGGATCATCGCCCAAATGCTGTTGAGCATCCCCAAATCCTTAACCAGCAGGTACGTCGGAATCAGACCGCCCGTAAACATCGTGGTGAACATAAACAGCACCATAAACACGTTTTTGCCGAAAAAATCCTTCCGTGACAGCGGATACGCCGCCAGCACGGTCATAAACACATTCACCAGTGTTCCCAGTGCCGTGTAGATCACGGAGTTGACGAAGCCGCTCCAGACGAGCTTGTACTGGAACACCGCCCGGTAACCCTCGAGGGTCGGATTTACCGGCCAGAGCAGGACTTCACCGGAGACCACCGCCTGCGAGCTGCTGAATGAGGAGCTGACCACATAAATGAGCGGGTACAGAATAAGCAGAAACAGGATCGTAATCAGCACATAGTTCACGACGGTAAAGATGCGGTCCGGCAGCGATTCATTTTTAAATGCGGTTTCCATGTCCGTGTCCGCCTCCCTTTACCATAAACTTCCGTGCTGCGTTCTCTGTGCGATTTTGTTGACCGAAATCAGCAAGATCAGGTTGATGACCGACTTGAACAGGTTAATCGCCGTGGAATACGAATAGTTCGCCACCTGCGAAGCAAGGCCAACCTTATAGACATAGGTATCGATGATTTCCCCCGTCTTCAGGTTCAGCGGATTCTGCAGCAGAAGCACCTTCTCGAAACCGACGTCCAGCACATGCCCGGTGTTAAGGATAAGAAGGATCACCGCAATCGGCATAATGCCCGGGAGATCGACATGGAACATACGCTGAAGTTTGCTTGCGCCGTCCATGACCGCCGCTTCGTGCTGCGCCGGGTCTATGCTCGATAACGCCGCGATAAAGATGATGCAGTTAAAGCCGATGTGCTGCCAGATATCCGTCGTCACGTAAATGGTCTTAAACAAACCCGGCTTGCTCAGAAAGTCAATCGGGGCAAAGCCGAACCATGAAATCACCTGGTTGACGATACCGCTGCGCGGGTCGAGAAGCTCCTTGACGATCCCGATCATGACAACAACCGAGATGAAATGCGGAGCGTAGGTTACCATCTGAACCGACTTTTTGAAGATGCCGTTCCTCATATAATTGAGGCCCAGTGCAAGCAGAATCGGGAACGGGAAGCTGGCAACCAGATTGTAAAGGCTGAGCAGCAGCGTATTTTTCGTAATCCTCCAGAAATCATAGGAGTGCACGAACCGCTCGAAATGTTTGAGTCCCACCCAATTGCTGCCCCAGATGCCTTTGGTAACGATATAATCCCTGAACGCAATCTGGGCGCCGTACATCGGAATGTACTTAAAGATGATCAGATAAAGAAAAGGCAAAGCCATTAACACATAAAGCTGCCAGCTGCGCCGCAGACGAAATAATGCCCGTTTCTTCCCGGCCACCGCCGGTTCACGTTCGCCCGCCGGAAGGGGGGTTACCTGCTCCTGCAACATGCCCATTTGTCTTCCCCTCCTTTAAAAATGTGGTATAAGCCCGGTCAAGGTACCGGCTGAGGTTAAAAGAAGAAACCACCGCCTTTCTTAGAATTCCGGCAGAACTTGAAGCTCTCATGACGTACCGGAAATTGGTTCTAAGATTAAAAGAGCGGTGGAAGGAAGTCTATCGTATTGTGTTTCGGGCGTGTGCAATTGTTAAGATAACAGGCTGTGAATCCGCTTTCCCGTGTGCATTCTTTAGGAATGCGGCATGATTAAGGGATAATACATGACAACAACCTGTCACAGCGCCTCTCGTTCATAAATATCCGAGGTTTCCCGGAAAGCCGTTGCGCTCATGCCGTTGCTCCGTTTGAAGGCTCTGCAGAATGTATTGGAGGAGTGGTAACCCACCTGGCAGGCGATCTCGCGGATGGTCAGCTCGGTCTCCGACAATAAACTTTTGGCATGTTCCATGCGAAGCTTCTCCAAATAATCGGAGAAATTGACGCCGGTCTGCTCCCTGAAGAACTGCGACAG
The DNA here is from genome assembly GCF_001685395.1 of Paenibacillus yonginensis. Classification (NCBI taxonomy): domain Bacteria; kingdom Bacillati; phylum Bacillota; class Bacilli; order Caryophanales; family Paenibacillaceae; genus Paenibacillus; species Paenibacillus yonginensis. The sequence continues at coordinate 108,089 of NZ_CP014167.1, read as the reverse complement.
ATAAACCTTGGACATATTCATCCGGTCGGCTACCCAATCCAGGTTCAGATCCGCAACGTTATATTCCCGTTTAATCAGCTCCATAATGTCATCGATCAGCTGGACATTCCGGCTTCGTTTCCTTTCGTCTACAATTCCGCACAGGCGGATGTAGCCTTCTGCAATTTGCCGGAATATCTCCGAAGGGACCTCTGCCGACTGAATCCGCTGAAACAGGGAACGAAAATCACGAACCCTGCCGGGCCGGATCTGGGTCTCCGTTTTGACCAGGCTGCCCAGCAGCTCGAACAGCAGCAGCTGCTGCATCGAAAGGGACAGATGACGCTCGGTAAAGTTATCGTGGTACAGCATCCGGAGCAGCTCCCGGACCTCCCCGGCATCGCCCGCCTTCGTGACGTTGATCAGCCTGGTTTCCACTTCCCCCGGATAATAAAATTCATTTCTACCGTCCGGCAGCCCCCCATACCAGCGCACCGCACCGTCTCCCGGATCGGCGGAATAAGCCGCGGCCTGCCGGGCTTCCTCAAACGAACGGTTTACCTGCAGCAGCGATTCATATAAATGGCCTACAGCAACCGCAGGCTTGTAGCCGAGCTGCTCGGTGATCCTCTTCGCAGCCTCGCGGGACCACTGTTCAATCTGTCCCCGGAATGCCGCTTCCTCTTCCCCTTGATCCACAAACAAAAGAGCGATTTTGTCTTCGGAGATGTCGTGAAAGAAATGCTGTTTGCCAAGCGTGTCCCGGAGCACCTCTTTAATCAGCACCCGGTTGACATCCAGCTCGCGCAGCAGATCGGTATTCAGCCCGTTATCCGGTCTCTGGAAATACAGCAGCCCTACCGCATAACGTTTCCCTTTAAGCTGGAGCTTCTGGTGATCCAGCAGCGACTCAATATCCGCGGGGGATTGGAAATCACCCTTCAACAGTCTGTCGAAAAAGCTTTCGCGCAGGAACGGGGCCTGGCGTTCAATCTCATGCCGCAGCTCTTCATGGCTGTCGATGAGCTTCGAAACGGAAGAATGAATGAAACCGTAAGTATCTCCTGCCCGTCCTGAATCTCCTAAACGCTCCCGGATCAGGAAGACGAGATGCTGCAGCGGCCGGCTGGTCCGGTAGGCGAAGAAAAAAGCCAGCAGCGCTCCTGCTCCGAGAAAGGCAAATACGAGGATAAACGTAATCTTTTTAATGTAAAAAACCTTCTCCATCGCTACTCCGGCAGGCTGGGAAACCGAATAGGTCCACCCGCTGGAAGACGATTTGGCGTAGGTGTTCAGCATTTTGCCCCCGCTCCCGGCCTCCCCCTGGCCCGGTCCTACAGACAGAAGCACCTGACCGTCAGCATCGGTAATGGAGGCCTGCCCGTCCTGCAGGTTGATGCGGCTTAGCAGCTTCTCAATTTCACGTGTATCTACCAAAATCACTAACGCTCCTTCCGTATGTCCCGGATAACCGATCGAACGAACGTAAGTCAGCAGCGAATAGGTTTTGCCTTCATACAAAGCCGGATGGGCCGGATAAAACTCGCGGACTTCATAGTGATCAAACAGTCTGGATGTCCAACTGTCATAGTCCAACCCTTCATATTGAAGCACAGTCGGATAAAATTTAGGCAGGGTGTAAGAGGTTTGCGAGGATAAAGCCAGATCGCCTTTTTTGAAAAATAAATAATAATCGAGGATAAAATTGTTGGAGATGTTGTAGTTGAACAAGCTGTTCTGCGTTTCGTAAACCTTGTAGGTATTTGCGCCCTCAAACGGCTTGTCCACCTGCTGCAGGCCCATGATCTTCGGATCGGACATCAGCTGTCTGGCAATCGTATCGATCTCGGAGATTCTCCGGTCGATCATATCTTTGACCTGGTCCAGCATCTGTTGATTGGATTTGACCGTTTCCTGTTCTACAAGATTCAGTGTTTTATCATACAGCACAGTCCCAAGCACCATCGTGAGCAGCATAAACATAAGATAAGGCGCCAAAAGCCGGAGAAAAACACGGTGTTTCTGCAGCAGCCGTCTTCGAATCACTGGACGCATTCATATTTCCCCCTTCTGAATTTGCATATGCCAATCAAGTGAGCCACATGAGAGCAAAACAGACAAAAGGCGATAGAATTACATATAGTGCTTTAAATTATAAACGCGATAAAGTATGAAAACACGGTTATTTTTGTTAGCTTCGTAAAATGGCTATAAAAAAACCGTTAACGTGTTATTTTTCATAACATAATTAACGGTTCAATTTACATACAAAGGATCGTTTAACCTGAAACATAAACACTCAGCGCTGCTAGGCCTCGTAGTTCACCACGTAATTCTGCATGGCCGTATGGTAATACCCGAAGTTCAGCTCCGCAACCTGTCCCTGGCCGTCAAAAGAATACCGGGTCCGCTTTAACACCGGCGTTCCCTCCTTCAGCTTCAGCATGTCGGCGATTTCGGCAGAGGGCAGCTCGGCGGCAAATTCGTCGCGCAGCTTATCAAGCGTAATCCCCTGCTCCTCCAGCAGTTCATACAGGGAACGCCCGTCCAGCTCATCGTCCTCCAGGCCGTCCACGGCCGGAGACACGTAATGCTCGTAGTAGATATACGGAACATCGTTCAGATAATAGATCCGGCGCAGCTTCAGGCACAGCGGGCCAAACAGCTCGAAGGGCTTGCTGCCGGGTTCATTCTTGACCTGCTGCAGCCCCAGCCACTGCTTGCGGATCTTATGGCCCTCTTCAACAAGAATTTCCGTGAAATGTTTCCATTTGGACAGCTTGGAGGTAACGGTGTTGCGGACAACGCGCGTCCCCCGGCCGCTGCCTTTCTCCAGATACCCCTCCTGCACGAGCTCTTGTACGGCTCCGCGCACGGTGATTTTGCTGACTCCGAACTCCTTCTCCAGCTGCGGTTCAGAGGGGATGACCGAATCCAGCGGATAAACGCCGTGCAGAATCCGGTCCTTGATAATATGTTTGATTTGCAGATATAACGGTCTGTCTTTCCGTTTTAAACTCACCTTGATTCCTACCTTTCCACATCGCGGAGACCTTGGGCCATCGCCCGCAGCACCTCGGCTTCCGAAGCCATCGGCGTATCCCCCGTTACCGTATGGGCGAGCATGCCCGCCGCTGCCGCAAAAGCGACCGTCCGCTCAGGGGCAAATCCCTCCAGCTCGCCGTGGATAATGCCGCTGGCAAACGCATCCCCGGCTCCGATCCGGTCATGGACCGGGAACACCAACACGTCCGAATAGCTGAACCGGCCGTCCCGGTAGATATAGCCGCGCAGGGAATGGCGCCCGTCCTCAAGAAGATTGCGGTGTGTGCCCGCCACGGTCCGCAGCCCATATCGCTCCGCCGCGGCCGGGATCAGCTCCTCGAGCAGCTCTTGACGCTGCTCCTTGCCGGAGGCCGAGGTCATGCCCAGCACGTGCAGCGCATCCTGCTCGTTCATGAACACGACGTCTGCCAGCTGCAGCATGGCTTCATAATGCGGCCGGGCGAAAGCATATCCGCCGCTGGCGCCCCACAGGCCCGGCCGGTAATTGCAGTCGAAGATGACCAGGCCGCCCTGCGTCTTGACCTGCCCGGCGAACTCCTTCATGGACCGGCGCACGCCGTCGTTCATGGCCAGCGTAATGCCGCAGAAATGAACGGCATCCATTTCGCCAGCCGTCTGCTCAAACGGATAAACACCGTCCGGAGCGGTGTTAAAGCTGCTTTCCTGCCGGTTGGAGTAGGTGACCCGGCTGGGCCGAATCCCAAAGCCATTTTCCAGGAAATACATGCCCAAATAGCTGCCACCCCTCAAAATCTTGGAAGTGTCGATCCCCAGCTTGCGCAAATAGGCGGCAGCGGCGTCGCCAAGCGGATTATCCGGCAGCCTCGATATGAGATAACCTTTATGCCCGAATTGGCTCAGCGCCGAAATGACATTTACGCCGGTTCCCGAAAATGAATATTTCAGCGTATCGCTTTGGGCAAGCAGCTCATGGCCCGGCACCTGCAGCCGCATCATCACCTCGCCAAAGGCAGCCACCGTCTTAGGCATATTGGTTGGCCAGCTTTGTCATCATTTGGTGCAGCACCTGCACGTCATGAACATTCGTTTTCCCGCTCTCTTTATCAATAATAGACGAATAGACGTGAGGAATCACCTGTGGAACGCCGGCTTCCAGTGCAATCCGTAAAATGGCCTCAAAGTTGTCCAGGTCGATTCCGCCCGTCGGCTCCAGGGCAAAACCTTCTTCGGCGCACGCTTTCGCTACCGCGCGCAGCTCCTCTTCCCGGCTCAGCCCCTGCATCGGGAAATATTTTAAAGCGTTGCCGCCCATGTCCTTCACAAGTGCAATTGCCGCTTTCACCGGCACAACGGCTGATTCTGCCTGAGCCGCGCTTGCAGGCCCCGTTGAAATATTGACGTAGCCGGCCTGGCCGGTCGGGGATACCAGACTGTTGATCCAGCTGTCTTTCCCGTCCAGATTAGCCCGGGTAGCACCCACGGCCGGGAACACCTGATTGATATGACTGCCCGGATAATGTTTGGCTATTTCCGCTACCACGGCGGCCTGACGGTTATCGCCGGCGCCAAGTCCGATGGATACCGCATCCTCAATTTCGCGGCCGTAAGCCTTCATCGCTTCGACGGCCAATTCAACGGTTGCGTAATCCTTGGATAATACGCCGACCAGCACATGGCCTTGCGCCGCCTCAAAAACCTCCTTGGCATTGGCGATATCCTTCGCCAGCACGTTTAGGGCCACACGGTTGTTATAGAAACGTTTGCTGATATTAGACATTTGCTGTCCCCCCTGTATATTCGCGGATTTTGGCTTCGATGACGGCCATGTCATCTCCCAGGAGCGGACGCGGATCGATATCGAAATACCCTTGGCGGACACCATAGTCCCTAGTATAAATGGCGATGTCTCCCTTTTGAAGCTTATCGTTCAGCTCTTTGGCCGTTAATCCGGCTTTCTCAGCATCGACCTGGATACGTCCGCGGAAGATGGCCCGGCCCGCTTCATCCTGTACGATCGTAACCTTGATGCCGGGGATTTGGCCATTGAGGGCCACCAAACGCTGCAATTCCGCTTTCTCCTGCTCGCTGCGGTCCTGCTTCTCCGCATATTCGTCCAGAGCCTGCAGCAGGCCAAACGTCGTTTCCTTGCCGACCTTCATGCTGCGGCCGATGCCGTGCAGCTGGACTTTCAGCCATTCGATATAAGTGCTTTTGCCGGCTACAATCCCCGAAGTCGGGCCTTCTATGGCTTTGGAGCCGCTGTAGATGGCAAGGTCGGATACCTTAACGTACTTCTGCAGGTCTTCTTCAGCCGCCGCATCCACAATAAGCGGAATACCCTTGCTCTGTGCGACCTCCCAGGCTTCTTCGACCGAAATCATGTTTTTCTGGACCGCATGGTGGGACTTCACATACAGCAGGGCAGCCGTACGTTCATTAACGGCATCCGCCATATGCTCGGCTTTGCCCTCGTTGGCATAACCGACTTCTACCAGCCTGCCGCCGCCCAGATAAACCATCGTTTCTACGGGTGCGCCGTACTGCACGTTGTGCCCCTTAAGAATAATGATTTCGTTCTTCTCTATCGGCTCCTGATGCAGCCGCTCGCTTAGACGGCGGTTGCCCCGGGTTACGACAGCGGCTACGGATAACGCAATTCCGCTTGAAGCCGAGTTCACGACAACGGCGGCTTCCGAACCTACATGACGCGCCACGTAATCCCCGGCTTTATCGACCAGGTCCGCGATTTCCACGTAACTTTGCCCGCCCTGCTTCATCGCTTCCATAACAGTATCCGTTGGGGCGGATACCCCAAGAATACTCATCCGTCCGCTGGCGTTAATTACCCGTTTAAGCCCGTATTTCGCTTGAAAAGAATTTGTCACCGACAACCGCTCCTTTAGCTTCAATTCGCCGGTTTGAGGTCCGGCGTTCCCCTTCGGAATCTACAAGCTCTGTTGCCTCATCTGCCACTGTAAAAAAGGTCAGGTTCGCCGAATCACCGGCTTGAATCCGGCCCAGCTCCGGACGGCCAAGCCAGTCCGCCGCATTCACCGTAACGCGCCGCACCGTCTCCTCCAGCCCGTAGCCGAGCTCCAGAAATTTGCTCAGCACGTTCGCCATGCTGTACACGGGTCCGTTCAGCCGATTGCCGCGGTAAATGTCCGTGCTGATCGTATCCGGATGGATGCCGTGCCGTTTGGCTGCTTCCGCCGTGGAGAACGAGAAGCTTGCGGTGCCGTGCCCCACATCCAGATGAACGCCGCGCCGCACCGCGTCCGTCAATACGTCCAGCGGATTGCCGTCCGCATCAAACAAATTGTTGGCTTTGCCGTTCAGATAATGCGTAATGATATCTTTCCGCTGCAGCAGCGGCACCACTTCCCGGATGTCCGGCGGCGCAGAGCCGATATGGACCATCAGCGACAGCCCCGTCTGTTCCGACAGCTCCCGCGCCGCCACAAGCGGCTGAATGCCGCTTTCCTTAACGACGCTGCGGCTGATCCGGGCTTTCAGGCCAACGATAAAATCCGGATAATCCCGGACGGCCTGCACGACCTTGTCCCGGTTAATCCAGGACATATCGGACAACTCATCAATACGTTTCAGCCCGATTTGGGAAATATTCAAGAAAGCCAGCAGCCGGGTATCCGCCTTCCTCCCGCTCGCTTCCAGATCGGCAATCCGGTCGGCTCCGCAGCTGCCTGCATCGACAATCGTCGTTACGCCCTGTTTGATGCCAATTTCATCAATTTCATCCCCGTACGGATCAAATTCGGGGAAGGCATGAACGTGCATATCAATCCAGCCGCTCGAGACGTAAGTGCCGGCCGGCGCTTCCCAAACGTCAAAGCCGTCAAAACAGCCGCCGGAATCCGGATTCCCCTCTCCATGTACATCCGATAGATCCTCCCCTTGAACTCGAACTTCGGTAAGGATTCCATCTGTTATCACGAGATCTATCAGCCTGCCATCGGTCTGCCGCAGATTTCTAAGCAGCCTTCTGCCCATCGGCCCACCTCCACACTCCACAAGGAGTCTTTATTTATACCTTAAACTATCACAACAAGACGCCCATGTAAATATAACGTTATAATGTTTAAAATTAATTTTACTGGACGAATCCTTTACCCCTCTAATAAAATATGGAATAAAAAGTCATAGGAGGAAAAGATGAAACCAGCTTCACGTCTGCTTAAGTCGCTGTTAATCTATTTAACCGCCTTTCTGCTCGTCATTCTGTTCGTCCTGCTGCCGCGGACGGAGCATTTCAGCTGGACCGTATACGGGAATAACATCAGGGATTTTGTTGCCCAGCTGCTGCTGGAGCGCTCGCTCGGCGTGTCGCAGTATAATGTGCCTGCCGGCCAGGAGGTGCTTGACGCACTTGGAAAAAGCATACTTATTATTCCCTCGGCCCTGCTGATCGCGTTTGTCTTCGGCATCCTCAAAGGCATGCTGGATTACGTTCTCTCCAAATGGAAGTTAAGCGTACTGGGCAGCGGAGTAACCTGGTTGTTCCAATCCATTCCCGACTTTCTGCTTCTGCTGCTCGCGCAGTGGTACATCATTCATCACGGCAACAAAATTCGTTTCTTTGCGCCCGATGGATGGACAGGCTTCTATATTCCTGTCGTGCTGGCCTCCATTTATCCCGTCATGTATGTGGCGCGGATTACTTACGCTTCCATTGCCTCCCAGGAAGGAGAATTTTATATTAAAACCGCTGTTGCCAAAGGTTTGCCCTCCTGGCTGATCTTCTTTAAACATATCATGCTGAATTGCGTGACCCGGATTTTGACCCATTTTACACCGCTTGGCGTTTATATTATTTCAAGTCTGGTGCTGATCGAATATTTCCGCAATATTCTCGGGGCGGCGAGACGGATGTTTGTCGGCATTGACTACATGACGTTTTTGGGGATCTCCGGACCCAGATATGAGCCCGGCGTGTTGATCGGCATCGCCTTCTGCTTTATGCTGATCGTTGCGCTTTTTCAGATCATCAGCTTCCTGGCCCTCAGATGGCTGGGTCCGGCTGAAGCCCGCAGGGAGGAATCATAATGCGCAGAAATATCATGCTCTGGGTTGGCTGCCTGATGTTAGCCATATTGCTGTTTGTTACTTTTGTTGGTCCTTATCTCCCTTTCATTGATGTTACGCCTGTGCCGTCACGTTTGTCGGACAGCGGCAAGCTGACGCTTCCCCCATACAAATATTCCGCGGAGAATCCGCTGGGCTCGGATAAATTCGGGGTAGACAATTTGAGCCGGATTATCGTCGGAGCTAAAGAAACGCTGCTGCTCGCCGGTTCGATTGCTCTGCTGCGTTATGTGATCGGTTTCCCGTTGGGCGTAATGGCAAGAAATAAAAAAGGGGGCGCCCACAACTTGATTTCGATTCTGAACCATGTGTTCTCCTTCTTTCCGACCTTGATTGCTGCTGCTGCGTTTATGAGCCTGCCGCTGCTCGTTCAGGTCCACCTCCGAACGTTCTGGATCGTCTTGTTCCTCGCCTTTATCGAGGTTGGCCGGGTAGCCGTGCTCGTTCAGCAGCAAACCAGCCGGATCTCCCAGGAGCTGTACATTGAAGCGGGGAACGCGCTTGGTTTAAGCCCGCTGCGCATGGCCAAAAACCACTATCTGCCGGCCATGACCCCGGAGCTGATCGTCAATCTCTGCTTGGACTTCGGCAAATCGGTGCTGCTGATCGGCCAGCTCGGCGTGCTTCACATCTTCATCGCCCAGCGTTATTCCTCTTTCGCCGGAATGCTGAATACCAGCAATGACTGGGGCAGCATGTTAGCTGCCCATATTTCCGAAATTTTCGTCAGCAAATTCCAATACGTCCTGATCCCTTCTATGGCCATTTTATTTGCGATATTAACTTTTAACGTGCTTGGCGAAGGGCTGCGCCATCTGTTCAACCGCCGCCCGTCTTCGGGACGTGTGATCTGACAGAAAGACTGATTGGAGCCCGAAACAAACGCCTCTTCATAAAGACTTGATCCCTATTCATGGCTTTGTTTCTCCCTTCACATATACTCATTAAGCAAATGTAATTAGTAGGAATTGATTCAGAGGAGTTCATAACATCCTGAAGAAGGAAGGCGGATTTACCGCCCCCTCCTCCTCCGCTTTGAAGGAATAACCTAATTAGGTTTTATGAACTCGCAGTAGGAAACCTGATTTCAATGCTTGTTCCTTCATTCTGCTTGCTCGTAATATTTAATTTGCCGTTGTGGTTCTCAATGATGTTTTTGCTGGTCATAAAGCCAAGTCCGGTGCCGCTTTGTTTGGTCGTGAAAAAGGGTTCCCCGATCCGGGCCAGCAGTTCTGGCGGAATCCCCGTTCCGGTATCGGTAAAAACAATTTTGAGATCCAGGTCATTAGGCGATTTCGGCGGCAGCAGCTCGACGGTTAATGTCCCGCCTTCCGGCATGGCTTCGATGGCATTTTTCATAAAATTAATAAAAACCTGCTTGATCTGATTCTCATCGCATTGGATTTCCGGCAGGTCGGTGTAGTCTTGGAGAAGGATTTCAATGTTGTTCATGTTGGCCTGCCCCAGCAGCAAAGAAATAACCTGGTCGAGGATGGCCCTCAGATTCTTGAGTTCAAATTTAACGGTCTGCGGTTTGGCTAGCGCCAGCATTTCGCTGAGGATCAGCTCGATCCGGTCGATTTCCGTGTTGACGATTTCGAAATATTGCTGCTTGCGCTCCGAGTTCTGAAGCAGCTTCAGGAACCCTTTGATCGAAGTAATCGGATTGCGGATCTCATGCGCTATGGCTGCTGCCAGCTGCCCGGCCAGCGACAGCTTCTCCGATTCCATCATAAGCTGTTCCGTCTTCTTCTGCCGGGAAAGATCCCGCAAAATGAAGGTTGCGCCACCTGTTCCGTTTCGGCCATATTTCAGCGGGAACCCGGTCAATGAAATCTGTACCGACTCGCCGTTCTCTTTCAGCAGCCGGGTCTCAAACCCGGTCACAATATTGTCCGTCAGCACCTTATCAGCAAGCTGTCTGAAATCCGAACGGAATTCCAATACGCTAAAGGGAAGCCGGCTCCAGTGTTTATCCAGCAGCTGATCCATCGTCCAGCCGAATAGCTCGGTAAACGCCTTGTTGCTCTGAACCACATAACCGCCCGGATTAAAGATCAGGATCGGATCCAGATTAAACGCGACAAGATCGTGGAACTGGCTGGTTAAAACCCCTTGCTCCGTAATATCTTTGATGACCGCACCAATCGCATTTAATTTCCCAAATTCATCGCTGATCGGAAACAACTTGATATATACGGAGATGAGCTGTCCGTCTTTGGTCCGCTTAATGGTTTCGTATTCCATTTTCAGCAGCGGAGCACATTCCTTTTTCCTCTTCAGCTCGGTTATTATTGTCTGCAACGGCTCATTGGATATAAAAGGCGGGGGTTGTCCTAAAATTTCGGCTTCAGAATAATCGAACATCTTCTCAAAGGCACCGTTTACCCTGATAATCCGACCTTCGAGACTAACAACCGCTACGGCGTCCGAATCCAGGTGGTAAAGGGTCTTCATGATTTCCCAATTGGTTTTGCGTCCATTGTGCTGACGGGCCCAAGTCAAATCCGTAACATGAATGACAAGAATACAGGTATCCATAACCGGCAGCTTTGAGACACGAACCAACCCGCGCAGCACATGGCCTTTTTTATGTAAATAACGGTTTTCTAAATGTAAAATTTCCATCCCGTCTTCCGACCAGCTGTGGTAATCCTTGATAATCAGAGGTAAATCCTCCGGATGGATGACTTTCTCCGCGTGTTCCCCCAACAGCTCCTGCTCTTCGTAACCAAGGAAATTACAGAGCGAAGGATTCACTTTCATAAAGGTTCCGTCCTCACCCATGAGCGCCATCCCTGCAGCCGTTCCGAATATAGAGTTCGGCTGTAATTCCTGCTCCGTAACATCTAACATACTGTCATCTTTTGTCATTACGCTTCTCCTATATTCTGTTAGGTCTAATTCTCAAATACCATTCCTTTCTACACGACACTTGCCGATTCCTGTCCAATCCCCAATTCCCCTTCTTATTAAGAGGAACTATAAAGTAAAGACCCCGGCTGGTAAAGAGGGGAACGCAAATAACCCCAACCAAGTGGGGCCCGCTCTGAAGACTATTCAGGTCCGCTGCGGGACCCAGAACCCTGCAAGACGCGTTCTTATTTAGTGCAGTGCGCCCCCGGTCTCCCGGATATCCTCAAGGACGCGGGCGGCTTCCAAAGCAGCCAGCTCCAATGCGTGAACAACGGTGCTTAAGCTCAAAGAAGGCTGTCCGCTGCTGAGCACCTGCTCAGGCAAATAAGGAATATGGATAAATCCGCCCCGGGTCTGCGGGGATTTCTCCTGCAAGTAGTGCATCAGCCCATAAAATAAATGATTGCACACGAAGGTTCCAGCAGAATTGGATACTGCCGCCGGTATGCCCGCTTCTTTCATCGCTTTGACTATTGATTTGATCGGCAGCGTAGACCAATAAGCAGCAGGACCTCCAGCTACAACGGATTCATCAACAGGCTGTCCGCCTCGATTATCCGGGATGCGGGCATCATCTACGTTAATCGCCACACGTTCCGGCGTAATTTGCGCGCGGCCTCCGGCCTGCCCCACGGCAATGACCACATCCGGGCGGTATCGCTCAATGGCTTCGGTTAATACAGCAATAGATGCTCCAAAAACGGTAGGCACCTGGATGCCGATCAGCTGGACTTCTCCGATCACTTTGCCGTTCAGCTTGTTCACCGCTTCGTAAGACGGGTTGATCTTCTCACCGCCGAAAGGCTCAAACCCGGACAACAGCACTTTTGTAGTCATAAAAAATCCCTCCCGCTTGATCATAACAAACAAGAGGAGGGATGGAAACTGCCTGAAAAAAAACTCCCTTACTGACCGGCTTCATGGACGATTAGTCTTTGAAAGCCACTCAGAATCGCGAGGTTTGGGTCCCAAAGCGCAGATCTTGGTTGGCGGCCTACTTGTCAGCAGGTCTGCCGGCGGAAGCCCACATGTCCTTCAGCCAGGCGTCGAATTCGTCGCCTTTCTCCCCTTCGTAGATATCATACACGTCGATACGCATCTTCTTGAATTTCTCTTTGAAATCCTCGTAAGCATGATCGCGCGGAAGGCTCTTTTTGATGCGAAGCAGAATTTTGCCAACCCCTTTAAACGGCTCCGGCTTGTTCTTCGTCGGCTGCTTCACCTGATATCCGAAAGCTTGCAGCTTCTCATAGGCAGCCTGCTGCACGGTGTACACCGGATCGCTCTCCATCAGGCGGGTCAAAATATCTATTACCTGCTTATGATCACAACGCCCCAATTCTTCCACGGCGGCAAGACGTGCTCTCCAATCCGCAGAGCGGTTAGCCTGCTTCTTCAGTTCGGCATAATTCTCGGGCAAATCATTTAACATTTCTTCTTGGCTCAAACGAAACAATCCCCTTTTCCATAACAACAGATAGTGCAATTTTACCGTAACGGCGGACAGGATTCAACGTTTGGCAGCAAATGAAGTTCAGTGCCTCCGGACGAATAGCTTAACCCGCAATCAAGCATCCTAACAAAGATTCTGTCATAAAGGAGGGATAACCGTGCCTAAACCGGATAACCGCAAGGATAATGCCGTTCATCTGCAGCAGCATATCAACCATACGATTGCGAACCTGAATGAAGCCGAGGAATACCTCGACGAGCATGCGGACGAAATTTCCGCATCCGAGAAGCAGGGAATCGAAGCCAAAAACGATAACCGGCGAAAGAGCCTCAAAGGCTTCAGAGAGGAAATTCAGGACGAAAGCAGTAAATAAAGGGCCATATCAGGGAACCTCCTCCCCTTCTCGGGAGAAGGTTCCTGATTATTTTCCCCATTCCCAATAAGCCCCGGTTCTCCCAAGCTTCCTTGAGCACCGCTTTCTCCTTCTTGCCAATTCAGCTATAAAGCACCGGCGAGCTTGCGGGAAGTTACCCGGTAAGTGGTAGGCGACATCCCCAGCTTGGCCGTAAATTGTTTGATGAAATAGGTATCGTACTCAAATCCTGTGGAGCGGGCAATGTCATTCAGGCTCATATCCGTATGCGTCAGAAGATCACGGGCCACCTTTAACCGATAGGAAAGCAAATATCCCATTGCGGTGCTCCCGCACCTTTCCTGAAATCTCTTATTCAGCGTCACCCGGTTCAAATGCGCACAATTCGTCAAGTCCTCCAGAGAAATCTTCCGTGAATAATGCGTATGGATATAATCCAGCACAGCATCAACAGGCGAATGCTCCCTGTGCTGATTCAGCTCCTCCAACAAACCTAAAATCTGAATGAGATACCTTTTGATTCTGCACGCCCAAAGCGAGTCGCTTTGCGCCTGGACCTCCATGCCCAGTATAAAAAACCATTCAAACAAAAACGGATAAGCCGTCTCGGTGATCCGAGACACGCCGTAACAGCCCTGGTCTTGTTGAAAAAGGGAAAGGCCTGTCCCGATCCGGGGAACAGCCGGAAAATCCTTCGTTTCAGACAATACGGTCGAGTTCAGAAAGTCGAGATGAAAACGAAAGGACTGCGCAGCCACCCCCGTTGTCTCCAGCACTTGGACCTTATCGTTCCCGGTCAAACACAAAATGCCGGGAGCATGAACCGCTATCGGCCGATCGTTCAAGACCGCCTTCAGGCTTCCGGAGGTTAAAAAAATCAGCGTATGCCGCTCCGGATAAGGCAGCCCCAAAAAATCCTCCACCGCGGCGAATTCAATATTTACGGTTCGTTGTTTGTACCGGTCTCTTTGCGGCATAGTTCCTCACCTATCAAATCGTATAGTTAAATACTTCACATCTGATAGTGTAGCACGCAAACCCAAAGGATATAATGACGTTGTGAATCCAAATGACTAAAATTAGGAGGAACAGCGCGATGACCGTTGAACGTTTTCACATTCAAATCTCCGATGAAGTTCTTGAGGACCTGAAGGACAGGCTCCATCATATCCGCTGGCCCGACCAGCTTGAAAATTCCCATTGGGAGCGGGGAACGGATCTGTCTTTTTTAAAAACGCTGGTCTTTTACTGGAAAGAACATTACGATTGGCGGGCGCAAGAAACCCGGCTAAACAACCTCTCTCAGTTTCGCACCCGGATCGACGGAATAGACATACACTTCGTTCATGAGCGCGGCAAGGGCCCTGCCCCGTTACCACTTATTCTCACCCATGGCTGGCCGGACAGTTATCTGCGGTATCAGAAAGTTATCCCTTTGCTCACCGACCCGGCCAGTTATGGAGGAAACCCGGAGGATGCCTTTGACGTCATCGTCCCTTCGCTGCCCGGATTCGGATTCTCCGGCCATCCCGTGCAGCCCGGTATCAACAATTTCCGAGTCTCCGAAATGTGGGCCAAACTCATGACGGAACAATTGGGGTATGCCCGATTTGCCGCCGGCGGCGGTGATATGGGCTCTGGTGTAACCCGATATCTGGCCGCAAACCATCCTGAGCTTCTAGTCGGCATCCATCTGACCGATATCGGCATAATCAGGGAGCTTATAGCTGCGCCCGATCAGGAGAAGCTTTCGGAAGAAGAACGCCAGTATAAGAAAAATGCTGCAGAGTGGATGGCCAAAGAAGGCGGTTATTTGTCCCTGCAATCGACTCGTCCACAAACGCTGGCTTACGGTCTATCCGACTCCCCGGTCGGTCTGGCGGCCTGGATCATGGAGAAATTCCACGCCTGGAGCGATTGTGAAGGCGACCTGCAAAAAATATACACCTGGGATGAATTAATCACCCATATCATGATCTATTGGGTAACCGGCACGGCTGCCTCCTCTACGCGCATGTATTATGAAAATGGAACCGGGTTGCCGCCGCTTGGCTATATCGAAGTCCCAACAGGCCTGGCCTTATTCAAGGCGGATATTCTGCCGCCTCCCCAAAGCTGGGCTTCCCGCAACTTGAATATCGCCCGCTGGACCTCCATGCCGCGCGGCGGGCATTTCCCCGCAATGGAGGAGCCGGAGCTATTTGCCGAGGACATTCGCGCCTTTTTCCGGCCTTACAGAGCCGGGTTAAAACAATAAGGTTATACGCTGACAGGGAAGGTGCATTGTTGGATTTATGAGAAGCAGCCGGTTAGGCGTGCAGAGCTCTTGCTAAAGCCGAATAATATTCTTCGGTGACCCGCCGGCTGATTTCCGCGGAAGGAAAATATTCTTCAAAGCCATGGAAGCAGCCGGGGTATAAATGAAATTCAACAGGTACGCCGGCCTGCGTCAGCCTGGATACGTAATCGATCGTTTCATCGCGGAACGGATCCAGCTCCCCGACGCAGGTATACGTAGGCGGAAGTCCCGATAAATCGGCCGTCCGTGCGGGAGCGGCATAAGGAGAAATCTCCTGCTGCTCTCCTAAATACATCTCCCAGGCCAGCCGGGTTTTGGCCGTGCTCCATACGCGCTCATCCGTAATTTCTTGGCTGGATCGGGTAATGATCCGGTCGTCAAGCATCGGATAAAGCGGCATTTGGAACTTAATCGAAGGGCCATTCCGGTCCCTGGCCAAAAGGGACAACGCGGCCGTCAAACCGCCGCCGGCGCTAGGGCCCATGACGGCAATTCTCGAAGGGTCGCTGCCCAGCTCCTCCGCGTGCTCGGAGAACCAGCGGAGTGCGGCGTAACAATCTTCGAGCGGAGCCGGAAAAGGATGCTCCGGCGCCAGCCGGTAATCTACGGATACGATGACACAGCCAATCCCGGACGCCATTTGCTGCAGGGCAGGGTCCATCATATCCGCGGAGCCTAATATATACCCTCCGCCGTGAATGTACAGAACGCCTGGAAGAGGGACATTGCCCCCTGACGGCTGGTAGATCTTAATCCGTACATCAGGGTCTCCGGCAGCTCCCGGCACATGGGCTTCGGTGATCCTTACCGCATTATTGGCAGGCAGCGATGCAGCTACAGCGGCAGCAAACTGCTGCATCTCTTTCCTTTTGTCCTCTAATTTGTCCCGGGTATACAGGGCCTCCGGCAACGCGGCGAACATCTCTTTAAGTTCAGGGTGCAATCTTGATTCCATATTCCAGCCCTCCATCCTTTCGAAGCAAAATCTTTAAAGCGTGGTTTATGCCATCCGTCTGCATCAGTCCTGGCTGTTTCTCCATGCATTTTGGCCCAGCAGCTCCCGCATGGTCGCCATATAGGTTTCTTCCGATTGAGTCCATCTCAGTCTTGCCGTTTCTTCCGCGTCTGGGCCTGCCAGATAACGCAGCCGATCCGACGGATCGCACGCCGCTGCGTAAATTTGTTCGGCCACCTGTTTCTCATCCGCATTCTCAAACGGATAATGCATCATCGTTCTCATCATATGATCAAAATATGGCTTGTACGCTTCAGGAATAGCCAAATCTTTGGTGGCGGCCATTGTGTTGGCTGCGAAATTGGTGGTCCGCATGGCGCCCGGCTCTACCAGCTTGACGGCGATATTTTGCGATTCCAGCTCGAACGAAAGGGCTTCCGTAAATCCTTCGACAGCATGTTTGGTCGATACATAAATCGTAAGGAGCGGATTGGATGTAAAACCAACGTTCGAAGTGATGTTGATGATCGTGCCGCCGCCTTGTTCACGAAAATACGGGGTAATGGCCTGAACGACGTTCATGACGCCGAAGACATTGGTTTCGTAAACGTTCCGGACAGCTTCCATCGGCGTTGCCTCAAAGATGGACAAAATGCTGACGCCGGCGTTGTTCACAACGGTGTCGATCCGTCCGAACCGTTTAATTCCGGCTTCAATAGCCGCTTTGATCGTTGCGGGGCTGGTTACGTCCAGTTCCGTTACGAATATTTTACCGGGATAGTCCTGTTCCAAACGTTTATCAGCCTTACGCATGGTCGCTACTACATTCCATCCTTCTTCGGCAAATTTCCTGGCCGCTGTATTTCCCAGTCCGGTTGAACTCCCGGTAATCAATACCGTTTTGGTCATTGAAGACCCTCCTCTTCCTCTGGTTTGTGACTGCTCCTTTAGCTTACGGGGCTATAGCCGCTCTAAGTCAAATCACAAAACAAATGCTTGATAGACAAGGGGTTTAGGTACTGAATACCGGCCCAAAACGCCAAAACGGTTGACAGCCGCTCTAACCTAAATCAGAACCACCCGTCCAACGGGTGGTTTGCACTAGGGGTATAACCCCTTGTTGCCAAACTGCGCCTAAAGACGCTAGCCTGACCACAAAGCGTTCAGGCTCAGTGTTATTTGTCTCTTTCACTTACCAGTTAAACTGGTTTTACTTTTTCTTGCTCTTGTTGCTGCTGAATGGATCTTCATACTCTTTTACACTCAGCTTATCCACTGCCTGGTCATGTGCCTCTTGCTCTCGAATGTATTTGGCGACGGTGGCTTCATTTAGCCCCACTGTACTTACGTAGTAGCCTTCCGCCCAGAATTTACGATTCCCATACTTATACTTCAAATTGGCATGCTTCTCAAAGATCATGAGTGCGCTTTTCCCTTTTAAATAGCCCATAAAGGAAGACACAGATATTTTCGGTGGAATCGCCACCAGCATGTGCACATGATCCGGCATCATATGTCCTTCTAATATCTCGACTCCCTTGTATTTACATAGACGCTTCATGATTTCAATTAGATCTCGTCTCACTTGATTGTAGATCTCTTTACGTCTATACTTCGGGGTGAACACAATGTGATACTTACACATCCACTTTGTGTGCGCTAAACTAAAGTTTTTATTTGCCATTTAAGACCATCCTTTCGAATTGAGCCTGAACATCTCAATTTTATCGGGATGGTCTTATTGGTGTAACCCTAGATCCCTCCACCCGCATAGCGGGTGGTTTTATATTTCGCGCGTTTCACGCGCTCAACAGGCTGAAGCCTAAAAATAAAAGACCCGGATCGTGATTACGACCCGGGTCTTCGATAGCTTTTTCATTATAGCTTATAAAGTTCGGTCATGATCCGCAGTGGGGTACGGGTCACCTCCGGTCGGTTACGCCGTCGCCGGCTCCAAATCGTCTTCTACGTCCTGCTCAAACGCAGCCCGGTCGAATTCGCCTTCTGAATTGGCAACCAGCAGCGCGGTGACTGTTGTACCGGTCGCATTGACCGCTGTACGTCCCATATCGATCAGCGCTTCGACACCCAGCACCAATCCCATACCTTCGAGCGGCAGCCCCATAGCCGTTAACACGACGGTCGTTGAAATGGCGGCAGGCCCCGGCACGCCTGCAACTCCGATAGAGGAGATGATGCAGACGAGAATCAGCAGGATATAATCGGTAAGGCCCAGTGGAACATTGTATACACGTGCGACAAAGATAGCAACAATCGCCGGCCAGACGCCGCCGCAGCCGTTAAAGTTCATCGTTGCGCCAAGCGGAGCCACAAAGCTCGCAATCCGCGGGGATACGCGAAGCCGTTTGGTCAGCACCTCCAGATTAACCGGCAATGTAGCGTAGCTGCTGCGGGTCGTGAAGGCAACGGCTACCGTCGGGTAAGCTTTACGGAAGAACTTGAGCGGATTCACTTTGACCACCAGCGCTACCAATCCGCCGAAGATCAGCACGAAGTGAATAATCAGCCCGATATACGAAGCAAGGATCACTTTAGCCAGCGGCGCCAGCGTATCCAATCCGTATTTGGCTGCCATTGCGCCAATCAGCGCATATACGCCGTATGGCGTCAGACGGATGACGTATTTGACTACCTGATGCAGCACATCGGTAGCCGATTTCAGCAGCTGCCTTACCGGCTCTACACTTTCCGGCTTGCGTGAGCTGATATGGACAATCGCCACCGCCACGAAGATCGCAAAGATCAACACCGGTACAACCTTGCCCTCCGACATATCGCTGATCGGATTAGACGGCACCAGATCCAGAATAACCTGCGAGAAGGTCGGAATTTCCCTGGCTTCGAAATTTTGCGGCGCCTCCGCTTTAAACCCGCTGCCCGGATTAACGGCCAATGCGACAAGCAGACCAATCAGCGCGGCCACGCCCGTTGTGGACAGAAACCAAAGAATCGTCTTCACGCCCAGCTTCCGCAGATGGGCTAAATTCGTCAAAGATGCGATACTGTTAATGACTAACACAAAGACAAGCGGCATCACTAGCATCTTGATCAGATTGACGTAGATGGAACCAATCGTACTGACGCTTTTGTATTCCAACTGGAATGCATTAAAGATAATGCCTGCAACAAGCCCCAAACCGAGCGCAATAAATACGCGGGTACCAAAACCAACACGTTTCCTGGCGAGGACCACAAGAAAAACAATTACGGCCACTGAGACCAGCAAGCTGATCCAGTTCGACTGAAAAGCATCCACCAAATTATTATTCACTTCCAAACCCCTCTCGTCCCATTATTCTTATGTAATTACTAGGTTATAAACAAAGTAATGCCTTTATTTTCCTTTGTCAACTCTATTTTTAAGGTCCTCCGAGTTATGGACTATAAACGGGTTCGGGTTGTAAAATGGAAGAGAGTCACGCTAACCTTCGATAGGCGGTGAGGATCTTTTATGGCTTATACTATTAAGGAAGTTGTGAAGCGAACGGGAATTTCTCCGTATACGCTGCGTTTCTATGAGAAGGAAGGCGTGCTGCCTGCGGTTGAGCGGGATGCTAACGGTGTCCGCAAATTCAGCGACCATTTCGTCGATTGCGTAGAGATGGTGCAAGCGCTGCGTTCGACC
Source organism: Paenibacillus yonginensis (assembly GCF_001685395.1). Classification (NCBI taxonomy): domain Bacteria; kingdom Bacillati; phylum Bacillota; class Bacilli; order Caryophanales; family Paenibacillaceae; genus Paenibacillus; species Paenibacillus yonginensis. Next base: position 88,338 of record NZ_CP014167.1, on the reverse strand, counting down.
GGTTTGCCGCTGGCGGAAATCAAACAATACGTTGAACTGTACAAAAGCGGAGACCGCACCCTGCCCCTAAGAAAAATAATGCTCGCCAGCCAAAAAAACAAAGTCGAGGAACAAATAGGACTGCTGATGAAAACGCTGGAAAAACTCAATTACAAACTGGCGCTGATCGACGCCCAGGAGAACAAATTTGAAAGGCTGCCGTAGGGCAGCCTTTTTGGCAAAGCTGAGGAGCTAATGGGATTGGGCAGCGAATGCGCTAAAGAGGGCAGAAAACCTTGCGGGAACCTTTAATTTTTTTTGCTACAATAGAATCGCCAGCAGGAGGTGAAACCGTGAATATTACCTTGGATACAATTCAGGATAAAGTAGAGTTTTTTCAAGCTTACGATCTCAAGGTGCTGGAGAAAACGATCGAGGAACGCATCGATATTAACAAAGCTTTGATGCTCAAGGTTCATTCGGTTCAGCATCAGGCCGCCTTCGACCCGGTCCGAAACCAGCTGCAGTACAGCGCCGTGGTTCATTTTAAGGCTTAGAAGCTTAAACAGAAACGCCGGGCTTGGGGCCAGGCGCCTTTATTTTATATCTCGGAGACCTCTCTTCTATAGCACAAGTTGCTGACCACCTCCTTCGTTCCGTGCTGGAACCAAGTAGGTGGCTTTGTTTTTTCAAAAGACAAATCGACTCTTTCCGCTTCTATCTAAATTCATAGTTGACTCATGGGATTTATGTGATTAAAATGAGAAAAAAACTAGTCTTTGGTTATATATTCCAGACCCGATCAGGGTACAAAGCACTAGCCGGACTCCAAAAAACGAAAAAGAAAGCGAGGTTTGTTCATGAGTTCAATTCCAGTCAATCAAGCTTCACCGGGAGCACAGCTCCCCAAACAAAGCAAGTGGGCGGGGTTAATCGCCAAAGAAGACTGGTGGACGGTCTGGATCGGATTTTTTATAGTCGTTCTGGCCGTTATTTTCTGGTCGGCGGGAGGAACGATCAAATCGATCACGCCTTCTTTTGCCGCCTGGTCGGATGGGGCATCGCTTGGCAAGACGCTGGCTGACAATGCCCTTCGTACCGTTTATCTCTTCGTGCTTCTACTCGCTCTATTTACCCTGGCTACCTCCATCCTCAAAGTGAAAGCTTCCCAATTCATTCCCGGCTTCCTGCTCCTGTTCGTCATCAGTCTGCTCATCAACCTCTTCAGCTCCTGGAAGTTTGCGAGCAAATACGGGATTGAAGCTCCTTTGGTGGCGTTGGCCCTCGGCCTGATCGTAGGCAACCTGATTAAAATTCCCGCCTGGTTTGATTCTTCCTTACGCACTGAATTGTATGTCAAAGTAGGGATTATTCTGCTGGGCGCCACCCTTCCGTTTACTTTGATCGCCAAAGCAGGCCCGGTCGCCTTTCTGCAGGCTTCGGTGATTGCCATCATTACTTTCCTTGTGATCTTCTGGGCGGCCAAGGCGTTTGGCCTGGACAACCGGTTTGCCGCTACGCTCGGTACAGGCGGCTCCGTATGCGGCGTGTCTGCGGCGATTGCTATCGGCGGCTCGATCAAAACCAAAAAAGAGCACGTCTCCGTGACGATTTCCCTTGTCGTCATTTACGCCGTCGTGTTCATCTTCCTGCTCTCCTTCCTGATCAAAGCTTTAGGGGTGGAAGCAGGCCCGGCCGGCGCCTGGATCGGCACCTCGGAATTCGCCGATGCCGCAGGCATCACGGCAGCCAGCTCTTTTGGCGACGATGCCATTACCTCTTTTACCCTGATGAAGGTGATTGGCCGTGATATGTTCATTGGCGTTTGGAGTTTTGTGCTCGCCTTTATCTCCGTGACGTTCTGGGAGAAACGCAAGGAGGGGCCGAAAGCGGGAGCGAAACAAATCGTTTCCCGGTTCCCGAAATTTGTGCTTGGATTCTTTGCGGCGTCCATTCTGCTGACGATCCTTATCGCCAACGTTTCGGCCGACGCTCAAACCGTGATCAACAACGACGTGATCGCCCCCGTCAAAACCATCCGCACCTGGGCGTTTACCTTCACCTTCTTAACCATAGGGTTAACCACCCGCTTCCGGCAGCTGACCTCCGTTGGCTGGAAGCCGGTTGTCGCCTTCGGGATTGGGGCCGTTGTGAACGTAATCCTCGGGTATCTGCTGTCGGTCGTGTTCTTCGGCGACTTCTGGTCCGGCCTGTAAGGTCAAGGCGGGAGGTGGGAGAGCCTATGAAAGCAACAAACGAAACGTGCGTGCAGCAGGTGCGGGTAATCTTTTTCAAACCGGAACATCCGTCGTCGTCCCATCGGCTGCGATTGCTTGGCTGGCCTTCATTTAAAAGAACAGGGCCGTTTAGCGGAACCGCTTCGCCAAATGCCTCGCAGCAGCAGGCTCAGGCCCGGTGGGATAAAATCCTGAACCTGATTGGGCTCCTCCAAAATCTGCACGAGGACTGGCAGGTATACACAAACCGCCGCCAACTCGTGATGGAAACCAGCACCCTGGATTTCCACCCGATTTCGGAGCTGTTAGAGCAGCAGGGCTTACCTCATTCGGAATATGAGCTGCGCGTGGAATATGAGCGGAAGTGGGGGATGCTTTGAGGCTATAGAATTAGCATGTGGTATGACGATCGAGTAGGAGGGGGTGACTAACCCCCGTCCTCTCACACCACCGTACATGCGGGTCCGCATACGGCGGTTCCAAAAGGTTAACAAAGCTCCAAATAACGAGAAAGCAAACTTTTCAGCCCTTTCGCTTCCCAGTAGGAAGTCGGAAGGGCGTTGTTTGTGTTTCGGGACATTTCCCATGCACCTCGTCTAGAGTTGCCCATCGCAAAGCAAGCCCACTCTGGAACGCCTAGATTTCGCAGTTCGCGGATTCGGGTTCCCACCCGTTTCCACTGTTTCCAGAGGCACATGCGTAATCTCCTGCGAATCCATTGGTCGAATCTTTCACAGTGGCTCTTCGCCGATGCGATTCGGAAATATCCAATCCAGCCGATGAGGTAGCGGTTTAATTGCATAATCCTGTTTTCCATGGACATCGACCGCGTTCGGCTCGTCAGCTCCCGTACCTTCTCCTTGAATCGCGAGATGGTTTGTGGGGCTAAACAAATTGTCGCTTTCTTGTCCCTCAGGAAACTAAAGCCGAGGAACTTTCGGTTCCACGGGCGGTCTACCGCACTTTTCTCTCGATTCACTTTCAGTTTCAGCTTTCCTTCTACAAAGCGTGTTACCGACTCCATGACGCGTTCGCCCGCACGTTTGCTGGCGACGAAGATGTTGCAGTCGTCCGCATAGCGGACAAATCGCAGTCCTCGTTCCATTAGCTCCTTGTCCAAGTCATCCAGCAATATGTTCGCTAAAAGCGGACTCAGGGGCCCACCCTGCGGCGTTCCTTCTCGGCTGCGCTCCAGCTTTCCATCTACCATCACTCCAGCGTTCAGGTAGGCACGGATCAGTGTCAGCACTCTTTTGTCCTCCACTTTCCGCGCCACTCTTGCCATCAGTATGTCGTGGTTTACCCGGTCAAAGAATTTCTCCAGATCGAGATCCACGACCCATCTCAGGCCGCTTTGGATATATCTTTGGGCTTGTTTCACGGCGTCGTGGGCACTCTTTCCCGGTCGAAAGCCATAGCTATACCACGAGAATTGCGTGTCAAAGATCGGGTTCATGACTTGTAAAAGGGCTTGCTGGAGAAAGCGGTCCATCACGGTCGGGATGCCTAACAGCCGTACATCGCCTCCGGGTTTGGGGATTTCCACCCGTTTGACTGGCGCAGGTCTGTAGGTACCTGCTAGAAGTTTAGCTTTCGCCGATTCCCAGTGTGTTTTCAAGTAAGCTTGTAGATTCGCTACCGTTACTTGGTCCACACCGGGCGCTCCTCCGTTCTCTACCACTCGTTTATAGGCGAGCCGAAGGTTATCTCCTTCGAGCATTCGCTCCAGCAAGTTGTTCTTTGCTTCGCGAGAGGAAGGGGCGACTTGTGCCGACAAAGAACTCGGCGCTCCGGCATACCCTGGCGGCTTCACCGCTTCTCTTTGCCGCAAGCTCTCTGGCGAGATATTCTGCTGTCGTTGCTCTTCGTACGAACGCATCGGTTTCCTCTCTCCTTTCGGTTCAGCCCTTCCGTAGGCTGTTGCAACAGCTTACGTACTATGGCCTCTGCTGACTCCTGCCGGTTCAGCGTAGCCTCTCGGCTACGGTTACAAGTTTTTTTTTCTTGCCTATCCGGCAGGCCTCCCCAGATAAGAACGTCATCTTTCCGCCCGCAACCACTGGAGTCTACAGGATTAGCCCTTGGCGGCTTTGGATTTCGTTGTGTATGGGCAACTCATCCGACTGTTCCTGCCTCAAATCCAGTTCGTGTACCTTGGCTCGTGCTTTTGCCTCCGGCTTCCTTCAGATTCCACCTCACGATGGACACCCTTGCCCTTGGCTAATGGTAGGCGCTCGCCAGCCCCCATTCGGGACTTTCACCCTAGAGATGACGCCCATGCTGGGCGTACCATTAAAAAAGCTGATTTCTGCAAAGTGCAGGGATCAGCTTTTTACGTCGGGATGACCATTAGAATTCATGCTATTTTTAATGCGTAGGTAGTTTGTGGTTGATGGTTGGTGGTGGTTACTTAAACTCCAGCTCTGCTATGACCTGTTCTACGCTTTTCTTTCTCGCCAGCTCCGGGTAATTTCGCAGAAGCTCCGTGACGGCTTGCTCTAGAGCGGGGAATTTCTCTTGCCACTTCCCAAGCACGCATTTTTCTATAAATATCAATCAAGTCCATTCTTGCGGCCTCCTTAACAGCAGTAAAGGGGGACTCCACCCTGCGGCTATTCCCTCTCCAACAGCTCCACAAACTTCACGTCCGCCGGAGCAAACTCATACGCCTTCAGTGCTTTGGGACGCACCCACTCCACACGGTCGTGATCAACGAGTACGATTTCTCCTCTGACAAAGGTCGCCTTATACGCAAACAATCGGATATGCACCGATCCGTAGTCGTGTTCATTCACGCCAAACGATTCATACGGCTGGATCTCAATGTTCATTTCCTCCCGGAGCTCCCGCTTCAGACATGCCTCAACCGATTCATCAGGCTCCAGCTTCCCGCCGGGGAACTCCCACAGGCCACCCTGGGATTTGTCTTTCTTACGTCTGGCAATTAAAATTTCGCCTTGTTCATTTTCAATGATGGCTGCGGCTACTTCGATCATGAGTTCGCTCCCTGTCCTAATGCCTTATTAACTATGTAAATCCTTCTCTTCAATGGCTGATCAACTCCTTCCATATTATACCGAAAGACACCTGCCGGAAATAGCAGGTGTCTTCATGAAGGACTACAAGACCGAACAAGTTAAGCCAAGCAAAGGGAAGCCAAATTAAAATAGATCAGGTCATAACCACCGGCTCAATGGTTCCTCCGCCGATCCGCAGCCGGTCGATGCACAGCTGGCGATGCCCCGGTTCTGTGTCTCCGATAATTCGGCGGTGATAGACAATCAGCCATTCGTCCTGCTCCTGGAGATGCAGGTAACCGTGATGCCCCGGACCTTCTGCAATCGGCTCCTGCCGCTCCAGAATCGTGCCTTTATTCTCGAACGGTCCCAGAGGATTGTCGCTCACACCATAAGCTACGCGGTAGGTTCCGTTCGTCCAGCCGCCCATGGACCACATGAGATAATAGAGTCCGTCTTTCTTGATCATGCAGGGACCCTCCACATATCCCTCCGGCGTGATGGAACGGAATTCTTCCACGCTATCCGTACTCTGTCCGCTATCCTCGCTATTGCCCGTCAACGGAACAAATCCGGTCATCTCGTCATTCATTTGTGCCACGTTGCAGTGTCCCCAGCCGCCGTAATAGAGATAAACGGTTCCATCCTCGTCTTTGAACAGATGGGCATCAATCGGCTGGGCCTGATGAATAAACCGGTTCACCAGCGGTTTTCCCAAGTGACCCCTGTAAGGCCCTTCCGGGCGGTCGGCAACCGCGATCTCCAAACCGCCGATTTCCTCGTCGGATTGAATATCGTTGGAGGCAAAGACGAGATAATATTTTCCCTTATGTTCAATATGGGTTGGGGCCCAAACCGCTCTCCAAATCCAAGGGAAATCGGCCATTTCGATTATGCCTTCATGTTTCTCCCAATCGGCCAGGTTGTCGGAGCTAAAGGCGTCCAGATTCATCTGCTTCGTATATTCCGTGAAGGACCGGGTCGCAAAGATCCAGTGTTTCCCCTCATACGTTCTGGCTTCAGGGTCCGCATACCAGCCGGGAATGATCGGATTAGTGATGTTTAGTGGCGGCAATTGCAGTCGCTCCTTTCTAGCTCTTAAAACTTATAAAGCTGATCCTCTTCCTTCTCCCGGATCCACACCTGCATAAATCCCGGCTCCCGGTTATCCCAGGCATAATAAGGGATGAATCGGCAAGGTCTGCCGTTCCCGTCTTTGCCTTCGAGCGTAGTAACGCCGCCCAGCAGGTCCTCCCGGTATTCAACCCGCAGATTCCCGAAAGCGGACCAAGTGATTTCATCATACTTCAGCCCGGGATGATCCCCTTGCTCGATGCAATAAACGACGGGACCACGCTGCACAGCGACCCGGCCTCTGTCGGCTTCCACTTCCTGTTTGGCCCGATTCAGCTGAACAGGCATATCGAGTTCCAGCAGAATCGTATCGCCCGCGGCCCAATGACGCTCAATCGAAAGATAACCGCGTTCCACTAAAGCTTCCACGCCGGACAGCCATTCTCCTCCCGCCTGAACCCGGTAGCCTCTGCACCAGCCGGGCACCCGCATTTGGATGGTGAACACGCCGCTTCTCTCCGGGGACACTTCCAGCTGGACGGTTCCGCTCCAAGGGTAGGAGGTCTGCTGTTTCAGCGTGACCCGGTTCCCGTTCTTCAGCGCAATTTCGGCTTCACCTTGCATATACTGGTTGACCACAAGGCCTTGATCCGTCCGGGCATACACATATTGTCCGATGGAGGGCAGGAAACGGGCCAGATTCGTCGGGCAGCAGGAGGTATCAAACCAAGGCACGCGGTGATGATGCCCCTCAGAAGCAAGCGGATTTACGTAGAAAAAACGGTCCCCCGACAAAGCAATGCCTGCCAGCACGCCGTTATACATTTCACGCTCGACCACATCCGCATATTTGCCGTCCCCAAAGAGCAGGTTCATCCGGTGGTTCCAGAACACCATGGCAATGGCGGCGCAGGTTTCGCAATAAGCAGATTCATTCGGCAAATCATAGTCATGCGTAAAACCTTCATTGTGATGGGACGGTCCGATGCCTCCAGTCACATACATATTGCGCTCTACCGTATGCGCCCAGACGCGCTGCAAAGCGTCTACATAAGCCGGATCGCCCGACACATGCACGGCATCGGCCATCGCCGAATACAGATACATGGCGCGAACGGCATGCCCCGTTACTTTCTTAATTTCCCGGACCGGCACATCGTCCTGGCAGTAGGCGGGTCCCCACTCCGGTTTATCCCAAATGGCGCCAACGCCATGGCCGTGCCCCCGTTCTTCCAGCAGCCAGCAGGCCAGCTTCCAATACCGCTCTTCCCCGGTAGCCCGGTAAAGCTTGATCAGCGCCAGCTCGACTTCCTGATGCCCTTCGACCCAATGCCGCTTGCCCGGGCCGAAGGTTTGGTCGTAATGATCGGCCAGCCGGCAGGCGACGTCAAGCAGCTTTCTTTTTCCGGTGGCGTCAAAGTAAGCAACGGCGGCTTCGATCAGATGCCCTCCGTTGTACATTTCATGTTTCTCCATGTCCGTCCATTTGTCGTCCGGAGCGACCAGCGTATAATACGTGCATAAATAACCGTCCGGTTCCTGTGCCGCGGCAATAAGGTCAATGATCCGGTCTGCTTCACCCTCCAGCCCCTCATCCCGCTCCAGCATCAGCGAATAAGCAACCCCTTCGAGCACTTTATACACATCGGAATCATTGAAATAAATCCCCTCGAACTCTCCTTCAATGAGGCCGCCGGCTTTGGCGAAATTCGCGATGCGGCCGGTTTCTTCACATTTCTCCAGGCAGCTGGGCAGCGTAATCTTGTTTAAAACTTCAAGCCGCGGCCGCCAGAAGTGATCCGTCATTTTTACTTTTGTGAAAGATACTCCATCCCAGTTCACCAGTCCTGCTTGCTTTGCAGTTGTCGTCACTAACCTCTCCTCGCTTTCCTTATCCCTTCAATCCCGTTAAAGTGATGCCCTCCAGGAAATAACGTTGTCCGATCAGAAATACAACCACGCAAGGCAGCACCACCACCGCCGAAGCCGCCATCAGCAAATCCCACTGCGCACTATACGAACCCTGGAACATCTGCAAACCCAATGCCAGCGTAAACAGCTTGTCGCTCTTCAAATAAATCAGCGGCCCCATAAAGTCGTTCCAGGAGCCCAGGAAGCTGAACAGAGCCACCACAATAAGCGCGGAACGGCTCAGCGGGAAAATAATGCTCCAGTAAATCTGAAAATAGCTGGCCCCGTCCACAACGGCCGCCTCGTCGAAATCTCTGGGAATCGTTAAATAAAACTGCCGCAGCAGGAAAATATTAAAGATCCCTCCTCCAAAATAAGCCGGCACGATCAGCGGATACAGCGTGTCGTAGAAGCCGAGCATTTTCCAGCCTAGAAAGCTTGGAATCATCGTCACCGCAAACGGCAGCATCATGCTGGTCATCAGAATCGCAAACACGGTATCCCGGCCCTTCCATTGAATGCGCGCAAACCCGAAGGCGGCAATGCTGCTGGTCGCCACCGTTCCAATCAGAACACCGATCACAATGATAAGCGTATTCTTAAAAAAGACGTCAAAAGGCAGCGCGGTCAGCGCCCTCCGGAAATTATCCCAATGAAACGGCTCCGGAATCCATTCGGGCGGCATCGTGAAGATTTGCGATAAATCCATCAGCGAGCTGCGAAGGAGCCAGATGAACGGAATAATAAACATGAGCGAAATCAGGATAAGAGCCGTATATCCTGCGGCCAGCGTAAGCTTCGACGTTCTCACGGGCGCTCCCCTCCTTCGTAATACACCCAGGACTTCGAGGTTTTAAAGGTGATGAACGTAAACACCATGATAATGAGGAATAAAATCCAGGCCAATGCCGAGGCGTAGCCCATCTCGGTGTCCCGGAAGCCGGTTCTCCACAGGTAAAACACATAAAACAAACTCCGGTTGTTCGGTCCGCCCTGGGTCAGAATGTAGGCTTCGTTAAAGACCTGGAAGGAGCCGATGATCGCCATGATCGTATTAAAAAACAGCGTAGGCGAAACCATCGGAATCGTAATCTGGCGCAGCTTGCTGTACCAGCCTCCCCCGTCCACTTCAATCGCCTCGTAATAGGATTGGGGAATCCCCGACAGTCCGGCCAGAAAAATGATCACCGTGCTGCCGATGCCCCACAGCGTGGTCAGCACGACGGAAGGAATAACCGAGCCTTCCGCATACAGCCAGTTGCTAGCCGGGATATGCAGCCAGCCCAGCATCGAATTCAGCAGCCCCAAATCCGGGTTCATCAGCCACATCCAGATCATCGCTGACGCTACGGCCGGCACGATGCTCGGCAGGTAAATAATCGTCCGGAACACCGCTCTGCCCTTCACGTTCATGTTCAGCAATAAAGCTATGGCAAAGGATACAATAATAACGGCCGGCACCCGTAGGAGTACAAAATAGAAAGTGACCCCCAAAGATTTATAAAAAAGGTCGTCCTCCCCGGAAAACAGTCTCGCATAGTTGCTGAATCCGACAAAGGAGGTCTGGTCCTTAAATACGTTGTAGTTTGTTAAGCTGAGCACCAAGCTTGCAATCATCGGTCCCAGCGTGAAAATGATAAAACCAAGGATCGCCGGCGCGGTGAACAGCAGTCCGTACCATAAGCCTTTGCGCATGTCTGCCTCCCCTCCCGTAAGCTCCCGAGGAAGAAGACAACGGCCCGTTAAGCAGAACGTCGTCTTCGCTTCCTCGCAGCCTCGCGGTTTTCTTCGCTATTTAATATCCCGCCGTCCCTGCACCTGCGCCTGCGCTTTGGCGGCGACTGCATCCATCGCTTCCTGCGCCGTCTGCTGGCCCAGCCACACCTTATCCAGGGCCGGATTCACAACGTCCATGATCTTGTTGAAATTCTTCACGTAACCGGTCGGCGTCTGATGCCCTTTCGTCAAAATAACGTCCACGATGGCATCTTTATAGCCCGACGGGCGTGCATCCAGATTTTCCGTCCATTTGGCGAGCATATCCGGTTCGGTGTACCAATTCTTATACGACGGCATCCAGGTGCCGCTCGTAATCATTTCGATCGAAGCCTCCGGGTCGATCAACGCCTTCAACAGCTCCCAGGCCTCCTGCGGGTGTTTCGTCGATTTGAACATCGAGAACATCCCGCAAACGACGGTCGTGACCGGGTCTTTCAGAACAGGCAATACGCCTACGTTGAAATTAAATTTGGACTGCGCCAGTCCGGCGGTCGCCCACTGTCCGTCAATGGCCATCGCCACCTTTTTCGTTTGCAGCGCAATGTTGGTGGCCGGGATGTTCTTCGCTTGCACTGGTGAAGGCGAAACATGATAGACGTTGATTAAGTCGGACATTTTTTGCAGCGCATCTACTGCCGCAGGTTCATTTAAAGCAAACTTTTTGCCGTCCGCAGAGACAAAATCCCCTCCATTGGAATAAATGAAGTTACTGTATACGCCCCACCAGGTCGAGGCGCTTACGCCGTATTGCTTGATATTTTTAGGATCAAAGTCCGGGTCATCGGCGGTTTTGCCATTTTTATCGACGGTCAGCTTTTTGGCTACGTCCACAAATTCATCCCAGGTCCAGGCTTCCGACAGCTTGCTTGGAGGAGGCGCAATACCTGCTTCCTTAAAAATATCCTCGTTATAGAACAAACCAAAGGATTCCGGGCCCGGCCCGATGCCGATCACGTTGCCCGGCTCCAGCGAATACATGATGTTCGGAACGAGACTGTCCACGTTGATGAATGGGTCTTTGTCCAGAAACTCCTGCAAATTGTAGAATTTTCCCTGCTCGGCGAGCGGATAGGCGATGGTACCCGATTCCATCATCGCGATATCTGGCACGTCATTGCCCGCTACCATCGTCGTCAGCTTGGTATCATAGTCGGCGGCGATATGCTGCAATTCCACCTTGATATTCGGGAACTTCTCTTCGAAACGCTGAATCGCAAATTTGTAGGCGGCGACTTCCTCCGGCGACCCCCATATGGTCATGCGAAGCGTAATTTTTTCCTTCGAGCCGGTTTCACCGGATGCCGAAGGCGAGGATGAGTTGTTGCTCGCACCGGGCGTTCCGCAGCCGGAGATGACGGCAACAAACATAAACATCAAGACGATGAGGACTATGATCGGTTTCCTTTGTCTTTTCATTTCCTGAACCCCTCTCGATTCCATCCTTGGATTCATAGCTGCAGTCTATGTTGCTTTGATTATAAATTCAAAGGTAGCGCTTACATAACCCGAAACTCTTTGGAAGGGTGGACTATTTTTAGGCATGCAGCGGCAGCCTGATCCGAACTCTTGTCCCCGAGCCAGGCTCGGAGCTGATGGAGATGCCGTATTCCCCGCCATACGTTAAGTGAATCCGGGCGATCGTATTTTTAATGCCAATCGAAGTGGACTCCTCATACAAAATCGCCTGCACCGTTTCGCTGCTCATCCCCCGGCCGTTATCGGCAATCTCGAAATGCCGGGTGTCCCCTTCGATCCAGCCGCGGATAGCAATGGCCCCTCCTGTATCGACCTGGTCAAAGCCGTGCAAAATCGCATTTTCAACAAAAGGCTGAAACAGCAGTCGCGGAACCTTAAATTCATACAGCCGGGGATCAATGTCATAGCTCACGGTGAACTTGTCCTCAAAGCGGGCGCTCATAATATAAAAATAATTGCTCATCCACGCCGTTTCCTCCGACAGATGAACCGCTCCCCAATCCTTCCGCGACGTATAGTGCAGCATGCTCGATAAACAAACAAGCATTTTGCTGAGCTCGCGCTGCTCGTTCTCAATCGCCGTCCAGTTCATGACGTTTAACGTATTGTACAGAAAATGCGGATTCATCTGCATGCTGAGCGCCTGAATCTCCGCCTCCTGCTCCCGCAGCTTGATCTCATAATTCTCCGTCACCAGCACCCGGATCTGTTCGTTCATGCGGTTGAAGCGGTAGAGCAGAATCCCAAACTCGTCGTTGCTATGATAAGCCACCTGGGTCTGAAAATCCCCTCCGCCTACCGACCGCATTGCGCTCAGCAGCTTTTTGATTGGCTTCGTAATCCGGCCTGCCATGAAATACGCCAATACTAACGCCAGGATGCCCATCATCACCGCCACAAGCAGGCTTGACGTGCGGATGACCGGCACCAGGCTGCTTACCAGCGCCGACTCCGGCGTCCAGACCACCGAAATCCAGCCGGTAACGGCGGAGCGATCAAAGCAGACGATGACCGGTTTCCCGTCCAGCTTCATTCTGAGCGTGCCGCTGTTCTGCCGCTGCAGCTGCTGCAGCCAAGGCTCTTTGTCGTTTTGCGTGATTTTAGCGGGATCGCTGCTCGCCACGACCTGATCATTGGAATCCAGGATCAAATAGCTGGAGCCCTCCGGAAAGCTCTCCTCATAAAGCGATTTCAAAGCATCCAGTTTGAAGCTGATCGTCAGAACCGGGCGCTCCGCGCCGGGAGGCATTTTCTCAAGCGTTGTATTCGTCAAATACGAGAAGTCCATGTACCGCGTCGCGGAGAACAAATGGCTGAAATCCAGGCTGCCGCCCTGCAAATAAGACTGATTAAACATACTGGAGAAATTATAGGTCGGATACCAGACCAGTTTGCCCCCGGCCTCCTTGGCCTTGCGGTACACGTCGGACTGGGTAGGATCACCCTGCGGCAGACTTTGCCCGAAAGTGAAATAGGACGTCCACAGCTGGTAAGCATAGACATCCTCATTTAACGTAAAATATTTGCCCAGCACCGACGAAACCTGACGGTCCGCTTCAAACAACTCCGCTTGGTTGGAAGGATCGAGGTTGCTGAAGATACGAAACAAATCCTTATCCAGAAAAAGAGCCTGGCTGTTCTGCTCGATCATTCCCAGCTTCGTGTCCATGAGCGCGTTGTTTTTCTTCACGATCTCATATTCATTCCGCTGCGCCTGCTCCCGCACCACCTGCAGACTCGTCCGGTAATACAGCACCCCAAGCACGATAAGCGGCACCGCAATCAGAAAAATATAACTCGCCAGAATCCGCGACCGGAAAGTGGTCTTCATTCTCATTCCATGCTCCTCCTTTCCGGCAGGGAAGCATGTTTGTAGGCTTGCGGTGACAGGCCGTAATGCTTCTTGAATACCCGGCAAAAATATTTCGTATCCTGATATCCGCATTCTGCAGAAATTTCGTAGATTTTAAGCTTGTTCTCCGCCAGCAGCTCCTTGGCCCGCTTCATGCGGATCGCCGTAACATGCTCGGAAAAAGTCCTTCCCGTCTTGTTCTTCATAAACGTGCTGAAATAAGACGCATTAAAGAAAAAATGGTCCGCAGCCCGCTCAAGCGTCAAATCCTCCTTCATATGCTCTTCGATCCACCTGAGACAATTGGCCACGACAACTTCGCTTTTATCCTGCTGGATTTGCTTCAAAGCCTGGTGGATTTCGCGCAGACTCTGCTCCAGCAAGGCCATAAGCTCGTCATAAGTATGGCATTCTTGAACCAGCGCCGCAGCGGTCTGCGTCAGCCGGCTGTCCAGCTTACGGTCTACCAGCTCACGGATTCTGCTCTGGAGCTTCATCAGGAGCAGCGAAGCTTGCTCTTTGAGTAGAACCGGGCTTGCATAGCCGGAATTGGAAAGCCGGTCGAAGGCGGACCGGCACTGAACCATGGCGAGGTCGGCGGCATCGGCGGAAGCTTTGGGCCCACCTTTGAGCTCAGCTTGATCCTTAGCGTGCGCCACAATCTTACCCTTGTCCTTACTCCCGGCCGGACCCTCACTCTTAACTTTGATTTGGTCCGCTAGCTTGTTCCTAATTTTGCCCTCGATCCTACTCCTGGCTTCAACCGTGTCCCTACTTTTGCTCTCAATCTCACCTCTAACTTTAATCTTAACCTTCTCCACACTCTTGTCTCCATTGTCCAGCAGCGCCTCGAACAGGCTCTCCAGATCTATGGACAATTTGCCCGAATCTTCCGGAGCTTGGCGGCTGGAAGATTCGGAATAGCGGGAATTAGAGTGGCCGGAAGCAGAATCGTAGGAGGAAACAGCCGGATAACGGGAAGACTCCAGCCGCTGTTGACCATACAGAAATACCCCTTCCCAGTTTGAAAAAAAGTTATGCTCATTAGCTTCCCGCGCCGCCCGATACGCCTGCGGCCCGCCCTTTAATAGCGACTCGCAGTATGGGCTAACCCCGTGCGTCAGCCGCCCGGTCATGACAAGTCCGTGCGTTAGCAGCTTCCCGACCATCGCCAACTCGGCGGAGATTGAATCGGCAATTGACCGCAGCAATTTTTCCGCTGCCGGCGTATATGGAGGGGACGCGGAGAAGATGGGCTGAGATGTACCTATCAAGGTTACCGCTGGATCGGCTACACTAAGTTGGACAATGAAAATAAGGGCTTGTAGAATAGACCTATCATACGAAGGAGCGGATCTCTACAATGCCAAAACAACGACGTACCTTTACTGCAGAATTTAAGCGACAAATGGTACAGCTTTATGAGAATGGGAAGTCCAGGGCAGCGATTGTGGAGGAATACGACCTCACAGCTTCCGCTTTAGACCGTTGGATTATTCAGGCTCAGACAACGGGTTCCTTTAAGGAAAAGGATAATCGTTCATCAGAAGAAACCGAACTGATGGCGTTACGAAAAGAGAACCAACGTCTGAAGATGGAGGTAGATATTTTAAAGCAAGCGGCGCTGATCATGGGACGAAAGTAGCTATCATTCGGAATAACCTGGATAAATACTCGGTATCAGCATTGTGTAACGTCCTGCAAATTGCAAGAAGTACGTACTATTATGAAGCCAAAGAACGACCGAATGAAGATGGGTTATCAAAGGCTATTGTGGAAATCTTCTATAAGAACCGAAAAGCCTACGGTACACGAAAGATCAAAACCAAGCTCCAGGAACAAGGACTCATCGTGTCTAGACGCCGTATTGGCCGAATCATGCGTGAGCAAGGCCTGGTCTCCACCTATACCATTGCCCAGTTTAAGCCCCACAAAACGGCCTGTAATGAGGCGGCAACGACGAATGTGTTAGCTCGTGAGTTTGACCAGGCTGAAATTAAGCGCTTCGTGGTCAGCGATCTAACGTATGTGAAGGTAGGGCACCGTTGGCACTACATTTGCGTCCTCATCGACCTGTTCAATCGAGAGATCATTGGCCATAGTGCAGGTCCACATAAGGACGCTGCTCTGGTTTCGCGCGCCTTTGCTACGGTAGAAGGTGACCTGAGCCAAATCCAGTGGTTTCATACGGACCGTGGAAGTGAGTTTAAAAACCAGAAGATGGACGAGCTTCTGGAAACCTTTGAGATCAGTCGATCGTTAAGCGCGAAGGGTTGTCCTTATGACAACGCTGTAGCGGAAGCAACCTACAAGGTCATGAAAACGGAGTTCATCCATCAGATGGAGTTCCAGAGCCTCGATCACCTGCAGTTGGAACTATACGACTATGTTAACTGGTTTAACAAGCATCGAATTCATGGATCATTGGGGTACATGACGCCTGTTCAGTACCGTCAAGTAGCCCTTAAAAAAGCTGTCTGATTTAATGTTGACAATCCACCGCGTGAAACCCCTGCTTTTGGAGACCATTATGGGGAATCGTCAGAGTAAGTGCTTTCCCCAGCTTCGACCAGCCTTGCTCCAGAACTTGTTCCAGATTTTTCTCCAGGCTTTGCTCCAAGCCTGGCGCCTGAGCTTGCTCATGGGCATGCTCTGGCATTTGCAAATAAGCAGTCTCGCTGATGTTCTCCTCCTCGGCTCTGGTTTCCATGGCTTCGCCTGCGGCTCCCAATACTATGGTTCCTCCTGCGGCTCCTACTCCCCTCAGTTCCGAATAAATAAGGATGCCTCCGCCCTTCAGCCACTCCTCCTTCTCCATCTCCCCTTGCTCCGAAGGCGTCAGACTCTCGTTAATCCAAGACAGATACAGCCGGCTGCGGTAAGCCGAAGAAGCCAGCGTCAGCTGCTGCTTCAATGCTTCCGCTTCTTTACGCTGGTTCGATTCCAACCGCAGCTGAAGCTCGATCCGGTCCAGCAAACGTTCCACGCTCTCGATCTCTACCGGCTTCAGCAAATAATCATAAGCCCCGTGACGGATCGCCGTCTGCGCGTATTCAAACATATTGTAAGCGGATACAATAACCACTTTGGATAGAATACCTTCCTCTTTCAGCTTCCCGAGAAAAGCCAGTCCATCCATATGGGGCATCCGTATGTCCGTCAAAATCGCTTCCGGACAATCCCGCCTAACCTGCTCCAGCGCAGCAACGCCATCCTTCGCCGCTGTCACCTCCGCCCCCGGCCGCAGCTGCCGGATCAGGTTCATCATCCCGCGCAAGTGCCTTGGTTCATCGTCTACGATAAGTATTTTCAACGCTTAACCCCCAGTCTGGTTCGCTTAAAGTTCCTTCGTTGGCGTGATAGGCTAAACTTTCATGGACATTGGAATTTCAGGGTAAACATTTTATTGTTATTTTGGGTGGAAAGCGTGGGGAAATCAAGGGGAATTTTAATGCGGGTTTGATTAGGAGCTGCTTCGTTGTTTCAAAAGGAAATAGACCGCCCTGTTAAAGGAGCGGTCTACCACTGTATTATTCTACTCTTTATCAAACTCAACCTTAACCTGATTGGAAGCTAAGTCCACGTACGGGTTATCCAGCTTAACTTTAACTTTCCCGGCCCGCCGCTTCTCTCGCCATTCCTGCAGTTGCTCTTCTGTTTCAAGCATAATCTCCAATCTGCGTACCCGAGTGGGAAAATCGCCCCAATTTTAGACAACAGCCGATTTATCATGCAACGGTGTTACAACCCTTTTTGAAAGAATACCCCGTCTGCATCTAGCTTTCTTTCCGTCCTACAACCCAAATCGCAATCACGGTTGAAGAAACTGTGCTGTGGCTAAAAACCGATATGATCAATAACGTCTTTTTTGAAAAATTCTATAAGGGCAAACTTTATGTCAGCTAATTATTCTCAATAGAAGCAATAGATCGCTTGCTTGTAAGGTTATGGTTTTAATTGCGGTTTATATAGCTCTTATTTTTATGTTCAACCAAATGAAGAAAATCCAAACATTGGTGAGATAAAGCTCTTCCTTAATCAAACAAATAAATAAACCAGGCAAATTCAGAGATCCACTCATAAATTTGCCTGGCTTGTAATATGACTTAAATAAACATGGCTTATTAGGCTTCGAGACGACTTTGCTTGTTCTCTACATCAATTTTTCTACATTAATCCCTTACCAACAAAACCACTCGCTCCAACATACCGTATGCGGCAATACTCCACAGTAAAATCTGATCTGTTATCAATATGCTATACTTTATTTCGCTTTATTTCGCTTTATTTCACTTTATTTCCAGTCATATTCGTTATGGAAAGTATATCTCAGTGCGTTCCTGTTGATGATCTACATCAAATTCACATCAATAATAAGCTTGGTTAAAGCTTTTAGTGAATTTGGTTATTTGATTGTACCGGGTGGCAGCAGGCTCTCTGTAAAATCACACTAAAACAACTCAAGTTGTTGCCCCTCTCTCCCGATCCTGTCCATCGATTCCGGAGCGTGGTCACGGAAGTACGCCTGTTGAACCTGCTGCTGGGGATCGACAATTTGCTTCCCTCCCCCGCCAGCTGCTGCACGCAAGCGACAGCTATACACGACCGGAAAATAATCCTGAAGGAACTTGCCCTCCACATGCGCGGTTAAAGCAATCATTTGGAAGCCCAATTGCTCAGCGATATAGAATACGGGGCTGAGAACATGCTCACTCGAAGCCTTGCCGAACGGATTATCCAAAATGACCGCACGGTGACGTTTCATCTGACTATGAATATGCTGGCGCTTTTCCGCCACATAATTCAGAATCCCAAGGAACAAGGTCATGTTCTTGCTCCACTTCTCACCACCTGACCAGCGGTTGGATTCCTCCCAGGAATAAGTAGCCCCTGTCACCTGTTGATCGTTATTCACTTTTCGGCAACTGATGCGTATAGCCGCGCCTTGCTGGAATACTTTCTGCAGCAACTGCTTGGCATCCAGCCACCTCTCGAGATCCTTGCGGATTGCCGCCGACTGCTCCATTCCATCCACATCCCGGTACTTGACGTGCTCCAACTGTGAGATGATCCATTCGATATAGGTACGGATTCGTTCCTTGCCCTCCTGCTCATCCCAATCCGGAACATGGAAAACATAAATCTCCTTATTACCGCTTTCGGTTCGGACCCGGGTCCTCTTGGGCAACTCACGTAGCTCTTGTGCAATCTGTCTTAAATGGGCTTGTATGTGCGTAATAAACTGTTGAAGCTTCTGGTCCTCTGTCTGCATCCGCAGTTCAGCGATCTGATTGGCCTTCTGAATACTTGCCCCCATCATCGCCTCGAACTCCTGCAGCTCTTCATAATTGTCCTTTGCTTCTACTCCCCGCTCGGCCATCTCCCGTAACTTTACATCCTGGACCTGTCGCTGACAGAATTCCCGGAATCTCTGACGGCTAGAAGTAACTCGGTCCCGCTCCTTCCCGATGGCTTCCCGCTGCTGTTCCAAGCGCCTGATCACGTCCTGACTGCCGATCTCCAGACGATATGCAATCTCTTGCGTAAGATCTCCATCTGAATCAGAAAGCTTCAGAAAAGGATCATCCAACTTATGCACCCGGAGATAGCTGTTCCACAATTGCAAAACCCGGCGCGTCTCGCTCAATCTTTGTTCCACTACATTATGAAGTCGATCAAGTTCTTTGCGGGCTTCATCCTGTTGCCGTCGTTCATTTGCTTGCCTCTCGCGCACGCGGCTAAGCGGCTCCAAAAACATAACCGGTCGCTCGTTATCAAATTCCTTCTCATACTGCTCCTGCTGGATGCGGATCCTAACTTTTTGCTCGCTCAGTTCACGCTCCTTCCGATCCCATGCTTCACGGACCCTCTGAACCTGCTGCTCCAGTGTACGAAGCTCCGCCAATGCGGCCTTTATTTTCGACTCGACATGCAACGGAAGCTCTAGCTCCATATCCAGATCGTCATATGCAGCCGCAAGGCGCTCCATCAGTCTGGAAGCCTCCACTTGCCGGTCACGTTGATGCTCAAGTGCCTGCTCTAGTTCCGACCGCTCCTTCATGATGCGGTGCCGCTTCAGGTTAAGCCCCTTATGTTCCTCGCGCAACTGAACAATCGATTCATCCGTGGGGAGCGGTAGACAATCCTGAATATCCGGATACAGTTCATCCTCCCGCAGCCGTTGCAGTTTCCCGTGAAGATCAGCATGGTGATTCTCCTGCAGATTCAGCTCCCGCTCAAGAGCTTCCAAACGCTGCTCCCAACTGTTTATCGATCGTTCGGCCTTTTCGAGAGTCTCACGAGCAGGCAGCAAATCTTCCTTAATCCTTGCCGACTTCTCGGAAAGCAGCATATAGAGCTGCCCTTGCTCCAGTTGATAAGCCACATGCTGCTGACGCTGGGAAAGCAATTGCTGGGCCTCACCTAACCCATCTTTCTTGCGTTCCAGTTGTTGGAGATCCTGCTCGATATCCGCGAGCTTCTGCTCCAGTCGCCTCAATATTTCCAATCGCTCCGCGTGCCTCTGTTCTTGCTCATGCACGACAGCCAAAGGATAACTGCGGAAGAACCTCTCCGCAAGCTTCTGAGCATCCCGCCATACCTCAAGCTCGTTCTCTTTCTCCCGTCTGTTCTGTTCGGCAGCCTTTGCCTCCCGGATGATCTCCTTCTTCCATTCCTGAAACCGGTCTAGGTCGTGAAGAGTTTTCCAATGGGCTGGCTCCACCCAAGCGCCATCCGCCTCCGCAGGGGATCCACCCACCGGGGTGCTACTGACCAATTCCTTCGCTTCCTGAGTCGATAGGATGCGGATCGGATACTGCAGTTGATCGGCCGTCTCGGCAAGCTTACGTATAAGAAGCGGCTTTTCCTGCGAAGTCGTCACAAGCGTCACAGCCCATAGCAACTTGTCATCGGACGAATCCGGCACAGCAGAAGCATAGCGGAGCCCCGTCTCCAAAAGCGAAAATTGGTTGCTCCATTGCTCGGCTAGTCTTGCGGCTTGAGGATCTGCGAAAAACTCCTCTTGATCCTCGTAATCATCTACATAGCGGAATGCCAGCCGTTCCTTGTGAAGCAGTTGCTGCTTCTGCCGCATTCTCATCCCTAACCCGTCGGCCAACTTTTCACGAATCGAATCCGTTTTGTCATGTACAGAAGCCATCCGCTCCCAGGAGGGATGCAACTCAGCCAATGTCCCCTTTATCTGTTGATGCTCCTGCTCGTAGCGGTCCCGCCAAGCCTGCAGCTCAGTCAGCTCCTCTTTGATCTTAAGCTGATCTGCGGAAGCCGATTTACCTTCCAGTTGCAGTTCGCCTTTCCTGCGGTCCAGCTCCTGCAGTGCCTTCGTTTGCTCCAAACCCTGCTGCTCCAGCAGTTGCTGTTCAGAGAGCCACAATGGCATCTGCTGCTCAACGGTTTGCGAGGACAGCTGGGACAATATTCTCCGCGCAATCCCGCCCTGCTGCTCTTGTATCATTTGAATCTGTGTATCCAAGCCACGAATCCGAAGGAGCTGCATTTCCCGCTCCTGGACAGCGGCATCCCGCTCGCGAAGGCCGTCCTGCCTCTGTTCCTTCAGTGTATCAAGCCCTTTCTGCACCTCCTGCATCAACTCGGACAGACGCTTTTCTTCCCGATCAAACCATGCTTTAAGCTTCCGGCCGTTAAGCTCCCACGCCTGCTCAAGCTCCTCCTCATCCTGCGACTGGGCCACCTTAGCCAGTTCCTGCTGCAGATAAGTAATCCGCTGCTCCGCTTCCCGAAGTTTCTCCCGTTGCTCCGCATATTCCAGAGAGTGGTAGTAACGCGACGCCGAAGCTGCTTGTTCCTCTAGTTGCTCTTTTTCATCTCCAATAGCCTGCAGCTCCGTCTCCAATCCCCCAGCTTTCAGTCTCTCATCGGCGATTGCAAGGGATACCTCCCTTTTACGCCAATGCCTGAACTCTCGTTCCCAATCCTCCAAACGTGCTTGAAGACGGACCTGCTCTGCCTGCTGTTCCTGCTCGACATTCATCGCTACATCGAGATAAGCTTTGGCTTCCTTCCGCAGCGCCTCATACTTAAGCTGTTCCCGATGCAGGATCTCATAGCCGGCTACATACTTGTGCAACTCCGCAAGGATACGCCGATTTTCCTCGATTTTTTCCTTCAGCTCTTTATACTGCTTAAATCCCTCACGCTGTACCTGGAACAAATCTGCAAAGGTCCCCTGCTTGAAACCTTCCATCGATTCTTCTATCGTCGGTATTAGCAGCCGGTCTACCAATTGAGATGAAGTTTTACATTCATCGAAAAACGCCTCAACCCCACCCTCGCTGGAATTGACCTTTATAATCGCCTCCCATTCCGACTGGATGATATGAAAATGCTCTTCAATATATTTCTGAAACCCCGTAATCGTATCAAAGGTTTTGGCCACCAGCGGATTCTTCGACTGCATCGATTGATAATACTCCTGAATCTCACCCTTCTCCGTTACTCTGAGCTTTCCGCCGCCCATCTCTTTCGTGAAAGGTAGAAGTCCCAGCCGATGATCGTCATTTTCGGAATACTCATACACATAACGCAACGAGTCTAGCCCGGTCGCACTCATAAACAAACTCACGCAGGTAACAGCGTATCTGCGCCGGGGTTTATCTGCCAATATCCACTCAATCGCCACATGGGCTGGGCCATTCTCAAGCGAGAGCGTATCCTTCATCTTCCGTCCCGCTACATCACTGTGAGGCAGCACAGCCTGAATCGCAGTTTGAATGAATACCGTCTTCCCGCCCCCGTTCTCCAGAACTATCGCTCCGTTATGACCGTCAAAATAAAAAGTGGAATCATTGTAGCGCTTGGCTCCGCCCTCATAGATTACATTCGTAAATCGGATTTTTGAAATGACAGGCATCGGATTTAAGCCTCCTCTTTCCTTTTCGGCTCAAGGCCATATAGAAATTCCAGAATGCCACGATTATATTCCCTCTCCATAAAATAACGTTGCACGATCATTTTCGTTTTCTCCGTCAAATCCAACTCATCGGGTCCAACTTGTTTTACCAAATCCTGATCGAGCATGAATTTCCGGACCGTATCAAGAAAGCTCATCCGGCTGATGGTTGCACCGCTCTGCCGCTTGGCTGTCTCCTTCACATCATCCATAGCATCCCACTTCTCAATAATGTCTGCCCAATGGTAGGAATACTCTTGACTAAGCGCCTTTAATTCCTCTACGGAATGCTCCTTCAGCCCGTTGATCCGTTGCTGAACCATATTCATCCATTCTTCCATCTGAAGAAAATTACGCGTCGCTTCCGTAGTCTGATAACTATCGTAAAACGCACCGATTAACACAATAATGGCCACATACATCAAGTACAACTCTGCATTCACCGCATTGCCGCGTAGATACATCCGCTTAAGTGATTGATTCGTAATATGAAAAGGAGACAGGCTAACCAACGGAACCAGCATCAAGCGGTCACCCGCTCCCATCACGACACATTCCACTTCAGCGGCAAACTGATCCAAAAGCCCTCGGATGTGGTCGTCCGCCTCCACCTGTAGCAAACTTTCCTTATCGGCTACCCCGGTTCTGGCCAGCTGCGCATAGATGCGGAAAGCAGTCATGACCTCATCACCGGTGTAATTCATCCTGGTCCCCTCCCAACCGAATGATAAGTTCTTGGATAGAGTAACGCTCATTAACCCTAAGAATGCACTCTGTCTCCTGAATGATCAGCGTTCTCCCCTGCAATTGAGAACGGATCGCCTCATAAAGATTTTGGTCCGATTCCCCGGATTTCACTTCATCCATAACCGGATGAATCGGGCTGCGTTGATGTAAAATAATCCAGCAATCGTAAAAATCTCGTTCCTTCTTGAGATCAGCAGCTTCATCCTGATCCAAATACGCAATAAATTCACTCAACCGGACTTCATCCCGATTTAACTTCTCATAACAACGCAGAAGAGCTTCTACCACTTGGACTAGACGCTCTTTACGCTTCCGCAGATAAGAAAAATTCTCCTCTTCCTCATCCAGAGCAAGAAGACTTTCTTCAATAACAGACCCATCATCATGTCCCGAAAGCTGTTGTTTGGCAAATACCGTAAGAGGCGACCATACCCTGACCTGTTCCAAATGCAAGAACGGGGCTACCACTCCCTTCATCGCCTCAATTGGCAAGGGAGTGCCGAATAGGAATGATGCAATATCTTGCTCAAAGTTAAACGCATTCATCCCCGTGTAATAGAGTGACTCTTTGGCAGCTCGAAGAGCGCTGCTCTCCAGTTCCATACTTTGTTGTAGCAGTCTTGTATGTTCGTTGTGCACTTTTTCTAGTTCGATACCGATTCGAACAATAAACTCATAGGGCCGTTGGTTTTTCATAAGTTCCCGTTCAGCGTAAATCCGATCCTTCGTTTCCCTTACAAAATCCCTGAGCTCGTTAAACTCTTCATTTTCACGCTTCAGTCTGAGATAAATATCCTCTAAAAGAGAGCGATAGCGGGCAAATGTTTCTTCAGAAACAATGCTTCTCTTAATTTCATGCTCCAAAGAGACAATTCGGTCTTGTAAGGTTTCCACATCGATCATCATCTCATCGATTTGGCGCAGTGCTCCCTGGAATTCCCCCTTTTCCAACTGCTTGCGCAGCAAAAGCTGATGGATGGACAACTGAAACTCCAAGTAAAACTCCTTAGTAGCAAATACCAGTTCGAGACCATCCTCATCCAATGCGTAATATTGGGTATTGGTCGCTACATCATACGAATCAGTACGCAAAATCGACGTATAATGAACCCCTTCTTGCCCTGTTCCCAAATGAAAAAAAGAAAACTCCCGCTTACGTCCGGAGGAAGGGCGAAACACATGGATGATTCTTCGTCCGATGTCATCCAGTTCTTCTTGATCGAGATCATACTTGTCCTCCAGAACAGCGGCTAGAAAGCCGACCAAGTCCTTCACACTGGTCTTCCGGCTTCGCATCAGCTTTTTCTCAAAGAAGAACAGCAGCGTCAATAGTCCCAATTCCATCATCGCCACTTGTTTCCCACCACGGTCTGTTTTCCTTTGCCGACTCAACTCGAACAACGGATCAAACAGGGCAAGCTTGCCCATTCGTTCTTGGAAGCCAGACATTATGTCATTCAATTCGATTGGTATCCCTTTTGACTCCATACAGTCTCCCTCCCAACTCGAATCAATTCCTCACTTTTCAGAGTTTCTTGCGGGATATAACATCCCTCACCCAGCATGGCATTGATCCGATTGGCTTCCCCTTGGTTGAAAAAACTTATAAAGGCGTGCAAAGCCTCTTCATTTAATCGGTGATTTTGCTTCCCTTTAGCCGAAGGCTTGTCTAAGCATGCCAGGTAGAAGGGCATCGCTAGCTTCACCCCGAACTTCACATGAAGGTCGTACCAGATCATAATTCCTTCCAGATCGATATCTCCAAAATAGTAAAGTTCATGGTCTGCGCTTTGAACCGGGTACTGCAGACTGAGCATCCCCAGGTTCCCTACAATTTTCCGGCCATAGCCTAAAATCAAGGAGGAGAAGGCCATCCCCGGAAGCTCTGGTATCAGCCCTTGGAATGTCGACTTGTTCTCAACAATAAGATGCAGGTGGTTCTTGCTGGCAAATCCGATGGAAGGATTGACCGCTAACATCAAGGGATCGCTAACCGGGACAATCTGGAGTTGCTCCCATATGCCTAGACGCTCCAACAAGGCTTGTCCTCCGTGGTCCGTAATCCACTTCTCGTCCTGAACAAGCTCATAGCTGCGTTCGGGAGCCGGTGCTTGGCGTGTTGGCCTCGATCCCCGCTTTAAATACGCATCGATCTGTTCAATATAAGGCAGGTCCGCACGCCATATATCCGGGCTGAGGCGATAGTAAGCATCCAGGCTAATGTCAGGATGCAGTCTTGTGCTCCACTGATGCAGTTCTCGAACATACTCTCCTTGCAGCAACCGTTTATTTATGCGGTAGTGATAGGCTAACGAAAGCGGCTTTCCATTCCGGCCGTGTGACTTGACCGCTCCAAGACTACCCTCATTTTCAAGCTCCATTACGATTCCGGCAAATGTTTCGTAGTCAATCTGCTCACCTTGGAATGCTTGCTCCAACTCCGATAGGCTGATCATTACCTTGGAAAAAGCACATAAAAAGTCGATCAGTTTTTGTTTATATCGCATCATTTTCCAGCCACCGTTCCGTACATTGTATAACGAACGTTGAAAGTTTCGCTGAATTCGCCAGCACACGTTGACAATGGTTGACAATGTTAGTATAAGCCAATGGTTAGACTCATATTTGTCAGGAACCTTATGTTCTTCGTAAATATCGAGATAGTTCCCACTTCCTGTGTCTTCGTCAATATTCAACAATATCCTGCTAATTATCGAAAATAAAAAAAGTTCCCAAACGTGGAGATGTTAGGGAACAAAATTTCAATTGTGATATAGCATTATCTTGTAAGTGGAGATAATGGAACATCAATTATCTTATCCTCTACCTCTTTGATTCTAAGAATTCCACTCCCTGATCACAAACCGCTCACACTCCGCAAACTCCATCAACTTCCTAATGACCCCAGCTTTATGATACCTACAAATCTCGCCAAGTTCTTCTGGTATCCCGTTTTCTATATAGATCTCCTGCAAACAGTATGCCGTATCTTCTTTTTCGAACCACAAATCAAAACATTTCTCGCGACCGTCAGATTCAACAAAGGTAATAGTATAAGCTAAACCGTATTCAAGCTCGGTCAATATACGCTCCAACTTCTCCATTTACTCCACCCCTAAAGCTTTAAACACCGCATCTTCAGCCGTTTGGTAAAAAATAATATTAAAGCAGCCGATCAGCTCCGAGGGGACAGTTCCGAGATCAACAGCTGACGTAATAGGAACCAGTACTTTTTTAGCGCCGCTGTCAAGGCAGACCTGGAGCGTATTGGCGAGCTCCTCTACCTTGATGATCGTGCCGCCGATGCTTAAATCGCCGAGAATAACGGTACTGCTAAGTATCGGCTTATTAAGAGCAACAGAACAGATAGCGACAACTGCAGG
Organism: Paenibacillus yonginensis; assembly: GCF_001685395.1. Taxonomy (NCBI): domain Bacteria; kingdom Bacillati; phylum Bacillota; class Bacilli; order Caryophanales; family Paenibacillaceae; genus Paenibacillus; species Paenibacillus yonginensis. Next base: position 61,951 of record NZ_CP014167.1, on the reverse strand, counting down.
TAGAGTTAGATATTTGGTCATGCCAATGCCATTCAGATCCTGAACATGCATCAGGTAATCTTTCGTTGTTGTACTCAATAATCCGCTGATATTTCGTCCATTCGCTTTCAGATATCGGTAAGCAGTGTCCACGGCTTCTCTTGCTTCCCGATCGGAACCGATCCCGGTCTTTTCAAATTTACCGGTTCCAGCCGTCATCTGTGTCTCCAGTTTGTACACGCCGATCATCCCGGACTTGCCGTGCGACACGGTATAGACATGTCCCGGTTTATTCATCCCTTCCGGAATCAGCTTGCCGCCTCCCTGCTCGGGAACGGAGACGTATTCTTCATTAAATGTTTCCTGATCAATATAGGAGAAGTTCACGTCATAGAACTCCATTCCACCGATCTTCTTCAACTGTTCCTTCACCCGACGGCGCATTTCAAGTGCGAAACGGAGGATCTCCTCCACATTCTCTTTCGTAAAACGTCCGTCGGGATGGACCAGTTTGATCAAACCGGAAACGGTCTTCCTTACGGCAATCACATCGCGTTGGTTCAAATTATTGCCCAGTTTGAAGTACGTATCAAATGCATCGCCATAAGATATTTTACGAAGTTCTCGCATCATTTCCGCGAAATAGTCCGTAATAAAGCCATAGTCGTTCGTAAAAAACTCCGGCCGATATTTCGGGATTTCCCACCCTGGGATATAGCAATGCATCCGATCCAGGAATGCGGTGTCATTCGCCATGGCAGCCGGAAACGGGTCAAACAAATGGGATGTTTTCAGGATCACGTCTACACTTTGATTAATATTGCCTACAAAAGTCATCGAGGCATAGGCATTTTTCTCTTCTTTGCCGCGGGCAAACGAACCGGACGCCATGTAATCCTTCATGATCTGAATTCCGTCCTGATCCTTGAATTTGATTCCCGCCACCTCGTCAAACGCGACACAATCCCATAACCCGACCAGACCCACCGTCTTGTTCCCCATATTGTAGAACAAATTCGCTACCGTCGTCTGACCCCCAGAGACCAAGATGCTGTTTGGACTGATCTCCTTATAAATGTGGGACTTGCCCGTACTTCTTGGTCCCAGTTCACACAGGTTATAGTTATTCTCGATCATCGGAACGAGTCTGGCCAAATGCAGCCATTTCACCCGACTCGTGAACTGGGACGGCTCCATACCCGTACTTCTCAGGAGCACATCGATCCATTCTTCATCCGTAAAATAGCTCCTAGCCGTCTTGACCTCTTCCAAATCCAGACTCGGCATTTGAATCGGGTCGAGCTTACGGATGATGAACGGGCAGCGGTTCTTATCCGCTTCGTCATAGAAATACTCCATCTGAACGATGCACCAGATCCCACCTGCAAGTAGGCGCTCATACTGAGAAACATATTTCTCCCCGATCGGTACGTTTCCAATTCCGAGATTGGAGAATTCGGCTTCGTATACGTCGTTCTTGTAATTCAACTTGACGGATACTTTATCGATCACTGTGTAGCTGCCTTTTTCCCGAAGTTTGGAAATGATTTTCTGTGCTTCATCCGGGCGAACATAATTCTCCGCCAAAATGCTCTTCACATTGCGAACACCGGCTTCAATCTCCTCCTCATCCATGGAGGAACAGTACATGCCGAGCAAGTATTCCAGTACATATACCGGAACGTTGGCGCCTTCTTTGATTTTCTTGGTTAAATCTTTACGGACAATTTTGCCGGCAAAGTAAGTGTTCAACTTGTCGATGAGCCCGGATTCACCTTCTAATCGGCCAGAAACTTCATTCATCTTGATCCCCTGCCTCACACATTAAATCCAAAATCATTGGCAAACGCAACATCCATGACTACGGGATGCCGAAGCACTTCCGCATTTTTATCATCAACCGCGATGAGATAATATGGCTTTGACTTGTCATAAAGCTGGTTTTTGAAATTAAAACGCAGACGGAACATCCGCTTATGCGGTTCGGTATCTTTGCTATCCGCAACATAAGTGTTCTCGTTCGATATTTTCTCATTGTCCTCGGATACAAAATAGAGTTTGTAGGTCATTCCTTTTACGACATCGCTGACCGGATCCGATTGAATAAAATCCAGCGTGGTAATCAAATTTGTAATCTTTTGCACCATGCTGACAAGCATAATCTGAACAGGACGGGTTTCCTTATGCCCCTTCTCGGTCTTGACTTGAATCACCGGAACAATCATCTCCTGCGGCGAAGACCCGCCATGAACATAGTTCTGACCGCCTCCTGCGACCTTGAATACATGGGAACTGACCGGAACAGAAACAAACTTCGGATCGTCATGGCCAAGGACCATCCTCAGCGGCACGGAAATGATCCCGTCTTCCTGAACGACGTTCTCCGAAATCATGAACCTGCGATTCACAAATGCCTCTTTACCAGAAACACCCGTAATCTTATCGCTTTCCTGCAGCTTGTCCCGCTTGTATATAAATCCGTGATCCGCGGTAACGATAAAGTTTGTTGCACTGAGATCTTCAGTCATTCTTTTTATCAGGCGATACACTTCATTTATTGCTTCATCACATGAGAAGAAAACTTCATTTTCTGTTTTTGGATTATCACCACGAGCATCAACCTGATTATGATAAATATAAATAACTTCTTTACCGAAAAATAATTGCCGAATCGGCTCACGCTTCATCTCCTTTAGAACATCATACTGAATACAGAGGCTATTGGGATTGTATTTTCGCAAAATAGCTTCCCTTTGTTTCAGGTCATCACAGGTGGCCCCATCCACCAAAACCCGATAATCGTCAGTCATTTCCAGTGTCTTATGTGGAAGGAGTCCTGCCATCCCTAGAGAAGTATACGACGGAAGTACACTCAACATTGCCTCAATATTTGCAGTACATTTCTTGTCATCTTTCAACTTATTCAAAAGTGACTCCCCGGTTTCGTAACGCATTCCGTCAGAAATAATCACGATTACCCGATCCTTTGCATCCCGAACATACTTTGAGTAAAACTGGCGCTGCAATGGAAGAACGGACATCAGTTCTCCTTGAGACCAACCTGCATTCCACTTGGGAAGAAGGGTGCCTAAGTACTCGTTGCTGTAGATGTTCTCCACCAAATCACGCAACGCTTCGAATTCTGTGTTGTCTTCAATCCGATCATAACAAGCGTAGAAACAACGATAATATGAATCCAACCGATGATCGTGTCTAAGATATTGATTCACGATTTCGTGGACATCATTTGAGCAAGTGTAGTTCGCATGCCCAATCAGATGCCAGGCCTGACTCAAAAGTTCATAATGCAGTTTATAAATATCGCCGAAATGCATTTTCATTCGCTGCTCGCATAGCTGAGGAATCGTCAAACTGCCCAGCTTGGCGCCTGAGTCTTCAGACAATAAACGTCCTGCAATCCAGCGGATAAGAAACCGATCAATGACCGCGAAAGTTTCACAATCAACCAGAACCTCCGGATCTAATGAAGCAAACTGCTCTTTCACCCGAAGGGTTTCGGCAACATGACCGGAAAGCTCACGATAACGTTCTCGATAAAGCACACTATTCATCAAATTGTCCAGGAAAGCAATGATATTGCCGGACTTATACGAAACCAGGCTTACCCAAGCCTTAGGCAGCTCTCCTTCCAAATATCGATCCGTATACGTTATGAATAACGTACGGACCAGCTTTTCCAAACTAGGATCCGAATCGGTGTAACCGAATTGTTGTTCACATAGCCGCCAAAAAGCGGGCAGAAGATCGTATTTATCGAACTCGGCCAGAAACTTGTTCTGCTCCAGATCATCATCCGTAAGCACAACCCGAACCACTTCTTCAAAAGAAGCGGTCCGGGTTTTACAACAGGCGCTCATTAAGGCAATCTCGATGACATCCTCTGTGAAATTTTCGATCTCGAGGTCATAGAAGCGGCGGGTGCGGTCTTTAGCTCCGAAAAATTTGATATATTTCTGGATGACCGGCTTGTACTTCTCATCAATGCCCAGATCCACAGCGAGCAAGGAGGCACGATCCGCATAAAACTGTTTGGAATACTTGACCGTATCGGCCAAATGATTGTCCCTGACAGGCGGCTTCGGAAACGGAGCATAGATGAGGTAGTTGGTTGTCCGATCCAACCGCTCCAGAAAGTATTTCGTATAAAACTGGTTGTCTGGTTCCAAACGATACACTTTGGCATTTTGCAGCTCAAGGGCATCAATATCCTCGGCAAACTCTCCTTGGTCATCGTACCAGAACACCAGTTTTCGGGGTTCTCCCGTAAATTCATTATTCAATTTATCCGCAATTTGCTTCAAATTCAGTTCAGCCATGGCTCTGCTCCGTTAAGTTAGTTGTTGTCTTTATCATACATTCGTGGTAAAATGATAATACTAATAAGGCTTCAAGAGGCTGATGGCAATCCACTCCGTGGGTTCGGCGTCAGCCTCTATTTATTTTCAATAAAGTCGTAAATCGTAAGCAATCTCCGCATCGAAGTCGACACACTTCTAATCCCATCAGCCTTAAATTTCTCCAACTTCTCTTTCAAATACGCCCCTACTTCCTGCTTGTCCAACTTTAGCGCATTATAAGCAATAAGATCGTATTCTTTATCCGGCTTCAGTTGTTGTTCCAAAATTTCCGTTAACGAATCTGCCTTGATCCGGTTGGATGGATTAATTGAATCCAAACAAATTTGTGGACTGGTAAACTTTGAAATTCTCTGGTTTATTTTTTTCGATTTCAACGGGGTGAAGATTGGTTTTATCGAGATCAATCCCCTCAACATATTTAATAAACGGAATCCGTGAATTGCTGTTTTGACTCGCAATAAAGCGAAGCGCAATATCCGTATGAATGGAACGGCCACCAAAGAAATAATCAATTAAATAAGTGAGAAGGTCGGGCATTTGAAAGATATAGGTGGTATCTCCTAACGCAACAACCAGTTTTTCATCACCAATTCGCTTCTCGATATCTTCCAATTCTTCAGGTGATACCAAGAGCGTGTTTAGACTTCCCTTTTTGCCTCGATCAAGGATCAGCTGCTTAATAACATGTTGGTATTTCCGCACTTCCGAAGGATGGATCCCTTGATCAATCTCGGACAGAATTTCATACAGAAGTTTATAGTTATCGGTTCGAAGTACCGTGTACTCACAACCTAAATCCTTATCAAAAAAGGTCTGTTCGACAATCCCCGCCTGACCCTTCTCCCATTCCACAATGATAATTTTGGAAGCTAATCGTTTAAGCTCTTCTTTCGACAGCGACGAAGAGAAGTCCCGCAATATCTTCCGTACATTCCCGTCGGTTAACGAATAGCCAAAGAAAATAATTGGCGAATGCAGGAGCAAAGAAATAATCTTGGCGCTGATGAGAATGGAATTTTTCGAAAACTGCTCATAATCCGCTTTAGAAATTACGATCGATTTCGGATTTGTTGCACAACCATGTATTTTATAAATTTCGGCCCATCCATAGGTGGATTCAAAGAACCCCTTTTGGCCGATATATTTTTTCATACCCAGGGGATTAACCGAATTAACGGAATCCTCAATAAAGGTATCATAGTTTGTAGTAATGACAATTTGTGTTTTATTCAAGAAGGTTTTAAAGGACGTATACTCCTCTTCCATCTCGCTCTTTACCTGGTAGGATGAAAATTGATGAGCAATGGCCATTTTAAATGGCGAGATATCCAATTTGTAGGCTTTCTCGGTATCAAACCCTGGAATTTCTACTTCCTGATGAAAGAACTTTTCGTTAAACCGATCTTCAATCTCCGATCCGGCTTGAATATTCGTCAGGAAATCCACATCATATTCCGTGTCCGAGATTGTTTCTGACATATGTCTTTTCAGTGTACTCAAGAATCCGTAGAAATCTTTGCCTGTGTTTAATCGGTCCCAGAATTGTTTGAGCAATTCCTCCCATCCTGGAAAGGATTGAAGATATCGCTTCGACATGCCGGAACCGATAAACACAATCGGATATTCATTATTTCTCTTTAAAAGCTCTAATGCGACACTCATCGGAACACCTCCATTAACCGAACCTTGTTCTTAATACATTCGATAAAAGTTGGCGTCCTCCTGTCGGATTAGAGCTCCTAGTGACTAGATCTTTGCTAAAATTTCATACTTTTTGCCATCCCCTGCCGTTTGCACCTTTTCATAATTGACTTTGACCCCGTCATCCAGATCCATTTCTATTCGGGCAAGCGCCAGATGAGCAATTTTCTCATCGTATTCTTTCGTTTCCTTCAACTGCTTGGTCAGCTTTTCTTTCCGTTTCGTTGCCGCTGCCACCTCACGGGCATTCCCGCTGTTGTCGATCGTCTCCTGCATCCGGGCAATTTCACTATCGTAAACCCGCTGCATCCGATGCAGATAGTCAATCCGCAGATTCCCGATCGTATCGGCATTATACCGATGCATGTATACGAGTGCTTTGAAGCCATCCGCTTTGCCGCTGTCAAACAGCCAATAGATCGGCCGCTTCTGATAAACTTTGCAGTGATCCTTGAAGAAGTCTTTCAGGAAGTAATTCCGAATCACTTCACGGGATGTGTTCCCTTTGTTGCCTAGCGCTTTTGCGATGAAGTCAAGATTTTCCTCCAGCGTCTCTTCTCCAAACGTCTTCTTGAGGAATGCACAGAACAGACCGACAATATCATCTTCGAAATACTCCTCATCCGTAATCGGTATCACGTTATCCTTATCCGGGATGAAGGTCTTGTATTTGCTGCTATCCCACTCCCCGCCTGCATAGGCTAGTCCATCCACATCCAGGCTGTAACGGCCGAACATGCAACCGACGGCATAGGAGAGGAAGGAACGTACATCGCGACCGAGATCAGCTTTGCGGATGGTGACTTCTTTGTCTTCAACTTCGGGCGTGAGTTCGTCCTGCAAGCCGTAAATTTCGATGAAGATACGATTGAGTTCTTCTTCGTTGGATTTTAACTGATAAAAGTTCATTTCTGCAAACTTAACCCATAGTTCAAAAACTTCGGTAATACGATTATCAATCGTTCGGTATTTTATTAAAGGATGACACAAAAAATCCAAACTTACTTCAAAACAATCCCATTCATTTTTTGAAATATCAATACAAGATTTCACTAATTCGGATACTTCATTTATAAAGTTACTTTGAGCGTTTATAGGTATTTTTGCAATCGTACCATTAGTATAGTTCAAAGTAGGGTTTAAACTTCTTAACAATTCCATAGCTAAGGATGAGTTTAAATAACCTAGTATATATAAAGTATGCGATTTATCAAAGCAAAAGTAGCAACAACTAGCGTCATCAAATATATACTTTGGAGGCATATAACGGACACCTAATTTATTGGATGATATTTTAGTCCATTCTAAGCCTTCCTCAAAAAAATGTTTGCTGTTTCGAACATACGAATTACTTTGTTTACGAATCTCTTCTCCATTATTCTTCCATAAGACGACATTAGTATTATTGCCATACCATTTACGGAATTCTCCACCCATTTTATATAAATACCATATACCAGTTGGAGAAAATTCAAACAAGCGTTCTTTACTTACCTCAAACCATTCTCGGATAAATTTATTATTATTTCCCGTCCCTACACCTTTACAGGAGTCACCAAATTCAGATAATGGTTTATACTCAAATAAATTAATTAATTTTGAAGTCAACCAGTAAACAATTGGTTTATCTTCTATGTTTGAAAAGTTAATTTTCTTGGAGTAGTGAACGTCCGTTTGTTCCAAATAAGCACTCTGTTTATCAATCTGATTACCATATTCTACGAGCCTATGGTAGATTGCTTTATATTGTTTTAAATGACTTATTCGAATTACAAAGCTGGTAGTTTGAACTACTTCTCCTCCGATTTCTTCAAAGGCTTTTGCTCCTAGATGAATCATATTTATAATATCATTACTTAATAACTTGGCACGTAAAGCACGAAAACTTGACAAAAACATCCACGCATGCTGCGTAATCATAGCCTGGAAGCAGTTCTTCTTCGTCATCTGTCCACAACGTTCTATAAATACTGCAAATAAATCACTCTTGTTATCCGGATAATTCTTCTTCACATAATCCGCCAGTTTTGGCCCCATACCACCGCTTCCCATATACGGCGGATTCGTTATCACCACGTCATACTTCAGTGCCATAGCGGCAGCAATCTGTACCAGTTGTCTCAACTTCACCTGCGTAATATCCAAACCAACGGTATCAGCTGTTACTTGACCATCCAAATTAGCTCGTTCAACAAACTCCTCCAGCAAGTCCCATTTCAAATCATCAATGATCAAAATGGATCCAAACTCTTTCGCATCGTGCATTGTGTCGAGCAAGTACTCCATTTGATGCAAAGCCAGCTTACGCTCGGATTCTTCCATTCCAACGCCGAAGTATTTCAACTGTTCCCGGTTTATCCCGTTGCTTTCCTGGATCGTATAGAGATGGCACTTCGTTTCACCGTTCAGGATGCGGCGGTTGTATTGTCTGGCTTTCATCATGACGGCAAAATAAGCCAGTTGATACGCACGTTTGTCAATGTCGAGGCCGTACAGGTTATGTTCAAGAATGCTCTTGGCCGAGTCGCGCTGGCTATAGCCATAGCTCTCGTAGATTTGCATCAATATATCAAAAGCGTAGACCAGGATATGCCCGCTGCCCATACAAGGATCGATCACTTTAATATCTTCCGGTTTGATCGTTTTATATTGCTCACGAATCGCTTCCAGCTGTGCCTGTACTTCCGGCTCTTGCTCCGCTTCGTCCAAATAGTACTTCCATCCGGCGCGGAGCTCATCATTGGGATGGCCCTCCAACCAGAGGCGGCCGAGACTGTTTTCTACCATATAACGGACGATCCAATCGGGCGTAAATAATTGAGTCGCTGCAGGAATTCGGTCTTTTGTAATCTTGACGTTTTTTTTTGAGCAGGGCGAAGGTTTCGTCTTTAAGTTCCGTGTTGTAATACTGATACAACCACCCGATGATTTCAACCTGACCTTCCTCATTCACGTTGAAGTCTCCTTCGGGGATATCATGCACCAAATGATAGACAACGCCTTCTTGATCCGTGAAAGACACGTTGAGCAGCAGCTCGGTATAGTCGCTCGTTTGCTCAAATAATTCCGGCAGGATGGCGTTCAAAGCATTACACTGCTTGATAAACAGCATTTGAAACAGTTTGTCCAGTTCATTATCGTTTTTCAACTTAATGATCTGTTCCTTTTCGACCTGGCTAAACTCCAAGTCTGCTTCAAACGGCGAAGTGACCAGGTCCGGTTCGGTTTTGCCGCTGCTGTCCGACGAAAGAACGCGTACCCGCGACGGAAGATAATCGTTTACCTCCATGAAACGAACCGCAATCAGACGGTTGAACCAAGTATAGGCGACTTCTTCAATCACATTGTTGTAGGCGGACTTATAATCAGTCCGCTCCATTCTCTCTTGAATGACCTCGGCCAATTTTCTACGCTGCTCAATTTCAATGCCGCTGATCGAATAAGGTTCCTTTGTGCCGATATCATAAAACTCGACATCGCGGGTAGACTGGGGCAACGGAGATTTTATCTCCTTGTCCGTAATCCCGAGCAAACCGGCTTTATAAGAAATATCCGCGATCAGCTTTTTGCGGGCCCAGATCGCAAAGTTCTTGATGGCTGTCTTGTTCATTACATGCTGCTCCTTTTAAAACTCAATATTTACAATCGTGTTCTCTTCCAACTCTTTTAAGATCCGCTGTTTTAATTCCGCCACGTACTTCTCGACATCCTGCGGCGATTCAATTTGCCAGGAGGCGGAGAGACTGACCGATTTAATGCTGATGTTTTTTCTTTTCTTCAACTTTGGCTCCGGAGCAGGTTTTGGAATTGTATGCCCTTCGGATTGGTCCACAACCAGCTTCGCTTGTTGTTCCTTAACTCGGTCAAGGGCGATCGATTCATCCTTACGAGCCAATTCATTGAGCAGCCTCACCTTCAAGGCATCCGCTTCGATCTTGATATTTTGCAAGGTCGCCACATTGTTGCAAGTTTCCGCTTTTTCGGAAATTTCTTTAAATAACATGAGGAAACGCGGCATAAACTGGTCTTTGTATTCCTTCGTCTCCAACACTTCGAATACTCTCTCACGCGCATCATCAATCGCCGCTTTTACGGGAACAACCATCTCTTCCAATAACCCGGCATATAGCTCGGCAAAACGGTCCAGCAATTCCGGAAGCTTTGGAATATCTCCGTATGGGGCATCTTTTCTCAAAATGGCTTTTATATCAGATACCACTTGCTCGACTTGTTCATGAACGATAAACGTTTTACTTTGGTCATAAATGCTTATCAGGTTCAATGCCTTCTCATAAATTGCCTTCTGTTCACCGCCAAAGAACAATTTAACGGGTTCAAAGTCTTCCGCAAAATCGAGCAATTCTTCCCGTTCAGTATGAATTTTCTTGTAGAACTCTAACTGGAATTCCATTTGCAAAATCGAACGCAGCAAGTTCTTACCTTGAGCAACCACGTTTCGGCCAGGAAAAGATTTCGCCTGGTACATAATTTCATACTTGTCCAGTTCATTCAGCAAATTGCGGCTGTACGTTTGGAAACCGCGCATCAGGGCATCGTCATCTTCATGGCTGCCTGAAGTACCGAACAGCTCTTTCATCACTTCACGAACCGACTTCTTTAGACGCTCATCCGGCTTTTCCCGCTTTTCGGTCAGCAGCTTCTCAACATACTCCCGCTTCGTAATATAACGAACAATCTCCTCATCCGACTTATTAAACAAGGTCACGTTGGAACCGTTGACCGTAAAGGATATATCGCCATTCTTGAACAATTTAGCTACAAGCCATTCGACATCATCTTCCACAAAGCCGTATGGAGCTCTCATAAAGCGATCCATCAAGCTTTTCATCGACGTCTTCATGTGCATCGAAGAATTGGTGGATATATAACTAAGCATATCATTCAACGCATGCTGGTTGGGCTCCGTCCCATTTTCCAGAGACAGAGCCATCTGATCGGAACTTTTAAACAAAGCGCGAATATTGGCTTCGCTCATGGCTGTATCGATATAGGATAGTTTATGGTAGACCGTATTCACAAGCCGTCCCAACGCTTCATTGATCCGGGAGGAGACCTCCTTGGAACCGATCTGAGACTTATCCCCATTAACATAAATGTCCGCCTGCTTCAGAGACTCTGTCAGGAACAGCTTGGCATTATCGTTCCGTTCCCGCATTTCAATCCGCTTGGCTTCCTTGATTTGGTCAAATTTAGGCAAGGCGCTGGTCGTATTCAACCGCAAATATTTCTCAATTTGCAGGGCACGACGAGTTTCATCCAGGAAAGCGGAATCGTTTGGCAACACGACAAGAACTTCTTTTTGTTGGCCGGACATGATGCGAAGTGTCGTTTCATCACCGCCGAAATCAGAGTTTGGCGTAAGAATCCGAACTCCGATATCATGGTTCTGATTCGCTTTATACGGCCGGTCATCAATCACTTGATTGAAGGCAAAGTTGTACCTGCCGTTAAAGGCGGGATAGCGGTATTTATTTTCCTTGAAAATATCTTCAAACACCAGTTCTGACACCTTGCCGATGACTTCCGACATTTCCACATTCAAATGGTCAATTTCCTTGTTGATTTCCTGTTCTTCATCCGTCAAAAATACGTATATTTCACCGTTCTTCTGAATGAGAGTCTGGCTAGTCAAAACTTTCAACGCTTCCTCTACTTGCGCCTTCAACACGATTCTGTCCGTATCGATATCGGAGATCATCAAGCTGGTGATGTTATCGATGTTAGCCGTAATTTCCTTGACATATTTAATCATAAACAGGGTCTTCAATACATTGACCGCAAAACACTCTTCAAGCTTGTCCGGGTTAATGATTTCATTATCCATTGCCTTGCTGATGACACCCTTATGACTATGATCAAGGAATTGATGCAGGGCATCATAGAACAGGTTAAACGGGACAAGCGTCCCTTCCGCCCGTTCCATCAATCTCATCGCGGACTCCTTGAACAAGGCGATCATCGAGCGCTCGCCCTCAGCGAGGTGTTTGCCCGAAGCACCATGCGTCCGAATCGAAGTGAGCACGCTCCCTAGCAGGTTAAACTGATAGGGAATAAACGGGTAAACGGTCGAAAAATCCTCTTTATCGGTATAAAGTTTTTTCTCAACCCCATCATTGAACACAATCAAATTTTTGATAATGGTTGCTTTTTGTTCGTAGAGCAATTTTAGGGTTTGATCAGCAGTCGTGTTTTTCTCCAATATTCTCTTCTTGATCACTTCATCGACATTCGCGGACGACAAGGACAGACGGGTATCGAACCGGCCCTGGATTTTGGAGAAATCATTGCCTTTCGTCTTCGTTATCGAGTCGATATCCTGCTGGCTGGTGACGACGATCCAGACTTTCCCTTTGCAAGCAGTCCCCAAATCTTCTGTAACAGTTTGCAAATTCAGCATCAGTTTGGAATCATCGCCTATGTATTGCCCGATTTCGTCTACAAGAAATACAATATGATGGTTGTTGCCCCGGCGCTCGATGTATTCCTTTACGAGACGAGCAAAATCATCAATGCTGATATTGTAAGGTTCGACCGCTCTCTCACACCAGTTACGCGCCGCTGCTTCGCTCATGAAGTTCATCTGAACCAATACATCGACAATGCTATCCTGAATGAAGTCAAACTTGTGGCGGGAGGTTTCCCACGGCTTGCCATAGTCCGCTTCAAACAAACGCTTGAATTCATCGTAACGTCCAACTTCAACTAATTGTCGCTCCAGATCTGCCAGAATCGGAATCGATCCGCAAAATCCCTGCATTTCATTAAACACCTTCAAAAAGACGGAGACAATCGCATCCTTGGACTGCTTTCCCGACATTTCGCTCTTGGAGTCAATATTGAATAGGACAACATCCGTCGTAACACTGGTAGCGAGTTTCATGTCTGCCAGGACCATCGGATCCGTGATTTTACGGTCATCGATAAAATAATCCAGCGCTTTCTTACCTTCGACCTCACGATTTTCAAGCAAATAGGAAAGAATTTTCAGGAAATGAGATTTACCGCTCCCGAAGAAACCGGAGATCCAGACCCCCATTTTGTCCGTGTAACCGTTGATCCCTTTTTTGTAACTGGCAAAAAAATCAGCAAAATGCTTCTGCAATTCCCTCGTAACGACGTATTCATCCAGCTCCTGCTTGACGTTGGCCTCATCGCCTTGTCCGACTTTGATAACCCCTTTAATATCTCTGTCGATTTCCCTGATAAACATGTCCTGTATCTTCATTGTTTACCTCTCCCTGTCATTCCACGAGCCTGAATGCCCGATAATAATTGTCATCCTTGATTTCCGAGAAAAGTACGAGTTCTTGCCCATCATAGGTTCCCGGGAAAAACATCACCACCGGCACGTGATCCACGGATTGGTGCAGGTTGTTCAGTACTTTGTGGGAACGGAGCAGTGGATAGCACTTGCCGACCCCGGTCAGGAAAACAACCGCGTTCTGCGGGGTTCGTTCCCGAATATGCTGAACAATCACGCTCGAATCATCGCTGATTTGAAGCAATCGCCCAACGGACTCCACGATCCGCTCCATCCCTTTCTTTTTCTCGAACCGAAAGCAATCTTCCATGAAATCTTCCTGCTCCAACGTGTCGATAATGATGTCATACAAATCAAATACCAACAATTCAAAGTCATGGTAAGACTTTGAATATTTCGCTTCCATATACCGGGTCCATTCTCTAATCACCATTTCCTGCTCTGCCGGATAATCAAATACGTAGTAGCCGACTTCATTTCCCAGGCCTTTATTCTGGCGAAAACTTGGTTGTTTAATAATCTCCTCTGCTTGTTCCAGCCGTTCCTGAAGACTTGCCATTATCTCACTCCTGTCAGTGCGTGTATCATCAGGTCCATCCCATGTTTTCGCAGCCATGATTCCAATTCAGGATCCAGAATGGGTTTAAGTATTTCTCTGCTCCCGGGAGCTCGATCCGTCAGACCGGCTGCCATCAGCATCGTCTTGTAGCACCTTCCAAGGCGTTTCAACGTATATTCCGTCCAAGTAGCCACTTTGTCGCTTTGGAGTTGTTTCTCCTTAAAGAAAATCCGAATATCGCTGTCTGCCAGTTCGTGGCTTCCGACAATCATTTTCTCCCGAACGACCTCATAAACAAATTCAAAAAACAATCGATCTGTCTGCATAATAGCTACCAAAGCAATCAGCTTCTGGGTTGACACATCACTCTGCTCGAACAAAGGATAAATGGAAGCGTCTAAACTGGCTGCTCGTATGGCTATGGTATTCATAATTTGCGTAGCTCTTTCCTGAGTTGGAGCCGCAAAAATATTTTGTTCCTTATTCAATGCCTTAATATCGGTTAATGTCATTCCTTGACCTAAAAGGTGAATCACCTTGCGAAATTCGGAAAACCAGAAGGATTGTTTTACGGTTCCTGCACTGTATTCTCTTAGTTTCATCCCGTTACTCACCCGTAACTTTCCATATATATTGATGTTATTTATAAAGATACACACTAGTACTAAGATACCATACTTATGGTCTATCCAAATAGTGCTGACTGCAAAAGTAAGGTTGGAACAATTACTGTATAGTATAGAAAAACAGGCTCTTCTGAGAACAGCCCATTTCAATAAAACATCTATGTATAAGCAATAAAACGAAAAATCTAATTATAACAATTTTTTTACAATAATTGAAACTTTGCCTAACTATTTGATGTTAGTTAACTCCATGTAAATCATGATAAAAAACCAAAAAGAAGTGCACAAGTTCAAAAGTTCTCCAAAACCAAATCTCACGCAAGCATTCGGGTTTGTCAAGATCTTTGTGTAAACTCCATTGAAGCATGCACCGAAGGGGATTGGTCGTTTCTTACATAAGTAGTTGCCGACTCGAGCCGGAAAGGAAACCGAAAGTTGAAGCAGCATCTGCCCCCAGTTTTGGACACGGCCAGTGCATTTTCAGGCCCCATCCATCGTAGCCAGGTAGATCATTTTTAGCAAGGCTTCATCAGCAGGAACTTGTACAGGAAGACGGTAACTGATGCAAAAAATGGGATACTAACCGCATCCCATTCTCACACCGTCCCCCGCCTCACCTCATAAAAATACCGCACCACAGGATGCTTCATCTTAACCTTCTCGGCCATACTCAAAATTCGCTTTTTCCCCACCCTTTTATCCAGCAGCGCAAAAACATTCATTATAATCTCACTGCTCTCCAAGCTTTTCTCAATCGAAGTCGTTAAGAACTTATTTGCCTCCACAGTGAAATTCGATTTACTTAATGCAGCTTGTGCCGCCATAAGCTCTTTTGCAAGTTCAGTCATTTTTCTATTTCTGGCAATGACAATGAGCCGATCCTCCGGCACCGGCCCTTTGGTATCTTTTCTAACGGCTTCGATTTCTTCCGGGCTGATAGGAATTACAATTTCCGGGTCATTTTTGATCTCCAGCTCCGTTTGATACCATCGGATTCCGCTGGTTTTATCCCTCATATCGAATACATTCTTTTTATCCACCGAAATATAACTGCTCCCTGCTTTATCGGGTAAATAACGGTAGCTTGTTGCACGGTATTCAACCCTGCCTTGTAGGGCAGGACTGAGAAAGCTCTCCAGCTGCTGCTTTAATTTGCTCCAAGACATGTAATCCCCCTATATGGTTAGGCTTTCATAGCCAAGTCAGATTCTATCGCCGATTGCCTTAATCAAAAAAACATCCCTCCAAGATGGGGGATGCCTCACCACATTCTCTGTTTAACTGGCGCTCTTCTTCATGGCTCAATGAAGCATTATCAGTACCAACGTCACGACTCCATTTTATCACATGGTCCGCAAATTCCTAAAGTAACAGATTCAACAATTATTGACTGCTATGCTCCCTCGTCTACTTCCCAAAAGTGAATGGATTAGGAAAAATATCTCGCTCGAGCATAATGCCTGCCATCCACACCCTACTGCTTAGCGAGCCGAAAGCCAGTCTGACGTCTAGGGACATACCTATTAGGGTCAAATAAGGTATCAGGCGCCGATGTTTCTTGATCTCCGCAAAAAACACAAATACTGCACCTCCAATTGTTAGTTGTGGTTAACAATCGGAGGTGCAGTTCATATCCTTTGGCTTTTTTATATAACAGGGATAATTAATATCAAGCCTTAGGCAATTCATTAAAGAAAGCGACATCTTCTAGCGGTAATCTTAACGTCCGGTGTCCGGGCTTTGCCGCCTTACCGATGGCGATGAGCATAACTGGAGCGTATCTCGCCGGAATATTAAACTCTTCTACAAATTTTATTGGGTCAAAACCGCCCATCGGGACCGTATCATAGCCTTTAGCACGAGCGACAAGCATCAGCTGCATGGATACCAGTCCACTATCAATAAGTACTTTTTGGAGTACATTTTCTGGAGGCATACTTGCAAACAGTCTTTGGTAGCGCTCCACGAATGATTTAGCTGTTTCTTCAGGCATGTACCCCGCATCGACCGCCATCCCGTAAACTTTCTCGGCCATTGTATAGCCTTCCAAATCTCCAAGCACCGCAATGACAGCTGAAGCCTCGATCACTTGCTGCTGGCTGTTGGCGATCGGAAGCAGTTTTTGCTTTAGCTCCTGCGAGTCGATGACGAGAAACCGCCATGGCTGGAGATTGGCGCCAGAAGGAGCCAGCGTAGCCAGCTGCAATATATCTTTCATTTCCTCCCGTGAGATCTTTACTTCGGAATCATAATACCTTACAGATCTTCGATCTTGAATAACATCAAAAAACTGCGCCTCCACCTTCTGAGACGATTGTTCAATGGACATACTTATCTCCTCCTCATAAATACCTTGCCTCATGCTGGCACAATATGTTCTAAATAATTAAGCAGTGGACCTTCAAGACCAATTCAACCCTAGCAGTTAAATAAGCTCTATTGTTACTATAAATTATTAAGTATATACTTTAAAGTAGACACATTATTTTTATATAGCTCTATAAATTAGACTAACTATACTATAGTAAGGGATGATTTTGTGGATATCAGCAAAGAGGACGAACAATGTCTCATCTCCATTCGCGAGGCTTTGGAGGTTGTTCGCGGAAAATGGGCTATTTTGGTACTCACCTTACTTAGTCTGGGCCCTCAGCGATTTAATCAGATGCGAAGACATTTAGACAACGTCAGCATCAAGTCTTTAACGGATGTCCTGCGTCATTTTGAGCAGCATGGAGTCATCAACCGCCAGGTGTTCCCTACCTCACCTGTTACCGTTGAGTATTCGCTAACAGATAAAGGAAGGGCGTACATCCCTGTACTTCGGGAAATGCGCATATGGGGTGAAACCTGGGGAGGAACATCGGAAGCACTTTGATGATGACGAACCCCCGCTTAGGTTAAATAAAAGCTCAGACTGGCTCTTAAAAATGAAACGGCGACAGCTGAGGACAAGCAAATAAAGTCCTCGACTGCCGCCGTTTCATTGAACTAATGTTTACCGTTTAGCACAATCGTTATTATGTCCCGCAAGATGCTAAACCAGGTCCTGTTTGACTAGGGCATGTACAACGATTACGGGGATTGATCCAATAGGAGTGATAGTGCAAGGGACCTCTACCGCTCTTCTACCGTTCCTCTACCGCATCCTGTTCCCTGCTGCCAAATTCATCAAGCAGCGCACGCACTTCATTTGTCGACTTGGCATTCATCAAGTGATTTCTCAGTTCACTTGCCCCGCGGAATCCACGCACATAAATCTTAAAAAAGCGGACAAGGGCGCTGAAGGAACGTCGCATCTGCGCTGAATATTGATCATGGAGATCCAGATGCAGCCGCAGCAGATCAAGCAATTCTTCGCTGCTGTGTTCCTTGGGTACCTTCTCAAAAGCAAACGGATTTTGAAAAATCCCCCGCCCAATCATAATCCCATCTACCCCATATTGCTCAGCGAGCTTAAGGCCGGTCTGACGGTCAGGAATATCCCCATTAATAGTCAAAAGGGTATGCGGTGCCACTTCATCGCGAAGCTTCTTAATCTCCGGAATCAGTTCCCAGTGAGCGTCTACTTTGCTCATTTCCTCTCTGGTCCGCAGATGAATGGACAGATTCACAATATCCTGTTTCAAAATGTGGGTTAACCAGCCGCGCCATTCGTCTACTTCCGTAAAACCGAGCCTTGTTTTTACACTGACGGGCAGCCCCCCGGCTTTGGCGGCTTGGATGATTTCCGCTGCGGTTTCGGGACGGCAGATCAGACCGCTTCCTTTTCCGTTCTCCGCTACATTGGCTACAGGACAGCCCATATTGATGTCGATCCCTTTAAACCCTTCTTTGGCCATCCCGATGCTCATTTGGCGAAAATACTCCGGCTTATCTCCCCAGATATGGGCGACGATAGGCTGTTCATCCTCTGTAAAAGTGAGCCGCCCGCGCACGCTTTGGTGCCCCTCCGGGTGACAATAACTCTCTGTATTCGTAAACTCCGTAAAAAACACATCCGGTCTGGCAGCTTCACTCACCACATGGCGAAACACAACATCGGTCACATCTTCCATAGGCGCCAGTATAAAAAATGGCCGTGGTAAATCACGCCAAAAGTTATTAGTCATATCTAAACCTCTCTATCGATGCAAAATAAATCTTGATCCCAAATTGCAAAAGAAAAACCTGTTTATACCCCTATTTCTATTTCGAAACATGTTTAAGCGCGATTTGAAGAGACTGCTTTATTGTATCACATGGTGTGCAAATTTCTAAACCATGTGCTGCATCGGTCTCTATTATGAAAGACCTGACAACCCGATAGGTAACCTTGCACCTCCTTAATTTACAAGTCTCTTATTCACAAATAAAAAACCAGACTCCTTCTCCATTAGAACAATAAAAAGAGTCTGGTTTTGTGCGCTTTCAGGCATTTTCTTTAGCTAAACTAGTTGGCGTTCCGGTTATCGATAAGACTAGCCTTAATCAAAAACCGCTGTACAATCGCCGCAGTTTCGGCGCGTGTCAGTTTGCCGGTTGGCCTCAATCCTTCTGCCGATCCTTCCACGAGACCGTTCTTCACGGCTGCGGCCACGGCCGGCTTCGCCCAAGAGGCGACCGTTGTCCAGTCTGCAAACGAAGACAGCAAGGAATCGGCATCAGCAGCGTCTACTCCAATATCCGCCAGCTTCATCGCCCGGGTTATGATCACCAGTGCTTCCTGCCGGGTAATCGTCTGATTAGGGGCAAACGTCCGATTCCCGTAGCCTTCAATCAAGCCATATTCCACAGCTTTAGCGACAGCACCTGCATACCAATCAGTAGACTGGACATCAGTGAAGTCTGCCGAACTGCCGTTGTCGGACAATCCTAAAGCCCGTACAACGATGGCTGCAAGCTCTGCACGTGTAATGATAGCATCAGGATTATAATGGTTCTCATCGGTACCATTGACAATCATCCGGGAAGCCATGTCATTTACGGCCTGCTTTGCCCAATGCTCTTCGACATCCGCGAATGTCTTCGGATTCCAGATCAGGAAGTAATCGCTATTGGTCAGGCTGTTTACGACCGCATAATTTTTCCCTTCACGAGTCGTAATATAGGTAGGGACATGGCGTACGCTGCCGTCCGTTTCCAGTACGGCAGCCGTTGTTACCTTGCTCGGGTCAACACCGTTGGGAAGCGGAATCTCGCGTTCCACATAGCTGCTGAACTGCTCGACGCTTACCGTTTTACCATTATAGGAAGCCATTACATTGAAAGTGACAGGCTGAGCTGCAATCTCAAAGCCTTCATGAGCCGCAGCTGTTTCTGCAAGAACCTCAGCAGCTTTATCGCTCTTGGCAATCTCTACATGAACGATGATATCCGAAAGCTTGATCTGTTCGCCTAGTTTAGCAGAGATATCGTTGATGGCGATCTGCCCGGCAGGCAGTTTATAGGTGCCGTTTGGTGTCTGCACCTCCAAAATCACTTGTTTGTTTTCCATACTCTTCACCGCTTCGCCCGTCAAAGCCACCAATGCTTTGTCCACATTGGCAGTCACGGGGATCACCACGGTGGACTGATCTGCCGCATGGTTGAGCTGAGCAGCCAGCTTGGTTGAATCGATCGTAGCCGTCAGTACCAACTTGCCGTTCTCACTGGTAGTTGAGCCTATAGCAATTTGATCTTTCACAACACCATCAACAATGACTTGAATGCCGGCAGGCTGCTCAGTAGCTGCCGTGTCAGGCGTAGATGGCTTGCCAGAGTTATTCGAATTGTTCGAGTTGTTTGAGTTATTCGAACCGTTGCTTGTCCACTTCGCATACAGCGTCACATCGGATGTGACCGTATCCACCGTGAAGTTCCAAGCGTTGATGCCCATGGCTTCCTTGTACCAGCCTGCGAACGTGTAGCCCGCTCTCGTCGGCGCTGGCGGAGCGCTGATCGTCGCGCTGTTGTCCACATTGGTAATACTGGAAACCGTACTACCTCCCTGTGAATCGAACGTTACGGTGTGCTGCACCGTTCCTTCTTTGATCGTTACCTTCCCAGGGATCAACGACTTTTCCATTTCAGTCCCGTATGAATCGAGGATCGAGAAGGGAAGAGGACCATCCATCTGTACCGTTAGTGCCTTATCACCTAATGCTGCCCCGCTCTTCACCTTAAAGCTGACGGTAAACAGCTTCTCTCCGGCGATGATCGGCGTATCTCCCGCATCACTGTCTACCCATACTGTCTTGAGCCAGCCTGCATCGTTATCGTAATTGAAATCGAAGTAATCTCCAGCATTCCCCTTGACACTTGTTACTTCCAAGGACTCCGTGTCAAAATTAAGCTGTACGCTGTATGCAGCTATGCCATAGGTGGAGTCGGCCACTGTAACCGGCACGTCTACCGTAGACCCGGGCGTTCCGCTCACTGAACCGGTCTGGATCTGAGCCGCGTGCCGTGTCCACTTCGCGTACAGCGTCACATCTGACATTACCGCCTCTTCTGCGAAGTCCCATGCGCTCGTTCCCTCTGCTTCCTTGTACCAGCCTTCGAACGTGTAGCCCGCCTTCGTTGGCGCTGGCGGAGCAGTGATCGTCGTACCGCTGACCACATCGGTTGCACTCTCAACCAGGCTGCCTCCCTGCGAATCGAAGGTCACGGTATATTGCTCTTGATCAGCCGGTATCCACTTCGCATACAGCATCATATCGGACGTTACCACATCCGTCATGAAGTTCCACGCATCCGTCCCAAGCGTATCTTTGTACCAGCCTGCGAACGTAAAACCCTCCTTTGTCGGAGCTGGAGGTTCGCTGATTGTCGTACCGCTGACCACATCAGTTGCACTCTCAACCAGGCTGCCTCCTTTTGTGTAAAACATCACCGTATGTTTCGTATTTGATGCCTTTACCGTGATCTTGCCTGTTTCCACCGTTGTGGATGCGATTTCGTTACCCTCATAGAGATCATGCTTAGGCACAGTCAGATTCAAAACGCCAGGCTGCGCAGAGTCCTTGATCTTGAAATGAAGGGTGAGCACCTTTGTCTCATCCATTATAAATACCGGATTGGCTTTTACCTGGATCGTCCCCTTGTTGGTGAAATCCGCTTCATAGCTTCCCCCATCTGAAACGACATCCAATTCATCCGTAACTTCATTCCCGGGCACCAGCTCCAGAGACGTGTCATCGAACTCGATCGAAATGTCGTATTGGTTAATCAAATCCTCCGGTGTCAAATACACCGATACGGTAACGGTATCCCCGGGATACCCTTCTTCGCTGCTTACCTTCATCGAGTTTGACGCTGCATCCGACTTCGCATGGCCCGTTGTTCCGAAAGATAAAAACATAACAGCCGCCAGCATGGTCGAAATCCATTTTTTCCAACGCATTAAATCAACCCTTTCCTGCGGTGATGGCAAGGATCGTTTTGATATCCTCATCGTCCCATTGCCCGTCGCCATTCATATCGAGTGCCTGCAATTGCTCCGGTGTCAGCGTAATCTTGCCTTTGATATATTTGCTCAACAGAAGCGCGTCCGCAGCTGTCACTTTACCGTCGCCATCCGCGTCCCCCATAACAAACTTCGTGTAATACGCGGTATACGTCACATCCGCCGTCACCGTCAACGCCGCTACCTCTTGACTGCTAAGCTTCGTGATTCCTCCATCGCTGCTCCATCCTGCAAAATGATATCCGTCATCAGGTGAGACCGTCGGTACTGCTGCCGGATGTCCGCCGATCTCTACCTGCTCGTTCGCCCCACTAAGCGTACCATGATCTCCTTGCAAGTAGCTGACCGTTACCTGCTGCGGTGTCGAGTCTTCCCGACGCTCAGACACATAAATTTTTGAAACGTCCGACCAGGCTAGATACATAGCATTATTCAACAAGGCAAAAGATGTAACGTTGCCGGTATTCGTATCCGGCAGTCCCTGATCCGCCGGGCTCCAATTCGTACCGTCAAATTCTTCAACTCGGCTGTTCCAATGGAAGCCTTGCGAATCCAAATCATTCCAAACAGCAACCAGCTTCTGATTATATACGAACAAATTAGGATCCTGTGATTTATCTCCCGCCGCTTTATCCAAATTCCCGCTGCCCACGGAGCTCCAGGTGCTTCCATCGAAGCTGCTTATCTTCAACTGAGTAGGATTGTTATCCCTCCATACCGCGTATAACAGCCCGTTATAGGCTTGCAGAACCGGGCTTCCTGCCGATGTCGTTGTATTCGTAATCCCCAAATTCCCTGATACATTCACCCAAGAGACCTTTCCCGCACTGTTGATCGTTCTCTTCATGACAGGAATATAAGAGTAATAGGGGCTGTCCGCCATTTGCTCGCTCCAAGTTAAATAAAGCTCGTCTTGATAGACTGCGAGCCGCGGCCCGAATGCCGTTCCGTTTGGAACGAACGTCATATCTTCCGCTTCGCTGGTCCAAACATTGCCGTCATATTTTTTGACTTGAATTTTTCGACCCGTACTTCCATCCGAAGTACCCATCCATGCCGCATACAAATCATCCTGATAGACGAGGAGCACAGGCAATTCGCCTCTACCGCTGCCACTTACAGGGTTATTTCCATTCGTCGTAGAGACCCATCCTTCCCCACAATTTTTCTTGACCATAACCTGGTTGAACGGATACCCTCCCATGGATGAGGTTTCAGCTTCCGTCCAAATGGCGTACAAACAGCCCTGATATACGGTAAGCGAAGGACTGCTTGCACTGCTGCTCGACATAAAGTTCAGGCCACTCCCGTCATCAGCTGAAGACCACTGACTGCCGTCCCACTTCATTACTCTTATTTCTGTTTCCTGCTGCATCTGGTTATTCATAAATTCCTTTTGCTCTGACCATGCCGCATACAAATGGTTGTTCCAGGATGCGATGCTCGGTCCCCTTGCATTAGAGTTCGCACTCGAACCTGCACTTAGCCCGCCCCCATCGATCGGTTCCCACACAACTCCTGGGGCTGCGGAAATAAGGGCATAGCTTGTGGCCTAGGCAACATCCAAAAAATCGCGACGCTTCACAGTGTGCGGAGTGTATGTGGCAACACATGGAGTGCTGGTGAATTTGATAACCGAAATTTGGCTTGTATCTGACCGAATCTGATTCGTTCAGCAAGCCCTACCTTAGTGTGGATTCGCCGGTCATGGTATGATTTCACGGGAATTCAGGTTGGAAGGCCCCTTGAATTTGACGAACCTTATCGAGTATCATTAGAGTGAGTTATAGATAAGAACCATAATTATTGACTGCATGCCCGCCATGTCGAACGATCAAACGGTAAAAGGAGTTGCTTTCGAGAAAATGAGTCTGGATGATCGTACGACCACGCCGATGTCAGATAATGCCAATGGGTCGCTTAAAGCGGAAACCATCAGACTAGCTAATCTGATTTATACTCATTCTTCGCATGATGGGACCTATGCCGCGCGAATCCCCGGGTTATATGTCAATCGCTATTCGCGAATAGAAGCCACGGATTATGTGCATACCATTTACTCGCCTGCTGTCGGCATTGCAGCGCAGGGTAAAAAAATCATAACCGTCGGAAAGGATGTCTATGAATACGGAGGGTCACGGATTTTTATTGCTCCCGTTGCCTTACCGGTTGCAATGAAAACCATTTTGGCCAGCCCTACCGAACCGTTCTTGGGAGTAGGGCTATATCTCGACCCGCAAAGGATCGCGGCGTTGGTACCGAAAGTATATCCGCATGGCTTGCCAACGATTCGTAATCGGCGTGCGGGCTATGTCATGGATGCTGATTTGGCTCTGATTAATGCCATGGCAAGATTGGTCGATTGTCTCTCTAGTCCCGGCGATGATCATTTAATTGCCTCGCTCATCATGGATGAGATTTTCATTCGACTTCTTCGCAGTCCCATTGGCGTTTACGTTGCTGAGACAGTTTTTGCGGAATCCAGCGTACAGCGGGTTGTAAAAGCAATTGACTGGCTACAGAACAACTTCTCCCAGCCATTTAAAATCGCTGATTTGGCAGAGATGGTCCATTTGAGCGAATCCTCTTTCCGTGAGCATTTTAAGTCCGTCACCGCGATGAGTCCCTTGCAATACCGCAATGTACTGCGTCTTCAAGAAGCCAGGCGTCTGATGTTATCCAATCAAATGGATGCGACGACTGCATGCCGGATTGTGGGATATGCGAGCGATTCCCAATTCAGCCGAGAATACAGTCGTTTCTTTGGAAGCCCGCCAAACAAAGATATCGCCAGATGGCGCCAAGAAAGACGGAATTTAAACTGATCAGGATGCCTCGTCGCCTTTTTTTCATATCCCCGCTGCTTCAAGGCTTAGCGCTTTTTTGAACAGGTTCCGTTGAATCGAGCAATAACTCAATCAGAACACGCAAACATCCAAGTGAACCCTCTTCTATAATTAGGTTAACCATGAGACGACCCGTGCAACTCGCTTACGGCACTGAGCATGGTTCAACACCAATTATACTGAACTGCTTATAAGGAGGTTTTTCATATGCGTGTTTTTGTTACAGGAGCGACCGGATTCATCGGATTGGCGATTGTTCGTGAACTAATGGATGCTGGCCATGATGTTGTCGGTCTTGTTCGTTCCGAGGAAGCTGCCAAAAGGCTTATTGCCCTTGGTGCAAAGGCTCACCAGGGTTCAATCGAAGACCTGAAAAGCTTGCGCAGCGGTGCTGCCGCTGCAGATGGCGTCATTCACACAGCCTTCTTCCACAAGTTCTCTCATGCACGACTGTCAACACGCCTGCGAATAATGTTTGGTGGAACCCCCCGTCAGGCGCCATCGCGATTCATGACGGCAGCTGTAGAGACGGACCGACGTGCCATTGAGACACTGGGCACCGCGCTTTCCGGCCGCGACCGTCCTCTTGTTGTCGCTATGCCGACACTGACCCTCACTCCCAATCATCTTGGAACGGAGGACAATGGGGCTGACCCTAATTCCGCTGGAAATTTACGCGTCCCGTCGGAAAAAACAACGCTGGCGTTAGCCGATCAAGGAGTTCGCTCCTCAATTGTTCGTATCCCTCCACTTGTACACGGTGATGGCGATAAGCATGGGTTCGTCCCGAGCCTGATCGACATCGCTCGCAAGAAGGGCATTTCAGCCTACATTGGAACTGGGGACAACCGTTGGCCAGCTGTGCATCACCTCGATGTGGCACATCTTTTTTGCCTCGCTTTGGAAAAGGCTCCGGCAAGGTCGCGGTTTCACGCTGTTGCCGATGAGGGCGTGCCCTTTCGTGATATCGCCGTCGCCCTTGGCCAACATCTCAACCTACCGGTAAAAAGCATAGACGCGAAAAAGGCAAGTTCGCATTTCGGATGGCTGGGCGACTTCGCATCAGTAGACAACCCTGTATCAAGCGCATTAACCCATGAGCGCTTGGGGTGGCGCCCCGTGCATTCTTCTCTAATTGAAGACATTAATCAAGGTTACTATTTTCAGAGATAATAGGATCTGCTCTGCACGTATTCCGGCCTTTGTGCTGATCGGACCACTTTTCAAGTATCACTTTCGCTTCTAAAAACAAAGCGCTTCCCGTTGATTGGGAAGCGCTTTGTTCATTCTATGATCTTTAGATTTCTGTGCCGATACCTTCGTATGCGTCTTCGAGGATTTTTGATATTCTAGAACCACACGATCCCAGCCGCAAGGACAATTATCCTAAGGCAGTTGGTCGTGAACATTTCTATCGACTGGATATGGGAAAAACAACGATTAGGATTAAAGTTCGTGGCATCACATCAAACGAAGAGCTTGATAGAATTTTTGATACAGATGCTATACGAGAAGACTAAGTTACTCATCTATTCTGTCTCCTCAACCCCAGTAAAAAATCTAAGCTGTCAACTCAACCTTGCTACTTTTAAGGCGGTTGATATGTTTCCTTGAACAATAAAAATAAGGGTTTCCCAACATTGATACCTATGGCAAAACACCCGACAGTAAAATTCAATGCCTAGAAACCCCTAGTTTATGGACATTTTCAGTTCTTCAATTTATCCATCCGTGACATCAAGGCGACACACTCGACATGCACCGTATGCGGAAACATATCCACCGGCTGCACTTCCACCGTCCGATACCCGCCTTCCTCCAACACCGCCAAATCCCGCGCCAAGGTCGAGGCATTGCACGAAACGTACACCACGCGCTCCGGTTTCATTTCGAGGATGGTCTCCAGCAAACGTGGATCGCAGCCTTTACGCGGTGGATCGACGACGATGACATCCGCCTCAATCCCCTGCTCTTTCCAGCGCGGAATCACGTCTTCAGATGCGCCAACTTCAAACTTCACGTTGTTCATGTTGTTAAGCTGGGCGTTGCTGCGCGCATCTTCGATAGCTTCTTTGACGATCTCCACGCCGTACACCTGGTCCGCATGCTGCGCCAGGAACAGGGAAATCGTGCCGATGCCGCAATAGGCGTCGATGACGGTTTCTTTGCCGGTCAGGCCGGCGTACTCCACCGTTTTGCCATACAGCACTTCAGTTTGTACCGGATTCACCTGGTAAAAAGAACGCGCCGATATCGCAAATTGCACATCGCCGATATAATCGTAAATGACGTCGCGGCCCCACAGGACGCGGGTTTCATCGCCGAAGATGACGTTGGTCTGCTTCGTGTTCACGTTCTGGCAGATGCTCGCCACGTCAGCAATCTGTTCACGGATCAGGCCAATCCATTCGTCCTTGTGCGGGATGTCCCGCCCGTTGGTGACAAGGACGAGCATGATTTCGCCGGTACGGAAGGCTTTCTTCACCACAACGTGGCGGAGCAGACCGCGCCCGGTTTCTTCATTATAGGCAGAGATGCCAAGCTCTCGGCCGATCGCTTTGACGCGCGAGACGACTTCGTCGTTATGCTCGTGCTGGATAAGACAGGTTTCCATGTCGATGATCCGGTGGCTGTTTTTCGCATAAAAACCACCCACCAGGCCGCCTTCGGCTACGCCGATCGGCACCTGGGCTTTGTTGCGGTAGCGCCAAGGCTCGGCCATGCCGAGCGTGTCGCGGACGATGATGCCGTTATCCTTGCCGTCCACGCCTGCACTCGCGCTGGCACTCGCCTTTGCATTCGCCTTTGCATTCGCACTCCCGTCAGCGTTCACCTCGGCAGCTGCATCGGTACTCGCCCCAACGTTCGCCTCTACATCCGCTCCAATCCCCGCACTCCCCTGCACCCGCAGCTTCCCGATCCGCTCCAGCGCATCAATAACGCGCTGGCGTTTCCAGGCCAGCTGGCCGGCGTAGCTCATATGCTGCAGCTGGCAGCCCCCGCATTGGTCATAGATCGGGCATGGCGCCGCCACGCGGTCCGGGCTGGCTTCCAGCACGTCCAGGAGTTTGGCGTAGCCGAATTGTTTTTTCGTGCTAATCACCTTGACCCGTACCTTCTCGCCCGGCAAAGCGCCCGCAACAAAAAGGGTATAGCCCTCCGCGCGGCCTACCCCTTCTCCGTCGTGATTCATGCCGATGATCTCAATGGTGTAATCTTCGTTTTTCGCTACTGGCAGGTTCCATTCGGCCACGGCTGCAGTGTTGCTGCGGTTGCCGCCCGAAGAACGCCCGCCCCGTCCGGATGACTCGCCTGTGCGTGTTCGGCCCCGGTGTTTGTTCATCTTGATCCCTTCACTTCTTTCCTTGTATTAGCTGGAGATGTTCCCACGTTCCTGTGTATCCTGTATAGAAAAAAGCCTTGCCCGGCCGCCCGGCCAGCAGCAAGACTTCTAATGTTCAAATGTATATTGAAAAAATGTGCTCGTCCCGCTTCCTTCAACCTTCATTCTCAAGCAAAAATCTGCATATGCGACGGCAAAATCTCGAACACGCCAGGCAGTTGGCCGCCAAGCTCCCCGTCCAGGTTCAGAAGAACCGGACCTGGAGAAGTGATCTCCATCCGTTTCGTCTTAAAGTACACGACATGCGAATCGTTAAAATGGTCGCCCCGCAG
Source organism: Paenibacillus yonginensis (assembly GCF_001685395.1). Classification (NCBI taxonomy): domain Bacteria; kingdom Bacillati; phylum Bacillota; class Bacilli; order Caryophanales; family Paenibacillaceae; genus Paenibacillus; species Paenibacillus yonginensis. Next base: position 33,478 of record NZ_CP014167.1, on the reverse strand, counting down.
CGCCATCGTCACAAGCCGGATGAACTCCGCCAGGTTGCAGCGTTTGACGGCGATGACGTCCAGCAGGCCGTCGTCGATGCGCGCGTCCGGCGCAAGCTTCTCAAAGCCGCCGACCGAATTGGAGTTCGCGATCAGGAACATCATAAACTCCCCGTGCATCGGCTCGTAGCCTTCGGCCGCGATGGTCAGCTCGGTTGGGGAAAGGTTCACCATTTTCTCGATGCCCTTCATATAATAGGCCAGCTGGCCAATCATCGTCTTGAGGCGGCTTGGCACCTCGTAGGTCAGCTGGGTCAAGGAACCGCCCCCGGCGATGTTGATAAAATAACGGTCGTTCGCTTTTCCGATATCAATCGGCCGCGTTGCGCCGTTAATGATCAAGTCGCAATAATCCTCCCATCGTCTGGAGATGCCCATGGCACGGGCGAAATCGTTGGTTGTGCCCATTGGAAAAATCCCCAGCGGCGGCAGGTCATCTTTGCCGGCCATGCCGTTTATGACCTCGTTCAGCGTTCCGTCGCCGCCGGCCGCAATGATGATGTCATAACCCCGGTACACGGCGTCCGCCGCTTCGCGGGTCGCATCGCCTTCGCCGTTCGTGGCATGGCAGGACGTTTCAATACCGGCCATATCCAGCCGGTTCAGAATATCCGGCAGCAGCCGTCTGATCTCCTCGCGGCCGGATGACGGATTATATATTAGTCTGGCTCTCTTCATTCCTGTGCAGCTCCATTTACTCTCGATTAGTTAATCATCTATCCATTATATTCGAGATTTGGTCCCTTATCCAGTCAGTCAACTCCGGGTGAGGCAGCAGCGCCTCGCCATTGTACCGGTAAGTCAGGCCTTCCAGCCTGGACGGGATCACCTGCTTCGTGAAATACCCCGCGCTCAAAAATAACGGCGCCACGATTACCTCGTAGCCCTTATTAACCCATTCGGCCACCTTCTCACGCACGGTGTCCGTCCGCAGCAGGCCATAATCGGCGGCTGCCACGCCGCTGATGGCCTGCACGCTGGCCGCCAGGGAGGCCATCCCTGCCTCCCAGCGCTGCCGGAAGCCGTCATGGCCGCTTCCGTGCCCGACCAGGACCACCACTTCCCGGTCCGGGTCCCGGGAAAGCCCGCGCACCTTGTCCCAGACCATGTGCGCGATCCGCGGATCGTCGTCCATCGGGGTGCCAAACCGAACCCGCACCCCGGCTCCGATCCGAAACCGCGCAAGATCCGTCGTCAGCTCCGGCTCCGGCTTCAGGCCCAGCGCATAGCACAGCTCATCCATATGCGTGCTGCCGGAAGAGACAAATAACGGAACGACGACGAGATCGGCGGCGCCAGCCGCTTCCAGCCGGTCGATGCCGCTTTGGATGCCTCGTTCACCCTCGGCCTCCAAGAAAGAAGCTTCCACCGGAATTCCGGTTGGAAGCTTCAAGGCTGCCACGGCGTCGTCGACGAGCTTGATCCAAGCGTCGTCCGGAGAACCGTGGCTGATGATCAGAACGCCTGGCTGCATTAGCGGCCCAGCCGATCCAATGTCATTTTATATCCGTCGTTGCCATAGTTCAGGCAGCGTTTGACACGGGAAATCGTAGCCGTGCTGGCGCCTGTCTCGGCTTCGATTTGATTATACGTACAGCCTTTGCCAAGCATGCGGGCCACTTCAAGCCGCTGGGCCATGGACTGGATTTCGTTCACAGTACAAAGATCGTCAAAGAAGACGTAACATTCTTCGAGGTTATCAAGAGTAAGAATTGCTTCGAATAATTGATCAATGCTGGTATCATTCAATTTCTTGAGCTGCACCTGTTTATCATCCCCTACCATTAGTAGTTTCATTGTACACGAGGGAAGGCCTCATTTTCAAGCATTAACGATTTCACGCGGTGCAGAGCCCGATCCGCATTTCCGCTCCTGCCCAGCCGCAATCCGGGCGTTTGTCTATACCCCGCTCCTGCCTAAATCATACATTATTGTAGAAAAGGCCTCCACGAATGTCTATCAAGCATAGACACAAATACTGGAAAAGGAACGTGATGCAAATTGCCTCATTATAACAATCCCCATCGGAACACGAGTGCCCAGGGCATGAACCGTCATCCGGACTATGCCCGTTACCGGAGCATGAACGCTCCAAGAAGCGCCGCTCCCCCGGAGCTGCCCTCCGTCCCGCAATATTATCCCGGAGTGAATCCTTATGGGGCTGCAGGCACCTTTGCCGAATCCTCAGCTTTGGTTCCCTATAACGCTGCCGGCTCCGCGCTGGGAGCAGCCGCTCCCGCTGCTGCAGCCGCAGAAACTGCAACCAGTGCCGGGCTGCTCTCCAATCTCGGCAATCTGAAGGGCATCTTCGACCGTCTGGGCGGCATCGACGGCATCATGGGCCATATCGGCCGCGTGCAGAAGGTGATCGGCGGCTTTCAGCAGTTCGCGCCGATGGCGAAGCTGCTGATGGGCTCCTTCCTGCCCGGAGCCAAAGGCGCTGCCGGCGTAACGACCTCCGAGCCGCTGGATGAATACCGCCCGCCGCGCAGACGCAGAAGTTCAGGCAGCGGCAAACGCCGCAGCTCAGGCTCCAAAGGCTCTTCCAGCCGCAAAGGCAACCGCCGCAGCTCCTCCTCCAAACGCCGCAGCAGCTCCCGCCGCCGTTAAAGCCGTTTTATCTTTAAGCTGTATCGCGCAGCTGTTCCGCAGCAGGTCCATGCAGCAAAACCGCCGCTTAGATAGCGCTTTCACTTCCTCCTGATTAACATCTTACTCAACATTTAATAAACTTCCAAATCAATTTCTTATTGAATTCTCAATCGGACCTGTTAAGTGTTGATCCCAAACCGCAACAAACCCGAGCCAGCAAAATTTAAACCCTTAGGCCCGACCGTTCCATGCGGCTGCCGGCCCTTCTGCACAACGAGGTTTAAGGCCCAAGCAGAGCGGAGCTTCAGGACTTCAGGACTCAGGATTTCCGGACATCGGAGCTTCGCAACTTCTGAGTCTTAGGGTTTCAACGCCTACGCGCTTCGGAGCTTCCAAATCAGAACTTCTGAACTTCCGAACTTCTGAGCTTTTGAGCTCCAAGGCTTCCAGCCAGCCTTTTTCCCCTCGCCAAACAGGCGTGCAGACCCGTCCGCACGCCTTTGCTTTTTTTTCGCACGAAGAAACTTAGCTTCTGCTTCCCTTTCACATCCTAACAATCTACTTAAACCAGCCCCGCCGGTTAAACCACAGCACCATCCACAGGGACAAGCCGGCCATAAACAGCAGCACCGTAAAATAACCATACACATAATGCAGCTCCGGCATATGGTCGAAGTTCATCCCGTAGATCCCGGCGATCAGCGTAAGCGGCATAAAGATCGTTGTGATTACCGTCAGCGTCTTCATGATGCCGTTCATGCGGTTGGAGTTCAGCGAGATGTAGGAGTCGCGCAGATCGGCCGTCATCTCCCGGTCCGCCTCGATCATATCGGACAGCTTAAGCAGATGGTCATAGATATCCGCAAAATAAGCCCGGTGCATCCCATACTCCTTCAGATGCTGGGAATTGATGATCCGGTACAGCAGATCGCGCATCGGCACCACCGACCGCCGCAGCTTGAGCAGCCGCCCGCGCAGGTCAAATACCTGGTTCATCAGCTGCTCAACCGACTCCTTGTCCCCCAGCGACTCAATATCCGCAAGCTCATCCTCAATCGAATACAAGCTTGGAAAATACGAGTCCACCAGATGGTCGATCACCGCATAAGCGGCCGCCATCGGACCCTGACGCAGGTCCCGACCTCCCTTGATCCAGCCGGTCATTTGTTCCCAGGCCTGCTCCACCTCTTCAAGCTGGTGTTTATGGAAAGAAACGATCAGCTTCTCTCCTACAAACAGGTTCACTTCCCTCGCCTTCAGACTCACCGGATCTATCGCATGCAGCACATAAAATCTCACATCCTCATAGACATCCAGCTTGGGCCGCTGCAAATTATGCAGCACGCAGTCTTCGATCGCCAGCGGATGAAAATGAAAATAGCTGTCCAGCAGCACACATTCCTCATCCGCCGGCCGGTCGAAATCGACCCAAATCCACTCCGAGGCCTCCAGGTCAAGCCTGTCCAGGCTGCTGCCTTCTACAATCTCATTATTAGGCAAAATAGATAAAGTGCGAATCATCGAATGCTCATTCCTCATTTCACGAACGTTTGGACCGCGCCGCCGTGCGGCTACTTGCGGCCCGTTCAGCTTTATTTTAGCCGATACGCCTGAAATTACCTAACCTTGTTCAATTGCTCCCGGAGTTTCGCCCCTAATCCCCCAATGCCCAAATTTTAATTTCATTTTTTCATTCCGGCCCTCCTATATCTATCATTACTCTCCCGCCAACAAAAAAAAGGTGCCCCAGACTTATCAAGTCTTCAGCACCGCCTGCTTTATCCAGCTTCTTCAGCTTATCCTCAATTCTCCTGCCGCCCTGCTGCGTTCAGCCGCCGGATTTACGGCTTCACCCAAGCCTGACGCAGGTCCATCTCCCGGATGCATTCCTCGTCATCAAGCCGGCTGTCGCCGACTCTTGGCGTCACCGCGTAAGCATTCATCTCTTCCGCCGCATGAGGCCGCAGGATCGGATGCAGGGCATCCAGATCGTTGGTGTCCTCATCGAGCCACCGGGCGATATCCTCCTGGCTCAATATAGCCGGCATCCGGCTTTCGAATTCTCCAATCAGCGGATTAGCTTCCGTCATGACCAGCGTGCAGGTGCGCAGCGGTTCCCCGCGTGTATCCCGCCAAATTTCATACAGGCCGGCTACACCGAACATGCTTTGATCTTTCATAACTACCCGTACCGGGTAACTTTTTTTGCCTTCCTGCCGCCAATAATACAAACCGTTGCACGGTATGACGCACCGCTGCTTGTCTACGATTTTGCGGTAGCTCGGATTGCGGTGCACATTGCGGAGATCGGCGTTAACCGCATCTTTGCCCCAATAGGGCATAAATCCCCAGCGGAATTCGTCCAGAATCCGCTCCCCATTCTGCTGCAGCACCACCGACGTATGCTGGGTCGGGCTAATGTTGTAGCGGTTCTTATAATAAACCATCACCCGATCAATCTGAAAATGCTCCTGAACCTCCGGCAGCTCTGCCGCCATCGAGAAACGTTGACACATACCCATCAGCCTCCCTTTCGGCAGTAGTATTTGTCATTTCAGGAAATATATGCATCTCCTTTTTACGATAAAATCCGCAGTTCTCCAAGCCCTCAGCTGTAAATATACCCTTTAAATGTAAAAAAAACAAAACAAAATGACGGTTTCATACGTCTATATGAATAACGGGATTGCAAACCCCACAATTGTATCTAAAGGAGCGATTACAGATGAAGATGAGAACCAAACTCCCGGCTATCCTGCTTGCAGGGGCGCTGACCCTGACGGCCAGCACGCTGCTTCCCGGTGTTTCCCCTGTCCATACAGCCTCAGCAGCCTCAGCAGCTTCCGCTGCTCTATCCATCCAAATAGACGGCACTGCTGTTCAGTCCGACGTGAAACCCGTGGTCAGCCACAACCGGACTTTAGTGCCGCTGCGTGTGATCAGCGAGAATTTGGGCGCCAAGGTAGACTGGTCCAATTCGCAGGTTACGTTTACTAAAGGAGACCTGAAGGTCACGCTGAAACCGGGCAGCACTTCCGCCGTAAAAAATGGAAAAACCGTTCAGCTTGACGTCAAACCGTATATCCAGAAGAACCGCGTCATGGTTCCGCTGCGCTTCCTTGCCGAAACGTTCGGCTGCAAGGTCGGCTACAGCAGCGGCGGCTCGTCCGCAATCACGATCAGCACTACGCCCCTTGTCATCGGCCAAACGCCGGTGAAAGCTTTGCAGTATGAATACCATATGACCATGGGCGGCGTGATCTCGCAAATTAGCGGAAATGCCTATAGCCAGTCTGTATATGATCTGTTTGAGCAGAATAAAGGCGCCAAGGTTAACGCCCCCGCCAGTTATTCCTGGATGGCAAACATTGACTTGCCAGGGTCTTATTATAAGAACGCTCAATATGATTTCCTGGACAAACAAGGCAACAGCATCAAGCGCTACGACGTCTATTCTCTGGTTAACGCCTTCCCTGCAGAAGAATTAGCCGGATTTGAGAAAACCCTGCTCTACGACGCAATGGAAGATCAATGGTACATTTTCAGTCCTTCTGCTGCGGAGGCCATCAACGAGCAAATCAATACGGCGTCACGGAACGGATTCCTGAAGGAGATCAGCAATACGGTGGCTTAGAGGTTTTAAGCCAGCGGAGTAAAGTCCTTTCCCCAAGCCGCTGTGACCGCCTTTTATCAGCTCTTATATTAAAAAACGACGACCCCCATTTGAAATGGCGGTCGTCGTTTTTTTCTATTCAGCTTTAGCAGCTGTTAACTCTTTATAAACGTCATTTAAATAACCATTTTCTCTTTCAGACAGCAGTAATTTTTTTTCCTCTTCATAGGTTCTTTCAATTAAAAATTCTTTAATCAGTGTTTGATAACCCTTTTTCCTGATTCTGGCCAGATTCCGGATGCGGAGCAGCAAATCATCATCCATACGAATAGAAATTGTCGAAGACTGCCTTTTTGGTAAGTCATGGTCTTCTTCTTCAATAATGGAAGCCTCCAGCAATTCTTCACTCATTGTATGCTTGGACCAGAACTCCGCTGCTTCAGAATCGCTCATTCCTTGTGGAATCTGATCTTGTGATGTAATTATTTTCATCTTAACGATTCCTCCTTCGGTATACTCTAGCTTCGGATTCCGTTGCATCCCTAGCCGTTATCACTCTAAGCCTTCCCTTAACTTTCTTAACTTAGATGACAACCAGACGTCTTCCTTCTTCGGTTGCTCCGATAATCCCTAAGTGTCCACTGTGTGCTGAAAACTTCACTCGCTGAGGATCCATCAAAGCATCCTCTGCCTCGTATGATTCAACATGATGACGAGCAATATGTTCTATGTTTTCTTCATCCCAAATAAAACTTAACATGTTTGCTTCCTCACAATCATGTATATGCTATTGTATATACAATTGTAACATATTTTATCCCCTCCACAAACAAAAAAAGCTCTCCGCTATCGAATCGATTGGGGAGAACTTCTCATCTGTTAATGAAGTAATTTTTTATTTATAAGGTAAACGATAAGTTAAACGGTTTAAGCGTCCGATCAAGACCAGCCGAACAGCAGCTTGTAAATCAGACCGGCCAAAACGGCGGAAATCGGAATGGTGATGAACCAGGTGATTACGATTCGTCCGGCAAGCGACCAGCGCACGGCCGAGAATCGTTTCGCAGCGCCTACGCCGAGGATCGCCGGGGTAATCGCATGCGTGGTGCTGACCGGCAGGTGCAGCAGCGTAGCCGAGAAAATAACGGAGGCCGCCGAAATATCAGCCGCAAAACCGTTGATCGGCTCGATTTTGAAGATTTTGGTGCCCATCGTTTTGATGATCTTCCATCCGCCGACCGAGGTGCCGAGCGCCATGGACAAAGCCGCCGATATTTTTACCCACAAGGGGACGGTTAAATCGGAAAGCTCGCCGGATGTCACTAAAGCAAAGGTAATGATCCCCATCGCCTTCTGGGCATCATTGGTGCCATGGGTGAAGGACTGCAGCGCAGCTGTCAGAATTTGCAGCATACGGAAACCTTTGTTGACCGTATGGGGACTTCTTCTCGCAAAAATGTATTTGAGTATCGTCATAACGATATAACCAACAATAAAGGCAATAATCGGCGACAGCAGCAAACCTTCCAGAATTTCGCGGAAGCCGGACCATTTGACATGGTCCGAACCGGCTCCAACAAACACGGCACCCACCAGCGCACCGATCAGCGCATGGGAGGAAGACGACGGAATGCCGAAGAACCAGGTCACCAGGTTCCAGATAATCGCTGCCAGCAGCGTGGCGATAATGACCTCAAGACCGTTGTCCATCGTGGTTGGATCGGCGATTTTGCCCCCGATCGTCTTCGCTACACCTGTGAACAGGATCGCGCCAAGGAAGTTCATCGAAGCGGCCAGCAGAATCGCTCTGCGCGGCGTTAAGGCCCGGGTTGAGACGGAAGTGGCGATCGAGTTCGCCGTGTCGTGGAACCCGTTGATAAAGTCAAAGGCAAGCGCAAGGATGATGACGACGCCTAATACGAGCAAAGTTGTATCCATGTTATTGTCAACGCCCCTTACGAATTGCGCATGATAATGGATTCCAGCATGTTGGCTACGTGCTCGCAGGCATCCGTCGTCGTTTCAAGACGTTCGTAGATTTCTTTTTTCTTGATCAGCTCGATCGGATCCGTTACCGATTTGAACAGCTCATTGATGCAGATGCGCAGCAGCTCGTCTCCCTGGTTCTCCAGGTCGTTCAGGCGGATGGTATGCTCGCGGATCGCCAGCAGCTTTTTCGAAGAGAGCAGGTGTACGGCCTTCTGGATTTCATAAGCGGAGTTGCGGAGAATTTCGCCGAACTGAACGATGTATTTATCCGGGTTGCCCAGGTGATACATATAGAAACGGGATACCGTGGCTTCGAGTCCGTCAATCACATCGTCCATGGTTGTGACCAGGCCCATAATGTCGTCGCGTTCAATAGGGGTAATAAACGTTTTGTTCAGTTCTTTAATGGTCGTATGCACAAACTCGTCGCACTTCTTCTCATATTCTTTCATAGCTTTGGCAAAATCGGAAATATTGTCGAAATCCGAAACGTGTGCGGTAAAATAGTCAGCGGCTTGTACAATCGTATCCGCCATATTTTCGAGTGTCTGGAAAAAAATATCCTTCTTCTTGACTCTCACCTGGATATCCCCTTTTTTAAATAATTTGATGAAATAGCTCTATTGATGACAACCCCTGTTATCTTACCAACCTGAAAGACGTATTGTAAAGGTTATGTAAACGCATTATTAAAAACTTTCAGGCAATATTTATTTAACATTACCCCATCTAGTACCTGCTATCCCTAATATTAGTAAAAAGAGGATCATCCATGCATTAAAGGTCTTCCAGAATTTGAATATGGCTGTCGAAATCCGGACTGTTCGGCACGATATTAAAGTACGTTTTCCCCGGGTACAGCGGCACCTCGGCTCCATCCTTCACGAACCGGATTACATCGTCCTTTTTGTGCACCCATTGTCCGGTCAGCACCCTGCCCCGCTGCAGCAGCAGCGCTTTGCCTCCCCCAGCCAAATCCACGCTCAGCCGCCCGACATCATCCAGCACCTTGTGGTCGGCCCCCATAACGATGACATTGCTCATGGTCAGCGGTTCGCCGGTTTCCTTGTCCACATGCGCCTTGTCGCCGATGTACCTCGTATACAGCTGCGTCCCGGCATCATAGCGGTAAGACACCTTATAGCTGTCCTGCAAAAAGGTTACCTGCACACCGGCCGCAGCTTCGCCTTCGGTCAGCGGTTCATCCGCCTGGCGGAACGTGTAGGACGGAACGTCATTGTCCTCGGCCGCAAAACCAAACTTGTCCACGCCTTCGCGCAGCTTCTCCAGGCTGGTGTACAGATTGTGCGGAGCTTTGCGCGCGGAGTCCCGCCAGAAGTAGGCTCCCGCTCGACCGATTTCGTCCAGCTCCTCCTTGTGCTGCGACTGCAGGATCGAATAGGCGTCCGGGCTGCCGCCTGCGTGCGCCAGCACGCCGTGGTAGCTTTCGCCCAGCTCGATCAGATACGGCCGGATGCTGCGCACCGGCCCCAGCTTGGCAGAGCCGCTGTCCGCGCTTTGGAATATCGCGACAAGCCGCGTGATCCCGCCCTCTGCCAGCACTTCGTACACCACGTCCGCATCCTGCAGACCAGACTGCGGACGGGCCGCCGGCGCGTTGTTGATCATCACCGCGACCGGCCGCAAATTTACCGCTTCTTCGGCCGGAAGGCCGGTCAGCGGTGACGTATAGGCTCCCGCAGGCGCGGAAGCCGAAGGCCCCGGCGCTATGTCCGGCGCCGTTGACTCCGCCACCAGCGGCTGCGACGGTACGGGCTCGTCCGCCTGCTCCGAACTGCAGGCGGACAGCAGCAGCGCAGCCGCGGCCGAAAGCGATGCCGCGGCTGCGGACCATTTTCTCCAATCCTTATTCGTCAAGCGATCTTCCTCCTTCTCAAGCGCAAATGGGTTATTGTTCCATTATAGGCGGAATCCGCCGGGACCGGAACCGTTACCTCAAACCGGGAACTACGCCGGACCCGTCTATGCGGTTCAACCGCTTCGATCCGTCCGCCCTTCCCGGCGCTGGTCCTGCTATCAAAAAAGCCGCATCCCCAAGGATACGGCTCTGTTTATGGTTGGTCATGCTGCTTGGTGCTGCTTTCACATTACGCTGGGCTGTTCGCTTTCATCTAAGCTGATCTCATCGCTGTCAAAGGTCGCCAAGGTCTGTTCCCCCGAACTGCCAGACGTCCAGGTTCAGCGCTCCCGGTCTTCGGTCCTGGAACAGCCGTTTGGCCGTTCGTTCATTGTCCGCCGCACCCATCGCATAGAACAGCGGGCAGAAATGCTCGGCGGCATACGACGGCACCGCGTCCCGCACATTGGGCGCCAGCTTGTCATACCGGAACAGCTCGGACAGGTTCCACTGGCTGATTCTGTCGCTGACCCACTGATCGAAAGCTTCGACTTGAGGCGCAGGCCCCTGATCCCCGGATAAGCGAAGGTTATGCACCAGCGCTCCGCTGCCGATGATCAGCACGCCTTTGCCTCGCAAGGCGGCCAGCATTTTGCCGATTTCATACTGCTCCATCGGGGACCGCTTGGAATCGATCGACAGCTCCAGCACCGGTATTTCGGCATCCGGATACAGCCGTCTCAGGACGACCCACGCCCCATGGTCCAGCCCGCGGTCCGGCACAGTCTTGAACTTCAGATTGCCCTGCTGAAACAGGTTCTGAACTTCATAAGCAATCTTCCGGTCGCCGGGGATGGAATAACGAATTTGATACAACTCCTCAGGATACCCGTAGAAATCATGAATCGCTTCATAACGGTCCGCATCCGTCAGCAGCTGCTGCGGATCGTCCCAATGGGCCGAGAAAATCGCAATGGCCTTGGGAACAGGCAGGCGACGGCCCAGCCGCTGCAAATAAGCGGTGTATGCGCTGTCTTCTAGTGCCAGCATCGGTGAACCGTGTGCGATAAACAAGGATGGCATCGTCATCCGGGCCACCTCCTTATCCCGTGATAGTGTATATATGTTTATTCTATCGCTTCCCCGTCTATTTTACCACTTGCAACCTTTTGCCAAACCATGCTCTACGTTACCGGTCAAAAAAAAGCGCCCCTCAGGGACGCCCCAAACCCTCAAATCATCCAGTTCTGCCACTGCGTCTGCAGCGCTTCCTGCCCGTCCAGCCACTCTTTCGTAGTCTTGATCAGATGAGCGCGGTGTTCGCTGTTCGAATACGTATGATTCGCCTGGAAAATAATCTCTTTGTCGCAGCGCCCCTCCTGACGGGTCCAAAGGACCTTCTGGTACAGAAACGCATAATCGACCGGAATCACATCATCGGACGTGCCGTGAACGACCAGCACATTGCCCTGGAATTTGTTTATTTCCTGGAACGGCTGGTAAGCGGCCAGCGACTCGAAAAAGACCGGCGTCAGCTCATAACCGAGGAAATCGGCGTGGCCGTATTTAACCGAATCGTCATACAACTGACGTCCCGTAATCTTCACAATATCGCTGAACGGGTAGCCAACGCTGGACCAAAGCACGAGATTCTTCACCCGCCGGTCCGAGGCCGCAGTCGCCACCGCCACCGCGCCGCCCAGACTATGACCGATCAAGGTCACCTGTGTCGGATCCACATCGCCGCAGCTTATTCCATAATCGAGCACCGCCTTCGTTTGGGCCACCATCGAAGCCAGGCCTTCACGTCCGTAGCTGCCGGTGCTCTCTCCGCAGCCCAGGTAATCGAAGCGGATGACCAGATAACCGGCATCGGCCAGCTCCCTGGCGGTAGTAACGAACAGGCGGTCCACGCCAATCCGGCTGCCGACAAAGCCGTGGCAGATGAGCGCCAAAGGCACGCGATTTTTACAACGTCCTTCCTTCAAAGCTGATTCCGCGGGATAATGCAAGCTTGCGGCTATCGTTTCTTGGCCAACCTTTATCGTAATCTGCCGCTCCATGCGTTGTCCTCCTTCGCGCTTAAACCCAAATTTGGAATGTACCCTTATTTTAAAATTTTAATGTCCAAAACTTATAATTCCGAGTTGTTTAATTGTAATTAATAATATCATTCTGTCCTCCGCTTTGTCAACGCAACCTTCCCCAGCAAATCAACGTCTAACGAGTAAGAAAGGGAAGAACCCAAACGGGAGGTTGATGATATGAGAATCACGCCACTTAGGTCCACGTTCCCCGCAGCCTGTCTGCTAGGTCTGCTGGCTGTCAGCCTGGCCGCAGCGCCTTCAAGCGGAGCGGCAGCATCGGTAGACAGGGGTACAGCCGCCGCAGCTTCGCCTTCGGCAGCCGCTTTATCCTCTGCAGCCAACAAGACGGCTTCCAGCTACAGCCCGATCTACACTCATTACGAAGCCCTGCTCGCTAAAGATCAGCTTGTCCAGGCCATCCCTTATTTGAAGCAGCATCTCGCGGAAATAAATGCTCAGGAAGCTACCCTCATGACTTTACACCTCGAGAACGCGCAGAAGCGGCTGCTGCCAAGCTACACCCATAAGCTGTCTTCCGCCAAGCTTCAAGCTCAAATGGTCCAGCTTTACAAGCAGGGCGATACACTCTCTTCCCTAGCTGGCCGTACGACCAGCCCATCGCTGCGAACTCTGCTGAAGGAAACGGCAGCCGCAGGGTATAAGCTGGGTACGGCGGAGGGTACGTTTTACCCGGTTGTGGACTACGGCTCCTACAAGCTCTTCCGTCCTTATGTACATCGGGATATCCAGGCCTATATTGATATTATGGCGGAGGAGTCCCGGCAGGCTCCGGCCAGCGACGGCGCGCTTACGATCGGCTATCAGCAGATCACCGCACGTGCGGTAGCGCAGGAGCTGTTTATCCGGAACTATCCGTCCTCCAACCGGACTCCGCAAATCCGCAGCCTGTTCAACCTTTATAAGCTGTACACCTTTTACGGGCTGCCTAATACGCCGCTATTCAATTATGACGATAAAAAGATTCAGCCAAATGCCTCCAAAGGGTATCAGGCGGTGCTGACATATCGGGACCCGGCAAACAGCGCATATCTGACGGAGCTTGCCGCCTTCATGAAACTCGTGAACGCAAACGGCGGTAAGCTGACCGCCGAAGTCGAGCAGTACCGGAAGACCCATTTCCCGATAGAGCTGTAAACAACAAGAACCGGCGGCCCGAAGGCTGCCGGTTCTTAACCAATCACCAGATGCAATTATTGTCCTTTACGCGAAGCAAGGTCACCCTTGTCCCTCTCAGTCATAGGACTGCAGATACATTTGCCGGGTCAGATCCCGGCCTTCCCACTGGGCGTAAAACGGGGCCTCTTCCCCGGGGTCTAACGTCTGCTCGCCGGACAACCCTTTCCATTCCACCGAATCATCTTCCCCGGCCACTTCCTCCAGCGAGCCGCGGGACTGGCTGTTCAAGAGCATCGCCCGCGTTAATTCTTCGCCTGAACGTTCCATCATCCCACCCCTCTCATGATTACAGACCTCATGTATAGCCGGTATTTAGCGGCCTCAGTCTTCATGGCTATTGTTGGATGAATGACTTTGAATTATTCCGGTGTCACCAAATGTCCACAGCTGCTCTCTCTTGCAGACGTCAGGCCCGTACAGTATACTCGGGGCATTGAAGCCATTTCACACCGGCAAAAGGCCCGGCCTTAATTGAAGCCGGATCGCAGCAGAAGGAGAATTAGAATTTCATGAACATGCAGAGAACCGAACAGGAAATCGCGCGGATCAGCGGACAGCTGACGGAAGCGAACCGGCTTTTTCTGGCCGAAGTCGCCCGCCGCGTCAAGGAAAGCGAATTCGACGGCCCCGCCGCCCGGGACGCCCTGCTGGACACGGCCCGGCAGATGCTGAAGCATCAGAAGCTGGGGCAATCTTTTCTCGAAGCCTACAGCTATGACCCTGAAGTCTACGCCGGAGAGCTTTTATCCGATCTGGAGATGCGCAAGCCGCGTACAGCCAAAGCGAAAATCAAATATTACACGATGATCCCCTGGCTCGCTTTAACATGGGTATTTTTCATCTATATGGTGTTAGGCTTCTTCAGCAAATGGTCACGGGGCGGGCAAGGGGAAATGACGGTTAATACTACGTCTCTTCTCCTGGTTGCGGCAGGTTCGATCCTGCTGGTGGTCTTGATCACCCGTTTCCTCGGCTCGCCGGATAAAGAGAAGAACGCTGGCGGACAAAGGACGCTGAAGACCGATATCAAGACCTTCGTTCTGTCCATAGGCGCAGCGGTTGTGATTATAGCGTTTTATGTCATGCTCCGGCAGATGCTGCCTTCTTTTACTGTCAGTCCCTGGACAAGCCTGATTCTTTTTGGGATTGGTTTTATCGGCCAGTTCTATTTCCTGCGCAAGCCGCGCAAAGGATGAAAGTAAAGCCCTGGTTAAGTTAGTCCGTCAATTTGCCAAAAAAAGACAAACCCTCTCTTCTTCCCTGTATCTTCTCCCTTGCCTGATGTATTCAGGTTCTGGGAGGAAGGGAAGCTCCGGAGAGGGCTTGTCGTTTGCTTTATTAGATCAGGAATAGTTCATGGCCCGGGCCACAAGCACAAAGATGGCACCGATGATCAGCCACATCAGCATAATCGGCCAGAAGAACCGCACCCACTTCTGGTAGGGGATGCCGGATACGGCGAGACTGCCCATCAGCGCTGACGAGGTCGGCAGAATCATGTTGGAGATGCCGTCCCCCAGCTGATAAGCCAGCACCGTCGTCTGACGGCTGATGCCCAGCAGGTCGGACAGCGGCACCATGATCGGCATCGTGGTGACGGCCATGCCGGAGCCTGACGTAATAAAGACGTTCATCACGTTCTGGAACAGATACATGCCAATCACCTGCACCGAACCCGGCAGCCAGCCGACCAGCGTAGACAGCCCATAGACCACCGTATCAATGACATCGCCTTGGTCCAGCGTGACCATAATCCCGCGGGCCAGGCCGATAATAAGCGCTCCGTACGTGATGGCGCTTGCCCCTTTAACGAATTCGGAGGCGATCCGGCTCGGTCCAAAGCCGGCGCAGAATCCGGATATGACGCCCATTGTCAGGAACAGGGCCGCCAGCTCCTCCATCCACCAGCCGAGCTTGGATACCCCCCAGATCAGGGTCGCGAAACCGGCGACAACGGTCACGATCGTCAAATAATGTTTGAGTTTCATAGCCGGCAGACTCGAGAAGTCAATCGGTTCGCCTGTCGCTTCCTGCTCCAGGTCATAAACCAAACTTTGTGAAGCATCTTTGCGGACACGGCCCGCATAACGCACCAGGTACAAGCTGGTCACTGCGATCAGGCAGACAAGCAGAACGATTCGCAGCCCGGCGCCGGAGAAGATCGGAATCTCGGCAATCGCTTGGGCAAGCCCGACGTTGAAGGGGTTCAGAATTCCTGCTGTGAAACCGCAGGCCGCCCCCAGCGTGATCATTGCGGTCCCCGTCAGGGCGTCGAAGCCGAGTGCACGGGCAATCGCGATGCCAATCGGCACAAATACCATAACCTCCGTAGACATCCCCATCGTGAAGCCGCCGACCGAGAACAGCGTAATGAAGATCGGAATTACCCATCTGCCTTTGTCGGCAAATTTGCGGGCCACTCGTCCGGTCACCGCCTCAATTGTTCCCGTGGCCGTAATCACCTGGAAAGCTCCGCCGATAATCAGGATGAAAAAGACGACATCCGCCGAATCCACCATCCCGTGCACAATCGCTTTCGGAATGCCGAACAGGCTCACCGGGTTATTCTCTACGTGGTGATAAGAACCAGGAACTACGAGGGTGTTCCCTGACACCGGATCCTCCGCACGGTCAAATTCACCAGCAGGAATCAAATAAGTAAGCGCCGCACCGACAAGCACTAATACTACGAGAATGACGAAGGTATGAGGCATCTTGAACCGCTTGCGCGGCTTTACGTTTGAGGTTTGAGTTTCTACATTCATCAGGTTTGTTCTCCTTCCAGCTTCCAGGCTTCAAACTCTTCCCGCACCCGCTGCAGCGCCTGCGGATCGGCAATCAGATCATAGGCAGTAAGGGCAAGCGCCCGAGCCGCCTGGTTCAAATAAAGCATGCCCGCTTCTCCGCCGGCCAGCGCCGCAAATTCCGGGGTATGCGTTCCCGCATCCCCAAGGCGGATATACGGGTGAATAGCAGCCGTTACCCGGCTGACATTGCCGATATCCGAAGAGCCCACGCCTCCGCTCTGCGGCGGATCGCTGACTTCAAGGCCCATCGCCTCCAGGTTGCCGCGGAACAATCCGGCCAGCGCTTTGTTGTTGTTGCGCTCCGCGTAAATCAGCCCTTCGGCGATTTCGACCTCGGCGCCTACGCCTTCAGCCGCGCTCCGCACGGCGCGGTAGACCTTCTCGCGCACCGTCTTCAGACCGTCAACCGTGGCCGCCCGCAGGATGAACACCGCCTCGCACAGCTCCGGCACGACGTTCGGCGCATCCCCGCCTTTGGTAATGATGCCGTGGATACGAACGTCATCCTTCACGAACTGGCGGATCGAGTTGATCGCCACAAAAGCGTTGATCATCGCGTCCAGGGCGCTGATCCCGCGCTCCGGCGACGACGAGGCATGCGCCTGCTTGCCATGGAACGTAAACGTAGCGTCCACGCAGGCAAGTCCGCCGCGCAGCACCATCGTTTTCTCCTGCGGATGGCACATCATGACCGCGTCCACGTCATCAAAGATGCCCGCTTCGCTCATGATGATCTTGCCTCCGCCTTCTTCTTCGGCCGGCGTGCCGAGCACGACGATCCGTCCGGGCAAATCCGGACATGCGGCTTTCAGAGCCAGCGCCGCGCCTACGGCGGAGGTGCCGATCAGGTTATGTCCGCAGGCATGGCCTACACCCGGCAGCGCGTCATATTCCGCCAGCAGGGCGATCGTTGGTCCGCCTGCCGCGCCTTTCCCGCCGCTCTCGCCTTCCACGTCTGACGCGCCTTCTGCCCCGCTGCCGCTCCAGCTGGCCCGGAACGACGTTTCCAATCCGGCCAGTCCGGTTTCTATAACAAATCCTGCCCCCTCAAGCGGTGCAGTCAGCCTTCGCTGGGCCCGGTATTCATGAAAGCTGAGCTCCGGATCGGCATGGATTTCCTTGGCGATCGCGCGCAGCTGTTCATCGATTGCATGTACGGCTTGTTCAATTTTCTGCTTCTGTTCCTTGTTCGGCACCTTGTTCGGCATGCTGTTAACCTTCCTTTGTTCTCGATGGGACAAGCTATTTCTATGCTTGGTTATCCCTCTTTGTTTTTGACTTCTTGTTTTCCGCTTGATTACCCGTCCGTATATTTATTCATTTTTATGAATTATATTAAGTTCTTTAGATAGATAAGTAAAATTAATATTTTTTCGTATTAAACTTAAAAAAAATTTATGTAAGCTGGAAATCCTATATAGACTGATCTTTTGAATTACATTCGGATGCACAACCGGTCGATGACCTCCACGGGTTTCTTATTCACACGTTTCATGAAGGCTGCAACATTGATTCGGATGTGATAAAACTTCTTGTAAAAAACGTTATGAACGACATCGCTCTTTAGCCACTTCCATAGGCCTTCAATCAGATTAAGATCAGGCGGATACTTCGGCAGAAAAACAAATTGTAACCGTGTATGCTGCTTCAAGTAATTCCTTACTTCGGCTGCATGATGAATGCGGCCGTTATCGAGAATCATTACTCTCTTCCCTGTCGGGTACGCTTTTAAGACGACATCCAGAAACTGAATAAATGCAGACGTGTCGTACCGCTCGCCATCACGATAAAGCACCTGACCGGTTTCGTAATTGAGCGCACCAAACAGCTTTGCACCTTCGTGCCGTCCGTAGGTCGGGATCCTCCGCTGTGCTCCCACCGGAAACCAGGAGTATTGCAGAGATTGGTAAGCTCGAATCATGCATTCATCTTCGAAGAGCAGATGCTCGATTTCTTGCTTCATCAGCTTTTTTAGCGCAGGAAAGGTTTTAGACGTGAAGGTATGCTGTTCTTCAGGATTGGCCAATTCCATCGTATAGGTCGCCTTCGTATGGCTGAGGCCAAGCCGATGCAGCAGGACGGACATGCCTTTTTCGGTGTAACATTCACCGAATTCACGTTCAACAAAGAGCATCGCTAGCTTGAGGGTCCAGGTATACTTGGCTTCAATGCCCACATCGACCGGACGCTTGTTGGCAACGGTGTTCGCAAGAATCCTTTCCTGCTCGTCCATAAGCCGATGGGGTTTGCCAGGGGAATGCCCCAGTGAAAGACCCTCAAGTTCTTCACGCTCGTAGCTATGAATGTATCCGGCAGTCGTTTTCTCGGTACGTTTGATCATCTTTGAAATGTCTTTAATCGTACGGCCTTCAAGGCGATGAAGTACCGCCAAATAACGTTCATACATCCGTTTGTCAGAAATTTCACGAAGCGCCGGTTCGACCAAGTGTTTTTCTTCAGGAATTCCCATGCTAATCACGTCCTAAATGGTTGTAGTTCTTACTATTACCCCATCTAAACATCCTGATTTTGGAAACTGTTGTTCTTTAATTCAGTCTATATAGGTATAAATGCATGCAGCATATGTAACAAATTCCAATGTGCACTTTTCACACAAAGAGCAAAGGAGAAGATGAAATGACCAAGGAAAAGAAAATTGACTTGCTAAATTCAATGTTTGTGACTGAATACGATTGTTCGGGTGGTGTATTGGATTATTGCCTGATCGAGAACAAGCCGGATCACATCGAGAAGCTTTTGAAAATCGCAGTACCGAAAGCCGAAATTGACAAGGCAATCTCGAAGGATGGAAAAGAGATTAATATTTCCGGATTCGTTTTCTCTTACAGTGAGGCAGAGTGGTATCAAAATGAGGAATTTCTTGGCTATACACCTTGATGCTGCACAGTCCGAACGTTAAGAAAAACAAAAAGGGAGAGTGATGATTATGCCTAAACAATTACAGCCGTTAACCAAAAAGCAAACGGCAGTCCTCGAATACATCAAAGCACACGTCCAGCATAAGGGCTATCCGCCGGCAATCAGGGAGATTGCCGAGGGCCTGGGTACACTTCGGTTTCGACAGCATTTGGCTTGCTCGATAAGCTGGTGCAGAAGGGATATATCGAAAAGGGAACCGGCCCGCGGGAGATTAAAATCATTCATACGGCATCATCTGAACCGCAGCCTGGTCTTTATGCCAAGTACACGGTCATCAACAAAGAGAACGGTCAACAGGTAGATAATTGCTTTGTTCTCCGGCCAGACCGGGACCCGGCGGCTCGATCGACGCTTATGCAGTACGCGTTGGTTTGTGGCAAGGAGGAGCTGGCGCTGGACATTCAGCGGTGGATTGATCACCTGAGCAAAGAAACGGAGGGAATCTCATGAACCGATCCGAAATTGACGTGGACAAGACTTATGTTGGTAAGAGCGGCCTTCGGAGAAGGGTGTTGCGCATCAGAATTAACGGGGCCGACTCCCAAGGATACTTAGGCGACGTCGAATACATCCCGATTGATCGTAAAGGTAAGGAAGGTAAGCCGCAGACATGCGGGAACTGGACTTTTGCTCAGTGGGCTATTTCCGAAGAAGTAAAATAAACACAGAAAGACCCCCATATCCTTGGCGGGGACGGGGGTCAATTATGGAAACACATTCCTCTTGACATTATAACATGATTAAAGGGGAATGAGGGGAATGGCGATGGCATGGGGACAAGGAGAACTTTTTGCTCAAGCTTCAGAAAAAGAAATCCAGCGGACAAAGTTCCTGCTCAGTAAATATGTATACATGAAGAGTTTAATGAGCGATTTCGAGAACTTTGAACGTGATTTAAAGCAGGTGGCTATTGATGGGGAAGCAGCTCGACGGATAGATCATGAGGACCTTCATGCGGATAAGACAGCTAATGCGGCAATCCTGATTGAGAAGCGGCGCTGGGTGTACCAACAATACAATTTCTATACTCGCCAATTGTACCGGGCCTGGGCGCTTATTCATGATACGGAAGCCCGAGAGGCTATTGAATATCGATATATTAAGGGGCATTCGTTTAAGGAGACTATTCTGTTCTTCCGGTATGGAATAAGCGAGAGTGCGGTAAGGAGAAAAATTGTTGAAGGTATTAAAACGATTGCCAACACTTTGAACTTAATTGGTTTTTTTGAACAAGCTTATGAAGATTTCTAAAAGTAAACAAGAGAAAGAGGCAATCTAAGAAATAGTTGTCTTAGTTTGCCTCTTTCCTAAATCAATTAGTTAGGAGTCCAGGGAGGACTCCTTTTTATCTAATTTTGATGATTTAACTTCAATGAAACATACTTAAATCGTAATACAACTCTAAAAATAAACCAGCCAATTAAAGCTCCAAATATATTTAAAATTATATCATCAATGTCAGCAACTTTATTCGGATAGTGTGTGGCAAAATCAATAAGTAATTGGAGTAGTTCAATTGTAAAAGTGGCTATTGTAGAGATAAGTGCAGTCTTTTTAAATGAAAATTGTTCTCTGGCAATCAATTGAAGAAGAATCGGTAACGGTAAAAGCAGAAGTACATTTCCGAAAACTTGAATATAATTCCCAGATCGTATAGCATTTCCCACATTTTCAAAGGGGATATATGAATAGTAAAGGGATATAGGGAGATCAGGGGGTTGCTTAATAAAAACAACCAAAGGGAGAATTGTAAGTTTAATTAAAGATAGTATGTAAAAAATGAATGCAGAAATATATAAAAACTGTCTTGAATTAAACTTTTTTTTGGCAACGAATTTAGTTATTACATAGAAAAGGACTAAACAAATAAAAAAAACCACTATAAACACAGTGGGGTGGAAATCAAATTTATAATACTGCATAATAGCCTCCTTTTATGTTGTAGAATGTAAGAAGTATCTAAGAAATCCTTCATCTTACATTCTACAACAAATCTAAATAATTACCAACTATAGGTTACATCGATATTACCGGCGACTTTACCTGCTCCCCAATATCTTAAATAAAAACGATAAGTGCCTGCGCCGTCACCTTTTAATGTACTGTACGAAGATTGAGTAGATGAGATTTTATTTGAATCCACTCCTGAATACCCAAAAAGTCCGGATTTCTCCAAATAAATAGTCATTTCAGCTCCTCCGCTTCCACCTGTTGTAGGTGATATAGAGAAGTTAAATTGGAGTGCTACGATAAAAATGCAGTCGAAAAACACCCTCGTATGAAATAAAATGAAAGCTAATGAGGGGATGAGCGAGAATGAATCGGTACGACAAAGCATTCAAAGAAGAAGCGGTAAGGTTAAGCGATGAGATCGGGCCCAAGAAAGCGGCCGAGCAGTTAGGCGTAGCCTACCACACCTTGCAGGACTGGAGGAAACGAAGAACCCTGCACGGTGATGGAGCGCATATCGGAAGTGGTCGCGCTTATGCATCTGCCAATAAGACTACGCGTGAAATCGAATTAGAAAGAGAAAACAGCGAGTTGCGTCGTGCGAATGAAATTCTCAAGGACGCACTTGGTTTTTTCGCAAAAGACCGGAAGCGCTAAAAGCATGCCAGCTCTATGGTTACATCCGTGAACGACGGGATCGATGGACCGTCAAAGAGATGTGCAAAGTACTTGCTGTCAGCGAATCAGGCTATTACCGCAGCTTGAAGCCCACACCCAAACGAGAGCGGCAAGAACGCCTTCTGGTCAAAATCAAAGAAATCATCGAAGAATATGAAGACAACAGCAATTACGGTGCCCAGCGGATTAGGCTGGCTCTAGCGCAAAAAGAGATCGTGACCAGCTACAGCACCGTCTATCGCATCATGAAGAAGCACGGTCTGCTGAAGAAAGTGAGGCGTCATCCAAACGGCATTACACGTGAGGATGCGGCAGCTCAAAAGAGCGAGAACCTGATCCAGAGAGACTTCAGCGCCTCAGCCCCCAACCAGAAGTGGCTATCGGATATCACAGAAGTGCCTTGTTTAGACGGTAAGCTGTATGTGTCCGCCGTATTGGACTGTTTCAATGGGGAGATCGTGGGTCTGGCCATGGATGACAACATGCGTAAGGAACTCTGCATCCAAGCTTTTGAGAATGCCTGCAGGGCCAGAAATGCTCGTGGAATGATTTATCACAGCGACCGAGGCAGCCAGTTCACGAGCCACGCATTCCGAGCGTGTCTGGCTAAACGAGATGTCGTTCAAAGCATGAGCGGCACAGGGCGCTGCTATGACAACGCAAGAATGGAAAGCTTCTTTGCTACGCTAAAGAAAGAAAAGCTATATAAGATCAAAACCGAGCAATACCCGATGGCCTATATGAAATCGATTATCTTCCGATACATCATGGTCTATTACAACAGACAGAGGGTTTACACCTCTAATCCAGGGGGATGGCCCCCAGCTATTTATCGCGAAAGAATGCTGTCACAGGCAGCTTAATCATGGGGTTCTCATGAGTGTGTTTTCAAACTGCACTTTTTTTGACAACTCCAAATGTAGGGGTGCTAGTTGGGCTCCATGTTATTTTGGAATAGACGCCAGCATCCATGTCATATGTAGTAGAATAATTTCCTGATGCAGCAAATACAGCGCTTGTTGAACCAATTAAAGCACCTACCAATCCCAACGTTAATATAGCTTTTTTAGCAAATCCTTTCATAAATACACTTCCTTCCTTAATTAGATAATAATGTATTGGGTATTTCTGTTATATAATATCATATAATAGAATATAATGGAATATTGTATTTTTTTAACTTTCATATTTTTTATTAATATGAAATAAATTGCAATAATTTATCGTTTCTTTTAAATTAACTATTGAATGAACCTAACCTGACTCTAAGTTGGATAATATGTGATGGCTTTTTGATAGTATGAGAACGTGGAAATCGAGACAAGGCGAGAATGACACGCACGGCTGCACAGGCAGCGGATAACCGGGGCGCAACTCTTCTCGCCTTTCTTATTCCCACGCCCTCCCCATGGAAAGGCACCTGACAAAAAAAGTCCGCTTTAGCTTTCATCACACAGCCGTCAAAACACCTGAGTTTTACGTCTCTTTGACCAGGCTCCTAAACTAGATCAGTCCCCTAGATCAACTTCAGATCAGTTCCTTGATCCGCCCCCACTGGTCATTCCCCTCTGGCCGCTTCAAAGGCTTGCCCGCCTTCACCGTGCTCCTCCTGCATAAAAGCAATAAACCGGCTGACCGTAGCAAGCTCCAAGGACGGTTCACGGTACAGCATCCACGTACTCCGTCTCAGCGGCGTTCCGTCCAGACGCGCAAGCTCATGTGTGTACAGTCCGCTTCCCTGGGGCACAAACACGCGGGGAACAAACGAATAACCCAGCCCATGCTTGACCATTTCCCGGCAGGTCTCATAGGCATCCACCTTCATCACCACATGCGGCGGCTCGTCGTAACGTTCTCTCCACCAGGCCTGAATGTCCTGCACGAAAGAAGAAGGCGTCTGGCGCGTGGCTCCGCCCCTCGGGTCGGAGTATTGGATCAGCGGCAAAGCAGGAAGGCCTGCAAGGTCAAGCTGTTGTTCAGCAATCACGCAAATCGGCTCGTCATGCAGAAGACGCCGTCCCTCCGGCCAAGGATAATCCCCGCGCACAATGCCAAGATGAATCTCGCGTCCGTGGAGCAGCTCCATCACTTCCGAGCTGAGCGCGCACGTCACATCAAACTGCACCTCGGGATACAAATCCCGGAATTTCTTCAGCAGCGGCGGCAGCATATACAAGCCAAAATAACTGGATACGCCCAGCCTGAGAGTGCCTTTAATCCGGCCCCGCATGCCCTGCAGCTCATCCTTCACCCGGGCCAGCTCTTCACTCATTCTGCGCGCATGGGCGGCAAGCGCCTCTCCCTCCGGAGTCAGATGCGTGCCTCTGGCATGTTTGACGATCAGCGGCACACCGAATTCCCGCTCCATCTGCTGGAGCCGGTAGGTAAGCGCGGGCTGCGTTACATACAGCCGTTCCGCTGTCCGGGTCAGGCTTTGTCCCTCTGCCAGATAACGCAGCATGGCGGCGTCTTTCTCATCCATGTTCCTGTTCCCCTTCCGAATCGTCATTCTTGTCCCTTAGACTACCACGGATAAGCCCGCAGTGGAAACACAAAAGGAGCATTTCCATGGGCGTTTGAGCCCGCTGGAACATGCTCCTTGTTCTTTTTTGTCTGTTAGCCCGATCTGGCTGTAGAAGTTCGATCCAGCTTTAAGCGTTCTGCCCTATCGTGGCCTTTTATTTCGTTTCCACCCGCTTATCCAGCAGCTTGACCATAACTGCAATCATGATCACACAGACGATCAGTTCAAATACCGTTGAACCGTACAAGGAACCCAGGCTATACGAATCTAGAATATCGGGGATTAAAGGTGCTGAAGAACCAGACTCGTTGTACAATCCGAACTGTATCCATCCGAATTGCGGAAGCTTCAGCACACTCTCCAGCCAATTCAGTCCATTCTGAAGGATTAGAAAGGCGATTATCATAATTGCAGCTCTTCCTTTGGTGTGGAAGCTGCGGCCAATTGTATAAGCCAGGAAGAAGATCAGCAGCTGAAACAGCGCGGCCTCAAGACCTGCAGCAGCTATCAGCACCATTTTACCCGGATTGACATCAAGCAGCGCATCAAACGGAGGATACGACTTGAACATGCCGCTTACCGAGTAATGAAACAGAAACACCAAACCCAGGATTAAGCCCCCCAGCAGCCCCAGCACCAAAGGCGATAAAATATGCTGCAGGCTGCCTACCGGCAGCATACGACGGCTGGTCGAGATAATATTCTGCGCATAGGTTCTAATGGTGACTACAACAATAATGACCGTCACCGCGACGTAGCCTATGATTGACAAGGCCAGGGCCCCCTCTTGATTGTTTACAAACAGTCCCGTTCCAATCTCCAGTATGGCAAACGAAGCCAAAACGCATAGCAGAAACACCGCATTTCTTTTCCAATCGTATTTGAGCAAACGGATCATTCGGCAAACACCTCTCTAAATAATTCGTCAACGCTTTTTCCCGTCTTCGTCCGCAGCGTCTCCACTTCGTCCATCAGCACCAGCTCCCCGTTCCGGATCAACGCCACCTGATCAAAAATCCGCTCGATATCCCGTACCAAATGGGTCGTAATCACAATGCTGCTGTCTTCATCATAGAACTCCAGAATCGCATCCAGTATTTTGCCGCGGGCCACCGGATCGACGCCGCCGATCGGCTCATCCAGCAAATAAAGGCGCGCTCTGCGGGACAATGCAAGGGTCAGCTGCAGCCGCTCCAGCATCCCTTTGGACAAGGCGTTTACCCGGTCGCGCGGATTTAACTTCATGAACTGCAGCATTTCGGACGCCTTCGCTTTGTCAAAGTCAGCATAGAAATCACGGTAGTAGCTGATCGCGTCCTGCACCTTCATCCAATCCTCAGTGACCGGCACATCCGGCATGAAGGAGACCATCCCTTTGGTTCGGATGCCAATCGGCTCCCCGCATACCTGCGCCGATCCGGCGCTTGGCTGCACCAGTCCCGCGGCGATTCTCATCAGCGTGCTTTTGCCGCTGCCATTCGTGCCGAGCAGCCCAACGATATGGCCCGGCTCAATATCGAAGGTGACGTTGTTTAACGCCGGCTTGCTCCCGTAACTTTTGGACACCTGTTTGATACTCAAGATGGGCTTCCCAACCGAAAGCTGTGCCCGGGCATTTGGATTCGCAGCCTCATGATTCATAGCGTTCATGGTTCTCCCCCTTTCCTTCGTGCGTAACAGCTTCTGACACAATGGACACGATGTCCTTGTCCGCGAAGCCCAACTCCTTCATCCCTTGAACAAACTTCTCCAGCAGGTCGCCGGCCATCTCTTTCTTGATCTCCATAATCTTCGATCCCTCACTTGTCACGAATCTCCCCAGTCCGCGCCGGGTCTCTACGATCTCTTCCCGTTCCAGCTCCTGAAAAGTCCGCTGGATGGTATTCGGATTAATCTGCAGCTCAGCTGCCAGCTCCCGTACGGATGGAATTTTATCTCCGGGCGCAAGGCTTCCATTTACGATCTGCCGCTTGATGTAAGTCATGATCTGCAGATAGATCGGTGTGTTGTTATCAAATTCCAGGCTCATCTGCTCGCCGCCCCTTTCTTCCGTTGCCGGATAATGTTCATCATCTTCTGTATTATCGTGTCGGTGTTATAGTTAAATAGTACACTAACAATGTATGCGTGTAAAGAGTGAATGATGATTATGCTGGAAAAAAGCTTTGGACGCAAAAAAAAGAACAGCCCCTGCCTGGTCAACTGCCCCAGCCGGTTCTGTCCTTCTTCGTCTCTTTCCAATTTACCTGTCTATTCACCTATCTATTTACCTGTCTATTCCGCTTAAATCAGCAGGTTAAACAAATTCAGATCACGGTTCAGCTCCGTATACGGAATGCCCTTGGCTTCCATCCGGCGGATAAGCGGAAGATAGTCTTCCTTGTTCATCAGCTCGATGCCGACAAGCGCCGGACCGTTCTCTTTATTGTTCTTCTTCGTATATTCAAACCGTGTAATGTCATCGTTCGGCCCTAAAATATCCGCAAGAAATTCGCGCAGCGCTCCCGCCCGCTGAGGGAAATTGACCATAAAATAATGCTTCAGCCCCTCATAAATCAGCGAACGCTCCTTCATTTCCTGCATCCGGTCGATATCGTTGTTGCCGCCGCTAATGACGCAGACGACTGTCTTGCCTTTAATCTGCTCGCGGTACATGTCGAGAGCTGCCACAGGCAGCGAACCTGCAGGTTCGACGACGATCGCATTTTCGTTGTAGAGCTCCAGGATGGTGGTGCAGGCCTTGCCTTCCGGTACCTTGATCACATCGTCCAGCACGGTTTTGGCGATTTCAAAATTCAGATCCCCGACCCGCTTAACCGCTGCACCGTCAACGAACTTGTCGATCGATTCCAGCGTGACTACCTTGTCCTGCTTCAGCGCTTCCGTCATCGAAGCCGCACCAAGAGGTTCAACTCCAATCACTTTGGTGGCAGGGGAGACCATTTTCATATAAGCGCCTACACCGGACACCAAACCGCCGCCGCCAATGGTCACGAACACGAAATCGGCAGGCTGCTTCAAATCCTCCATAATCTCCATGCCGATCGTCCCGTTGCCAGCTACAATTTTCGCATTATCGAACGGATGAATAAATGTCATGCCCTGCTCGCGGCAGGCCTTCATCGATTCCTCGTAAGCATCGTCGTACGTATCCCCCGTCAGGATCACCTCGACATGTTTCCCGCCAAAACGTTTCACCTGAGTCACCTTCTGGTTAGGCGTCGTAGCCGGCATGTAGATTTTCCCCTGGATCCCAAGCGCATTGCAGGAAAAAGCGAAGCCCTGCGCGTGATTCCCCGCGCTAGCGCAGACGATGCCGCGGGCGCTCTCCTCCGGACTCAGACTCCGGATCATATTATAGGCTCCGCGGATTTTGAAAGAACGGACGATTTGCAGGTCCTCTCTCTTCAAATACACATTGCAGTCGTATTTCGCCGATAAGACGGCATCCCGCTGCAGCGGGGTCCGCACGATTACCTCGCGCAGCACGTGATGCGCCCGTACGATATCTTCCATGCCCACAGACGCGGAAGAGGCGGTCTTCGGTTTGTCTGTCTGTTTCATCTTGGTCTCCACACTCCGCTTTTCTGATAATATATTCGATTTGCTGCACCTTGTTTGCTTATTACTCCTATTGTACCACCTCGGGTGGACAGCAGGGGAAGTTTCTTTTGCCGATCATAGCCTTATTATCCCTATTATCCTAGCTAAACTCGCGCAGTTGAAATTCCGGCAGTCTTCGCTCAATGGACGATCTCTGCATTTCCAGTTTGTCTGGCAGCATCAGCTCCCGGCCCAGCTCGCCAGCCGTTTCATCCGTTTGAAAGCCGGGAACCTCCGTCGCCATCTGAAAAAGAATCCCGCCAGGCTCGCGGAACCTCACCGTCTTGTAATATTCCATGTTGATCGCCGGCGTTGGATCAAGCCCGCTTTCCTTCAGCTGCTCCTGCCACAAAATCTGTTCGCTGGCATCGCTGGTGCGCCAGGCTAAATGCTGCACAACACCAGCGCCAGGCGCCCCGGCCGGAATCGGCTCGATGCTCAAATCGATCCGGCTGCCCAGTCCTCCATGGGTCTCATACCGGGCTATCCCTTCTTCACTGTCCTTGTAGAGCAGGCCAAGCACAAGCTCCAGCACATCCGCCGTCTGATCCGGCTTGCGGCTGAACAGCAGCACCCCGTCGAAGCCGCGGATCGCATAAGCCTCTGGAATCGGACCCTGAACCGTGCTCCGGGCAGCCTCCGGAACGGCTCCAGCCTCAAGCTCCACCAGATCAATCAGCATCCCGCTCAGATCGGTGAAACGGACATAATCCCTGCCAAATCGGCGGGTTTCCATGAAGTCGATTTTGTACTTTTTCAACCTTTGGCGCCAAAACAGCAGTCCGCCCGCAGGCACCATAAATACGATAACGCCCACTTGGCCTCCGCCCAGCCTGCCCGCAGGGAAATCCTCCCGGCATAATAAAGACAGAATCGTGCCCGGCTGGCCGAATTCGTTACCGAAATACAAATGATAGACATCCGGGGCTTCAAAATGAACCGTTTGTTTGATCAGCCGCAGTCCCAGAAGTCCCGCATAGAAGTCAACGCTGGACTGAACGTCCTGCGCGTAAGCCGTGATATGGTGAATACCAGCCGTTTTAAGCAATCCGAATCCTCCTCGGCATTCCATTCCATTTTCCCATTATATGGTTCTTAAAACCTATAACTCTTATTATAAGATAAACCTCTTTCTACGTACATTCCGGGGAAAAAAGACTGCGTTCATCAGCCGCTCGCCTGGCTCTCTACCCATCCTCAAAAAAAAGCATTGCAAATTTACGCTTCATCGATAAAATAATATTAACGTTAAAATTATTTTAACGTTAATAAAAACTGAATGATGGGGTGTATAAACATGAATGAGTTGGCCGCCCAGGCTGCTGCACCGGCCTTATCCTCTGCTGCACCGGCAGCTGAAGCAATCCCTTTGTCCAAAAATAAAGATTTCCTGCTGCTCCTCTGCGCCAAGGCGATTTCCCGGTTTGGAGACTCGGTCGACGCCATTGCGTACAGCTGGATCGTTTACATGCTGACCGGCTCCAAGCTGCTCATGGGCACGCTATTTGCGGTCAATACCCTTCCCGCTATCGTATTAAGCATCTTCACAGGTGTCTTTGTGGACCGCTGGCCGAAAAAAATCATCGTTATCGCCGCCGACTACGGGCGCGGAACGATCGTTTTCCTGACGGGCTTGCTTTATTTGACCGGACAGTTGGAAGTCTGGCATTTGTTCCTATTTACGCTGCTGATCTCGTCTCTGGAAGCTTTCGCCTCCCCGGCGGGAAATGCCTGGATTCCCTCCATCCTCGGCAAATCTCAATTGCTGAAAGGCAACTCCTTGTCCGGATCGGTCGCGCAGACTGCGGAGCTGATTGGCCTGGCCGCTGCCGGCGGCATCATCGCCTTCTTCGGTAGTACCGGCGCTTTGTGGGTGGACGCTGCCACCTTCCTGCTGTCGGGCCTGCTGCTCGGTTTTGTTCGTTCGGGCAGGGAGCGAGTAAGCAAAGCCGCCGCCCCACCCTCCGAAACCTCAGCTGTCCATTTGGCCCATTCAGCCCATTCGGCTATATCCGCTGATGAACAAATTCCCTTTAGTCCCTCTGTTCCTGATAACAGAAGCACTTCTTCCGTAACCCGTCAGCCTTACCCTGCCCGCTCCGCTTTCAAGAGGTATGTGTCCGATTTGAAAGAGGGTTTCGCCTACGTAAGAGGCAATTTGTTCATCTTTACTTCCATCCTGCTGGCCGGGATCGTCAACTTCGGTTTGGCGCCGATTAACGTGCTCCAGACCGTATATGTTAAGGAGCATCTGCACGCGGATGCAGGCATGCTGAGCGGCCTCAGCATCAGCTTAAGCTGCGGCATGATCGTATCCGGGCTATGCCTGGCCAAGTGGGGCAACGCTTTTCGAAAAAGCACGCTGATCCTCACCGCCTTCCTGCTGCTGGGCTGCAGCATGGCCCTGCTCTCGTTCCCGCCTTTGCTGCACGGTTACTTAGCTTGGGGTTTCGCCGCCCTGCTTATGGTTTTGCTCGGCGTCTCTGTCAGCATGGCTTCCGTCCCGCTCCGCTCCTACGTCATGGAGGTTACACCCGGCGCGATTTTGGGCCGCATTTCGGCTTTAATCAGCATGGTCGCTTTAAGCGCCATGCCGCTTGGTGCCACCTTAAGCGGCTTTGCCGCCGATTTCATTCCCGTACCCGCGCTGTACGCGGTCATGGGGATCATGATTGTCGTAGTAGCGCTGTGCCTGCTGCCTTATAAGGCGTTTCGGCGGATTTGAAGCAGCTGAGAAAGCCTGAACCTGAGAAGGTCTAAGCAACCCCTCGCCTCAAGTTCGGGTTGAGTTCGGTAAACAGTTCAACAACTCAGAAAAAAAGAGCAGCGGAACGCGGGATCCGATCTCCCTAACGTTTTGCTGCTCTCAGTTATTTTGGGTGTAAACGGTCTTCTAATACTATTGAAAGAATGTTGTCCAAATGATCATCTTCGACTAGCAGTTTCTTCTGGTTAAATAACAAATAAGCGGGGTAACTCTTTAGGTGTAAATCCTTAGCTCTCTGCTTCCCTTCCTCCGTATTTACGTCATAAACAGTCGGGTGGTCAAAAATCCAATTCTCAAATGCGATTTTCTGATAAAGATTATCTCTGGTTTCTTCATAATTGGATTGAACAAATACGATAAGATTAAAATGCTCCCGTTTACTTAAATACTCCTGTATGTTTTTCTGATTTGAGCATCCGCTGATGAGAAATAGGGTTAAACCAAATACCGCTAATACCGAAAATAATCTAAACATCGTCCCCTCCATTGTTCTTAATTTTGTCTAATTGTACTTATAATAACATCTAATTTTTCATAAAATAACCCATTTTTTCCCTATCAGGAATTCTTCATGTACCCTTCAAAAAAACTATGAAACCTCTGTTCCCTCCGTCCTTCCCGTTTTCCTTTGTATTCCTCCCACCCCTCCGATATAATGAAAGGAATGACATATCGGGATCGCTGCGTATGGATGAGCGGCGAAAGCGAGTTTGAGGTGCTGCGAGATGAAGAAGTCCCTGGAATTAAAAACACCGGAGGAGATCAAGGTTTATTCCGATCCCTACCGGCTCAAAATATTGCATACCTTCAACAGGCTCGGGCGGCCTTCCACAGCCAAGGAAGTTGCCGATGCCATGGGTGAAGTGCCCTCCAAGGTCTATTATCATGTCAAGAAAATGGAGAGCGTCGGTCTCTTGAACGTGGTTGAGACCCGTGAAATCAACGGTATTATCGCCAAATACTACGAAGCCTTTCAAGGCGAAATCCGCTTAAAACACAAGGATATTGAACCTGCTTTAAAGCAGGTTTATCTGTCCGAAACCCAGAAGCTGATCAACGAAATGTACGAGATGAACAAACGAAAATTTCTGGACAGCATTGACGGCACCCAAAAAGCTTCCGGCCAACTGACCCACAATACCATCTACATGACCGAAGAAGAAGCCGCCCAGTTCATGAGGGACTTTGAAGCTTTAATTCAGCCGTACGTCTCTCGCCGTAAAGGCGAAAATGTTTATTATCATGAACTATTTCTCTCCTTAATTAAAGAAGATGCCGTGCAAGAGGATACGTCCAAAGAGTAAGTTAAGAGGTTAAAAAAGAAAGCCGCCGGCGGTCTGATCAATCAGACTGCCGGCGGCTTCTGTATTTATTTCAACAGCTTAAACCAAAGCTTTAGCCGCAATGTCGGAACGTTGATGTTTGCCTTCGAATTGGATCTTTTCCGCAGCTTTGTAAGCCCGCTCCCTGGCGGCGGCAATGTCGCGGCCGCGGCCCACGACGCCCAGCACGCGGCCGCCGCTTGTCAGCCATTCTCCGGCTTCGTTCCTCGACGTACCCGCATGGAACACCAAAGCCTCGGCTTCGGAGACCGTATCCAGACCCGAAATGACCAGGCCTTTCGGATAAGAAGCCGGATATCCCGGCGAAGCCAACACGACGCAGACCGCCGCCTCTTCGCTCCACTCGATCTCGACCTGGTCAAGCGTACCGTTCAGCGAAGCCAGGAAAATGTCGAGCAGGTCGCTTTTCAGGCGCGGCAGCACGACCTGGGTTTCCGGGTCGCCGAACCGGGCGTTAAACTCGACCGTCTTCGGCACGCCGCCCGGCGTAATCATCAGACCAGCGAACAAAACGCCGCGGAAAGACCGGCCTTCCGAAACCATCGCTTTGGCGGTCGGTTTGATGATTTTTTCAACCGCTTCTTCAATAATGGCGTTGTCGATATGCGGCAGCGGGGA
Organism: Paenibacillus yonginensis; assembly: GCF_001685395.1. Lineage (NCBI taxonomy): Bacteria > Bacillati > Bacillota > Bacilli > Caryophanales > Paenibacillaceae > Paenibacillus > Paenibacillus yonginensis. The sequence continues at coordinate 873 of NZ_CP014167.1, read as the reverse complement.
GTAAGTCCCCATGCCCCCGGTATTCGGCCCTTTATCGCCGTCGAAGACCTGCTTGTGGTCCTGGGCCGCTGCCATCGGCCGGACGGTTTCCCCATCTACGAAGGCCAATATCGACATTTCCTGGCCTTCCATAAACTCCTCGATCACCACCTGGCTACCGGAGCTGCCGAACACCTTGTCCACCATAATATCCGCAAGCGCTTGCTCCGCTTCCTCGCGTGTAAAAGCAACCGTAACCCCTTTACCCGCCGCAAGGCCATCCGCCTTAATCACGATTGGAACTGACTGGGAACGCAGATAAGCCAAAGCCGCCTCGTAATTGCCGAATTTTTCGTAAGCCGCCGTGGGAATGTTATATTTCTTGAGCAGGTCCTTCATGAAGGTTTTGCTGCCTTCGATATGCGCGGCGTTTTTGCGCGGTCCGTAAACCGGGATGTTTTTGGCTTCAAAAACGTCCACGATCCCTTCTGCCAGCGGATCATCCGGCCCGATCACTACCAAACCGACCTTTTTGTCCTCGGCAAAAGCCGTCAGCCGCTCAAACTCGTTTACCTGAATCGGTACCAGCTCCGCAATCTGCCCGATGCCCGCATTGCCCGGCGCACAGTAGATCTTGTCCGCTTTCGGGCTTTTCGACAAAGCCCAGCAAATCGCATGTTCGCGGCCCCCGCCGCCAACGACTAAAATATCCATCGACGTAACCCTCCTATGGTCCTTTAAAGTTCAATCGCCTAGCCTCTCGACTATGTTCCACGACTTTAAATAAGGCCCGCTCGGGCGGACCTAAGGTTTTGCAGAACAAATGAATGCGGATCACAACTTCGTTTAGTGTTTAAAATGGCGAACGCCTGTGAAGACCATAGCGATGCCGTA